>CAYRDN010000017.1:0-14389 GCA_964423065.1 uncultured Oleiharenicola sp. | reverse complement strand
CTCGACCAACCGCAACTTCGTCCTGACCGCCGGCACCACCAGCACCATCGATGTCACCACCGCGGCCACCAACCTGACCATCTCCGGCGCCAGCACCGCCACTACGGGCGGCCTCACCAAGATGGGCGCCGGCACCCTCACCCTCTCCGGCGCCAACCTCTACACCGGCGCCACCACCATCAATGACGGCACCCTGTCCCTCAACAATGCCGCGCCCAACGCGATCGCGTCCGCTGTTGTCACCGTCGGCGACGGCACCGGCGCCGCCAATTCCGCCACGCTGCTGCTCTCGCAGAGCAACCAGATCGCCGACACCGCCGCGGTCACGGTCAATTCCGACGGCGTGCTGAACGTCAACGGCAAGACGGAAACCGTGGGCTCCATCGCCGGCAGCGGCAACATCCTGCTCGGCACCGGCCAGCTCGTCGCCGGTGACAGCACGAGCACCGCCTACGCCGGCTTCCTCGCCGGCGGCGCCACCAGCATCCTCACCAAGGCCGGCTCCGGCACGCTCACCATCAACAGCAACGTCAACGCCGTCGCCGGCGACTTCGCCGGCACGCTCAACCTCACGGCCGGGAGCCTCGTCTTCAACGCCAGCAACACCTTCACCGGCACCGTCAACATCTCCGCAGGCACGACGCTGAAGCTCAGCGACGCCACCTTGAATATCGCCAATCTGAACTTTACGGGCTCCGGCACGGTCACGCTCGATTTCAGCGGCACCGCCTCCACCCTCAACGTCACCAACACGCTCAGCCTCGCCGCCGGCATCACGCTCAACATCATCAACTGGCAGAACGCCGCCGACTTTTTCTTCGCCACCAACTGGACGGGCGCCGTGGTGGACCTGACGGGTTCGGCGCCGATGAACCAGGTGGTGTTCGACTCGCCCACCTACACCGGCAGCGACACCAAGTGGCAGAGCTACGACAACCAGATCACGCCCGTGCCCGAGCCCTCCGCCTACGGGGCGTTGCTGCTCACGGTGGTGGGCGGCTTCGTGGTCTGGCGCCGCTTCCGGCCGGGCAAATCGCCCGAAGCCGGAGCAGTTTAACTACGGTGGCTATACTACCTTTCGCGGCAGGGCCGGACCTTGGTCCAGCCGCGAACCGGTAACACGCCGCGAACCGGCGGCTGCACCAGGGTGCGGCCCTACGGCCATCGGCCACCCCGTCCTCTAAATATCCACCAGCTGGCTTACGGCACAGCAGGGGCGCAGGCTTGCTGCGCCCCGCCGGAACCTTCACGCCACGTCGCCCGCGCGCCGCCCGCCGGGCGGCTTGCCGATCCCCGACGCCTTGAAGCCGATCTTCCGCAGCGCCGCGAGGTCGAGGATGTTGCGGCCGTCAAAAATGAACGCCGGCTTCGGCATCCCGGCGAAGATCCGGGCGAAATCCAGCGTCTTGAACTCGTCCCACTCCGTCAGCACCGCGATCGCGTGCGCCCCGGCGCAGGCCTCGTACGCGTCCCGGGCCACGTGCAGGCGCGGATTGTCCACGCCCCGGCCCAGCGTGTCCGTCCGGATCTCCGCCGCCGGCACCTTGGGATCGTAGACACTGACCTGCGCATGCTCAATCAGGAGATCGCGGCAGACGTTGATCGCCGCGGACTCGCGCGTGTCGTTGGTGTCCTTCTTGAAGGCGAAGCCGAGCACCGCGATCTTCTTGTCGGCGACGGTGTTGAACAGCTCCTTCACGATGCGGCCGGAAAAGCGCCTTTTCTGCGCGTCGTTCATCGCCACGACGCTGTTCCAGTAGGCCGCCACCTCCTGCAGCCCGAAACTCTCGCAGAGATAGGTCAGGTTGAGGATGTCCTTCTGGAAGCAGGAGCCGCCGAAGCCGACCGAGGCCTGCAGGAATTTCGGGCCGATGCGGCTGTCCTTGCCGATGGCGTTGGCCACCTCGTCCACGTCCGCGCCGGTCGCCTCGCAGAGCGCCGAGATGGAGTTGATGGAGGAGATGCGCTGGGCCAGGAACGCGTTGGCCACGAGCTTCGAGAGCTCCGACGACCAGAGATTCGTCGTGATGATGCGCTCGCGCGGCACCCAGCGGGCGTAGACGCTGACCAGGGTCTCGATCGCCCGGTTGCCATCCGGCGTGCGCTCGCCGCCGATGAGCACGCGGTCGGGATTGGTGAGGTCCTTGACCGCCGTCCCCTCCGCGAGAAATTCCGGATTCGAGAGCACCTGGAATTTCAGGCCCTTCGCATTCGCCGCGACGATCGCCTGGATGGCATCGGCCGTCTTCACCGGGATGGTGGATTTCTCCACGATGATCTTGTCGCTTTCGGCGTGCTCCGCGATGGTGCGGGCGACGGACTCGATGAAGCGCAGATCGGCCGCCCGGCCGGCGCCCACGCCGTAGGTCTTGGTCGGGGTGTTGACCGCCACGAAGATGATGTCGGCCTGCTTGATGTGCCCGGCGACATCGGTGGAGAAAAACAGGTTGCGCCCGCGGGCCTGGCTGACGACCTCGTCGAGCCCCGGCTCGAAGATCGGCAGCTTGCCGGTGTTCCACGCCGTGATCCGGGCCTCGTTCATGTCCACCACGGTCACGGTGATGTCCGGGCATTTCAACGCGATCATGGCCATGGTCGGCCCGCCCACATAACCGGCCCCGATGCAGCAGATGTTCATAGTAAGAAAGTGCCAGACTTGTGCCGTTGCCGGGCTGGGCCGGCAACCCTCAAATGGAGGCGGGACCACCGGTCCCGCAGGTTGCAGGCCTCGCCGTCCGTGCCTCGCGGGACCGGTGGTCCCGCCTCCCGGTCACCCGGCACAAAAAAAGCCGGGCGATTCCGCCCGGCTCAGCCCGACCGTAAAGCCGTCGCTCAGGCCGGGCTCGGCGCGGGCGTGCCGGGCGCGCCGGCCGGCTCCGGGGCGGCGGGGGCGGCGGCGGGCTTGGCCGTCTCCGGGGCCAGCCGCGGCGGCTTGGCGCTGATGATGGGCGTGCGGATTTCCCCGTGCTGGATGATCTCCAGCACATGCTTGCCCTCGATCGTCTCGTGCTCGAGCAGGGCGGCGCCGATCTTGTCCAGCGCCGGGCGGTGCTCGGTGATGATCTGCTGCGCCCGCTGGTACTGGGCGTGCAGGATGTCGGAGATCGCGATGTCGATCTTCCGGGCCGTGTCCTCGCTGACATGCTGCGAGCGCGTGATGTCGCGGCCAAGGAACACCGTGTCCTGGTTGTCGCCCATGGCCACCGGCCCGAGCTCGCTCATGCCGTAGTCGCAGACCATGGCCCGCGCGATCCGCGTGGCCTGCTTGAGGTCGCCATAGACGCCGTTGCTGAAGTCGCCCGTGACGAGTTCCTCGGCGATGCGCCCGCCCATCGCCATCGCGATCTGGTTGAGCAGCTTTTTCTTCGGCTGGGTGAGGATGTCCTTCGTCGGCAGGTAGGTCGTGCTGCCGAGGCTCTGGCCGCGCGGAATGATCGTGACCTTGTGCACCGGCACCGTGCCGTCGTCGAGCACGGCCTGCACGATGGCATGGCCGGCCTCGTGCCAGGCGACGAGGCGCTTCTCGTTGTCGTCCATCACGCGGCGGCGTTCGCGGCCCCACAGGACCTTGTCGCGGGCCTCGTCGATGTCGGTCATCTCGACCTTCTTCTTGCCCCGGCGGGCGGCGAGCAGCGCCGACTCGTTGAGCAGGTTGGCCAGCTCGGCGCCGGAGAGGCCGGGCGTGCCGCGGGCGATGATGCCCAGCTCGACATTCTCGGAGAGGGAGATTTTGCGGGCGTGCACGCGCAGGATCTGCTCGCGGCCGATGATGTCGGGCAGGTCGATGTAGACCTGGCGGTCGAAGCGGCCCGGGCGCAGCAGCGCGCTGTCCAGCACGTCGGGCCGGTTGGTCGCGGCGATGATGATCACGCCTTCCTGGGTGTCGAAACCGTCCATCTCGACCAGCAGCGAGTTCAGGGTCTGCTCGCGCTCGTCGTTGCCGCCGCCGAGGCCGGCGCCGCGCTGGCGGCCCACCGCGTCGATCTCGTCGATGAAGATCAGGCACGGCGCGTTCTTGCGGCCCTGCTCGAACATGTCGCGGACCCGGCTCGCGCCGACGCCCACGAACATCTCGACGAAGTCGGAGCCGCTGATGGAGAAGAACGGCACGTCGGCCTCGCCGGCGATGGCCTTGGCGAGGAGCGTCTTGCCGGTGCCCGGGGGCCCGACCATCAGGATGCCCTTGGGGATGCGGCCGCCGATCTTCTGGAATTTCTTGGGGTCCTTGAGGAAGTCCACCACCTCGCTGACCTCCTCCTTGGCCTCGTCGCAGCCGGCCACGTCGGTGAAGTTGATGCGGTCCTTCTCGCGCGTGAGCATCTTGGCGCGGCTCTTGCCGAAGCTGAGCGCGCCCTTGCCGGCCTGCCGCAGCTGGCGGACGAAGAGGAAATAGAGCAGGCCGATGACGATGACGAACGGCAGGATGTTGATCATCAGGTTCGTCAGGACCGTGGTCGCCGGCTTCTCGGTGAACGCCTGGGTCTTCTGCAGCCGTTCCAGGCTGGTGTCGGTCAGGCGGCCGGAGGCGATGAAGGGCTTCGGGGCGCTGGTGGTGTTCTCCGGCGTGTTGGCGTTGATGCTGCCGGTCACTTCCGACCAGTCGCGGCCACCCGTGGCGTCCGGCCGGATGGTGCCGTCCGTGACCTCGCCCTTCTCGGCCATCAGCACCACCTGCTGGATCTTCATCCGGACCGGCTCGGGCGTGCGGCCGGGATTGAGGTAAAGCAAGGCGACCAGCACCCCGATGCCGACGATCCAGAAAAGGATCATCTTGATCGGGAATCCCTCGGGCGGGATGCTTTTGAGGGGTCGGCGCTTCTTGTTGTCTTCGTTATCGGACATGAGGGAGTTAGAGTACCGGGGCAACGTGTAGGTTCCGCCCGGATAAGTCAAACGCACCGGGATTGAATTTCCGAGGGATTTTCCACGCCTGGACGCGAAACTGCTGCGCGCCGGCGGCCCGCGCGGATGCCGTTGTGACGACGCCCGGCCCTAGCCTCTCTGGAATAGCAATTTACCCTGCCGGATGACCGCAAAGCCCCGCGGCCCGAGACTGAAGCGCGTCGGCCGGCCGCGCTCGACGGCCGCCAGCAGCATCTCGAATCCCTGCCGCGACAGGTCCGTCGGCTGCCTTTGCGCGAGCAGCCACCGGTGCAGCGCGCGCCGCGTGATCGCCCGCGGCCGGCCGGCCAGGACGCTCAAGTCCAGCCGCCGGTCGCGGCCCAGCGGGGCCAGCGCCTCCAGCCAGGCGTCGAGGGCATGGTCGTCCTCCTCCAGCCGTTCGCGCGACAGCGCCGCGCCCGCCACCGCGTCGCGCCCCGCGGCCCTGGCCCAGGCGGGCAGGACGCGCGTCCGGATCCGGTTGCGGAAATGATCGGCGCCCGCATTCGAAGCGTCTTCACGCCAAACGGCCCCGGCTTGCCGCAATGCGGCCACGATCACGGCCTTCTTCAGCGTGAGCAGCGGCCGCAAGTGGAGCCGGCCGTCGCCGAAAGCCTGCACCGGCCGCGGCGCGGCGAGGCCGGCCGTGCCGCTGCCCCGCGCCAGGCGCATGAGCATGGTTTCGGCAATGTCGTCCTGCTGGTGGGCCAGCCACAGCAGGCGGATTTTCCGCCGGCGCATTTCGCGCTGGAAAAACTCAAACCGGGCCGCACGTGCTTCCGCCTCGCTGGCGCCCTGCGGGGCCGCGCGCCAGCAGCCGGCGACAAAGGTCACGCCCAGCGCGGCGCACACGTCCCGGCAGAACTTTTCATCCGCGTCCGCCGCCTTGCCGCGCAGCCGGTGGTTGAAGTGCAGCACAACGAAATGCCGCCCCCGGCGCCCCGGGCCCTCTGCCCAGAAGATCAACAGCAGCGCGAGCGAGTCCGCCCCGCCGGACAAGGCCAGGGCCCAGCGGGAAGGCTTCCCGTTCCGCCGTTTCTCCCGCAGATACTCGGCCTCCGCCTTCCGCATCGCGGCCGGATGCAGCGCGCCATGCGGGATGCGTTGGGCGAAGGACTCCGCCACCGCCGGCCAGTCGGGTTGTCTTTTTTTTGCCACGCGAGACCCTGCGGTGAAGGAGCCGGCTCCGGCCGGGCCGGCCATCATTTGAAGCTCAGTGACTCCTTGCCGAAATACGGCACCAGCGCGGCGGGGATCCTGACCCGGCCGTCGGCCTGCAGGTTGTTTTCCAGCAGCGCGGCCAGCACGCGCGGTACGGCGAGGCCCGAGCCGTTGAGCGTGTGCACCAGTTCGGGCTTGCCCGTCGCCCTGGGGCGGAAGCGGATCTGCGCCCGGCGGGCCTGGAAGGCCTCGAAATTGGAGCAGCTCGACACCTCGAGCCAGCGCTGCTGGCCCGCGGCCCAAACCTCGAGGTCGTACTTCTTCGACTGCGAAAAGCCCAGGTCGCCGCCGCACATCAGCAGCACGCGATAGGGCAGTTCCAGTCGCTGCAGCAGCCGCTCGGCGTCGGCGCGGAGCTTCTCGAGCTCGTCGTAGCTCGACGACGGATGCACCCACTTGAGCAGCTCGACCTTGTCGAACTGGTGCACGCGGTTGAGCCCGCGCACGTCCTTGCCGTAGCTGCCGGCCTCGCGGCGGAAGCACGGGGTGTAGGCACAGCGACAGACCGGCAGCGCGTCCTCCTCGAGGATCTCGTCGCGGAAGAAATTCGTCAGCGGCACCTCCGCCGTCGGCACGGCGTAAAGCTGGTCGAGCGTCTCATACATCTGCCCCTCCTTGTCGGGGAGCTGGCCGGTGGCGGTCGCGCTGGCGGCGTTGACGAAGATCGGCGGGCTGACCTCGGTGTAGCCGGCCTTCACATCCTCGTCCAAGAAGAACTGCAGCAGGGCGCGCGCGAGCTTTGCGCCGTCGCCGATCAGGAAGGGAAAGCCCGCGCCGGTCACCTTCGCGCCGCGGGCGAAGTCGATGAGGTGGGCGAAGCCGGGAATCTCCCAGTGCGGCCGGGCGTGGGCCGAGGCCGAACCGGGTTCGCCGTGGGTCGCGAACACGACGTTCTGCTCCGGGGTCCGGCCCTCCGGCACGCTGGCGTGCGGGAGATTGGGCAGTTCCAGCAGCGCGGCCTGCCATTTTTCCTCCACGGGCTTGAGTTCCTCCTCCTTCGCCTTGGCGAGGGCCGAGACCGCCTTCATCTCCTGGACCTTGGCGATGAATTCCGGCGAGCCCTTCTTGAGCGCGGCCATCTCGTTGTTCGCCGCCTTTTGCTTGGCGCGGAGCGCCTCCACCTCGGACACGAGTCTGCGCCAGGCCAGATCCAGGGCCGCGGCCCGGTCGAGCACGGCCTCGTCGAGATGCTTCTTGGCGATGGCCGCACGGACCAGTTCGGGGGATTCCCGGAGAAGTTTGGGGTCGAGCATGGCTGGGCATTCAACCCGGATCCCCTCGGTTGAACAGGCTAAATTTGGGGGGCGGGGGCACCGGCCCGGCCGCCCTCAGGCCGTCACCGCGGCCGACTGCGCCAGCGTCCGCTGCAGCGACGACTCGATGCGCTTGAAGAGGTAGAAGACCTCCTTGGCCGACAGCAGCCGCAGGTCGCCGACCGGCGCCTGGATGGCGTAGTTCTTCGGGCTCTTCAGCGGATAGGGCCCGTACTGGCGCGGGTCGGTCGGGCCGAACAGCCCGATGGTCTTGAGGCCCATCGCGGCCGCCAGGTGCATCGGCCCGCTGTCGTTGGAGATCACCCAGTCCGCCTTGGCCAGCAGCGCCGGCAGCGAGGTCAGGCTGGTGTTGCCCGTGAGATTGAGGAAGGTGCCGTCGGGGAAGGATTCCTTGCAGGGCAGGTAATGGTTGCCCGCCCACACGACCTTGCGGCCGTCCTCGCGGATGAGCGACGCCGTGAGCTGCGCGAAGCCGTTCCACTTCTTGTTGCTCTGGCCGCTGTCGGGGAAGATCAGCACCGGCCGCACGCCCTTGTGCGGCTCCATGAAGCTCAGGTTCAGCCGCTCCAGGTCGCGGAAGCGCAGCGGGCCGGCCAGCCGCGGCTCGGCGCCGGCGAGGGGACAGAACTGCAGGAGGATGTCGAGCACGTGGCTCTGGCTGCCGCCGGGCGGCAGCGGCACCTTTTCCTGATAGAACAGGCCCGCGCCCTCGCGGACGTCCGTGCGGCCGGCCTTGCGCTTGCCGCGGCTCCACTTGGTCATGAGCCCCGTGCGCAGCAGGCCCTGGAAATCCATCACCAGGTCGAAATTTTTCTGCCGCACCTCGCGCATCAGCCGCAGGAAGCCGCGGGCGCCCTCGTCGCGCCGGAACACATACACCTGGTCCACCGCCCCGCAGGAGCGCACGAGCGGCGAAAAAATGTCGCGCACGATCCACGAGATGCGCCACTCCGGCCGCTGAGCCTTGATGGACGTGGCGACCTGCAGCCCGTGCACGATGTCACGGAGCGCGGAGGGCTTGATGATGAGCAGTTCGGGCATGGCGGTAGGCTGGGACCGCCGGGTCGGGGCGGCGTTCCCAGCATTGTTCCGCGGTGCGGAAACGCAAATCGGAACCGGCGCCGGCCGCGTTTTTTCCGCCCGATTTACGCCGGTTTCACCGCCCGGCTTCAGCACGCCCGGGACCGCAGTTCGAGCAGCGCCGCCAGTACCTCGGCGGCCGCAAGCCGGTCCAGCTGCCCGCCCGGTGCCTCCACCGTGCGGTGCTGCGGCGCGTCCAGGGGATAGGGGCCGAACCGGCGGGGCGAGGTCGGACCGAAGAGGGCCAGCACGCGGTTGCCGGACGCCGCCGACAGGTGCATCGGCCCGCTGTCGTTGCCGATGAAGACCGCCGGCTGCCGCACCAGGGCGATCATCTGGTCCATCGGACAGCCCGTCAGGTTGAGGAAGCGCCCTTCCGGCACCGGGACCGCGGGCCTGCCCCGGTGGCCGGCGCACCAGGCGACCCGGCTGTCCGGGATGGCGGCGAAGATCAGCGCGGTCAGCTCGCTGAATCCCGGCCATTGCTTCTCCGCCCCGCGGCTGTCGGTGAAGATCACGAAATTGTTCCGCGGATCCCCGGCAAAGAACGCCTGCCACGGGTAGGCGGCCCCGCTCTTCAGGACCAGGGGGAAGTCCAGCCGCGGGACCACCCCGTCGGCGGGCAGAAATTGCTGCAGGATGTCCAGTGCATGATGCGGGCCGGGTTCCGCCGGCAGCTCGATGCGGCGGTTGTAGAACCAGCCCGCGCCCTCGCGCGCGTCGCGCCGGCCCCACTTCTGCGGCGCCCGCGCCGCCCCGGTCATCAGGCCGGAGCGCAGCAGTCCCTGCATGTCCCAGACGGCGTCGAACCGCCGCTGCCGGAGCTGGCGCAGCAGCTGCACGAAGGCCAGCCACCCGTCCCGCCGGCGGAAGATGATCGTCTCGTGCACGAACGGCGCCGTCTGCACCAGGGCGGCGAACCGCTCCCGCACCACCCAGCTGATCCGGCAGTCCGGCCGCTCCCGGGCCAGGGTCTGCACCACCTGCAGGGCATGCACGATGTCGCCCAGCGAGGAGGGTTTGATGACCAGCAGGGATTTCATTTTTTGGCCGGGAACGGTTGCGCGGAGCCGTCGGCAGGGGTCGTCGTTACACCCCGGCGGTCGGCCGGGACGGGATTTGGCCGGGAGTGCACAGAATGCGCAGGCTTGTGTCCGGCGTGCTTTTCTTCAACTCCATTCCCCTGCCACCCCATGAAATTCGATGCCCCCGCGCTCGCCGCCCACCAGACCGATCTGACCGCCCGCTGGCATGTGGCCGCGCCGGCGGCCGCCGGGGAGGGATTCATGCGGCTGCTGGAGGAAAACCACCTCCGCAACTTCTCCCTCTGGCATGAGGAGGATGTCGCCCGGCGCGACGACCTGGGCTTCGAGGCCGTCTACCGGGCCAAGCGCAACATCGACCGCTTCAATCAGGAGCGGAACAATTTCGCCGAGGAGATGGACCAGGCCGTGGTCGCCGCGCTCCAGCCGCCCGAGTCCGGCTGCCCGCGCAACTCGGAGACGCCCGGCATGATGCTCGACCGCCTGTCGATCCTCGCGCTCAAGGAATTCCACATGCAGGAGGAGACGGTGCGCGCGGCGGCCACCGCCGCCCACCGGGAAAAATGCGCGGGAAAGCTCGCGCGCATCCGCCGCCAGCGCGCCGACCTCGCCGGCTGCCTGGCCGAGCTGTTCGCCGACGTCCTGGCGCGGCGCCGCACCTTTTCCGTCTATTACCAGTTCAAGATGTACAACGACCCGGCGTTGAACCCGCAGCTCTACCGCCACGCGCCCCCGCCGGGCCGCGCATGAGCCGCGACCGCGAAACCGCCCGTCTCTGGGGGCCGCAATACTGGCCGGCCTGGCTCGGCCTCGGGTGCATCCGGCTGGCGGACCAGCTGCCCTGGCCGGAGAAGCGGCTCCTCGCGCGCGGCCTCGGCTGGCTCGCGTTTCATGTCCTCCGGGTCCGCCGCCGCGTCGTGTTCGCCAACCTGCGGCTGTGCTTCCCGGAGAAATCACCCCGGGAAATCCACGCGCTCGCCCGCGCCCACTACGACGCCCTGGCCCTCGGGCTCTTCGAGGTCTGCGCCGGCTGGTGGGCGCCCCCCGCCGGCCTGCCCGCGCACCGGGTCGTCGGCCTCGAGCATCTGCAGCGGGCCCTCGCGCGCGGCCACGGGGCCCTCCTGCTCACCGCCCACTTCACCACGCTGGAAATCTGCGGCCGGCTGATGGCCGAGGCGCACCGGATGGGCGGGCTCTACCGCGACCCGAACCACCCCGTCGTCGCCCACCTCATGCGGGGCCAGCGCGCCCGGCACATGTCGCCCGCCGTGCACTTCGACGACCTCCGCGGCCTGGTCCGCGCCCTGCGGGGCAATAGCGCCATCTGGTACGCGCCCGATCAGGGCAAGCGCTCCAAGTCGTCCGAAATCCTCCCGTTCTTCGGCGTGCCGGCCATCACCAACACCGCCACCAGCAAGATCGCCGGGATGACCGGCGCCGCCGTCGTGCCCTTTTTCGCGAAGCGCGAGGCCGACCACTCCTACACGCTCACCCTCCTGCCACCCCTGGAAAATTTCCCCACCGCCGACGCCGCGGCCGACGCCGTCCGCATCAACCGGCTGATCGAGGAGCATGTCCGCCTCGCGCCCGAGCAATACTTCTGGGTGCACCGGCGCTTCAAGGCGCGCGGCCCGGGCTACCCGGAGGTGTATTAGGCAGAAGCAGCGAGTATCGGGGAGCGAGTAGTGAGCATACAAAAAACCGACACCCCTATCTGCGCCGACTTTCTACTCGCTACCCGCTACTCACTACTGGCTACCATCCCGCCGCCATGCCTTTCCCCGACCCACGTCCCCTGCGCATCCTCGTGATCCGCTACCGCTTCATCGGGGACACGGTCCTCGCCATCCCCTTCCTCCGCAACCTGCGCCAGGCCTTCCCCGGCGCGAAAATCGACGTGCTCGCCGAGCCGGTCTCCGGCGACACCCTCGCCCTCTGCCCCTACAAGGACGAACTCCTCTTCTATGGCCCGCGCCTGAAGGGCGAGCGCCGGCGCGCGGCCAATTTCCCGACCAGCCTGCCCGGCGCCGCGCGTTTTCTCCGCGCCCGGCGCTACGACCGCTGCTACATCCTGCGCCGCTCGTTCTCCAGCGCCATCCTGCCCCTGCTCGCCGGCATCCCCCATCGCGTGGGCTTTGCGACCGAGGGCCGCGCCTGGCTGCTCCAGCGCAGCACCCCCTACGCCGACCGGCACGAGGTGGAGTGCTTCCTCGACATCCTCCGCGCCGACGGGATTCCCGTCACCGACACCCGCAATGAAAACTGGACCGACCCCGCCACCGACCGGCGGGTCGACGCCGCCCTGCCCGCGGGCGACCGGCCGCGGGTGTTCGTCTGCGCCAAGTCCATCGTCGCGTCCAAGGACTGGTCGCCCAAAAACTTCGCGGCGCTGATCGCCTGGCTCGTCAACGAACGCGGCTGCGACATCCATCTCTGCGACGCGCCGGGCAACGCGGATTATTACGCGGAGATCCGCGCCGCCCTGCCCGCGCCGCTGGCGCGCGGCTGGACCGACTGGAGCCGGCAGCTCTCCATCCGGGAAATGGGCTCCCTCCTCCGGCGGATGGACCTGGCCGTCGGCATCGATACCGGCCTGCTGCACCTCGCCGCATCCTTCCATGTGCCCGTCGTCGCCCTCTTCGGCCCGCTCGAGCCGTGGCGCTGGCACCCATGGGATACGCCGCATGCGATCCTGCGGCCCGACGATCCTTCCGGTCCGCGGCCGCTGCTCCGCCTCACGCTCGAAACGGTCCAGGCCGCGGTGGACCGCCACCTCCCCCCGCCTCCCGCCAACCTTAGCCGACGGAAAATGGAACCGCCGCCCGCCGCCGCCTCCCTCACCCCGCTGGTCGTCCGCTTTGGCGCCTTCGGCGACATGGTGCTGCTCATCCCCATGCTGAAACGCCTGGCGCAGCGCTATGGCCGGCCCTGCGAGCTGGTCGCCGCCGGCCCGTGGACCCCGCCGTTGATGGAACGGGTGCCCGCCTGCGGCCCCGTGCGGCTGCTCACCAGCCGGCGCACGCCCTACTGGCTCAACCGCAGCCAATGGCAGCTCGTCGCCTGGTTGCGACAACGCGCCCCCGGCCCGGTTTATGTCTTCGAGCCCGACGCCAAGACCCATTGGCTGCTGCAGCGCGGCGGGATCGGGCCGGAGTGGATCTGCTCCCTGCGCGACCTGCCGCGCCAGGCCGGCGAGAACATCCTCCACCACGCCCTGCGCGTGGCCCTTGAAACTCCCGTGGCGCTGCCGGCGGCCGCGTTTCCCCCGGCCGGTCCGGAGATCACCCCCGATGCCCGCCCCGCGGTCACGGCGGCCGACCGCCGCGATTGTGCGGACTGGCTCGCCCGCCGCGGACTGGCGGGCGCGCCACTGGTGCTCGTCCAGCCGGGCAACAAGAAGACCATGCGCCGCGGCCGCCGGCAGCGGAACACCAACTTCAAATACTGGCCCGAGTCGGCCTGGGCCGAGGTCATCCGCCAGGTGCGCGGCGCACTCCCCGCGAGCCGGGTCGTGATCTGCGGCTCGCCCGCGGAACGCGACCTGGCCGAGGCCATCCGGCGCGAGAGCGCGTGCGAGGGCGTCGTCACCGCCTCGGACGACCTGCCCATCCCCCGCCTGCTTGCGGTGCAGGAGACCGCCCACAGCATGATCAGCGTCGACACGGGCCCGGCCCACGCCGCGGCCGCGATGGGCTGCCCGCTGGTCGTGCTCTTCGCCCGCATCGATCCGGCGCTCTATGCCCCCACGCCGACCACCGCCGCGGTCCGGCTGGTCGTGCCGCCCGGACCCGATCCGGCCGCGCCGATGAGCACGATCGACCCGGCGACGGTCGTGGCCGCGTGGCGCCAGCTCCCCGCCCGGCCGCCGCCGCCAAATTAGTCGTTGCCGCACGAGGGCTCGCTCCCAGCCTCGGCGTTGCCGCCATGCCCCTGCTCGAAGTCACCGACCTCCGCACCTCCTTCCACACGCGCAGCGGGGTCTGCCGGGCGGTGGACGGCGTCAGTTTCTCCCTCGAGGCCGGCGAGACCCTCGGCCTCGTCGGCGAATCAGGCTCGGGCAAGTCCGTCACCTGCTACTCCCTCCTGGGGCTCGTCCCCCAGCCGCCCGGCCGGATCGAGGGTGGCACGGCGCGGTTCGGCGGCCTCGACCTCCTGCATTGCCCGGCCGCCCGGCTGCGGGACATCCGCGGCCGGCGCATCGCGATGATCTTCCAGGACCCGATGACCTCGCTCAATCCGTACCTGCGCATCTCCGCGCAGCTCATCGAGCCGCTGCTCATCCACGAGAAGATTTCCAAGCGGGACGCCCTCGCGCGCGGACTCGCCATGCTGGAGGCCGTGGGCATCAACGACGCCGCGGCGCGCCTTCACGCGTATCCGCATGAATTTTCCGGCGGCATGCGCCAGCGTGTGATGATCGCGATGGCCCTCATCTCCCGCCCCGAGATCCTCATCGCCGACGAGCCGACCACCGCGCTCGACGTGACCGTGCAGGCACAGATCCTCGACCTGATCCGGCGGCTGCAACAGGAATACCGCATGGCGGTCATCTTCGTGACGCACGACCTCGGCGTGGTGTCGGGCCTCTGCGACCGCGTGCAGGTGATGTACGCCGGCCGCATCGTGGAGACGGCCGGCACCCGCACGCTTTTTCGTTCGCCCCGCCATCCCTACACGCGCGCGCTGCAGCGCTCCATCCCCTCGCTGCAGCCCAAGGGCCGGGAGCTTTACACCATCCCCGGGCTGCCGCCCGACCTCTCGCAGCCCATCACCGGCTGCGCCTTCGCCCCGCGCTGCGAGCACGCCGCCGACCTCTGCCGCATCACCGATCCTCATCTCGTCCCGGTCGACGCCGGCCAGGCGACCGCCTGCCTGCGCGTCCAAGCCGGG
>CAYRDN010000016.1:13687-67993 GCA_964423065.1 uncultured Oleiharenicola sp. | reverse complement strand
GGCTGAGGCTCGGACAGAGATTGATCGCGAACAGCCTGATTTCCTCGGCCGCGGGAGCCAGGCGGATCATCTTTTCGTAGCACAGCCCGAGTTTCTCCAGCAGGCGGATCGAGCCGGCGTTGTCCGGGGACGTCACGGCGACGAGGCGCTGCAGGCCGAGGATGCTGCGGGCATAGACGAGGGTGGCCGCGGCGCTTTCCTCGCCATAACCCTGCGCCTGGTGCGGTTGGAGAAACGCGAAGCCGAGGTCGACGTCGTCGAGGACATCGCGTTTCAGCAGCCCGCAGAGTCCGACCGGAACGGCGTCTGCCTTGCGCGAGACCAGCCACAGGCCGAAGCCGTGTTGCGTGTAACTGGCCACGGGGCCGTTGAGGATGTAGGCCCGCGCGTCAGCGAGGGAGCGGATGCCGCGGTCACCGATGAAGCGCAGCCAGGTGGGGTCGTTCAGCAACGCCAGGATGAAGGCGGCATCGTCGGGTGTGAGTTGCCGCAGAGCCAGGCGGGGAGTTTCGATCACGGACATCGCTGGAAGGATTGGCCACAAAAGGGCAGAAGGCACAAAAAATACGGAGGACGGAGGGCTGAAAGCGACGAGGCGGTTGGGGATTTTTGAGCTTCTTGCGCTTTTTGTGGCAAGGTCATGTGGGAATGCTGGATTGCTCGCCAGGGTTCCTGGGTTGCGGCTGAACCGGGGCGAGGGCGGCTTCGCGCGCGGCGCGAAGGCGCGGAGCAAGCTCCGGCCCTACAGGGACGACTTGCCCTGCCCAATATCAAACCACGTAGACCATCTTGCCGTTTTCGTAGACGACCTGGCCGTCGACGAGGGTCGTCTTCACCCGGCCGGTGAGCTTCTGCCCGGACCAGGGGGAGTTGATCGATTTGCTGAAGGCCTTGTAGGTGTCATAGTGCCAGGTCTCGTCGGGGGCGAAGAGGCACACGTCGGCCGCGGCGCCCGGCGCCAGGGTGCCGGCGGGGAGCTTCAGGATGTCGGCGGCGCGGCGCGTCAGGAGGTCGATGACGAGGCTGAGCTTGAGCTTGTTCTGGCGGACGAGGACGTCGAGGCAGACGGGGAGGGCGGTCTCCAGGCCGATGATGCCGTTGGGCGCGTAGTCGAACTCCTTGTCCTTTTCCTCGGGGGCGTGCGGCGCGTGGTCGGTGCCGATGCAGTCGAGGGTGCCGTCCTTCAGGCCGGCGATGATGGCTTTCCGGTCCGCCTCGGTGCGCAGGGGCGGGTTCATCTTGAAGTTGGTGTCGTAGGTGCCGAGCGCCTCCTCGGTCAGGGCGATGTGGTGCGGCGTGGCCTCGGCGGTGATGTTGATGCCGTCCTTTTTCGCGCGGCGCACGAGCTCGACGGAATGGGCCGAGCTGATGTGCTGGAGGTGGATGTGGGCGCCGGAGTAGCGGGCGAGGATGATGTCGCGGGCGACGATGATGTCCTCGGCGGCGTGCGGCCAGCCCTGGAGGCCGAGGCGGGTGGAGACGACGCCCTCGTTCATGACGGCCTTGCGGGTGAGGGACTCGTCCTGGCAGTGGTCGAGGACGGGGAGGTCGAACATCTTGGCGTATTCGACGGCGCGGCGCATGATCTCGTTGCTCTCGACGCAGAGGCCGTCGTCGGTGAGGGCGACGACGCCGGCCTTCTTGAGCGAGCCGTGCGGGGCGAGCTGCTGGCCCTTCATGCCGACGGTGATGCAGCCGGTGGGGTAGACGTGGACGGGGGCCTTGCGGGCGGCGTTGTTGATCAGTTCGACGGTGCCGGCGTTGTCGGCGGGCGGCGAGGTGTTGGGCATGCACACGACGCTGGTGAACCCGCCGGCGGCGGCGGCCATGGCGCCGGTGAGGATGGTCTCCTTGTGCGTCTGGCCCGGCTCACGGAAATGGACGTGGATGTCGACCAGGCCCGGGCAGACGACGAGGCCGCGGGCGTCGATCACCTGGGCCGACTTTTTCTGCGCGGCGGTGAGCTTGGCGACGAACCTGCCGTCGGCGATGAAGACGTCGCCGACCCCATCCCGTGCGGAGGCGGGATCGATGACGCGGCCGTGTTTGATCCAGAGAAAACTCATGAGAAAAACTCCAAAGGCCAAACTCCAAAGGCCAAACAAACGGGGGAAACAATCAAAAGCGGAGAGGGAAAGCTCATTTTGGATGCTGGGATTTCTTTGGCCTTTGGCGTTTTGGGGCTTTGGGATTTATTCAACCGGTGCGATGACGTGCTCGGGCTGGCCGCCGGCGCAGAGGTAGAGGGCGGCCATGCGGACGGCGATGCCGTTGGTGACCTGCTGCAGGATCACGCTGCGCGGGGAGTCGGCGAGGTCGCTGTCGATCTCGACGCCGCGGTTGATCGGGCCGGGGTGCATGATGATGGCGTCGGGCTTGATCCACTCCGCGCGGGTATAATTGAGGCCGAACATGCCGGTGTACTCACCGAGGGAGGGGAAATGGGTCGTGCCCTGCCGCTCGTGCTGGATGCGCAGCAGCATGACGACGTCGGCGTCGGCGAGGGCGGAGCGGAGGTCGTGCGAGACCTCCACGCCCAGCGCCTCGAACCAGTGCGGCACGAGGGTGGACGGGCCCACGACGGTGACGTTGGCGCCGAGCTTGTTCAGGGCATGGATGTTGGAGCGCGCGACGCGGCTGAAGAGGATGTCGCCGAGGATGACGATCTTGCGGCCCGTCAGGTCGCCGAGCTTCTCCCGCATGGTGAAGACGTCGAGGAGGGCCTGGGTGGGGTGTTCGTGCGCGCCGTCGCCGGCGTTGACGACGGGGATGTTGAGCACCCGGCTGAGGTAGAGCGGCGAGCCGCTGGCGGAGTGGCGCAGGACGATCATGTCCGCGTTGAGCGCCTGGATGTTCTGCGCGGTGTCGCGGAGGGTCTCGCCCTTGGTCGTGCTGGAGGCGTTGGCGTCGAAGGAGACCACGTCCGCGCTGAGGAGCTTGGCCGCCATCTCGAAGGACAGGCGGGTGCGCGTGCTCGGCTCGAGGAAGAGATTGACGATGGTCTTGCCGCGGAGGGCGGGGACCTTCTTGACCTTGCGGTCGAGGATGCGGCGGAAGGCGCCGGCGGTGGCGAGGATCTGCTCGATCTCGGCGCGGCTGAGTTCCTCGATCGTCAGGAGGTGTTTGCGGGTCCAGGGCACGGTGGGCGGGAGGTTGGTTCGGGCAGCGGGCGTCAGGGGGAAGTCGCGGGGAACGGGGTCGCGGTCCGGCGCCGGGCCGGCTGGAGGGCGAAGGTGTCCTTGGCGGGGGTGTGCGGGTCGAGGCGGACGACGACCTTCTCGGCGTCGGTGGCGTTCACGGCCAGCCCGCACCATTTCGCGGCGACGGGGAGCTTGCGGCCGCCGCGGTCGATGAGCACGGCAAGTTCGACGGTGGCCGGCCGGCCGTGGTCGAAGAGTTCATCGAGGGCGGCCTTGACGGTGCGGCCGGAGTGGAGGACGTCGTCCACGAGCACGACGGTGGCGCCGTTGACGTCGTGGGGGATGATCGTCGGGGAGAATTCCTTGGGGATGGGGTGGCGGCCGATGTCGTCGCGATGGAACGAGATGTCGATGGTGCCGAGGCCGGGCTTCAGGCCGGCCTTTTTCAGGCGCGCGGCCAGCCGTTGGGCGAGGACGATGCCGCCGTTGGCGATGCCGAGCAGGAGCAGGTGGGGGGTGGCCGCGTGCCGTTGGGCAATGCCGGCGGCCACGCGATCGATTGCTGCTTCCAGCGCGGGGGCGTCGTGCTTCGGGAGGGTGGCCACGAAGCCATGGTTTTGAGCCGCGGCGCACGGCTCGTCCAGCGCAAAGGAGGAAATCGTATCCGGCCCGGCGCCGACAGCCCGGCTAATGGGCGGCAGGGCGCATTTAGCAGGCGCCGTCATACCCGCCTAAAAGGGATTGCGGCGCGAACGGGGGAGGTTCTAGTTATCCGGCTCCACGCGACGAATCCCGCCGCCCACCACGACCACCAACCCATTCCTCCCATGCCCCTCGCCGTTGGCACCCAAGCCCCCGATTTCACCCTCAAGACCAAGGCCGCCGACGGCCCCAAGGAAATCCGCCTGAGCGACAACTTCGGCAAGAAGCAGACGGTCCTCCTGTTCTTCCCCGCGGCCTTCACGGGCGTCTGCACCCAGGAGATGTGCGACACGACAGCCGGGCTGGGCGACTACGAGCACCTCGGCGCGGTGGTCTACGGCATCAGCGTGGACAATCCCTTCGCGCAGGAGGCGTGGGCCAAGGCCAACAACATCAAGGTCACGCTGCTCTCCGACCTGAACAAGACCGTCATCAAGGCCTACGGCGTGGTGTTCCCGAACCTCGTCGGCATGTACGAGACGGCCGCCCGTGCGGCGTTCGTCATCGGGCAGGACGGGGTCATCAAGTACGCCGAGCAGACCCCGACCCCGAAGGACCTGCCCAATCTCGCCGCGGTCAAGGCGGCCTTGGCCGGGTAACTGCTCTTCCTGTGGGCCGGGTGCCCTCACCCGGCTCAGGCCTGCATCCCGCGGGGTGGGGCACCCCGCCCACAAAATTTCCGATCAAAACCATGAGCCTCCCGAATCCCTTCAACACCCTCCAGACCTTCGCGGCCGGCAAGAAATTCTATTCCCTGCCCGCGCTCGAACAGGCCGGCTTCCCGGTCTCGCGCCTGCCGGTGAGCATCCGGCTCGTCCTCGAGGCCGTGCTGCGCAACTGCGACGGCCAGCGCGTCATGGAATCGAACATCCGGGAGCTCGCCGCCTGGCGGCCCAACGAGAACCGCACCGCCGAGATCCCGTTCGTGGTCGCGCGCATCGTGCTGCAGGATTTCACCGGGGTGCCGCTGCTGGTGGACCTCGCGGCCATGCGCTCCGCCGTCGCCAAGCTCGGCAAGAACCCGAAGGTCATCGAGCCGCTCGTACCGGTCGACCTCGTGGTCGACCACTCGGTGCAGGTGGACTTCTCCGGCAACGCGGAGGCGCTGAAGAAGAACCTCGACCTGGAGTTCACGCGCAACCGCGAGCGCTACCAGTTCCTCAAGTGGGGCATGCAGGCCTTCGACACCTTCAAGGTGGTCCCGCCCGGCATCGGCATCGTCCACCAGGTCAACCTCGAGTACCTCGCCCAGGGCGTGCTGCACGCCGGGGACGTCTACTATCCCGACACGCTCGTGGGCACCGATTCGCACACGACGATGATCAACGGCATCGGCATCGTCGGCTGGGGCGTCGGCGGCATCGAGGCCGAGGCCGGCATGCTCGGCCAGCCGGTGTATTTCCTCACGCCCGACGTGGTCGGCGTCCACCTGACCGGCGCGCTCCGCGAGGGGGTGACCGCCACCGACCTCGCGCTCACCGTCACGCAGCAGATGCGGAAGACGAAGGTCGTCGGCAAGTTCGTCGAGTTCTTCGGCCCCGGCGCCGCGGCGCTGCCGGTCGTCGACCGCGCGACCATCGCCAACATGGCGCCCGAATACGGCGCGACGATGGGCTTCTTCCCGATCGACGGCGAGTGTTCGGCCTATCTCCGCGCCACCGGCCGCGACGAGGCGCACGTCGCCACCTACGAGGCCTACTATAAGGCGCAGGGCCTGTGGGGCATCCCGCAAAAGGGCCAGATCGATTATTCCCAGGTGGTCGAGCTCGACCTCACCACCGTCGTCCCCAGCGTCGCCGGCCCGAAACGCCCGCAGGACCGCATCGAGCTGCCGAAGATGAAGGAGAGCTTCGTCGGCGCGTTTTCCACGCCCGTCGCCGAAAACGGCTTTGGCAGGCCGGCCGCGGAATTCACGACGGTCAGCGCCCAGGTCAACGGCACGCGCATCGGCCACGGCTCCGTGCTGATCGCCGCGATCACGAGCTGCACCAACACCTCCAACCCGAGCGTCATGCTCGCCGCCGGCCTGCTGGCCAAGAAGGCGGTCGAGAAGGGCCTGCGGGTGAACCCCGTGGTGAAATCCTCGCTCGCCCCCGGCTCGCGCGTCGTCACCGACTACCTCGACAAGACCGGCCTCTCGCCCTACCTCGACCAGCTCGGCTTCCAGACGGTCGGCTACGGCTGCACCACCTGCATCGGCAACTCCGGCCCGCTGGCCGCGCCGATCGAGGAGGCCGTGGTGAAGCACGACCTCGTCGCCGCCTCCGTGCTCTCGGGCAACCGGAACTTCGAGGCCCGCGTCCACCAGAACATCAAGTCGAACTTCCTCATGTCGCCCCCGCTGGTCGTCGCCTTCGCGCTCGCCGGCCGGGTGGACATCGACATGACGAAGGAGCCGATCGGCACCGACCGGTCCGGCGCCCCGGTCATGCTCAAGGACCTCTGGCCGACCCTGCAGGAGGTCCGCGACCAGATGGCCGCCGCGCTCAAGCCCGAGGTGTTCCGCCGGCTCTACCGCAACTTCGCCGCGCAGAACCCGAAGTGGAACGAGATCCCGTCCCGCACGGGCAACGTCTACGCCTTCGACGCGGATTCGACCTACATCCAGGAGCCGCCGTTCTTCACGGACTTCTCCCTGACGCCCGGCAGCATCGCCGGGATCAGGGGCGCCCGCGCGCTCGGCCTCTTCGGTGACAGCGTGACGACCGACCACATCTCGCCCGCCGGCGCCATCAAGAAGAGCTCGCCCGCCGGCAGGTACCTGCTCGGGCACGGCGTGGCGTTCGAGGACTTCAACAGCTACGGCTCGCGCCGCGGCAACGACCGGGTGATGACTCGCGGCACCTTCGCCAATGTCCGCATCAAGAACCTCATGCTCGGCGGCAAGGAGGGCGGCAACACCCTCGGGCCCGACGGCGCCGAGACCTCGATCTATGACGCTGCGATGGCCTACCAGCAGGCCGGCACGCCGCTCATCATCCTCGCCGGCCAGGAATACGGCACCGGCTCGTCGCGCGACTGGGCGGCCAAGGGCACCAAACTCCTCGGCGTCAAGGCCGTGGTGGCGCAGAGCTTCGAGCGCATCCACCGCTCCAACCTCGTCGGCATGGGCGTGCTCCCGCTCCAGTTCAAGGAAGGCACGACGGTCCAGACCCTGCAGCTTGACGGCTCCGAGACCTACGATGTCGTCGGCCTCACCGCCGCGATCCGGCCGCAGCAGGATCTCACGCTCAAGGTCACCCGCCGGGACGGGACGGTCGTGAACGTCCCCGTGCGCTGCCGCATCGACACGCCCATCGAGATCGACTATTACCAGCACGGCGGCATCCTGCCCTTTGTGCTGCGCCAGATTGTGGCGAAAAATTAACCCGCGGTCCCGCGGGTCGTGCTCGACAAAGCGCGGCCCATCCCGAGGATTTGCCCTGCCATCCACGCCATGCCGGATTCCGCCAAACCGACCTTTCTCGTCGATGCCTACGCCGACCCGGTGCTGGTGCGCATCGAGGGCCGGGCGTCGTTCACGAACAGCGGCAGCCTGAAGGATTTCATCGCCGAGATGATCCGGCAGGGCAAGACGCGCTTCGCGGTGGATTTCCAGCAGTGCACGAGCATGGACAGCACCTTCCTCGGCGTGCTGGCGGGCGCGGCGCTGGAGCTGCGCCGGCTGACGCCGCCGGGCACGCTGACGCTCGCGCGGGTGGGGGAGCGCAACCTGGAGCTGATCCGCAACCTCGGCCTGCACCGGCTGACGACGGTGGACGCGGGCGCCTTCCCGATGAATTTCGGCGGCGGCGCGCAGGCGCTCGACGCGAAGGCCAAGACGGAGATCGAGAGCGCCCGGCTGGTGCTGGAGGCGCACGAGCACCTGGTCTCGGCCGACGCGGGGAACGCCGCGCGGTTCCAGGACGTGCTGGCCTTCCTGCGCAACCGCGTGGAGCTGCGCTGAGGCGCGCGGACGGCCGGGGATGTTTTTGTGGGCGGGGTGCCCTCACCCCGCGAGGCATGGGCATCGATGACTGAAACCCGCGGGGTGAGGGCACCCCGCCCACAGGCAGGGAAGATGCGCCGCCGCGATTTCGGCTCGGCATTTCCGCCGGATTGCGGGAGTTTGTCCCCATGATGCACTTCCTGTTCGGCGGCTTCGTCGGCGCGGTGCTGGTGTACGCCCTGTACTGGCGCGCCCAGCGCGAGGCGGCGCGGCTGGAGGAGGAGAAGCAGAATTTGATGGAGGAGCGGCAGATCGTGCTGAACTACATGCACACGATGGTCGACGCCGTCGGCGAGCGGCTGCCGCGCGAAGAGCTGTTCCAGCGCATCGTCCACGCCGCGATCCAGAGCACCGGGGCATTGAGCGCCTGCATCTTCGAGAAGGGCGCGGACGACCTGATGCGCGGCGTGGCGGTGGAGGGCCTGTTCCCGCCGCACCGGCCCATCCCCGACAGCCAGCGGATGAAGATGGGCACGCGCGCCAAATTCCTCGAGCAGGTGCTGAAGTCGGAATCGTTCCCCGTCGGCGAGGGCGTGGTCGGCCGCGTGGCGGCCACCGGCCGGGGCGAGTTGATCGTCAACGCCGCGGACGACCCGCGCATCGTGAAACACGAGGACATCGCGCTGGTGGTGCGCTCGGTCATCGCCGCGCCCATCATGGTGCGCCAGCGGCTCACCGGCGTGCTCTGCGTCTGCAACGCGGCCGACGGGCGGCCGTTCACCGAGACGGATTACACGCTGGTGGAGGCGCTGGCCGAGCAGGCCGGCCTGGCGGTGCACAACGCCGATTTCCTGAACCTGCAGGTCGGCAAGCAGAAACTCGACCTCGACCTCGCCCTGGCCAGCGACGTCCAGCGGATGCTGCTGCCGCAGGCGATGCCGGAGGTGCCGGGGCTGGACCTCGACGCCCGCTACCTCGCGGCGCAGAAGGTCAGCGGCGACCTCTACGATGTCTTCCGGCTCGGACCCGGCCGCGTCGGCGTGGCGGTGGCGGACGTGGCGGGCAAGGGCGTGTCGGCGTCGCTGCTCATGGCCATCTGCCGGACGACCCTGCGCCAGAGCGCGCCCCTGCACGACTCGCCGGCGCGCGTGCTCGCGGGGCTGAACCGGTCACTGGCCGGCGACATGCGCGAGGGCATGTACATCACCATGACCTATGCCGTGGTCGACACGGTCCGGAACCTCGTGACGGTGGCCCGGGCCGGCCACGAGCTGCCGCTGCTGTCCCGGCCCGATTCCGCGACCGGGGTCTTCGTGAGCGAGTACGCCGGCTCCGAGGGGATGCCGGTGGGCCTGGTGAGCCCGGACGTGTTCGACGCGGCGATCGAGGACCGCGAGCTGGCCTTCGCCCCGGGCTCGACGCTCGTGCTTTACACCGACGGCCTGACGGAGGCGCCGAACGAGGCCGACCAGGAGTTTGGCGGCGCCCGGCTGGCCGACGCCCTCCGGTCGGCCCACGGCGGCTCGGCGCGGCAGGTGAACGACGCCATCCTCGCGGCGGTGGAACATTTCTCCGGCACGGCCGGGCTGCGGGACGACTACACGCTGCTGACGGTCAAGCGGGTGTGAACGCTTCATGCAGCGGCGGTCATAGACCGCCGCGACAGCTTTGGCGAAATCCCGTTTGCGTTCCGCCGGCCGGGCATCTACTCGTTTCCGCCCATGCCTGCCGCCAGCTCCACGCCCGTCCCCGTCGCTCCCGACCAACCGCCGGCCGTCACCGGCCCGGCCGCCCTGCCGGACGCGGCCGGCCACTTCGGCCCCTACGGCGGGGTCTTCGTGCCCGAGACCCTCATGACGGCGCTGGCCGAGCTGACGGCCGCCTATGCGAAGGCCCGGACGGACCCGGGCTTCCAGCGGGAGCTGCGGCAGCACCTGCAGGAATTCGCCGGCCGGCCGACGGAGCTGTATTTCGCGGAGCGGCTGACCCGCCACTGCGGCGGGGCGAAGATCTATTTCAAGCGCGAGGACCTGCTCCACACCGGGGCGCACAAGATCAACAACGCCCTCGGGCAGGCCCTGCTCGCGCGGCGCATGGGCAAGAAGCGGATCATCGCCGAGACCGGCGCGGGCCAGCACGGCGTGGCCACGGCGGCGGTGTGCGCGAAGTTCGGGCTCGAGTGCACGGTCTACATGGGCTCGGTCGACATGGAGCGGCAGGCCCTCAACGTTTTCCGGATGCGCCTGATGGGCGCCACGGTCGTGCCGGTCGAGGCCGGCCAGAAAACGCTCAAGGACGCGGTCAACGAGGCGATGCGCGACTGGGTGACCAATGTCCGCACGACCCACTACATCCTCGGCTCGGCGCTCGGCGCGCACCCGTACCCGATGATGGTCCGGGATTTTCACCGCGTCATCGGGCAGGAGCTGCGCGAACAGATCCTGGCGCGCGAGGGCCGGCTGCCGGACGAGATCGTCGCCTGCGTCGGCGGCGGCAGCAACGCCATCGGGTGTTTCTTTGATTTCCTCGACGACGCGGCGGTCCGGCTCACCGGCGTCGAGGCCGGCGGCCGCGGCATCCGGCGCGGCGAGCACGCGGCGCGCTTCGAGGGCGGCAAGCTCGGCGTGCTGCAGGGCGGCAAGACGTACATCCTGCAGAATCCCGACGGGCAGATCGAGCTGACGCATTCGGTGTCCGCCGGCCTCGACTACGCGGCCATCGGGCCCGAGCACGCCTATTACCGCGACCGGAAGCGGATCGACTACGCCTATGCGACGGACGACGAGGTGCTCGCGGCGTTCCAGCTCTGCTCGCGGCTGGAGGGCATCATCCCCGCGCTCGAGTCGACCCACGCCCTGGTGCACGCCCTGAAGCGCGCGAAGGAAATGAAGCCAGACCAGATCCTGGTGGTGAACCTCAGCGGCCGGGGGGACAAGGATGTGCAGCAGGTCGCGGCGATTCTCTCCGCGACCAAGGAGCAAGGGACAAGTAACAAGTGACAAGGCCATGCCCGATCAGCCACGGGATTTGGTCGAACGGACATTCGGATTTGCGCTGAGACTGCGGCGTTTTATCGATCAACTGCCGAAGAGCGTATCCAATTATGAAGATGCGAAGCAGGTGGTGCGCTCCTCCGGCTCGGTCGCAGCCAATTATCTCGAAGCGCAGGAAGGTTTGAGCCGGAAGGATTTCTTTTACCGCATCAAAATATGCCGGAAAGAGGCGAGGGAGACCGGACTGTGGCTGCGCCTGCTCAACTGCGGGACCGGCGCCGCGCTGCGGAAAGAAAGGGAGCAGCTGGCAGCCGAAGCGGATGAGCTGAAGCGCATCTTTTCCTCCATCGCGGCCAAGGACGACACGGTAGACTGATATCGCGACGGCATGAGGACTCTTGCCACTTGTCCCTTGATCCTTGTTACTTCTGTTCGATGAACAGCATGACTGGCTATGGCCGCGCCACCGCCGCCCTCGGGGAGCAGACCCTGACGGTGCAGGTGGACTCCGTGAACCGCCGCGGGCTGGATCTGACCCAGAAGCTCCCCGAGGAGTGGCAGGGCTTCGAATCCGCCGTCGGTGACGCCGTCCGCAAGGTCGCGCTGCGCGGCAAGGTGCACGTGGCCGCGGAGGTCACGGGCCCGTCGGCGGCGGGCACCGGCTGGGACCAGGCGGCCGTGGCCGCGACCCTGGAGGAACTCGCGAAGCTGGCCCGGGCGCGCAACATCAAGTTTGAGCCGACGGGCGAGCTGCTCTGGGCGGTCGCCAGCGCGCAGCGCACCGGGACCAAGCTGCCGGCGGACGAGGCGACGGGCAAGCTGCTGCTCAAGACGCTGTCCGAGGCCCTGCGCGGGTTTGCCGCCATGCGGGCGCGGGAGGGCGAGGCCCTGCTGGTGGATTTTCTCGGCCGGCTGGAGAAGCTGCACGGCGCCATGGAGGTGATCGCGCAGCGGGCGCCGCTGGTGACCGGCGGCTACCGGGAGCAGCTGCTCCAGCGGCTGCGGCAGGCCGGCCTGGCGCTGGATGTCGGCGACGAGCGCGTGCTGAAGGAGGTCGCGCTGTTCGCCGACCGCTGCGACGTGACGGAGGAGATCACGCGCCTGCGCAGCCATTTCACCCAGTTCAGGGACCTGCTGCGCAGCGGCGGCGAGGTCGGCCGGAAGGCGGAATTCATCCTGCAGGAGATCGGCCGCGAGATCCACACCATCGGCAGCAAGGCCAACGACCTGGCGATTTCCCAGCAGGTGATCGAGTTCAAGAACGAGCTCGAGCGCGTGCGGGAGCAGATCGCGAACGTGGAATGAGCGGGGCTCATTCCACGAAGTGACAAGGGGCAAGGGACAAGGGACAAGGCCGGAGCTTCGCCACTCGGCACTTGAACCTTGTTACTTGTTACTTGCCGCCGGCTGCGGCTGCCGCAGCGACCAGAGGAGGTACGTGACGACGCCGAGGAAGATGCCGGAGTCGGCCACGTTGAAGGTCGGGTAGATGTAGCTGCCGAAATGCAGGTCGATGAAATCGATCACGTGGCCGTGCAGCAGCCGGTCGGTGAGGTTGCCGACGATGCCGCCGCAGAGGAGGCCGAAGGCGACCTGGGCGACCGGCTGCGCGAGGCCGAGCGGCCGGCGCCAAAGGAAGACCGCCAGCAGCGTGCCCGCCGCAAGCAGGGCCAGGAGGGTGCTCGCGCCGGTGAACATGCTCCAGGCCGCCCCGGTGTTGCCGACGTGGACGAGGTTGAAGAAACCCGGGAAAACCGGAATGTTCGCGCCCGGGCCGTAGCTGCCCAGGGCCAGACGGGCGTTGATCGCGTGCTTGGTCCACTGGTCGAGGCCGAGGAGCACGCCGGCCATCAGCCAGAAGCGGCGGTAGGCCAGGACGCGGCTGAGGTGCGAATCGCGCTTTGTGGTTTCCGATTTTACGGAGCCCGGGGGTCCGCGGCGGTCTTCGGCCGATGGCGGCTGGGCTGGCATCAAGCTTAAGTCGTAATCCTCGGCGTAAATCCGGCGCTTATTCGCCGCCGTCGTCGTCGGCGGCGATCTTGCCGCCGTCCTCCTCGGTGCCGTCACCGAACAGGCCGCCGCGCTCGATCGAGCGGTGCGAATGGCGCTCGACCTGTTTCTTGGCCTCGGCGGAATAGCGGGTGAAGGGCACGGCGAGCAGGCGTTCGCGGGCGATGGGCTTCTGGGTGGCCTCGCAGATGCCGTAGGTGCCGGCATGGACGCGCTTGATGGCGGCCTCGATCTCGGAGAGGGCCTCCTGCTCGTTGGAGACGAGGCTGAGGGCGAAGTCGCGGTCGAAGGTGTCGGTGCCGGCATCGGCCATGTGCTGGCCGTACCCGGAGAGGTCGCCGGAATCGTCCTTGGCCGACTTGAGCAGGGTCTCCTCGGTGTGCTCGCCGAGCTGGACGAGCACATGGTGGCGCAGGTCGAGGAGCAGGCGGTAGTAGCGGCGGAATTTCTCGGGGACATCCTTCTCGTCGATCATGGTGGCGGCCTGCTTGCCCTTCTTGGGGTTGAAGCCGAGGATGTCGGCCAGCGAGGCGGCCTTCACATGGTGGGGCTTGGCCGGCTTTTCGAGCTTGGCGAGGGGGTCGAGCAGCTTGGCGGCGGCGATGGGTTTGCCGTTCTTGCCGGTCTTGGCGGCGGTCTCGGCCAGCTTCTCGTGCTTCTTGGCGATCTCGCGGACCTCATCGAGGCTGAAGGCGATGGCCTTGGGCGCGGCCTTGCGCTCGAGGAGCATGCGCTTGAGCTCGGCGGCGTTCAGGCCGGGCTTGGCGCCCTTGGCCGGGGCCGGTGAGGCGCCCTTCTTCGCGGCCGGAGCGGCGGGCTTGGGGGCCGGCTTGGCGGCGACCGGCTTGGTCGCGGCGGGCTTGGCCGGTTTCACCGCGGCGGGTTTCTTGACGGGAGTCTTTTTCTTCGTGGCCATAAAGGGTCGGGTTAGGAGTTAAGGGCTTCTTCGCACCGAGGGCAAACCTCTCCGTGCTGCGTGTGAATAAGTTTTGGCACCCAGCGCCAGCAGCGCGGGCAGCGGACAAAGCCGGCTTCGCGGGCGTGGTGGGCGGTGATGGTCACGGCGGGGGTGGGTTGGGCCGTGAGAGTGACATGGGATACGATGAAGAGTTCGGCGAGAAAATCGCGGTGCCGTGCCAGGACGCGAAACAGCGCATCTTCCGGCGCCCCGGTGAGAACCAGCGTCGCGTCGAGCGATTTGCCGATCGTGCCGGCCTGGCGGAGGGGCTCGAGGGCCTCGTTCACCCGGGTGCGTTGCTGCAACAGCGCAGTCAGATCCGCCTCGACCGTCACATCGAGCCATCCGGCTGGCGCGATGGGCCAGTCCTGCAGGTGGATGGATTCGCCGCCGTATTCCCGGCCGGTGGTGGCGAAGCTCCAGGCCTCGTCGGCGGTGAAAGGGATGAACGGTGCGAGGATCTTGACCAGGCTCGAGAAAATATGGCGGATGACCGTCTGGGAGGACCGGCGCAGGGGGCTGCCGGCGGCGAGGGTATAGAGCCGATCCTTCAGGATGTCGTGATAGGTAGCCGACAAGGTGACCGAACAAAACTGGTTGCAAAGCTGGTAGACGCGGTGGAACTCATAGGCGTCGTAGGCCTGGGTGCATTCGTCGATCAGGTTGGCGGTCTGGTGCAGCGCCCACCGGTCGAGTACGTCCAGTTGGTCCACGGGCAGCGCATGCTGCGCCGCGTCGAAATCGAACAGGTTGGAAAGCTGGAAGCGGAACGTATTCCGGAGCATCCGGTAGGTCTCGTTGACGTGTGACAGGATCTCCTTGGAGATCGGGATGTCGTCGCGGAAATTCTGCGAGGCGATCCAGAGGCGGATGACATCGGCGCCGTGCTCGGCGATGTAGGCGTCGCTCGTCTGCGGCTTCTCGTAGGTGCTGCTCTTGGAAATCTTGTTGCGCTCGTGGTCGACGATAAAGCCGTGGGTGAGGACGGCCTTGTAGGGCGCGCTCCCGAAGGCGATGACGCTGCACCAGAGGGAGGACTGGAACCAGCCGCGGTGCTGGTCGCTGCCCTCGAGGTAGAGGTCGGCCGGCCAGTGGGTGCCACCCTGGCCGCGGCGCAGCACGGCGGCTTGCGACGAGCCGGAGTCGATCCAGACATCGAGGGTGTCGCGGCCGCAGGTCAGCGTGGCCGGCGCGGGCCAGCCGGCGGGCAGGTTCACGCCGTCGAGGATCTCCGCCGGGGAGGCGTCATACCAGAAATTGGTGCCGCGGGTCGCGATCTTGTCCGCCACGGCGCGGGCCACGCCGGCGTCGAGGAAGGCCTGCTTGTCCGCGCCGAAGAACGCGGGGATCGGCACGCCCCACGAGCGCTGGCGGCTGATGCACCAATCCGGTCGCGACTCGACGGCGCCGCGGATGCGGGCCTCGCCCCAGGCGGGGATCCAGCCATGGTTCTCCGCGATCCTGGAGATCTCGGCCAAAGCGGTCGCCCGCACCCCGGCGGCGTCGAGCGAGACGAACCACTGGTCGACGGCGCGGAAGATGATCGGGGTCTTGGAGCGCCAGCAATGCGGGTAGCTGTGCGGATACTTGGCCTTGGCGAGCAGGGCGGCGGCGGCGGCGAGTTTCTTCAGGACGCCGAGGTTGGCGGGCGCGGGTCGCTTGGCGGCGAGATCCTCGACCGTCTCGAGCGTGGTCAGGCCGACGAGGTCGGCGGGCATGCGGCCGTCGTCGAGGTACCGGCCGTCGTCGCCGACCGGGCAGTAGATCTCCAGCTTGTACTTGAGACCCGTCTGGTAATCCTCGGCGCCGTGGCCGGGGGCGGTGTGGACGGCGCCGGTGCCGCTGTCGGTCGTGACGTAGTCGGCGAGGACGACGGGCGAGGCGCGGTCGATGAAGGGGTGGCGGGCCTGCAGGCCCTCGAGAGCAGCACCTTGAATTCTACAAATGATAACGGGCTGTGCCTCAATTTTCGCGGCGGCGAGCACTGAGCTTAGCAACGCTTCCGCAACAATGATACATTCGTTGCCGAGATCGGCGACGACATAATTTACTTCCGGATTTACCGCAATCGCCAGGTTGGCGGGTATCGTCCAAGGTGTGGTGGTCCAGATGACAAAGTAAACAGGCTTTGTAGTTATAATGGAGGTCTTATCAACTTCACCATCCGGCAATCGGAACTTCACCCAGATGGCGATGGACGTGTGGTCCTTGTACTCGATCTCGGCCTCGGCGAGGGCGGTTTCGAACGGGATGGACCAGTAGACGGGTTTCTTGCTGCGGTAGACGAGGCCCTTTTCGACGAACGCGGCGAAGGTGCGGACGATGTCGGCCTCGAAGGCGGGAGCCTTGGTCTTGTATTCATGGGCCCAGTCGGCGAGGACGCCGAGGCGTTTGAACTGGGCGGTCTGCTTGGCGATCCAGCTTTCGGAGAAGGCGTCGCACTCGGCGCGGAGCCCGGCGGTGGTGACGGTGCGCTTTTCCTCGCGGATCGTGGCGGTCACCTTCTGCTCGATGGGCAGGCCGTGGCAGTCCCAGCCCGGCACGTACGGCGTGCGGAAGCCCCGCATGGACTTGTAGCGGTTGATGATGTCCTTGAGGGTCTTGTTGAGGGCGGTGCCGATGTGGACGTCGCCGTTGGTGAAGGGCGGGCCGTCGTGCAGGACGAAGGCCGGGGCGCCTTCGCGGCGGCGCTGGATGGCGGCATAAAGATCGGTTTTCGCCCAATGGGCGACCCGGGCCGGCTCGCGTTGCACCAGACTTGCCCGCATGGGGAAATCGGTCTTGGGAAGCAGGAGGGTGTCTTTCAGATCTTGCGCCATCGGAATAAAGGCGCGGGAGGCTACCCGACCGAGGGGGGTAGTCAAGTGGCGAGACGGCCCGCCCAAGGTACCATTATTGCGCGACGAATTCGGCTGCTTTCCGGGCAAGTTTTTCGCCCGACTTGATGCAATCCTGCAGCGAGATGCCGTCGCGGACATTGCCGCCGATGAACAGGCCGCCGGCCGAGAGCTCGAGCCGGTTGATCGCCTCGAGGTAGCGCTCGTAGCCGAGGACGTACTGGGGGATGGCCCGGGGCCAGAAGGTGTGCTTGATGAAGTCGGGCGGGGTGTTCACGCCGACCAGTTCGCGCAGGTCGGGCGCGATGCGCGCCAGCAGTTCGTCCGTCGCCAGGCGCGCGGTCTCCGGCTGGCGCAGGCCGCCCGCAAAAATGGTCAGGCCGACATGACCGGCCGGCGCGCGGTCCGGAAACATGCTCGAGGAAAACAGCACGCCGAGGACGGAGCGGTGCTCGATCGCGGGGACGAGTCCGCCGAACCCGTCCAGCGGATGGCCCACCTGTTCGCGCTTGTAGCCGAGGAAGAGCGAGGAGACGGGCGGCTGCGGGATGCCGTCGAGGATGGCGAGCGGCCGCTCGGCCAGTGAGCCGAAGGTCAGTTGCGCGAGGGAGGCCGCCGGCAGCGCGAGCAGGACAAGGTCGAACTCGCCGGTGCACGTCTGGCCGGCCTGCTTCCAGATGAGCCGGTGCGGGCGGCCGGGGATGATGGTCTCGAGCGCGGCGTCGAACTGGACGGCGCCGGCCGGCAGTTTTGCCACGATCGCGTCGGGGAGCGCCTGGAGTCCACCCTGGAACGAGACGATGGGGGCAACGCCGGGCTCGCCGCGGGCCTTTTTCGCCTTGGAGGCGGCCATCATGCCGCGCAGGAGCGAGCCGTGCGAGCGCTCGGCGTCCCAGAGGGCGGGGAAGGCGTGGCGCACGGAGAGTTTCTCCGGGTCGCCGGCGTAGATGCCGGCGATGAGCGGGTTCAGGGCGTAGTCGACCAGCTCCTGGTTAAAATGGGAGCGCACGAGCTCCGCCAGGCTGAGATCGGTCGTGCGGACGCGCGCGCGGGTCAGCAGCTCCGCGAAGATCGCGCACTTGGTGCGGAAGGAGAACAGCGGCGTGCTGAAAAAGGAGCCGGGTGACATCGGCACGGGCAGGAATTTGCCGCCGCGCACGATGTAGCGTTTTTTTGCGACCGGGCTGGCGGTCTGCATCGCCGGCTCGAGGCCGAGGTCCTTGATCAGCTGCCTGACCTCGGTGGCGCCCAGTTGGAGGGAATTCGGGCCTCCTTCGATCAGGTAGCCGTTTTCCCGGAAAGTCCGGATCGAGCCGCCCGCCTGGGGGGCGCGCTCGAACACCCGCACGGCGAACCCCCGTTCGTGCAGGCGGTAGGCGGCGGTCAGGCCGGTGATGCCGGCCCCGATGACGGCAATGGCGGGTGATTTTGTCACGGGTGCGATGATAGGAGGGAAACCGCGGGCCGACTGCGCATTTTTTGCGGGTTTGGGCTCATTTCCAGCCGGTCACGGTGGCGACGAGGGCTTCCACGCACTCGAGTTTCGCCTGCGGCATGATGCCGTGACCGAGGTTGAAGATGTGGCCGCCGGCCCCGCGCATGTTTTCCAGCAGCTGGGTGGCCTCGCGGCGCACGATGTCGGGGGTGGTGTTGAGCAGCACGGGATCGAGGTTGCCCTGGAGGGCGACATTGCCCGGCACGAGCTTGCGCGCGAGGCCGAGATCGATGGTCCAGTCCACGCCCAGCGCGGCGGCGCCGCTGAAGGCCTGGGCGGTCAGCTGCGAGGCGGTGCCCTTGGCGTAGAGGATCACGGGGAATCCCTCCGGCAGGGCCGCAATGATGTCGTGGATCCAGCGGAGCGAGGCGGACTCGTAGTCCTGGCCCGCGATGATGCCGCCCCACGAGTCGAAGATCTGGATGGCGTCCGCGCCGGCGCGGATCTGCATCTTGAAATACTCAATGAGCGCCGCGGTGAGTTTTTCCAGCAGCGCGTCGAAGAACGGGCGGTCGGAATAAAACACGGCCTTGCTGCGCTCGAAGTCGTCGGCGCTGCCGCCCTCGAGCATGTAGGTGGCGAGCGTCCAGGGCGAGCCGCCGAAGCCCAGCAGGGCCCGCTCGCCCTTGAGCGCGGTCTTCACGCGGGTCAGCGCCTGGCCGACGTAGTCCAGCCGCGCGGCCACCCCGGCGGGGTCGAGCCGGTCGAGCTGGGCCCGGGTCTCCAGACGGAAGTCCATGGCGATGCCGCCCTCGTCGCGGAACTTGTAACCCTGGCCCATGGCTTCCGGGATCACGAGGATGTCGGAGAAGATGATGGCGGCATCGAGCGCAAAACGGCGGAGCGGCTGCAGCGTGACCTCGGCGGCAAGCTCGGGGGTCTTCACCATCTCAAGGAAGGAGGATTTAGCCTTCAGTTCCCGGTATTCGGGCAGGTAGCGGCCGGCCTGACGCATGATCCAGACCGGCGGGCGGTCGAGCGGCTGGCAGGTGAGGGCGGAGAGGAAGCGTTCGCGGGAGGTCATGTGGCAGAATTAGCGGGCAGTGGATATCCGGTGGCGGCCATGATGTCAGCCTTGAACCCAGTCCCGGGGTTGAAGGAAGACCTCGTGCAGCCGGGCCTCGGGCGTGCCGGGCTCCGGGTGCCAGTCGTAGCGCCAGGCAGCGAGCGGCGGGAGCGACATGAGGATGGATTCCGTGCGGCCGCCGCTCTGCAGGCCGAAGTGCGTGCCGCGGTCCCAGACCAGGTTGAACTCCACGTAGCGGCCGCGGCGGTAGAGCTGGAAGTCGCGCTCGCGCGGGCCGAACGCGGTGGCCCGCCGTCTTTGCACGATGGGCAGGTAGGCCGGCAGAAAGGCGTCGCCGACGCTGCGCATCAGGGCGAAACTTTGCTCAAAGCCCGGGGCGTTGAAGTCGTCGAAGAAGATGCCGCCGAGGCCGCGCGGCTCGCCGCGGTGCCTGAGGAAGAAATAATCGTCGCACCATTTTTTGAACTGCGGGTGCAGCTCCGCGCCGAAGGGCGCGCAGGCCGCGCGGGCGGTGCGGTGCCAGTGGATGGCATCCTCCTCGAAGCCATAACAGGGCGTCAGGTCGAAGCCGCCGCCGAACCACCAGACCGGCGCGGCGGCCGCGCCGGAATTTTCCAGGGCCGAGGGCCGGGGGCCCAGGCCGGCCCCGGCGCAGAAGAAGCGCACGTTCAGATGCACGGTCGGCACGTAGGGATTGCGCGGGTGGATGACGAGGGAGACGCCTAACGCATGGTAGGGGAGGCCGGCCAGTTCCGGGCGCGAGGCGGTGGCGGAGGCGGGCAGGGTGGCGCCGTGGACATGGGAGAAGCCGACGCCGGCCCGCTCGAACACCGCGCCGTCGGCCAGCACGCGCGAGCGGCCGCCGCCACCGCCGGGACGCGTCCATTCATCCTCCGGGAACCGGCCGCCATCCTCGCGGGCAAGGGCTGCGCAGATGCCGTCCTGCAGGGCGAGCAGGTAGGTGCGGACGGCGTTGAGGTCGGGCGGCATGGAGACAGGCAGGAGAGGTAGCCACAAAGAGGCGCAAAAATACACGAAAAACCGGGAGGCCGCCCCTTGACGACTGTGCTATGGTTCGGGGTCGACAGGGCCGCCGGCGCCGACTTTCCTGTCCAATCCGCCGATGAACTCCGCCGTCCTCACGACCATCGCCGCCACCGGCTTCACGGTGGCCTTTTTCCATGCGGCGATCCCGACGCACTGGCTGCCGTTCGTGCTGGTGGCGCGGGCGCGCCACTGGAGCCGGCGGAAGACCCTGGCGGTGGCGTCGCTGGCGGGGCTCGGCCATGTGTCCCTGACCAGCCTGCTCGGCCTGGGCATTGCCTGGTTCGGCTTCCAGCTGGATGCCCGGCACGGGCAGCTGTTCCCCTGGATCGCCGGCGGCATCCTGCTCGCCATCGGCGCGTTTTATTTCTGGCGGCAGGCGAGCGGCCGCGGCGTCGGGCACCACCATGTGCTCGGCACGCACCACCATGCGACGGAGCACTGCGGGCATGAAGGGGAGGAGCACAGTCATTGGGAGGATGAACTGCAGGACAGCCCGCTGGTGTCGGCGCGGACGGGCGACTGGGCGGCGATCAGCGGGCTGCTCGTGATGCTTACGCTGTCGCCGTGCGAGCTGTTCCTGCCCGTCTACCTTTCCGGGGTGCAGTTCGGCTGGCGCGGGTTTGTGGTGCTCAGCGTGATTTTGGCGGTGGGCACGCTCGCGGGCATGCTGGTGTTCACCTGGCTCTCCCTGGTCGGGCTGGAGCGGGTGCAGGTGCGGCGGCTGGAGCGGTATGAGGCGGCAATGCTCGGCATGATCTTCACCGTGCTCGGCGTGCTGCTGCTGGTGTTCGAGCACGGGCCCTGAGCCGGGCGGCGGGCGTCCCGGGGCAAGCGGGGCGCAGGAATCGCACTTGCGGGTCCCGGGGCGGATGGATAGGTTGGGGTGCAAGAAGCAGGTCAACCCCAACCCCGGACTGCCCATGAAAACCCTGGCGCGAACGATTTGGTTCCTGGCGATGCTGGCCGGTGCGCTGATCATTTCCGGCTGTGCATCGGATCACGCCCGGACCGCGGCCCGGCATCCGCGGCTGGTGAAGCATTTCACGGTGGTGGAGAGCTCGGTGGGCCGGCCGCTGACCCCCACGGAACTGGCCATCGTGGAAGATTCCGCCGCCCAGCGTCTGGATAACGAGGGGGTGCTCGGACAACCCGGCGTTTATTATGTGCGGGTGACCCTCACAACGGGCCCGGACGATGAGCCGGACGGCTGGGTGCTGGTCAAGATGACGAATCTGGCGGCACCGGATTTTGAGCGGATGGTGGCCTACAACAGCATGGGCTCGGACGACTATTATCCGGTCAATTATCTCAACAACTACGGCTATGGTTACGGCTTTGGCAGCAGCTACGACGTGTGGGATTCGCCGTACGGCTATTACGATCCGGGGATCTATTATCCCGACTACCGCCAACGCCGGAGCGGGAACGGGAACCCGGCGCCGTCCGGCGACCACAAGCCCGGCGACCGGCCGCCGTGGGAACAGGACAATCACCGGCGGGGGCCGAACCCGGGATCCGACGGCCGGAACGACGGCAACAACAACGCGCCCGGCCATGAACACCGGCCGGCCAACACCGGTTATACCCCGCGGTCGGGTGACAACGGCGGGACGCGGGATCATGGGACACGGGATAATTCGCCGCGTCCGGCCAATACCGGCGGGTCGCCGGACCATGGCTCCCGGGATTATTCGCGCACCTCCTCGCGGGAAAGCACCGGCGGCTCCAACTATGCGGCGCGCTCCGCGCCCTCGCCGGCCCCGGCGCCCGTGGCGTCCACCCCGCGGGACACGACCGACAGCAATTCCAAGAAGTAGCGGCGGCAACCCGGCGGCATCAGGCCGGGGTCTGCGAACGGTAGAGGGCGACGAGGGCGGCGCCGATCGCCTGGGAGAGTTCGCCGAGCGTCGCCGGTACGACCTTGAGGATCTTCCGCTGCTGCGGCCAGAGATAGGGCTCGGCCGACTCGCGGATGATGCGCAGGTAGCGCTCGCGAAAGGCCGGGGTGGTGGCGTCGGGATCGATGAGGCCGCCGCCGATGACGACGTATTCGCTGTCCACGGCCATGAGCAGCGAGGCCAAGTGGAGGCCCAGCGCGCGCGCCTGGAAATTGAAGATCTCGACGGCCAGCGGGTCGTCCTTTTGCGCGAGGGTGCGGAGGGAGAGAACCTTTTCCTTCACCGGTGCGGGGGAGGCGGCCAGCGGGTGGGCGGGATATTTTTTGAGCATCTCCGCGAGCAGTTGCGGCAGGCCGGAGATGGTGGTGTAGGCCTCGATGCAGCCCCAGTCCCGGCCGCAGCCGCAGGTGAACGGCCGGATGTTCCCGAGCAGGTGCAGGGGCGCCGGCATGTGGCCGCCTTCCATGCCGTTGAGCGAGTCGCCGTCGAGCGGCAGGCCGTTGGGGTCGACGTAGGCCGCCCCCAGGCCGGAGCCCGGTGCGAGCATGAGGACGCCGGCCTTGCGGCCCGCACGGACGCGGGAAGCCTCGCCGACGCCGCCGTAGTTGCCGTCGTTGCCGACGATCAGCGGCACCTCGCGGCCGGCGGCCGCGGCGAGGCCGCGGCGGTAGTCCGCCTGGAAATCCCAGCCCTCGAAGCTGGCGGGCAGATTGGCCGAGCGCCCCAGCACGCCGTAGCGCTCGTAGGGTCCGGGGATGGCGAGACCGACGCCTTGCACCTGTTCCCACCCCAGCTTGTTCTCGGCCAGAAAGCCGTTCACCCCCTCAACCCAGCCGCGCACGACGGCGGCGGTGCCGGCGGCGGAATTGGTCGAGCTCTGGCGGAGCTGGCGGGAGATGATGGACCCGTCGGCCCAGACGCCGCCGGTCTTTGAGGTGGTGGCGCCGCTGTCGGTGCCGATGAAAATTCCGGGGAGGGGCATGGTGGTGAAGTCCCGCATTCAGTGGCAGGGCGGGTGGGACGGGGCAACGGCAAAGCGCGGATAATCTACGGCGCGCGGCGCCGGCGGACACTCCGGGTCCGGCGGCGTTTCCTGGGCGGCGGGACGACGCCGATGCGCCGGTCGCGCCGGCGGGCCAGGGCGACCAGCCGCACCGCGGCGCGCTCAAAGGCCGGGGCGCTTTCGGGCAGGTAGAGCCATTTGCCCAGGACGGGATGCGGCGCGATTTCGGGAAACTCGGCCTGCAGGGCGGCGTGGTGGGAGCGGTCGGTGCCGATGAGCACGCCGCGCCACGGCTCCTCCCTGGCGCAGAAACAGAATACCAGCCGGCCGTCGAGGTATACGGCCTTGGTCCCGAACATCGCGCGCAGGACGAAGGACGGTTCCGATTCCAGCGGCTCCCACAGCCACTGGTGGGGATGCACCAGGCGGGCTCCGGGGGAAGATTTTTCGAAGTCAGGACGCATGACGCGGCGGGATGGTAACGCGCGGTTACAGCAGCCGCCGGCCGGCCACGGACAGGGTGATCAGGCGGGCAAGTCGTTTTTCGCGGGTGGCCGGCTGCCGGGCGCTGCTCACCCAGAAGATGGTCGTCCGCCGGTAGCCGGGTGGCTGGGCGGAGAAAAAGTCCCAGGCGGCGGGCGCGGCCTGGAATTTGCGCGCGAACTCCGCGGAGAATTCCTGCGGGCGGGACTCGAAGGAATAGACGCCGGTCTTTTTCCTGGTCCGCGCCTTGAAGGCCGCGAGGCCGGCGGGGTGCATTTTGCCCGCCTTGATCAGCCGGCGGGCGTGGCCGACATTGACGAGGCTCCAGATGCTGCCCGGCCGGCGCGGGGTGATCCGGTGCGAATAGCATTCGCCGTCGACGCGCCGTTTCACGCCGTCGATCCAGCCGAAGCAGAGCAGTTCGTCCACGGCCTCCGGGTAGCTCAGGCCGCCGCGGCCGGACGCTTTCTTGTGGAATCCGAGCAGCAGTTCCCGGGCGGTGGCGTGGTGCCTTTCCAGCCAGCGGCGGAAGCCGGCGGCGGAGGCGAAGTGGGTGGGATGCATGCGGCCGGCCACGGGGAATTCACCAATGGCGGCGCGACGACGGCAAGCACATTGCCGCGCCCGTTCCCGCCCGGGTCCGGCCCCGGTTCAGGGCGTCAGCGCGGGTACGGGCGGCTGCGCCTTTTCTCCGGGCCAGAAGGCGAGGTTGTTCGTCATCACGTAAACGACCATGGCGAGCATGATGCAGACGGCTGCGACCCAGAAGAACGGGCTGTGGTGCATCCGTTTCCAGGCGGGGCCGTGGGGCGGGTGTTCCGCTGCGTGGGGGCCGCCCGGTTGCTGGAATTTATAGTCATTCATGCCCGGTGTTGACCCTTCCGGCCGGCGGAGGTCACAGGATTATTCCCAGTGGGCCAGATTTCCCGAAGTTTGCCTCGGCTTGGTTGTAGCCGGCCTCGCTGAGGCCGGTTCCGACATGGCCAGGGGTCAGGGACCCCGGCTACAACAAAAGGCTTGGGTCAAACGCCCCGGGGCTTGCCCCGAGGATCCTTACTTCTCCTCGACGGTGATGCCTTGGAGCACGGCGAGCAGCTTTTCGCGGGCGGCGGCGACCGGCTGGCCGGAGGTGATGGAGAGGTGCAGGTCGAGCCAGGTGCCCGCCTGCACCAGCTCGGCGCGCAGGTGGGCGCTCGTGCCCTGGGGCAGCGGGATGTGGTAGGAGATGATCTCCCACGGACCCCGCTTGAGGAACACGATGTTCTTGGGTGCGGGCAGGCCGCCATCGGTCATCGCCTTGACGTCACCTTTCCAAAGCTTTTGTGCGCCCTCGTAACTCACCGCCGGCTCGAACCAGCCGGTGACGATCAGATTGGGCGTGGAGCTGGAAAGTTCGAAATAGGCGGGGCTGTCCGGCCCGCCGCCGGGCGCGAGGTGGTTTTCCGGTATCCTCAGCAACAGTCTGCTGCCGGGGGGTGCGATCACGTAGCTGCCGTTGACCAGGGTGACGGTGAGCGCCGCATTCGCCGCCGGGACCGGGTCGGCCAGCAAACTGGCCGGCGTCAGCAGGGCGAGCAGCACGAGGGAAGCGCAAAAACGAATCAGCATCGACGGAGTGCGGATTTATCCGGTTGGCGCGCGCTTATTTCTGCTCCGGCGGCAGGGCATGCAACTTCAGCTCCGGGTTTTTCTCGGTGAAATAACGCAGCGTCCATTCGTTGGGGAACAGGGCGACGGGCTGATGGAACTTGTCCGTCCCGAAGCTGACGCCGCTGGCGACGATGAGGCGCGAGGTATCCTTCAGGGCGGGATGGGGCTCAAGCCAGCGCAGCAGCGTCCACGGGGTCGGCGTCAGGCGCGACTCGGCGTTGTACTCGGCCTTGAGGCGGTATTCGACGACTTCGAACTGCAGCGGGCCGACCGCGGCCAGCAGCGTCGAGCCCGAGGGGGAGTTCTTCGCCGCGAAGGACTGGACGACGCCCTCCTGCAGCAGCTGCCCGAGGCCCGCGCGGAATTTTTTCGAATCCGACGGATTGGGATTCGAGATGTAGGTGAAGACCTCGGGCGGGAAGCGCGGGATCTCGTCGTAGGCGATCGAGCGGTCCTCGGTCAGCGTGTCGCCGATGCCGAAGGAGTCGTGGCCGACGAGACCGATGACATCGCCCGGCCACGCCACGTCCACCGTCTCGCGTTCCTGGCCGAAGAGCTTGTGGGAGGAGGAGAGCCGGACCTGTCTGCCGGTGCGCTGGTGGGTGACGACCATGTCGCGCTCGAACTTGCCGGAGCACACGCGCAGGAACGCGATGCGGTCGCGGTGGTTCGGGTCCATGTTGGCCTGGATCTTGAAGACGAAGCCGGAGAATTTCGGGCTGTCGACCGGCACCTCCCGCGCGACGGTGGTCGCGGCCATGCCCGGCACGGTGATGCTGACGGAGGTGCGCGGGGCCGGGGGGACGGAGTCCTGCAGGAAACCATCGAGCAGGAGCTGGATGCCGAAATTGTTCACCGCGCTGCCGAAGTAGACGGGCGTCTGCCGGCCGGCCTGGACGGCGGCGAGGTCGAACGGGTGGCCGGCGCCGTCGAGCATCGCGAGCTGCTCCTTCACCTCGTGGTAGGTGTAGTCGTCGAGCCGGCTGCGGACGGCGTCGTCGTCGAGGGAGGTGACATTGACCGGGGCCTGGTATTTGCCGCCCGGCACGCGCTCAAAGAGGTGGACTTCGCTGGTGCGGCGGTCGAACACGCCCTTGAAGGTCGGGCCGTTGCCGAGCGGCCAGACGACCGGCGAGCACTGGAGGCCGAGGACGCTCTCCAGCTCGTCGAGCAGCGCGAACGCGTTGAGCGTGGGGCGGTCGCACTTGTTCATGAACGTGAAGATGGGCACGCCGCGGCGGCGGCAGACCTCGAAGAGCTTGCGGGTCTGGGCCTGCACGCCCTTGCCGGCGTCGATGACCATCAGCGCGGCGTCGACGGCGGTGAGCACGCGGTAGGTGTCCTCGGAGAAATCCTTGTGCCCCGGGGTGTCGAGCAGGTTGACGGCGAAGCCGGCGTAGTCGAACTGGAGGACGGTGGAGGAGATGGAGATGCCGCGCTGTTTCTCGAGTTCCATCCAGTCGGAGGCGGTGGCGCGCTGGTTCTTCCGGGCGGTGACCGAGCCGGCGAGGTGGAGGGCGTTGCCGTAGAGCAGGAACTTCTCCGTCAAGGTCGTCTTGCCCGCATCAGGATGCGAAATGATCGCAAAGGTGCGGCGGCGGGCGATTTCCTGGGCGGGCGACATGGGGGAGGTGACGTCAGTGACAGTTTCGGTACGGGAAAATGGCGAACGGTCAGGAAACGCGGCCGGGGGCGGGGTGGGAAGCCTTTTTTGATCCTACGGGCGTCCCGTAGGCCAATCTACGGCTTATACCTGATACCCGCATGGGCCGCGGTCAGCTATAGTGACGGCAACTTCCACCACCCATGACCCTGCTTTCCCTCTCCTTCGTCACGATCCAGCTGATCGGCATCCTCGTCCTGGTCTTCAACTACCGGCACGCCGCGGACGGCTATGAGGATGAGACGGGCTTTCATGTCCAGACCAAGCTGCAGCCCGTAAAGCTCGCTCCGGCCGGGGATGCCGCCCGACTGCCTTCGACCAGACATTCACCATTTCCGGTCTGACCGGACCATCCCACCGGTTGCGGGCCGCACGACGTTCTCCGGGCATTTGCCCGTCCCCGGGGCGATTCGGGCATATTCATTGATAGCGTAGCCGATGGCCGCAGGGCGGCACCTTGGTGCAGCCGGATCAGCGCACTGCTTTGCCCGTTCGCGGCTGGACCACAAGGTCCAGCCCTACCCAGGAAGAGCGACTGGCCATGGGATGATTTAATCCGGATCTATGCAGTTGCCCGTGGGCCAGCGAGCTTGCTCGCGCTCTTTGGGCGCCCGCCAGCGGGCTGGCCTGCCGTCGCACCATTCAGTTTACCGAGTTCAGAGGAATACCGCGGTCATCTGCATGGATCCGTTAATATGCTGTAGCGGAGATCGGGCCGCTTCCTCAAGCCGGGCCCCGGCTGAGCCGATATCAGGGGTATGCAAACGATTTATGGGAAACTGGCGACCGATGCCGGCATCCTGCTGGCCGACCTGTGGCGGGCGTGCCTGCACCTGCCGTCACGCTGCCAGCTCGAACGCTGGGCGCGACCGGCCGAGTGAGCGGAACGGGCGGCGGCATTTTGTGCTTCTGCGCCGGGGCAAAGCCGTAATGATGACGGCCCCGTGACCCCATCCCTCAAGCTCAAGCCCAATGCCAATTCCCGCGTGCTCGCGGGCCACCCGTGGGTCTTCGCCAATGAGTGCGTGGAACTGCTCCCGGCCGCGGCCGACGGCCAGGTCGTCGAGTGCCGCGACGCGAAGGGTCGCTTTCTCGGCACGGGCATCTACAACAGCAAGTCGCAGATCGTCTGGCGGCGGTTGAGCCGCGACCGCGTGGCGCTGGATGAGGCGTATTTACGCGAAAAACTCAGTCGTTCGGTAATGAGGCGAGGGGCGTGGCAGGGCGACGAGAACAAATACATGTTTCAACGATTAGTTTGGTCTGAATCAGACGACCTACCCGGCGTTGTCGTGGACCAGTTTGGTGAGACGCTGGTGGTGCAGATCCAGACACTGGCCATGGAGAAGCGCAGCGTGACGATCGGCGATATTCTGACTGAGCTATCCGGTGCAACCGAGATCATCTTCCGCAACGACGCCAACATCCGCAAGCTCGAGGGCCTGCCGCTCGAGGTGCACACGCGCACGGGCGCGGCGTGGGCGCCGCGCTGGGTGCGGATCGACGGCCTCGAGTACTGGCTCGACCTGCAGGGCGGGCAGAAGACCGGTTTCTACCTCGACCAGCGGCCGCAGCACGCGGCGGTGGCGAAATACGCCCCGGGCAAGCGGGTGCTCGACGCGTTTTGCAACCAGGGCTCGTTCGCGCTGCACTGCGCCCGGGCCGGGGCGGCGGCCGTGCGCGGGCTCGACAGCGCGTTCGACGCGGTGGGGCAGGCGAAGAAGAACGCCGAACGCAACGGGCTGGCGGCGGAATTTGTCGCCGCCAACGTGTTCGACTGGTTCACCGCCCAGCGCGACGCGGCGCCGGCCTGGGACCTGGTCATCCTCGACCCGCCGCCGTTCGCCAAGTCCAAGTCGGCGCTGGAAGGCGCGCTGCGGGGCTACAAGGAAATCAACCTCCGCGCGATGAAGGCCCTCGCGCCCGGCGGGGTGCTGGCGACCTACAGCTGCTCGCACCACATGCAGGACACCCAGCTGCGCGAGGTGCTGGCCGAGGCGGCGGCGGACGCCAGGCGGCGGGTGCACGTGATCGAGTGGTGCCACCAGCCGGCGGACCACCCGGTGCTGGTGACGATGCCGGAGAGCGAATACCTGCGGGGCTATATCCTGCGGGTCGAGTGAGAAATTATGCCGGGAGGCGGGCAGCCCGATGGCGGACGCAGACGGGCGCGAGCCCCTCGACGGGCTCGGGGTCCTGAGCTTGTCGAACGGACAAGCTCGCTGGCCCGCCACTAATCAGACCAAAGGGCCACTAGCGGTCGACATTGTCCAGATTTCTCCGGGTCGTGCGGATCTGGTCCAGTTCCTTCTCGAGGGCGTCCAGGCCGGCCAGGGTCGAGGGGCGTTTCATGGCCTCGAGGATGTCGCGTTCGGCCTCGAGCAGGGCCACGCGGCTGGCGGCGATGGCGGAGAGGTGGTCGGAGTTGTTGCCCCCGAAGATCGCGGCGGCATGGGTGAGCCCGGGATTGTTCAGCGCCTTGTCCAGTTCGTTCGCCTTCACCTTTTTTTCCTCGCGGGCGATCAGCTTGTCCAGCTTGCGGATGGCGGCATCGAGTTCCTTGATGCGGCTCTGGCGGACCTCGATCGTGGGCAGCACCAGCACGGGTTCGGGCGCCGGCGCGGGGGCGGGCTTGGCGGCGTCCTTGGCCGGGGCCGGGGCCGGGACCGCCGGGGAGGGTTCGCCGGCCGGGAGGAGCCCGGGGACGAGCGCGAGGCCGAGGGTGAGCAGCAGGGGGCGGAGGAAGGGGCGGGGCACGGGAGGCAGCATGTCCGGAGAGAGGTGGGCGGGCAAGGGTAGATGTCCGCCGCCGGCGGATGTTCCCGGCCGAGAAAAAGCCGGGCGCCTTGCGGCGTCCGGCTTTCCCAGTGTGTGTTGCGAAGCCTGGTGTTAGGTCGCTTCGTTGGGGTGATGAAAGCAGGCCTCGTGCCGGCTGCAAGTCTACATCTTGCCCCCGTAGATGGCGCTGGCGCCCAGTTCCTCCTCGATGCGGAGGAGCTGGTTGTACTTGGCGACGCGGTCGGTGCGGCAGAGGGAGCCGGTCTTGATCTGGCCGGCGTTCGTCGCGACGGCGATGTCGGCGATGGTCACGTCCTCGGTCTCGCCCGAGCGGTGGGAGATGACGGCGGTGTAGCCGGCCTCCTTGGCCATCTCGACGGCGTCGAAGGTCTCGGTGAGCGAGCCGATCTGGTTGACCTTGACGAGAATCGAGTTGGCTACGCCGGTGTCGATGCCCCGTTTGAGAATCTCTGTGTTCGTCACGAAAATATCGTCCCCGACGAGCTGCGTGCTCGCGCCGATGGCCTCGGTGAGCTTCTTCCACGTCGTCCAGTCGCCCTCGGCGCAGCCGTCCTCGATCGAGATGATCGGGTATTTGGCGACGAGTCCCTGGTAGAACTGCACCATCTCGTCGCCGGAGAGGGCGCGGCCGTCGGACTTCTTGAAGACGTAGCTCTTCTTTTCCTTCACGTAGAATTCGGAGGCGGCGACGTCGAGGGCGAGGTTGATGTCCTTGCCCAGCTTGTAGCCGGCGTTCTTGACCGCGAGGGCGATGATGTCGAGCGCGGCCTCGGTGGAGGCGAGCTTGGGGGCGAAGCCGCCCTCGTCGCCGACGGCGGTGGCGAGGCCCTTTTCCTTGAGCACCTTCTTGAGGGAGTGGAAGACCTCGGCGCCCATGCGCAGCGCCTCGCGGAAGGAGGTGGCGCCGGTGGGCATGATCATGAATTCCTGGAAGTCGATCGGGGCGTCGGAGTGCGCGCCGCCGTTCATGATGTTCATCATGGGGACGGGGAGCACCTTGGCGTTCGGGCCGCCGAGGTATTTGTAGAGCGGCTGGCCGAGGGCGGCGGCGGCGGCGTGGGCGGTGGCCATGGAGACGCCGAGGATGGCGTTGGCGCCGAGGTTGGACTTGGTGGCGGTGCCGTCGAGCTTGAGCATGGCGCGGTCGATGCCGACCTGGTCGGTGGCTTCCTGGCCGATGAGGGCCGGCCCGAGCTTGGCCTTGACGTTGGCGACGGCCTTGAGGACGCCCTTGCCGAGGTAGCGCTTCTTGTCCCCGTCGCGCAGCTCGAGGGCCTCGTGTTCGCCGGTGGAGGCGCCGGAGGGGACGGCCGCGCGGCCGAGGTGGCCGGAGGCGAGCTTGACGTCCACCTCAATGGTGGGATTGCCGCGCGAATCGAGGATCTCGCGGGCGGTGATGGCGGTTATGGTGGTGTTCATGCTGGGAAGGAGGGACGGACAGCGTATGCCAGACCGGCGGCGGGTCGATCCCAACCGCCCGGGCGGGTCAGGTATAAGGCGGGCGGGCCGCGCCTATCCGGTAAAGGAATTTCTGCCAGGCCGTGGGCGGCTGCGGGATGAAGGCCTCGGGCAGCTGGTTGCCGTGGCCGTGCCGGATGGCGGCGCCGATCGGCGTGCCGCCGTTGTAATTGCGGATGGTCAGGGTCGCGCGGTTGAGGAACTCGCGCGGGATCTCCTTCAGGTGGCCCTCGACGGCGGCGGCATGCAGCGGCGTGTCGCCAAAATCGTTGCGGGAGATGAGCAGGTCGACGGTCAGCCGGTCGGAGGGGATCTGGCCGATATTGCCCGACTCCGCGGCCGCGTGGATGGGGGTGTGGCCGGACTTGCTCGACATGACCAGATTGTCGTGGGTGAGCAGCCCGGGCGGGATCTGGTCGAGGTGGCCGGCGATGGCGGCGGCGTGGAGGCAGGTGTCGTGGTTGGCCGTCTTGGCGAGGAGGTTTTCGGCCGTGAGCAGCTCGCGCGGCAGCTGGTCGAGGTGGCCGTTGAAGACCGCGACGTGGAGGACGGTCTCGCCGCCGATGTTCGCGACGTTGATGGATTCGCGGGTGACGAACTGGGCGGGGAAGCGGTCGAGCGTGCCGTTCTCGGCGGACTCGTGCAGGAGGGTGTTGCCGTGGTCGGTCTTGGTCTGGATGATCTCGGCGCTGAGCAGCGCGGGGGGGATCTGGCCCAGGTTGCCGCCGGCGGCGGCCTGGTGCAGCGGGGTATAGCCGCTGTTGGACCGGGTCAGGAGGTTTTCGCGTGTCAGCAAGGCGGCGGGGACCTGGTTGAGAAAGCCGCAGCGGGCCGCCAGGTGGAGCGGCGTGTAGCCGGCGTCGTTCTTGCGCAGCAGGTTCTCCGGGGTGAGGATCGCCGCGGGCAGCTGGCCGAGGTGGCCGTACTTGGCGGCGATATGCAAAGGCGTATTGCCCGAGGAGTTGCCCTTGGTCAGGTTTTCCGCGGTGAGCGACTCCGCGGGAACATCGGAGAACGTTCCCTCGCGCGCGACCATGTATAAATCAGGGTTGACCATGCCAATCGCCAAAAGAAATGACTGCCCCGGCGGCAGGCAAACTAAAACCAATGGCCGGCCGGGCGCTGCTCATTTGGTTTGCCATGCTTGAGAACAATCGCAGCCTTCCGGGTGATGACCACTCCCGGCAAAGAAGTACCCCCGGCCAAGCCCAAGCTGGGATCGGTGCTGCTGATTGATGATGAGAAACCCCTGCTGTCGCTCTTCGCCGAGGCGCTTTCGCCGCTGTTTGAGGTCAGCATGGCGACCAGCACGCGCGAGGCCGGCTACATCATGCACAAGAAACCCTTCAAGGTGGTGGTGTGCGACCACCTGATGCCGGGCGGCAACGGCCTGAGCTTCCTGGTGGACACGCGGGAGGAATATCCCGACACGCAGCGCGTGCTCGTCACCGGCTACATGAAGCCCGAGATGCTGCTCCGCAGCGTGAACGAAGCCGCCCTTTACCGTTACCTGCTGAAACCCGTGTCGCTGCCCGAGCTCATCAAGACGGTGCAGGAGGCGGCCAGACTGCACGACCAGACCGTGGCGGCGGCGGGCCACTGAGGCTCCCCCCATGACCGCCGAGGCCAGACGGCGTCCGTCGGTGCTGCTCCTGGAAGACGACTCACCGCTGGCGGAGATGATCCTGCTGACGCTGGAAGACGAGTTCGAGATCGAGCGGGCCGCGAACGCCGAGGAGGCCAGCCTGCTGCTGGAGGCCCGGCCCTTCGACGTCCTCCTCTGCGACCACATGATGCCGGGCGGCCAGCAGGGCCTGGATTTTCTCGTGCAGGCGATGGAGCGCCATCCCGGCCCCAAGCGCATCCTGATGACCGGCTACATCAACCCGGACATGATCACCCGGAGCATCAGCGTGGCCGGACTCAGCGCCTGCCTGATGAAGCCCTTCGACCTGCGCGACCTGCGGCGGCATCTGCACGAGTGCATCGGGCTCGACAGCTGAGCGGGGGCCACCGGCTGGGTCGGGGACGGCGGGCGGGTGGGCGGCCTAGTCGTAGCGCCGGCGCAGGTTGCTCGGCAGCAGGCCGAGCTCCTCGCGGTATTTCGCCACGGTGCGGCGGGCGATGCTGAGGCCCTTGGCCAGCAGCAGGCCGACGATGTCCTGGTCGCTCAGCGGCTTGCCGGGATCCTCGGCGGCGATGATGTCGGCGATCATCTCCTTCACGCTGGTGTTGGCCACCGCGGCGCCGGCGTCGGACTGGTAGCCGGAGGTGAAGAAGAACTTCATCTCGAAGACGCCATGCGGGGTCTTGATGTACTTGTTGGCGAGGGCGCGGCTGACCGTGGTCTCGTGCACGCCGATGATGTCGGCGATCTGGGTCATCGTGAGCGGCTTCAGCTTGGCCACGCCCTGGTCGAAGAACTCGTGCTGGTGCTTGATGATCTCGCGGGTGATGCGCTCGATGGTGCGCTGGCGCTGCTCGATGGCGTTGATGATGAACTTGCCCGAGCGCAGCTTCTCACGGAGGTAGTCGCCCTCCTGCTTGCTCAGCCGGCCCTTGGCGATGAGATCCTTGTAGGTGTTGCTGAGCCGCAGGCGGGGAATGTAGTCGTGGTTGAGGATGATCTTCCACTCGTCGCCGTCCTTCTCGACGCTTACGTCGGCGATGACCACGCGGTTGGCGTCATCGGCGAACCGGCGGCCGGGCGCGGGATCGAGCGTGCCGATCTCCTCGATGGCCTCCTGGATGACCTCGGGGGCGAGCCCGGTCTTGCGCGCGAGGTCAGGGATGCGGCGGCGCATGAGCAGGGTCAGGTGGTCGCGGATGATGCGGGCGGCCACGGATTTGCCGCGACCCTTGAGCGTGAGCTGGATCAGGAGGCAGTCCGGGAGGCTTTCCGCCCCGATGCCCGGGGGGTCGAAGGTCTTCAGCAGCTGCGCCGCCTCCTGCATCGTCGCCAGCGGCAGGGCGGAGAGCAGGGCCAGGTCGGAGAGGGTGGCAGTGAGGTAGCCGCGGTCATCGAGGCTGCCGACGAGGAAGCGCAGCGCCTCCAGCGTCCGGGGCGGGCAGTCGGCGAGTTCGGCCTGCTGCATGAGGTGCTGCTGCAGCGAGGTCTCGGTGGTGAGCGAATCGAAGAAGTGCTGCCGCCGCTCGTCCTCCTCGCCGGTCGTCTGCCGCACCCCGCCGGTGTCGGACATGTGGTCGCGCCAGTCCTGGCCGATCTTTTCCAGGACCTGGAAGTCCTTGTTGAATTCCATCTCTTCCCGCGGATCGTCGCTGGGGGAGGCGTGCTCGTCGCCGCTGGTGGCGGATTTCTCGAGGCTGACATCGTCCATCGGCTGCTCCTCGAGGGTGGGGTTGGACTGCAGTTCCTCCTGGATGGCGGCGCGCAGGTCGAGCGCGGCGACCTGCAGGATCTTCAGCGACTGCCGCATCTGCGGCGCCAGCACCAGCTGTTGTGTCTGCCGTTGGTGGAAACCCTGATGGAGTCCGGGGCCGCTCATACACGCACGGGGTTAGCGCTGGCTTTCGAGCGTGGAGATGCTGGGGAGCGGCGGGATGGGTATGGCGGGGGTGGATCCGGTCTTGGCAGGGGGAAAAACCTCGGCGAGATACACGGCCAGCTTCTCGTTCGTCGGGCCGTACCGGTCGCTGTAAAGGTAGAGCTCCAGATCGGTCAGCATCTCAAAGGCCGACTGGTAGCGCTTGTCGCGGTCGCGCTGCAGGGTTTTGTGGATGATCGTCTCGAGCTTGGGGTCGATGTCGGACCGGAGGCTGGAAAACTTGGGCAGTGGCATGGTCAGGATGCTCCGGCGGGACTCGAGCCGGCTGACGCCGCGGAAAATATTCCGGCCGAGCAGGATCTCGGTCATCACGATGCCGAGGGAGAAAAGGTCCGAGCGGCCGTCCGTCACCGCGTAGCTCGCGCCCTCAGGCGAGAGGTACTCGTCCTTGCCCGGGATCACCTTGCCCTCCTCGTTGTACATCAGGTCGAGGGCCTTCGCGATGCCGAAGTCCGTGAGCTTCACGTCGCCCTCGATGGCGAGCATGACGTTCTTGGGGTTGACGTCGCGGTGCACGATGCCGAGCGGGCGGCCCTCGGTGTCGCGCTTGGCATGGGCGTAGCTCAGGCCGCGGCAGACGCGGGAGGCGATGAAGACCGCCATATCCAGCGGCACCTGCCGGCCCATCTCGTTGTGGCGGTCGATGAACTGCTCCAAATTGACCCCGGTCACAAATTCCATCGTCATGAAATACTGGCCGCCGATCTGGCCGAGATGGTAGGTCTGGACGATGTTGGTGTGGATGAGGTCGGCCACCAGCCGGGCCTCGCCGATGAAGTTTTTCTGGAACTCCGGGATGCTCGAATACTCCTCGCGAATCAGCTTGATGGCGACAATCTTGCGGAAATTGCCGCTGCCGCGCTGGACGGCCTCGTAGACCATGCCCATGCCGCCTTCGGCGAGTTTGCGGGTCAGCTCGTATTGGAGCTCGTTGAAGATGTGCTTGAGGGACGCCACGACCCCAGAAAAGCCGCGGAATTGGGCAGAGGCAAGAACACAGAGTTTATATTTGCACGATTCCTGCTACAGGATTGACGTCGCGCCGGGAAGCACCGGTTGACAGCCGAACCAACGGGGCTAGTTTCCGCGGCATGCTGACCCTCACTCCCCGCGCCGCCCGTCAGGTGCTGGCCATGCACACCGCGCAGGGTGACGGCCGCAAAAAGCTGCGCGTGTTTGTCGAAAGCGGCGGCTGCTCCGGCTTCGAGTACGGCATGTCCTTCGACCTGCCCAAGCCCGATGACCGGGTTTTCGACAGCGAGGGGGTGCAATTCCTGGTCGATCCCACCAGCCTCTCGTATCTGGACGGCACGAACATTGATTTTGACGACGGCCTGCACGGCAAGGGCTTCGAACTGAAGAATCCCAACGCGCAGAGCACATGCGGCTGCGGGAAGTCGTTCAATTGAGGTTGATGGCGCCGAGGTTATGGGCGCTGCCTGATTGCGTCCCGCGATCTGATCCGCTTCAGGCCCGCGCCTCGTGCAGCGCCACAATGCCGAAGGTGAGGGGGGTCGCGTGGACCGACTCGAAACCCGCGCGAACAATCTCCGCCGTCAGGGCCGCGCGACCCGGAAACTTCCCGATCGAACCGCCCAGGTATTCATACGCGGAGCGATCCCCCGTGACCACCGCGGCCACGGCCGGAAGAACAAATTTCAGATAGGCGTAGTAGATGGGCTGGAACCAGAAGACCGGCTGGGAGAATTCCAGCACGAACAGGCGGCCGCCGGGCCTTAGCACCCGGCGCATTTCCCGCAGGGCCGTGTGACGTTCGGCCATGTTCCGCAGGCCGAACGAGATGGTCAGCGCATCAAAGGACCCATCCGGCAGGGGCAGCGCCATGCCGTCGCCGGGACGGAACTCAACGGCCGCCCAGTGCGGCCGGCCGGCGCGTTTTTTCACGGCCTCATCCAGCATGGGCTGGCAGAAATCCATGCCCGTCACCCGCACTCCCTCCGGCAAGGCATCCGCCAGGGCAAATGCGACGTCCCCGCTGCCCGTGGCAAGGTCGAGCACCGTGCGCGGCCCGCGGTCATGGACCGCCCGGACGAGCCGCCGCCGCCACCAATGATCCACCCCCCCGCTCAGCAGGTGATTGGCCACATCATACCGGCCGGCGATGCGCGCAAACATGGAGTTGACGGCCTTGGAATCGGGCATTGGCGAAGATTAGCCTTTGTGCGGCTTTGCGGTTGACGCAAGCACTGGGTAGTGAATTGTTTGTGGCTGTAACTTCCCAGGCCCTAATTTTCAACCCACGCCTAGCCATGTCGACTAACCTCACCAAACGCGAGATCGTGCTGGAAATCTATGAGAAGACCGGTTTCCCGCAAAAACAAATTCAGGACACGGTGCAGATGACACTTGATATCATCATGGATGCACTCGCCGCCGGCCGCAACGTCGAGTTGCGAAACTTCGGCGTCCTGGAGGTCCAGGTGCGCAAGGCCCGCGTGGGCCGCAACCCCAACAAGCCCGAGACCGAGGTCGTCATCCCGGAGCGCGCCGTCGTCAAGTTCAAGTCCGGCAAGATTCTCAAGCAGAAGATCAAGCAGCTCAGCCTCGACAAACTGCGCAGCAGCCCGCCGCCTCCGGCCTCGGCCTGAGCCGCCCAAGTCGCTGCGAGGCATGGCCGGTTTTCAGTCCCTTCCCGGCTTCCGGGATTTCTATCCGGAGGATTTTTCCCGGCGGCAGCACATCTTTCGCCTCTGGCGGCAGGCTGCCGTGACCTTTGGTTTCCAGGAGTACGACGCCCCCGTCCTGGAGCCGCTCGAATTGTACAAGGCCAAGTCCGGCGACGAGATCGAGGCCCAGCTCTTCAGCTTCACCGACAAGGGGGGCCGCGAGGTGGCGCTCCGGCCGGAGATGACCCCCACCGTCTGCCGGATGGTGGGCGAACGCTCCGGGGCGCTGAAGCGCCCGATCAAATGGTTCAGCATCGCCGAGTTTTACCGCTACGAGCGCGCCCAGAAGGGCCGGTTGCGCGCCTTCCACCAGTTCAACGCCGACATCTTCGGCGAGCCCGGTCCCGAGGCGGAGATCGAGCTGATCGCCCTGCTGATCCAGTGCCTCGCCGGCTTCGGGCTGAACGCACAGGACTTCACCATCCGGCTCAGCGACCGCGACCTGTGGTTTTTCTACCTGGAGGCGCTGGGCTTCAACGACCGCCAGGCGCGCGGCCTGCTGACCGCGATCGACCGTTTTGAAAAGATGGGCGACGATGCCTTCAAGGGCTATGTCGAGACCCACGGTCCGCTGGCGGACGAGTCCAAGGGGAAGGTGCTGGCCTTTCTGCGGATTAAGGGCCTCGACGGACTCGAGGCCGCACTCACGCCGTTCAAGTCGGAAAAGCTCGCCGCCCGGCTCGCCGACTGGCGCAAGGTGCTGGCCGGGCTCGAGGCGATGGGGCTGAAGGATTTCATCACGGTCGACCTCTCCGTCGTCCGCGGGCTGGCCTACTACACCGGGTTTGTTTTCGAGGCCTTCGACCGGAAGGGCGACCTCCGCGCCCTCGCCGGTGGCGGGCGCTACAACGATCTCGTCAAGAAGCTCGGCGGTCCCGACCTGCCGGCCGTGGGTTTCGCCATCGGCGACGTGACGACCGGCCTGCTGCTCGAGCAGCGCGGGCTGACGCCTGCTTTTATCACCGCGCCGGACGTCTATGCCGTCATCGGCGGCGCCGCCGAGCGAGCGGCCGCGTTCGCCGACATCTCGGCCCTGCGCGCCGCGGGCTTCCGGGTCGACTATCCGTTCAAGGAACTGGCGTTCGGCAAGCAGTTCAAGGCGGCATCCGAGTCCGGCGCGAAGCTCGCCCTCATCTACGGGGGCGACGAGCTCGCCAAGGGCGTCGTCAAGCTCCGCGACCTGGCGGACCGCACCGAACAGGAGGTGCCGCGCCTGCAGGTGCTCGCCGTGGTGCGGGATTATCTCTCGGGACATTGACCGGTCGGAATGCACCACTCGGGTCAGAAGCCGGACAAAGCAACGATGCCTGAGTTGATAGCAATTTCCTGCCGGATGGGATTGTTGCTGATGGTTGTTTACGCGCTGCTGGCGGTCGGCGCGCACTTCATCGCCCCGGGCATGATCTTCCCGCGGCCGCCCGTGCAATACGAGCTGACCGCCGACTACCTCCAGCTGACCGCGCCCGACGGGGTGAAGCTCGCGGCGCGCCACTGGCCGAACCCCGCGGCAAAATACACGCTGCTGTACCTGCACGGCAACTACGAGGACCTGGGCAGCATCGGGGAGTACATCCCGCAGTTTCTCCACGCCGGCTACGCGGTGTTTGCCTTTGATTACCGTCACTACGGTCACAGTGGCGGCACCTCCTCCGAGGCCAATGCCTATGCCGACACGCAGCTCGCGTACGAGTATCTGCGCCACCGGCTGGGCGTGCCGGCGGACCGCATCGTGGTCTTCGGCTATTCGCTCGGGGGCGGCCCCGGCGTGGAACTGGCCCTGCACCAGCCGGTGGCCGGCCTGGTGCTGCAGGGGGCGTTCACCAGCGCCTACCGGGTCATGACGCACTACCCGCTTTTCCCGGGCGACCAGTTCGTGAACCTCGCCAAGGTGCCGCAGCTCCGCTGCCCGGTCCTTTACCTGCACGGCACGGACGACCGCACGGTGCCGTTCTGGCATGGCGAGGCACTCTACGCGGCGACGACGGCGCGCAAGATGAAGCTTTTCGTCGCGGGCGGCCAGCACAGCGGCCTGGCCGATTTCACCGGCCCCCGCTACTGGGAGACCCTGCGGCAGTTTACGGATTCGCTGTAACGCGGGTCGCGCTTGATGCTCGCCGGGGCACCATCTTGTGGGCTGCGTCCCTGCCGGCCTGGGCAATCGCTCACCAGATCGGCGGCGACGGGTCGACGGGCTCCTTGCAGCCGAAGGCCGTCCTGAACTCGGGGAAGTTGGCCACGGGACCGAGCACCCGCCAGCGCACCGGACTGTGCACGTCGCTCGTGATCCCGAGCCGCAGCTGCTCGGGGCGCAGGTTGGTGCGCCAGGACTGGGCGAAGGCGATGAAGAAGCGCTGGTCGGGCGTGAAGCCGTCGATCACCTCGGGTTTTTTGCCGGCGGTCGCAAGTTTGCAGGCCTCATAGGCCAGGCGCAGCCCGCCGATGTCGGCGATGTTTTCCCCGAGCGTCTGCTGGCCGTTGATGTGCAGGCCGGGCAGGGGCTCGTAGGCGTCGTACTGCCGCGCGATCCGTGCGGCGCGTTCCTCGAAGTGCCTGGCGTCCTCCTCGGTCCACCAGTTCCGGAGGTTGCCCTGCCAGTCGTACTGGCGGCCCTCGTCGTCAAAGCCGTGGGTCAGCTCGTGCCCGATCGTGGGCGCGAGGGCGCCGTAGTTGGTGGCGTCGTCGGCGTGCTCGTCGAAGAAGGGCGGCTGGAGGATGCCGGCGGGGAAGCACATCTCGTTCAGCGCCGGCTCGTAGTAGGCGTTGTTGGTCTGCGGGGTCATGAGCCACTCGTCGTGGTCGACGGGCCGGCCGAGCCTGGCGAGCTGGCGCCGGAACTCGAAGGCCGCGCCGGCGATGACATTGCCGGCGTAGGACCCGCGCGTGATGACCAGCGCCGAGTAGTCGCGCCAGTGGTCGGGGTAGCCGATCTTGCAGCGCATGGTGTCGATCTTCCGGTACGCCGACACCTTGGTGGCCTCGCTCATCCAGGTGGCGGCGCGGATGCGGCCGCGCATGGCCTCGAGATGGTTCTGCACCATCGCCAGCACCCGGGCCTTGGCCGCGGGGCTGAAGGCGGTCTGCACATAGAGCTGCCCGAGGTCCTCGCCGATGGCGCCGTCGGCCGCCATCATCACGCGCTTCCAGCGGGGCCGGAGCTCAGTGGCACCGGAGAGCTTCCGTCCATAGAAGGCGAACTGCTCGTCCACAAATTCATGGTTCAGGAAGTTGGCCGTCTGGCTCAGCACCTGCCAGCGCAGGTAGGCGCGCCAGGCGGTCAGCGGCTCGGTCTGGAGCAGTCCGCCGAACGCGATGAAAAACTCCGGCTGGCCGACCAGCACGGTTTTCTCCGCGGCCGGGAAATGCACCTGCGCCAGGAATTCCTCCCAGGCGATGTCCGGGGTCAGCCGGGCCAGCGCGCCGCGGGCAAACTTGTTGTAATTCTTCTCCGGATCCCGGCGCTCGACCAGGGTCCGCGAGGCCTTGGCCAGCCGGGTCTCGAGCGCCATGATGGCGTCGGCGGCGGACTTCGCGGTGGCGGGCGCATCGCCGGCCAGCTCGAGGATCCGGGCGATGTGGACGACATATGCCGCGCGGATCGACGCGGCGTCCGGGCCGTCGCGGAAATAATCATCGCGGTCCGGCAGGCCGAGCCCGCCCTGGGAAAACGACGCGATCATCGCGGTGGTGTCCTTGTCGTCGATCTGCACGCCGAAGCCGAAGCCCGCATCCAGGCCCGCGGCCTGCAGGCGGCCGATGAGGGGGATCAGCCCGGCCGGGCCGGTGACGGCCGCGATCTCATCCAGCCATGGTTGCACCGGCTGCAGTCCCGCCCGCTCGATCGCGGCCTCGTCCATGCCGGCGGCGAAAAAATCCCCGACACACCGGGCCACGCTGCCGCGGGGGCCGCCAGTCCGGGCCGCCGTCTCGAGGATCCGGTGCAGGAGGGCGAAGCTGCGCTCGTCGAGTTCCTCGTTGACGCCATAGGAGGCATACTCGCCCGGGATCGGCGTCTTGTCGTAGGCGCCGTTGGCGTAGCCGTAGAAGTCCGTGCACGGGGAAAGGGCGGGATTCATGTAGGCCCGGTCGACCCCCCTGACGGGCCGGGCGGGCTCCGCGGCGGGCAGCAGGGCCGCGGCCACGCAGAAAGCAAGAGGGAGCAGGCGTTGCATGGAAATGGCTCCCGGCCGGACCGCTGTCGTTCTCACGCCAGGTCGGCCGGGCCGAACGCGCCGGGCAGCAGGGCGCCGAGCGAGACGTCAATCACATCCCGGCCGCGGCAGAACGAGATCACACGGGCCGCGGGTCCGAACTCGTTGATCACCTGCCGGCACGCGCCGCAGGGCGCGGTGGCGGTCTGGGTCGGTGTGTACACGGCCACGCAGGTGAGCCGGAGCGGCTGCTCGCCCGCGGCCACCGCGTTGAAGATCGCGGTGCGCTCGGCGCAGTTGGTCAGGCCGTAGGAGGCGTTCTCCACGTTGCAGCCGGCGTAGATCTTGCCGGAGGCCGCCAGGACGGCGGCGCCGACCCGGAACTTGGAATAGGGGGCGTAGGCGCGGCCGGCGGCGGCCTTGGCCGCGGCCTTGAGCCGCTGCAGTTGGGCGGGGGTGGGCATCAGAGGCCGAATTCTTCCTTCACTTCGGCGAACTTCTCAATCGCAAACGCCAGGTCCTCCCGGCTGTGGGCGGCGGACACCTGGGTGCGGATGCGGGCCTGGCCCTGCGGCACCACGGGATAGAAGAAGCCGACGACATAGACGCCCTTATCCAGCATCCGCGCGGCCACCTTTTGCGCGAGCGCGGCGTCGCCCAGCATCACCGGCACGATCGGATGCGTCCCGGGCCGGATGGCCAGGCCGGCCTTGGCCAGGCCGGCGCGGAAGAACGCCGTGTTGTCCGCCAGCTTGTCGCGGAGCGCGGTGGAGGCCCCGAGCAGCTCGAGGCACTTGAGCGACGCGGCGGCGATGGCCGGGGCGATCGTGTTGGAGAACAGGTAGGGCCGCGACCGCTGGCGCAGGAGGTCGATGATCTCCCGCCGCCCGCTGGTGTAGCCGCCGCTGGCGCCGCCGAGGGCCTTGCCAAGCGTGCCGGTGAAGACATCCACCCGGCCCATCACGTCGCAGTGCTCGTGCGAGCCGCGCCCGGTCCGGCCCAAGAAGCCGACGGCGTGGCTGTCGTCGACCATGACCAGCGCGCCGTATTGGTCCGCCAGGTCGCAGATGCCCCGCAGGTTGGCGATGGTGCCGTCCATCGAGAACACGCCGTCGGTGGCGATGAGCTTGAAGCGGGCCCGGGCGGCGTCCGCCTCCCGCAGCTTTGCCTCGAGGTCCTCGAGGTTGTTGTTCTTGTAGCGGTACCGCTGCGCCTTGCACAGCCGCACGCCGTCGATGATGGAGGCGTGGTTCAGCTCGTCGGAGATGACCGCGTCCTCCGCGCCGAGCAGCGTCTCGAACAGCCCGCCGTTGGCGTCGAAGCAGGACGAGTACAGGATCGTGTCGTCGGTGCCGAGGAAGCGCGCGAGCGCGGCCTCGAGGTCGCGGTGGATCTGCTGCGTGCCGCAGATGAAGCGCACCGAGGCGAGCCCATAGCCCCAGCGGTCGAGCGCGGCGTGCGCGGCGGCGATCAATTCCGGGTGGTCGGCCAGCCCGAGATAATTATTGGCGCACAGGTTCAGGACTTTCTGGCCGCCAGCGACGGCGATGTGCGCCGTCTGGGGCGTGGTGAGGACGCGTTCGCGCTTATAAAGTCCGGCGGCGTCGATCTCGCCGAGGGTCTTGCGCAGATGGGCGGTGAAATCCTTGTTCATGGGATGAAATTAAACCCAGAGGACACAGAGTTCACGGGGGAATGATGTGTTGTCCGCCTCTGCGGTCTCTGTGGCCTCTGTGTTCAAAAAATCAGGATTCCCAGTCCAGGATGATCTTGCCGCTTTTGCCGGCGCCCATGAGCGCGAAGCCTTCCTGGAAATCCGCGACGGGCATCCGGTGCGTGATGACGGGCGTGATGTCCATCCCGCCCTGCACGAGCGCGGTCATCTTGTACCAGGTCTCGAACATCTCGCGGCCGTAGATGCCCTTCAAATGCAGCATCTTGAAGACGATCTTGTTCCAGTCGACCTCGGCCTTGGCCGAGTGCGTACCGAGCAGGGCGAGGCGGCCGCCCATGATCATGTTGTCGATCATCTGGTTCAAGGCGATGGCGCTGCCGGACATCTCCAGGCCGACATCGAAGCCCTCGGTCATGCCGAGCTCCTTGTGCCAGACGTCGGAAAGGTTCTCCCGGGCGGTGTTCACCGTGCGGGTCGGGGTGAACTTCTTCGCCAGCTCGAGCCGGCCGTCGTTGATGTCGGTGATGACGACCTTGCGCGCGCCGGCGTGTTGGGCGACGGCGATGGCCATGCAGCCGATCGGGCCGGCGCCGGTGATGAGGACGTCTTCGCCGACCATGTCGAACGAGAGGGTGGTGTGCACCGCGTTGCCGAGCGGGTCAAAACAGGAGACGACGTCGGGATCCATGTCCGCCGGCACCTTCCAGACGTTGCTGGCCGGCACGGAGAGAAAGTCGGCGAACGCGCCGTCGCGGTTCACGCCGACGCCGATGGTGTTGGGGCAGAGGTGGCGGCGGCCCGCGAGGCAGTTGCGGCAGTGGCCGCAGACGATGTGGCCCTCACCGGTCACGAGCTGGCCCTTGGTGAAACCCGTCACGCCGGCACCGACCTCCTCGACCGTGCCGACGTATTCATGGCCGATGATCAGCGGCGGCTTGATGACGCGCTGGGCCCACGAATCCCATTTGTTGATGTGCACGTCGGTGCCGCAGATGGAGGTCTTCCGGATCTTGATCAGCACATCGTTGACGCCGGGCACCGGGACGGGGACCGCGGTCATGATGAGGCCGGGGCCGGCGAAGGGTTTGACGATGGCGCGCATGGTGGCGGGCATCCCCGCACCCTAACCGCCGGCCCGGGGGAAACAACCCCGAAGGCATACGCCGTTCGGGCGATTCCGACCCCGGACATTGACTGGAGCCACGGCGACCCCGCCGTGTTCCGGGTTGTTTCGCGGCGAGGTCGCCGCGGCTCCAGCGGCGCGGATTTCAATCAAGGTCCAGCGACCGCCACAGGTACCAGCTCGCGACCGAGCGGTAGGGCTGCCAGCGGCGCGTGTGCTTCAAGATGGCGTCGGGGGTCGGGTCCTTGCGCTTGCGGTAGAGTTGCTTGAAGCCGAGCCGGATGGCGAAATCGCCCGTCGGCATCACGTCGGGCCGACCGAGATGGAAGATCAGCAGCATGTGCACGGTCCACGGGCCGATGCCGCGCACCTCGGTCAGCCGGGCCACCAGCTCCTCGTCACCGAGCCGATGTGCCACCTGCAGTGAAGGCACGGTGCCGTCGAGGCACCTGGCGGCGAGGTCACGGATCGCGCGCAGCTTGTTGCCGGACAGGCCGGCGCCGCGCAGGGCCGCGTCGGTCGCCCGGGTCGCGGCCTCCGGCGTCGGGCCGCCGTGTTGGTCCAGCACGACCAGCACGCGCCCGTGGATGGTCGCGGCCGCCTTGCCGTGCAGCTGCTGGTAGACGATGGAACGCAGCAGGGCCGCGAAGAGGCTGGCGGCCGGTTTCAGCTCCGGGATGAAGGGCCCGACGCGGTCGATGAGCGCGGCGAGGGTCTCGTCGCTGGCCCGGAGATGAGCGACCGCGGCGGCGGGATCGAAGCGCAGCCGGGGTTTCATGCGATGGTAACGGGTGGGCCAGCGAGCTCGCTCGCGCCGCTGGGCGGAGAAACACGGGCAAGATCACGGATCTGCGGGAGTGCGTTCATTCCGACAGCAGCTCGGCGCCTTCCAGGGCCAGGAGGCGGGTCTTGGTGCGGACGCCGCCCGGGGCGGAGAAGCCGGTCATCTTGTCGCCGGCCGAGACGACGCGGTGGCAGGGGACGATGACTGGCCACGGGTTGGTGGCCAGGGCGACGCCGACCGCGCGCGCGGCCTCGGGGCCCAGGGCCATGAGCCGGGCGATCTCGCCGTAGCTTTTCTTGAAGCCGGGCCGGATGGCCAGCGCCTGCCGGTAGACCGCCTCCTGGAAATCGCTGACACGCGACCAGTCGAGCACGGTGGCGGAGAGATCCTGCAGGTCGCCGGCCAGATGCCGCTGCACGCGGTCGATGACGCGCTGCACCCATGCGGGTGGCGGCTCGGTGGCCAGCACGCTGTGGCCCTTCCGGGCCAGGTGCGCCTCGGCCAGCGCCTCGGTCTCTTCGGGCAGCTGGAAGCCGGTCAGGCCGTTTTCATTCCACGCCACCCCGCAGGTGCCGAACGGGGTGGGGAAAAACACATGGGGCATGCATGGGAAAGTAGGGGCGGAGGACATGGCCCGCAAGCCAGCACCGGCCGGCCGGTGCGTCCACGGCGTAAAACGGGCGTATAATCCCGGCATAAGGCTGGCCTCCGGCGCGCACTCCTGCTTCATTACCGGCGACACATGCCGCAGAACCGTTTCTACACCGCCTTTGACCTGCAGGAGTGGGGGAGCAGCCGGAAGCCCGACTACCGCAGCCCGTTCCAGATCGACCGCGACCGCATCATCCATGCCCATGCGTTCCGCAAGCTGCAGTCAAAGACCCAGGTCTTTCTCTCCGGCGAGTACGACTTCTACCGCACGCGGCTCACCCATTCGATGGAGGTCGCCCAGATCGGGCGGTCCATCTGCGCCTACCTGCGCAGCCGCGGCGACCCGCTGACCGACGACTTCTACATCGACGCCGACCTGGTCGAGGCCAGCTGCCTGGCGCACGACATGGGCCACCCGCCGTTCGGCCACTCGGGCGAGCGGACGCTGCAGGAGCTGATGAAGCGGCGCGGCGGCTTCGAGGGCAACGCCCAGACCCTGCACCTGCTCTGCGAGACCATCTACCAGAACGAGTCCGGCGTGAAGGGCATGCAGCCCACGCGCGCGCTGCTCGACGGCGTGCTCAAGTACAAGAAGCTCTACACCGAGTTCCCCACGCCGCCGCTCAGCCACTTCATCTACGACGGCCAGGCGCCGGTCCGCGACTGGGTGTTCGGCGGGGCCAAGATCCCCGGCCCGCTCATGCGGGGCGAGGCGCTCAACGACTTCAAGAGCGTGGAGTGCCAGATCATGGACTGGGCCGACGACGCCGCCTACTCGCTCAACGACATCGTCGACGGCGTGCGCGCGGGCTTCCTCACCGTCGAGCGGATCGAGCTCTGGGCCGACGGCGAGACCATCGGCGCGGCCGAGCAGCGGCACCTCGACACGCTCTTCGACGCGCTCAAGCGCGACCGTCTCGAGAACACCTTCTCCCACAAGATCGGCGTCTTCATCCAGGGCTGCCGGCTCCGGGTGCGCGACAACTTCCTCGCGGAGCAGACCAACCGCTACAAGTACGACCTCGTGATCGACGAGGCGGCGCGCAGCGAGGCCGATTTCTTCAAGAAGATGGCCAACGACATCATCTTCGAAAGCCCGCAGCTGGAACAGCTGGAACACAAGGCGCGCGTCATCCTCATGGCGCTCTACAACGCCATCTGGGAAAACTACGCCGAACGCAACGAGCGCAGCATCCGCATCCTGCCCGCCAACGTCAGCCGGCTCATCGAGGCCGAGAAGACCCAGGACGGCAAGGCGCGCCGCATCTGCGACTTCCTCTCGGGCCAGACCGACGGCATGGTGGTGCGCACCTACCGCCGGCTGTTCGATCCCGGGTTCGGCTCGTTCCGCGACCTGAGCTGACGCCCGCTCAGGCGGCCGGGTTGAACACCGCGTCGAGCTTGCCGGTGCTGTCGCCAATCTTCTCGGTGCGGACCCCGACGTGCTCCAGCATCGAGCGGTAGAGATTGGTCATCGGGGTCTTCGTCTCGACGCACAGGTGCCGGCCGGTCGCGAGGCCGCCGCCGCCGCCGGCCAGCAGGATGGGCAGGTTCTCCGGGCTGTGCTCGTTGCCGTTGCTGAGCCCGCTGCCGTACTGGATCATGCAATGGTCCAGGAGCGTGCCGTCCCCCTCCGGGATGGACTTCAGCCGGTCGAGGAAACGGGCGAACTGGGCGGCATGGTAACGGTTGATCTGCGCCAGCTTCTTTTTCTTCACCTCGTCGTTGCGGTGGTGGGAAAGGTCGTGGTGGCCGTCGCGGATGCCGATGTTCGGGTAGGGCCGGTTGCTGCCGTCGTGGGCGACGATGAAGGTGGCGATGCGCGTGGAATCCGTCTGGAACGCGAGGGCCATCACCTCGTACATCAGCTGCATCTGCTGCTCGTAGTTCTCGAACATCTCGGGGGCATGGACGCCGTCGGGAGCCGCCGGCACGGGAAACTGCCCGGCGCGGGCGATGCGGCGCTCGAGGTCCCGCACGCCCGTGAGGTATTCGTCGAGCTTGGCGCGGTCGGCCCCGCTGAGCCGGCCCTCGAGGCGGTGGGCGTCGTCCAGCACGTAGTCGAGCAGGCTCTGGCGCTGGCGGCGGCGGCGGACGCCGGCCTCGAGCGAGGCGGCGGGGTCGCCGTTGCCGAAGAGCCGCTCGAACGCCGCGCGGGGGTTGACCTCCGGGACCATGGGCTGGGTCTCCGATTTCCACGAGAGGTTGAACTGGTAGATGCAGCTGTAGCCCGAGTCGCACGAGCCGGCGCGCTGGCCGCCGTCGCAGCTCAGCTCCAGCGACGGCAGGCGGGTCTGGTCGCCGATCTGGCCGGCCGCGATCTGGTCGCAGGAGATGCCGGTCTTGATGTCGGCCCCGGCGGTCTTCCGGGGATGTACCCCGGTGAGAAAACTGGCGGACGCGCGGGCGTGGGCGCCGCCGCCGTCGCCGAGTTCGTCGCCCTGGTGGTTGGCCAGGCCGGTGAGGATGGAAAAATCATTCCGGTGCGCCGCGAGGGGCTGGAGGATTTCCGGCATGTCATAGGCCGTCCCGGTCGCCGCCGGAGTCCAGTCGGCCATGTTGGCGCCGTTGGGCACATAGACCCAGGCGACGCGCTTGGGGATCGCCGCGGGGACGGCGCCGGCGCCGAGCGCCCGGGCCGGCAGCAGCGAGTCAAGTACGGGCAAAGCCACGATGGTGCCGAGTCCGCGGAGAAAGGTGCGGCGGGGGATGGGCGTGGTTATACTCATCGGGGTCCGGGGGCTAGTTTGCGGCGCGGGAGGATGATTGCAAGGCCACACGAGGGCGGGCATCCGATTCATCGCGTGCGACCGCCCCGGCGCTGGGCGGTTCGCCGCGGCGGTTTTGGAACGGGAAGCTGTCCACCACCGCCTGCACGAGGGCGGAGAACCGGTCGCCGTCCGCCTCCACCCGCCGGACGACCTCGTCGAGGGCGGGCCGGTCGTAATACTCCGTGCCGCGGCCGAGCGCGTAGGTGAGGGTGCGGTCGGCCAGGCAGTGGAGGAATTCCCAGCGTTTTTTCCGGGCGAGCATGTCCGCCAGCTCGGCGGCGCCGGAGAACTTCTCCCCGCCGGCGAGCTCGCCCGTGGCGTCGATCGCGGCGTCGTTGTCCTTGTCGCGCCAGGCGCCGATGGCGTTGAAGTTTTCCAGGCCGAAGCCGATCGGGTCCATCCGGGCGTGGCACGAGGCGCAGGTGGCGTTGGCCCGGTGCTGCTCCAGCTGCTGGCGCAGGGAGCCGGTGAGATGGCGCTCCTTGTCGTCCAGGTTGGGCACGTTCGGCGGCGGCGGGGGCGGCGGCGTGCCGAGCAGGTTTTCCAGGACCCACTTCCCGCGCTTCACCGGCGAGGTGCGCGTGGGATTCGAGGTCAGGGTCAGCACGCTGGCCTGCGTCAGTACGCCCCGGCGCGGGGTGCCGGCGAGCGAGACCTGCCGGTATTCGTCGCCGGTGACGCCGGGCAGGCCGTAGAATTTGGCGAGCCGGGCGTTGACGAAGGTGTAGTCGCCCGTGAGGAATTCGAAGAGGCTGCGGTCCTCCCGCATGATGTGCTCGAAGAACAGCTCGGTCTCGTGCTGCATCGCCCCGCGCAGCACCGGGTCGAAGTCGGGGAACATCTTCCGGTCGGGCTGGAACGTCTCCAGGCTGCGGATCTGCAGCCACTGGCCGGCGAAGTTCTCGACCAGCGCGTGGGCCTTCGGCGAGGCCAGCATCCGGCGGACCTGCGCCGGGAGGCCGGCGCGGAGCCGGCCCTGCGCGGCCAGGTCGAGCAGCTCGTCGTCCGGCATCGAGCTCCAGAGGAAATATGAGAGCCGCGAGGCAAGCGCGAACTCATCGAGCGGCCGGGGCCCCGGTCCGGCCGTCCCGGCGGCGGGCAGGGCCTGGTCGCCGACGAAGAGGAAATGGGGCGAGACGAGCACGGCCTTCAGGGCGAGCTTCAACCCGGCCTCGAAACCGTCACCCTCCTGGCGCGCCGTCGTGTACAACCCCATCAGCCGGTCGATCTCGGCCGGCTCGACCGGCCGGCGCCAGGCACGGCGGGTGAACCCGATGAGGATGGTGCGCGCGGCGACCGTCGGGTCCGCCGGTTTGGGTTTGGCCCCGAACAGGCGCGCCAGCGGGGAGACAGGATGCGGCGCCGTGGCGGGGGCGATGAAGCGCTCAAGCGGCGCCGGAGGCGCGGGCGTCAGCACCGGCGCGGAAAGATCCGCGACCTCGAGGTTCCGGAGGGTGAGCGTTCGCTCGGTCAGATTCGGGTTCGGGCTGGCGGGATCGGCGAAGGCATTGACGAAGGCCGCGGCAAACTGGTGGTGGCCGGCCGGCACCTTGGTGCGGAACTCATAGACCCGCGGGTAGGGCACGAGGAGGGCCGTCGAGAAGACGCGCTGGCCCGGCAGCGGCTGCATCGCGCCGGGGGCGAGGACGTCGAACGCCTTGACCGGCCGGCCATCCAGGCGGAATTCCATGCGCGCCGGCTCGGTGCCGGCCTGGCTGGCGTAGGCTTCGGCACGGAGGATGATCTCCGTCTCGTGCGCCGGGTCGACCGCCACGGCCACCTCGCCGTTGCGCTGCAGGATCCGTTCGCCGGCGGGCGTGGACCGGCCTTCGCCGGTCGCGGTGAGCTGATCGGCGCGATAGCGGCGGGTGGCCGCATGCAGGGGGCCCTCGATCTCCAGCCATTTGACGAAGACCACGCCTGGCTGCTGCTGGCCCAGCCGGCCGTTGAGCATGAAGGTCTCGTTGTCCTCGCCCCCGCGGTTGCGGAGCACAGCCGCGCGGAAGCGCTGCCGGCCGGCGGGCACGCCGAGGCGGGTCTCGTAGACCTGCGGGTGCGCCTCGTCCGTGCCGAGGTCGAAGGTCTTCACCGCGGCGTCGTTCAGCATCAGCGTGAGCCGGGTGGGCGGCGGCGGCCCCTTGAAGTCGAGCGGCGACTCGCTGCCCGCGCCCTTGATCGCGCCGCCGGCCGGGGTGGCATAGGCCAGCACGCGGAACAGGTAGTCGCCGGCGGGCAGGGACAGTTCCATGGCCGTGTCGTCCTCCTCGAGGCTGATAAGATAGACCCAGCCGTCGCCGCGGTCGCCCTTGGCGTTGAAGCCGATCTCGGACAGGCTGGCGGGCACGCGGCGCACCTCGCTGCGGATCGGGTCGGTCACCATCGCCGTGTCCAGGATCCGGTCGGCGGCGTTGAGGTATTTCTCAAGCAGCACGGGCGGCAGCGTCAGTACGTCGCCGTTGTTATCGAAGCCGTAGCCGGAATCGTCCGGCGGGAAATCCGCCGCGGGCTTGAAGTCCACGCCCACGAGGTCGCGGATGGTGGCGTTGTACTCGGCACGGTTGAGCCGGCGGAGGACGACGCGGCCCGGATCGGGATGCGCCGGGTCGAGGGCGAACAGCTCCTCCTCGATGAAGCGGCTGATGAGGTCACGCTCGCGGTCGCCCGGCATCGGCCCGCCGTCGTCGGGGGGCATCTCGTGGCGGCTCACATGGTGGAGGACGATTTCCCACTTGTCCCGCGCCGCCTTGAGGTCGGCCACGGAATGGTAGGCATCGAGGGCGAGGCCGCCCTTGTGCATGCCGTCGCCGTGGCAGTCATAACAATAGGTCTGGAGCAGCGGCTGGATGTCGTGCTCGAGCGAAAGTGGAGGCGGCGGTGCGGCCGGCGGTGCGGCGCCCAGTACGCCGGCAATCAACGCCAGGGCCGCGCTGATGACACCCCGCCTCATTGTTTCAGGAAGCCCCGCTCGCCGAGCCATTCGACGAAGCGCACCTGCCAGGTCGAGACGGGCAGGTTGGGCCGGTCGCTGCGCACCCCGTAACCGTGGCCGCCGCTGGCGTAGATGTGCAGCTCGGCGCTGACGCCGGCCTGGTGGAGGGTGATGAAGAACGCCGCCATCTGCTCCGGCATGCTGTCGGTGGCGGTGCACGACAGGAAGGCCGGCGGGGTGTTTTCCTTGGTCCAGGTGAACTCGGACCGGTTCATGCCCCCGGAGTAGATCGGCGCGAAAAAGTCGGGCTTCGAGGACACGCGCTCCACGGGATCGGCCGCCGCCGGATCGCCCGGGGTGTGGTGGTTGGCCGTGTGCAGGGCGATTTCCCCGCCGGCGGAGAAGCCGAGGATGCCGATGCGGTCGGGCCGGATGCCCCACTCGGCGGCATGGGCGCGGATCAGGCGGACGGCCCGGGCGCCGTCGGCCGCGCCCTCGACCGCAACCTTGTAGGGCTGGGGCGTGCCCTTGGGCGTCGAGCCGTCGCGGGCCAGCCGGTATTTCAGCACGAACGCGGCGATGCCGTGGTCGGCAAGCCAGCGGGCGAGGTCGTAGCCCTCGCGATCGATCGTCAGCTGCCAGTGCCCGCCGCCGGGGGCGATGATGACGGCGCAGCCCGTGGCCTTGTCCTTCGCGGGCAGGAACGGCGTGAGCGAGGGGTTGTGGATGTTGGAAATGACCGGGAACACGATGTCCGGCTCCTGCCGCCAGCTGATGTCCTCGGGCTCGTCCTTGCGCGCCTCGGAGCCCGGGGCGCCGCCGGCCCAGAGCGGGATGGCGGCGGGATGGGCGGACTCGACCAGGGGCGTCGCCGGCACCGGCGGGCCCTTCGGGTCGATGTTCATCGGAAACATGGGCACGGCTCGCGCGGGGGGCAGGTCCGCGTGCAGCATGGCGGTGCAGACAACGCCAATGAAGGACAGGCGCAATACAGCGTGGAGGGGCATACGGTAATATGTGGGCCGGCGGCCCGCGGGGTAAAGCCCGGTTTGATACTGACAGTCTGAACGCCCGGCCCAGTTGGGTTGAGGCCGTTCCCGTAGGCCAGCGAGCTCGCTCGCGCCCTCAGGCCGCCGGCCGGTGGCTCCGGATGAGCACGCCGGTGTAGTAGGCGATGTAGTACCCCGCGGTCAGGCCGAACAGGAAGAAGGTCAGCGGACTCTGGAACGGCTGCGGGGTCGGCGGGGTCTGCAGGTCCGGCGCGGCGAAGAGCACGAGGAAGCGGTACGCGATCCGGCCGATGAAGAGCACGGTCACGGCCACGCCCAGGGCCGTGTTGGGCGTGTAGAATTTCCCCTCGGGCGTCGTTTCGAACTTCGTGAGGTTCACGCCGAACCACGCCAGCGGCACGCTGAGCAGGAGCCCGCCGCCGAGCGCGCCCAGCACCGGCAGCCAGGCCAGGGCCCCGAGGGCGAAGAGGAGGGTGATGGCGCTGAAGATCCCGATGCTCGCCTTCAGCCGGCCGGGCCGGAACGGCTGCCGCCCGATGTTGCGGCGGACGCGGGTATAGACGCGCCACGCGATGAACGGGATGATCAGGGCGGGGATGAGCTTGTTGGGTGACATGCGTGGAGAATGGCGGGCGGATCAAGAATCAGCTCCCAGTAGCCGACGTCGATCCACTTTTCGAATTTCCAGCCGACTTCCTTGAACCGCGCGACCTGCTTGAAGCCAAGCTTCTCGTGCAGGCCCAAGCTGGCGTCGTTCGGCAGGGCCACGCCGCCGATGATGCCGTGGATCTTGCGCTCCCGCAGGGCGGCGATCAGCGCGGTGTAAAGGGCGGTGCCGAGTCCGCGGCCCGTGGCTGCCTGGTCGAGATAGACGGTGGATTCGACCGAATGACGGTAGGCGCAGCGCGACTTCCATTTGCTGGCGTAGGCGTAGCCCAGGACCCGGCCGGCCTCATCCCAGACGAACCACGGGAGCCCGGCGGCGGCGATCTCCTGCATGCGCCCGGCCATGTCCGCGGTGCTGACGGCCTCCTCCTCGAAGGAGACGACGGTGTGCAGGACGTAATGGTTGTAGATCGCGGCGATCGCGGCCGCATCGGCGACGGTGGCGGGACGGAGCATGGCCAGAAGGAGTACAGCCTTCCAAGCATGGCTCAAGCCAATGTCGCGGGGTCCCGTCTTCGGGCGGGCGGGCCGCGGCACCGGGCGAAGTCCGGCATGCCGCCTCTGCTCCCCCAGGTGGCTGGTTACCTTCCGCCATCCGCGCTTCCGTTGCGTCGCACTTCAGACCTGAAACTATTCTCTTCTTTCTTCGAGTATTCTTCTGCGATATGGCGAAACGCAGGCTCGGCGGCTGACCGCAATCCATCAAATCCAACCAGCCAACCATTCTTCTTTCTCAATGCCAGGGAAACATAAGGGCCACGGCCAATCACGAATCCCCGGAATCGCAACCCCCATGGCTGGACTTCCGCGCTTTCAACTTCATCGAATCTTACACTGCGAAAACTGCGACCGAAGTAATACTGCACAACCCGATCATCTCTTACGCCGACCGATGAGGTCGCCCACGCAAAAAGAAGAAACGCACAGCCCAGGAACACGCAGACAAATCCAAGAATCAGCAACCATCCGGGCTGTGGCTTCTCTACCTCGTGCGCGATACCGACGCCGAGTAACGCGAGCGCAGCAGAACCGACCAGCGCATACATTGCTCGATCCCCTTTTGCGCAGCTAGGTATTCGAACTTCTTTCATCTTCTTTGCCGAACGGCTGCAGTCAGACACGAAGGGGCGCAGCCCCGGAGTTGTCTGTAGTGCTCTGGATCGGCTCTTCTTTCATTTGATGCGAATGTGTTCAAAGGGGTCATG
>CAYRDN010000016.1:0-13587 GCA_964423065.1 uncultured Oleiharenicola sp. | reverse complement strand
GTGCTCTGGATCGGCTCTTCTTTCATTTGATGCGAATGTGTTCAAAGGGGTCATGCTTTACCTTTTACCTTTAGGCGGGCGAGACCGACGTGTTTGCTGAGGTAGACCGCCGAACCCATCCCCAGTTGATCCGCCAGCCAGCCGTTGCTGGCGTCAGTGGAGGATTTCATCTGTGCGGCGAGTTTCACTTTCCAAGCGGCTGATTTCCTTTGGTCTTGGGTCTCCTTTGCCGGCAAATGCTGGCGCAGACGATCCAAAACGGCCTGCCATTGGGCCGAGCGGACTTCGCGCACCCCTTCGCTTTCCCAAGCCCGGGTGTCGGCCGCCACTATCTGGTCCTGCAGCAACGCTTGCTTGAACCCCTTCCCACCCAAGGCCCAGCCCTTGCTCATCGAGACGTACGCCTTGGACTTGCCGGCCGGGCCAGCCTCGGCCTGCCAGGCGAGGTAGTCGGCATAGGCGCGCCAGCCGGACGGGCTGTCCGCCAAGGCCCCCGCCTCGATCAAAGCGGTTTCCGGATGCAGGCAGGCCGGACGGAGCTTGGGCTGGTCAAGATACCAGTAGCTGGAATACCGGTATGCCCCCAGACGGATGGCAGGCATGAGGCCGGCCCGCACGGGATTGAGGTGGAGGTAGTGACAAAGCATCCCCAGGGCCTCGCCTTCCTCCACAAGGAGGCTCTTGTAGCGGCCTTGGAACAGATGACCGTGCTCGCCCCGCAGCTTGTTGAAGCGGTTGGCAAAGGTGGATTGCAGCCACTGCATGCCGGCGACCAGGTTGCCCTGCGGCGTCTCCACGGCGAGGTGGTAGTGGTTGCCCATGATCACGTACGCGTGCAACCGCCAGCCGGAGCGCTCGCAGGCGGCGAACAGGCAGTCCTCGAACGCCTGCTTCGCCCCCGCGCTCTTGAACACAAAGGTTCGGTAGTTGCCGCGATTGAGCACGTGGTAGATCGCCCCGGGGAATTCCAGCCGCAGTTTGCGCGCCATGCCCGCCAGTCAGCCCATCCTCATCAGACCGTCAAGGTAAAAGGTAAAGCATGACCCCTTCTGATCCTTCCGTCGAGCAGTTCTCCGGACCCGGGAAGCAATTTCTCGCGCCCGGCAGGCATTTCAAAAGGACCGGCGTGCATTTCCCCGGACTTGGGAAGGATTTATTTTTGCCCGAGAGGCATTTTTCCGCGCCCAAGGTCGTCGTTCCAACGCCCTGCTTCAGTTGTACGGGTTCCCGGTTCGGCACAGGCCACGGCGGGGTCGCCGTGGCTCCAGGGAATTTGTTTCAACTGGAGCGCGGGCGACCTCGCCCGCGAGGCGGCGGCGCGGAGCAAGCTCGGGCCCTACGGGGCAACGGCTTGGCGGGGCGACTCGGTCTATTTTGACGCGGGTATTGTCCGGCCCTGGTCGGAGAGGTACCCGTCCAGCGGGGCGCCGGGCAGGGCGCGCAGGGCGGCGGTGACGATCGCGGCGCTCACCTTCGCGCCGGCGAGGTTGGTGTGCGTGTGCTCGTCCGGCGTGGCGGTGGGGAAGAGCTTCATCACCTCGTCGTGCCCGAGTTCGTCGTAGCGGCGGGCGATCAGCTCGTTCAGGTCGATGAAACCGATGTTCTCCTGCTCGGCCACCTGCCGCGCGTAGAGCGCGGAGGTGCCGGGGGACCGGACGATCTTGCCGTCCTTCCAGATCTTGCGCGGCACGAGCGAGCACAGCACCGGCGTGACCCCGGCGGCCCGGGCCTCGCGGACAAATTTTCTCAGGTACCAGCCGTTCGTGTGCACCACCTCGTGCTTTTGGGTGAGCAGGTTGTCGATCTCCTGCGTCTCCTCGCCCGTGCCGGGCAGCGAGCCGCGGGCGCGGGAATTGTCGTTGATCGCACCGCCGTCGTTCGTGCCGAACTGGATGACGAGAAAGTCGCCGGACTGCATGAGCATCAGCGCGCGCTCCCAGTGACCCTGGGTCAGGAAGGTGCGGCCGGTGAGACCGCCGACGGCGCGGTTGACGACGTTGACCTTCGCCGGGTCGAAATCGGCGCCGATCTCGTCGCCCCAGCCCCATTGCTCGCCGGCGCCGTCCCCGCGGCCGTTGCGCACGGTCGAGTCGCCGATGAGGAAGACCGAGGGCAGCTTCGGGTCGGCCGGCTCGGGCAGGTTCAGCCAGCCGATGCGGTCGGACTCGACGGCCGCGCCCTTGGCGGACAGCCAGCCGGTGAAGGGGCCCTTGCGGATGCCCTTCAGGCCGGCGACGACCTCCGCCGCTTGGAAATCCGCGCCGAGGGCGGTGAGATGGGTGCGGTCCGGGGCGAAATAGGGCTTGGTCTTCTCCTCCCCCATCGCCTGGTATTGGTCCGCCACCAGCCGGGACAGGTCGATGAACCCGGTCCCCGTCGCGGCGGCCAGCGCGTGGATCCACGGCCGGTACGGGCCGAAGCCGCGCGAGATCTTGCCCCCGCGCCACTCGTTGTGGGTGGTGAGCGAGAGCAGGATGGGGGTCGCGCCTTTGGCCTTGGTCTCGGCGATCATCTTCCGCTCGTACCAACCGAAGGTGTGGACGACCTCGTGTTTCTTGGTGAGTACGTTGTCGATCTCCTGGGTCTCCTCGCCGAGTCCGGGCAGCGAGCCGCGGGCGCGCAGCGGGCGGGTCGAGCCGGGCGGCTCCGCGTTGACGGCGCCCCCATCGTTGGTGCCGAACTGGATCAGCACGCAGTCGCCGGCCTTGACCTCGGCGAGCAGCTGGTCCCACAGCCCCTCGGTGATGAAGGTGCGGCTGCTGCGGCCGCCGCGGGCGCGGTTGGCGATGTTGACCTTGGCCGGATCGAAATAATCCGCGAAGGGGACGCCCCAGCCCTGGATCGGGTTGCCGTTGTTCTTTGCCGCGGTGGAGTCGCCGGCGACGAACACCGTGGGCAGGGCGGGATTCAGCGGCAGGATCGTCGCGGGCGGGTTGGTGGCGAGGTCCGAGGCGGGCGCCGGGGCCGCCGGGGTCTGGGCGTGGACGGCAAGGCAGCAGATGACAGAGGTCAGAATACCGAGGACAGAAGACGGCGGACGGAGGGTGGAGGACGGAGGATGGAGGACGGAATGACGGGATGGGGGGTTCATTAGCACAGGAATTAAGGGACGGCGGTGAGGGTGATTTCGGCGGGAGTGAGGCCGTCGGCCTTGGCGCGGACGGTGATGGGGCCGGTCTGGCCGGGCTTGGTACGGATGATGGCGAGGGCGAGGCCGTTGTAGGCCTTGCGCACGGGCGACTGGAACGACTCAAAGCTCGTCGCGTCGCCGTTGTCGGTCGCGATCACCTCGCCGGGGCCGCTGACCTCGAAGGTGAGCTTGTTTTTCGCGCGCGGGACCATGATACCCGCGGCGTCGGCGACGGTGAGGGTCACGAAGGACAAATCCTGGCCGTCGGCATGTACAGTCGTCCGGTCGGCGGCGAGCTGAAGCTGCGCGGCGGCGCCGGCGGTGCGGCGGACGTCCTCGGCCCATTTCACGCCGTGCCTGTAGGCGACGACCATCAGCTCGCCCGGCGCGTACTTCACGTCGTCCCAGCGGAAACGGTACTCGCCCGGGCCGCGCGCCTTGCGGCCGAGGGACCGGCCGTTGAGGAACAGCTCGGCCTCGTCGCCGGCGGTGTAGGCCATGACCGGGGTCACAAGGCCGACGCGCTCGGGCCACGTCCAGTGCGGCAGGAGGTGGACCATCGGCAGGTCGGCGCGCCAGCGCGACTGGTAGAGATAATAGCGGTCCTTCGGGAAGCCGGCGAGGTCGATGATGCCGAAGTAGCTGCTGCGCGACGGCACGGTGATCCGGCCGAGTTCCTTCAGCTCCTGCGCCATGCGGGCCTGGTCGGCCGGGTCGGAGAAGTTGAGCAGGTTGGTCTGGTCGGCGTTGTAGGGCGTGGGCTCGCCGAGATAGTCGAAGCCCGTCCACACGAACTCGCCGAGGACGCCGGGCGAGCCGTCGAGCCCGCGCCACTCGTTCTCCGGCGGCGTGGCCCAGCGCGGCGCGTACAGATCGTAGCTGCTGACCTGGAAGTCGGCGCGGCCGCTGTCCTTGTTGGCGTCGACCGGGAAGAAATACTCGCCGCGCGAGCTGATGCAGGAGGCGGTCTCGGAGCCCATGATGACGAGCTCCGGGTGCGTGGCCTTGAGCTTCGCGTATTCGGTGGGCTTGTAGTTGTAGCCGACGATGTCGACGACGGTCTGGAAGCCGTTGTAGCCCGATTGCAGATTGTTCAGGCCGGCGACGACCGGGCGGGTGCGGTCCTCCCCCCGGACGATGCCGGCGAGGTGGGCGGCGAGCTTCCAGCCGTCGGTTTCGTACTGCTCGCGGATCTCGTTGCCGATGCTCCACTGGATGACGCTCGGGTGGTTGCGGTCGCGGCGGACCATGGCGGTGAGGTCCTTCTCATGCCAGTCGTCGAACAGGCGGCTGTAATCGTCGCGCCGCTTGCCGATGCGCCAGCAGTCGAAGGCCTCGACCATGACGACGAAGCCCATGCGGTCGCACAGCTCGAGCAGCTCGGGGGCGGGCGGGTTGTGGCTGGTGCGGATGGCGTTGCAGCCCATCGCCTGCAGGATCTCCAGCTGGCGCTCGAGGGCGCGGACGTTGAGGGCCGCGCCGAGGGCGCCGAGATCGTGGTGGTCGCACACGCCGTTGAGCATGACGCGCTCGCCGTTGAGCAGGAAACCGTCGTCGCGGGTGAAGGCGAGGGTGCGGACGCCGAAGGGCGTGGACACGCGGTCGAGCACGGTGTCGCCCTGGGTGACGGTGGTCTCGGCGACATAGCGGTTGCGTTCCTTCAGGCTCCAGAGCCGGGGCGAGGGGAGGATCAGGGTGTGAGCCGTGCACGCGGTGCGGCCCGGCGGGAGCTTGACCGGGCCCGGCTGGCTGCTGACGAGCGGTTCGCCGGTCGCGCGGCCCCCGGCGTCGGCGGCGAACAGCCGGACGCCCACGGTGACATCGGCGGCCGCGGCGGACTTGCTGTCGAGCTCGATGGCGACCGAGACGGTGGCCGAGTCGCGCGAGACGATGGGCGTGGTGACGGTCACGCCCCACTGGGCGACGGCGATTGGGGCGGTCTGGAGCAGCCAGACATTGCGGTAGATGCCGCCGCCCGGATACCAACGGGAGGACTCGCGCGGGTTGTCGAGGCGGATGGCGATGACGTTGTCGGCGCCGGGCTTCAACGCGGCCGTGAGGTCGACGCGCCAGGACGCATAGCCGTAGGGCCAGCCACCCACGAACTGGCCGTTGCACCAGACGAGGGCGTAGGCCATGGCGCCGTCGAGCTCAAGGTAGGTCTGCCGGCCGGCGGCGGTGGCGGGCAGGTTGAATTTCTTCCGGTACCAGCCGACGCCGAACCAGGGCAGCTTGCCGGTGTCGCCCGAGAGTTCCTGCTGGAACGGGCCCTCGATGCCCCAGTCGTGCGGGAGGTTCAACAGGCGCCAGGTGGAGTCGTTGAAGTCGGCGCGCGCATAGGCCGGCAGGCCGCCGGGCGAGCCCTCGGGGCGCGTCCGCCGCACCGCGAGGTAGTGCAGGAGGTCGTCGCCGGTGGGCAGGATCCAGTCCTTGATCCGCTCATAGGTCAATGACTCGCCGACACCGGCGGCGTCGCCCCGGGTGAAACGCCAGTCGGCGTTGAAGGAGACCCGCTCGCGCCCCGGCGAGTCGGCGGCACGGCCGGCGGCCGCGGCCAGGCCGGCGGCGCCAAGGATGAGGAGAAGGGAGCGAACGGCTCTGGATGTCATGGCAAGGGGGTGGGAAGAGGCGCGGGGGTCTGCCCGGCGCCCGCGGGTGAGCAGAAATCCAGCATGGAGCCACGGCGACCTCGCCGTGGCTGAGGCTCCAGGGCCGGATGATCGGCGGAAATCAGCGGAAGGTGCAATAGCCGAGTCAGGGTGCGGCGGGTGCCAGGCCGGCGACGATCCTGACCGGTTGCGAATCGACCTGCAACGTCGCCGGCTTGAGGCCGGCGCGGGTCGCCGTCACGGTGATGGTGCCCGGCGTGAGCGTGGAGCGGATGGCGACGCGGTTGATGCCGCACTCGGTGTCGAGCCAGAGGTTGTTCGTGCTGTCGAGCTTGGCGGCGTTGAACCCGCCGCGCCAGACGACCGGGCCGGTGACGGCAAAATCCACGCGCGCCTCGTCGGTCGGGCAGCGGCGGCCCGCGGCGTCCACCACCTCGAAGTCGATCAGCGCCACGTCACTGCCGTCGGCCTGCAGGCCCGCCGGCTGGGTATGGAGGGTCAGCTTGATCGCGGCCGGTTCACCGGCGGTCTGAAGCTCCTGCTCGGCGACAACCTTGCCGCCAACGGTCGCCACGGCCTTGAGGGTGCCCGGCGCGAAGGCGACGTCGGGGAAGGCGTAGATGAAGCCGGTGTCGAGGCCCGCATTCATCTCGGAGGAGCCCGGTCCGCGTCCGGGAAAGCTGTCGACGAACTTGAACAGCTTCGTCTGCGTGCCGAGGGACCGGCCGTTGAGGAACAGCTCCACCTGGTCGCAGTGCGAGGCGGCCACATACATGGTCTTCCTCGTGCCGGCGGGATAATTCCAGTGCCCGATGATGTGGAGGTCCGGCTGCTCATTCTGCATGACACGGGAGACAAAATAGAGCGACTTGGGGATCCGGACGCCGTCGACCTTGCCGCTGACGCGCAGCACGTAGCTGCCCTGCTGGCGGCCGTCGGCGTCGGAGTCCGCAAAATAGATCGAGCAGTAGGCCGCCCATTTCGAGTGCGCCGGATCGGGGTTGTCGATGCGGTTGCGCACGTAGCTGGCGTAGCGGGTGGCGGCGGCGAGGCAGAAGGTCTCGGAGTTCCAGTGCCAGGTGTCGACCGGGCGGCCGCCGATCATGCCGGTCTTGGGCTTGAAGCCGAAATGCGGCGGGGAGTACTCGTCCCAGACGTTGCGGCCGGCCTCGTCGCGGAAGTCCTCGGTCTCGACCAGCGGTGCCTTGTCGCGGCGGGCGATGCTGTAGCCGCGGAAGATGTCGTCGCCCGCGACCTGGTCGGTCTGCGGCGCCTGGCCGATCATGACGCCGAAATACTCGCTCAGCGGCGTGAGGGCCTTGTTGGCGTCGGCCAGGTCGTTGTCGCGCGTGCCCATGACGCGGCCGCCGTGCGGGTCGAGTTCCTTGCGCAGGGCCACCATCTGCACCATCTGCTCAGGGGTGACGATGGTGTTGCCCGCCTCCCAGAAGAAGGTGCTCGGGCTGTTGCGGTAGTAGATCATGGTGGCGCGCATCACCTCGACGCGCTGGTCCCACTGGCGGCCGGTGACGAGCCGCTCCTTGTCGCCCGCGGGGCAGACCTGGACGATGCCGAGGCGGTCGCAGGCGGCGGAATCGGCGCGCTGCGGCGCCACGTGCATCCAGCGCATGTAATTGCCATGGCTCGCCCGCGCCAGCTGCAGGGTGAAGTCGTGCATCCAGTCGGGATAGGCGCCGCCGAGGCCCGCCCAGTCGTCGGCCGAGCGCATGGCGTAGCCGGTGAGCCAGACGAAGCGGCCATTGAGCCAGACGCCGCCGGTGCCGGCGCCGCCCCGGAACTCGACCGAGCGGAAGCCGGTGGTCGTCTCGCACACGTCGACCACCTTGCCGTTGACGCTGAGCAGGGTGTAGACGCGGTAGAGGTACGGGTCGTTGACATCCCAGAAGCGGGCGCCGGCCAGCGAGCCGGCGGCGGTGAAGACTTCGGACTGGCCCGCGACGAGGTCGGAGGTGTTGCCGTCGAGCTTCGCGCGCACGACGCCGTCGGCGTCGACCACGACGGCCGAGAGCGTGATCGAGGCGTAGTCGCCGGTCTCGTTGACGACCTCGGCCTCGACCTTGAGGTCGGCCGACTTTTTCTTCAGGTCGATCGCCTCAGGGTAGATGTAGATGCCGGAAGTCTTGAGGTTGTTGTAGAGCGGCAGGGTCTGGTAGATCCGGCCCGCGACGACCAGGGTGGCGTCACGGTTGAGTCCGCCGAAGTTGGGGTTGAAGTCCTTGGCGTTCCACTGGAACGCGGTGCCGGTGGCCTCCTCCTTGTAACCTGGGCTGTTGTCCACCTGCACGGCGAGGACGTTGTCCTGGCCGCCGTATTTGACCAGCGCGGTGAGGTCGAGGCCGACGGGCGTGATGCCGTTCTCATACTTGCCGACCGGCTGGCCGTTGAGGAAAAACCGCGCGGCCTGCCGCAGGCCGTCGAACTCGAGGAACACCTTCTGGCCGTCGGTGCCGGCGGGCAGCCTGAAGTGTTTGCGGTACCAGCCGCTGCCCATCATCTTCTCGCTCTGGTCGCCGCCGCTGTGGCTGATGTAGGCGCGGTAGCTGTCGGTCTCGTTCCAGGTGTGCGGCAGGCTGACACCAGCCCAAGCCGTGTCGTCGAACCCCGGCTGCTCGGCGCCCGGTGCGTCGCCGAAGGCGAATTTCCAGCCCGGATTGAAGCTGTAGGTCGCCCGCGGCGAGGCCGGCGGGTGATAGACGGACGGCGCCGCGGCGAGGAGCAGCGGGGCGGCGAGGCCGAGGGTGAGCAGCAGGCAGCGGAGGCGGAGGGAGCGGGACATGGGCGGGTGGGGTTGAAGTCAGTCGGCCTTGGCAACGGCGACGGCGTAGACGTGGCGGACGCCGAACATGTTGCCGGTGAAAATCACCCACTTGTCGTCCGGGGTGATCGAGAGGTTGGGTTCCACGCCGCCCTGGCCGGTGACGTAGTTGTGCTTCGCCATGTTGACGAGCTTCTCGCGCACGACGGTGCCGTCGGGCTGCGGGGTGAAGAGGTTGATCCACATGCCGTCCTTCGCGTAGGCGACCTGGGTCGGGTCGCCGCCGTCGCCGCCGAAGAGCTTGCCGTCCCATGAGACGTTGTAGTGGACGGACCACCAGTCGCGCTCGAGGCGGTAGCGGGTCTCCTTGCCGGTGTCGAGGTTGACGCCCGCGATCCAGAACTGCTCGCTGCGCGGCGTCTGCAGGTCGAACCAGATGGTGCGGCCGTCGTGGCTCCAGAATTCATGCCCGTTGATCTCCATGTCCATCGACCGATGGTGCATGAGGCGCTGGTCGCTGCCGTCGGTGCGGATGGTCCAGGTGCGGTCCACCTCGTGCCAGGTACCCTCGTGGCAATACAGCAGCTCAGCCGGGTCGGTCGGGGAGAACTGCAGGTGGTTGAGCCAGCCGTACTGGTAGCCGACGGTCTTTTGCTCACCGGTCTTGAGGTTGGTGAAGACGAACGCCATCGAGTCGGGGTTGAACACGCGCCGGGACAGGCCGTCCTCCTTCTGCGCGGCGTAGCGCTGCTCGGGGGTGAGGTCCTCGGGTTTCTTGCCCGGGAACATGCGCTGCAGCTGGGGAACGATCGTCCGGGGCGCCGGCTTGGGGGTCCGGCCGCTCGGGTCCTCCTGGACAATGGTGGCGACAGCGAAGGTCTCGTCGGCATTGATCGTCGAGTTGCGGGAGGTGGCGTGCGGCACCTCGCGGATGGCGCCGGTGTCGAGGTTGGCGGCGAACAGCGGGGCCGGCGGCGGCGGGGTGAAGCCGCTGCGGGCGGCCTCGCCCGGAGCCAGCGGGATGCCGGCCGCGCCGGACGGGGCGCCGACGGGCGCGACGGCCGGACGGTTGGCCGGGCGGGGTCCGCGCGGCCGGCCGCGGGTGAAATACACCTCGGGGTTGCGGCGGGCGATCGCCACGGCGGTGGCGTCGGGCACGATGATCCGGGGCTTGCCGGCCGGCGTGCCGATGGCCGCGACATCGACGACGGCGATGCCCGCGGGCGTGTTGAAGATCAGCTTGCCCCCGTCGGCCGTGTAGGTGTTCTGGTGAAAATAAAGCGTGCCGCTGCCCGGCAGTTCGGAGAGCTGGACGACGCGGTGGCCGGTGGCGGGGTCGATCCAGTCGGTCGGCGGCGCGGCGGGGGCTTCGGCGGCGGCGCGCAAGGCCAGCAAACTCAGCAGCAGGGCAATCTTGGGGGGCGTGGACATAAGGATCAAGGGGTGGCGGGGGTGACGGACGGGGCGAGCTCGACGGCGTAGACGTGGGTGACGGCGCGGTGGCCGTCGCCGGGGTTGGTGTCGAAGTTGCCGCTGAAGATGATCCACTTTCCGTCCGGCGTAAAGGTGAGGTTGGGCTCGACGCCCGTGTCCTTGCTGTAGTTGTGCCGGGCCAGGTTCACGAGGCGCTCGGCCTTGAAGTAGCCGACGTCGATCAGGTCCTTTTTGTCGCGGAACGAGCTGCCCTTCACCATCACCGGCCGGAAGAGGTAGATCCACTGGCCGTTGCCGTGGAGGTCGGTGTTGTCGGGGGCGCGCGCGCCGACGCTGCCCGGGCCGCCGCCGTCGCCGGCGAACAGCCGGCCGTCGGGCGAGGCGTTGTAGTGGACCGACCACTCGTGGCGCTGGAGGTTGTACCAGGTGCGGTGGCCGGTCTCCAGGTTGACGCCGGCCAGCCAGAACACGGTGCTGCGCGGGGTCTGCAGGTCGTACCAGACCGTCTTCCCGTCGGCGCTGAAGAACTCGTGGCCCTCGATCTCCATGTTCATCGTGCGCTCGTGGAGGAGGCGGGCGGGCCGGCCGTCGTCGGCGCGGATGGTCCAGGTGCGGTCGTTGAAGTGCCAGGGGCCCTCGTGGCAGAAGAGGATCTGCTGCGGGTCGGTCGGCGAGCACTGCAGGTGGTTGGTCCAGTCGTTCTCGCGGTGGATCACCTTGAAGGCCCCGGTCTTGATGTTGACGGTGTAGATCATCTTCGGCGTACCCGCGGCCCAGCTGGCCTCGAGCGGGCCGCCGCCACCGTCGGGCGGGGGGACGCGCGGGACGGTTTTCCCGTCGGGATCGGCGGCGATGCCGACGAGCAGGGTCTCATCGCAGTTGAGCGCGAGCTGACTGCCGCGCCCCTGCGCCACCGGCGGGAGCTTGGTGACCTCGCGAACGGCCTTGGTGTCGAGGTGCACGGCCATCAGGGACGTCCGCTCGCGGTTGAGGTAATAGGCCTCGCGCGAGTGCCAGGCGACGGCGATCAGGCTGGCTTCAGGCAGGATCAGCTCGATTTTCGGCGGCGAGACGCCGAGCGTTGCGAGATCGACGGTGGCCAGGCCCCCGGCCGCGCGGATGACCAGTTTGTCTCCTTCCGGCGTGTAGCCGTGCTGGTGGAAATACAGGCTGCTCCCGCCGGTATCGGGCGAGAGGCGGATGACGCGATGGCCGGTGTCCGGGTCGATCCAGTCGCGGCGCAAATCCGCGTGGGTGAGCGCGGCCGGGACGAGCAGGAGCAGCGCAAATCTCGCGAAGGGGGGCATGGTGGGGGATGGGTCGGCCCGCCGTGGGCGTTGGGGGGACGACGCGGGGTGACAAATCAGGTTACGCGACCCGAACACATTGGGAGGAGCAGAAAAAACTGACAGTATGAATTGTCCCGCGATTCGCGCGGATCAACGCGGGGCGTCGAGTTCGCGGAGCTTCGTTTCCGCCCGGGCCGCGAGGTCGGCGTGGCCCTGCCGCCGGCCGATTTCCGCGACGCGGCGGTACCACGCCGCGGCGCGGGCGCTTTCGTGCCGGGCCTGGTAGAGTTCGCCCAGTTTCAGGCCCACGGCGAGATAGGTGGGAAGCACGGCGGGCGCGGTCAGGTCGGCGGCGTGCAGTTCCGCGAACAGCTCGTACTGCGCGGCGGCGCGGGCCAGGTCGCCGTCGTTCTCCAGGGCCTCGCCGAGGTAGAGGTGCAGCTCGGTGTCGTGGGGCGCGAGCCGGAGCGCGGCCTCGAAGCGCGCGCGCGATTTCGCCTGGTCCCCGCGGCTGGAGGCGAGCAGGCCGCTGTTGACCAGCACGACCAGGTCGGGCCGGAACAGCTCGGCCATGCGGTCGTAATGGGCGAGCGCGGCGGCGGTGTCGCCGGAGCGGTAGAGCAGTTCCCCCAGCAGATGCTGGGCGGGGGCGTTGCGGGGATTGATGGCGATGACGCGGCGCAGCTCCGCCATCGCGGCGTCGGCCTGGCCCGCGGCGACGAGCCGCTGGGCCCGCTGGAAATAGACGCGCGTGTCCGCGGGATTCAGGCGCTGCGCCTCGGCCAGGGCCGGCGCGCCGGCCGTCTTGAGGGTGAGCCAGAACTGGGTCTGGTCGACCAGTGCGAGCGCGATCAGGGCGGCGCCCAGCCCGTAGCGCAGCCCGCGCGCGGCGGCGGCCGGGCCGAACAGCCAGCCGAGATGCGAGCGGCTGGTGGCCGCGGCGGCGTGGTGCGGCTCGTCCGCCGGCGGGTTGCGGCCCAGCAGCAGCCGGGCGATGCGGCCGTCGCGCAGCCGCCAGATCGCGCCGTCGAGGATGAAGTGGTGCAGGTTGACCAGCGCGGTGAAGATGAAGAAACTCTGCACCAGGTCGTAGCCGAAGACCCGGCTGGCCAGCCACGGGCCGGGGATGAAGAGCGCGATGCCGCCGATGATGAGGATCAGGTAATATTGCCCGAGGCGGAAACCCTGCCCAGGCGGCGGGGGGGCCCCCGGATTGGCCGCCGCCTCCGCCTCGGCCTCGCGCCGGGTGTAATAGGTGGTGATCCACAGGTACTGCGCGCAATGCATGAAGGCGAGGATGCCGGCGCTCGAGTAACTCGGCGGAAACTCCAGGCTCGTGGTCCGGCGCAGGATCTCCGGCAGCAGGAACCAGAGGAACTGCGTGACGAAGAGGGTCAGCGGGCCGGCCAGGGCGCGGAAGCCGACCTGCCGCACCAGCCGGGCATGGCCGTAGACGCCGGCCACGACATAGCTGAGCAGGAAAAACAGCCGGCCCAGGTCCGCCACCGCGACCGGGATGGGCAGGATGACGAGCGACTGCTGGTTGGTGTTGTCCGCGTTGTGCAGCGAGAGGAACCAGATGGCGTACGAGGCGAAGTAGGACCACTTGATGAGCTGGCGGTCGCTGTCCGTCGGCTGGGCCCCGGCGCGGCGGGCCAGCATCATCGCGATGCCATAGTTCTGGCCGGTGTAGTGCCACGGGCTCCACGTCAGGTAGAAGGTCAGCAGCCAGGGAAACAGCGCCGGGGCCAGGTGCACCACGAGCGCGGTCAGGACGATGAACACCGTGACATAGAGTGTGAAGAAGCGGTACTTGTTGAAGTCGCCCGGCGTGCGGTAGGCCCGGTAGACGGTGGCCATGTAGTGCGGCTGGTTGCAGAACACGCCGAGGAAATAGAAGGCGAACGAGACCTCCACGGCGGCCCGCAGACTGAGGAAGTACGTGGCGACGAGCAGCGGCAGCGACCAGGCGCCGCAGCCGACCAGCAGGTCGAGCGCGGGGCTGAAGATCCACGGGCCGGCGGCCGGGCGGGCGGGGACGGCGGGTTTCATCCGGGCGGCCTCAGTCGCCGGGCCGGGCCGGCGCGGGGGCGAGGTGGCCCGCGGCGACGGCGTCGTCGATCATCCGCACCGCGTAGGCCCACAGCGCGGGCGAGCCCTCGGCCACGTGGGCGTTGCGCGCGAGCACGCGGTCCTGGGTGATGCCGTGCTTCTGCCAGGCGTGGCCCTCGGTGAGGCAGTTGAGGAGCATGGGATGAAACCGGTCGCAGGCGCAGGCGAACTTCGCCTCGGGCGTCGTGCGCGCCTCGAACTCGTCCCACAGCGCGCGGAACTCCGCGGCCTGGTCGG
>CAYRDN010000015.1:0-71722 GCA_964423065.1 uncultured Oleiharenicola sp. | reverse complement strand
TTCACGCTGCTCAATCCCATCCATCACGGCGGGACGGCCGGCCAGATCGCCACCTACAAGGTGGAGCCCTATGTCGTCGCGGCGGACGTCTATGCGGTCGTCCCGCACACGGGCCGGGGCGGCTGGACGTGGTATACCGGTTCGGCCGGCTGGATGTACCGGCTCCTGATTGAAACGCTGCTCGGCGCCAACCTCGAGGGTGCCCGGTTGAGGCTGGCCCCGCGGATGCCGCGCGCCTGGAGCACCTACAAGATCCACTACCGCTACCGGCAGACGGTCTATCACATCACCATCACCCGGCAGGCCGCCGATCCTCCCGCCGCGACCCGGTGTTCACTCGACGGGCAGGAGCTGCCGGGGACCACGATCCCGCTGCAGGACGATCACCAGGAGCATTTCGTCGAACTGCTGCTGGGTGAGCAGGGACAGGCCATCGCCCGCATTCTTTCCCAGCATCGCCTGCAGCCCGTGACTGCGGACAAATGAGGGAAGAGTCACATATCAGCCGCTCCAACACGCCGCGCTTCAAGCGGGATGGGTTCAGACTGGCCTGCACTCCGGTCGGCAAAGGCAGTTCCATGCCTCGACACAGGAAAGCCATGGAAATCTAACCCATCTTAGCTGGAACAATGCAGATGACCGCGGTATTCCTCTGCACTCGGTAAACTGAATGGTGCGACGGCAGGCCAGCCCGCTGGCGGGCGCCCAAAGAGCGCGAGCAAGCTCGCTGGCCCACGGGCAACTGCATAGATCCGTAGCGGGAGCAATACAGTTGCCCGCTAATCACGCGGATAAACACGAATTGAATTTCAGGAAAGCCCGGACACCGGTTGGGGGGTAACCAAGCAATCCGATATTCTGCTGTTTCTCCCCTTTAATCCGCGTGAAATCGCGTTATTCGTTGGAAATCATCTGCATGGATCCAGCTTAGGCAGGCAGTGATGCCCCGTCCTTTACGGGTATGCTGACTCATTGAGCTCCAGCCTCTGCGCCTAGGACCACGCCTTAGACGACATGTTGTACGGGTCCTATAGCTTCCTTCGCGATGCTATGTTAATCTCTTGCAATGCCCAAGCAGATCAAAGCCGACAGCCGCCCGGAAGATCGGATTGTTTTTTTGAAAGGTACGGCGGTTCCGTTTTTCCCCCCAAAATTATGAACCAAATAAACCTGACCCTCAAGCCCGGAGCCGTTCTCTCGGCGACTGCGATCGGTGCGGCTGGTACAGTGCGGATCGTGGCTTGGTTGTCTGGTGCAAACCGGATTTCAGCAGAGGTGCATGCAAGCCGATCATGGATAAGATGCGGGGCCTGACCTCGATTCCCATGCTGCGATTAATGGGGGTTTTTTAATGCAACATTTAGGACCTAGGAGACAAATTTCGTCATATATAATAACCGTCAGTAAATAACCCAGATACACATGAATATTCGTACCAACAAAGGTTTCACCCTCGTTGAAATCATGATCGTCGTGGTCATCATCGGCCTCCTGGCCGCGATGGCCATTCCCGCATTCCAGAAAGTCCGTCAATCCTCCCAGGACAAGGCTGTGCTCAACAATGCACGCCAGCTCTCTGCGGCGGCCGACCAATATTATTTGGAAAATGGCGTTTCGACCGTGCTCTCGGTCAATCTCATCGGGGCCACCAACTACGTGAAGGCGGTCAACACCGTCGCCGCCGAGACGTATCCCGATACATTCACCCAGGGCATCACGGTCACGATCGGCGGCATCGCCGGCGTGCGCACGGTGACCTATTCGCCTTAAAGCTATCCGGGACTCTCCGCGTCGGGCTCGGCCTTGAGCTGGGGCAGCGGCGGCACCGTGCGCAGCGCGGGCAGCAGCAGGGCGACGGCGCCGACCACGGCGATCGTGCCGAGGCCGCCGGCCGTGGCAGCCACGACCGGGCCCCACAGGGCCGCGGCCAGGCCGGCGCGCAGCTCCGAGATCTCGTTGGAGGAGCCGATGAAAAGCTGGTTGAAGGCGGTGACCCGGCCGCGGAGAAAGTCGGGCGTGAGCATCTGCACAAGCGTGTGGCGGACGACCACGCTGTAGTTGTCGAACACCCCGCTCAGGTAGAGCGCGAGGAGCGAAAGCCAGAGGGTGTGGGAAAGGCCGAACACCACGATGGCGGCGCCGAAGCCGGCCACGGACCAGAGCATGAGCAGGCCCGGGCGGCGGGCGGGGGGCAGGTGCGTGACGATGAACGCCATCGTGATGGCGCCGGCCGCGGGCGCCGCGCGCAGCCAGCCCAGGCCGGCCGGGCCGACGTGGAGGATCTTGTCCGCATAGATGGGCAGCAGGGCGACCGCGCCGCCCAGCAGGACGGCGAACAGGTCGAGCGTGATGGCGGCGAGGATCGGCTTGCGCCGCCAGATGAAGCGGACGCCCGCCAGCATGTCCGGCGCCGGGGCGCCCGCCGCGCGCGAGGACCCGGGGAGGATCACGCCGAACAGCGAACCGGCGAGGGCGAGCGAACACACGGCGTCGATCACGTAGACCGGCGTGTAGCCCAGGCCGGCCACCAGGAAGCCGCCGAGCGCCGGCCCGATGACGGTGGAGAGTTCAAACCCGCTGGCGTTCCAGGTGACGGCGTTGCTCACGGCCGCGGGCGGCACCAGCAGCGGCACGATGGCGGCGCGCGCGGGGTTGCCGAGCACGCGCACGACGGATTGCAGGAAGAGCACGGCGAAGACCAGCGGCAGCGCGGGGTGGTCGAAATGCAGGGTCGCCGGGTCGGCGTGGCGCTCGAAGACCAGGGCAATGGCGCGCAGCAGGTGGTTGGCCGCCCGCAGCGGTGCGACCGCGGGGATGGCGTCGGGCCGGAGGGTGAGCAGCACCAGCGAGAGGGAGAGCAGCGCCGAGATCCACATCGTGTGGATCACGATGCGCCGCCGGTCGACGCGGTCGGCCAGCACGCCCGCCGGCAGGATGAGGAGCATCAGCGGGATCACGTTGACCAGGCCGACCAGGCCGAGCGCGGTGGCGGACTGCGTCCATTGGTAGATCTGCCAGGCGATGGCGACGCTGAGGCCCTGCCGGCCGGTGTTGAACAGGAGGTTGCCCGTGAGGAAACGCCGGTAGCCGCCATGCCGCAGGGCCGCGTAGGGATCGCGCGCCGGCGGGATCATGGGCCGGGCGACCCGGGCGCCGGGTCGAAGGGATTGGCGGTCTGCCACTGCGAAACGGGCAGATACACCTGGAACAGCGAGCCCTCGCCGGGCGTGCTCTGCACCCGCAGCGCGCCGTGGTGGGTGCGCACGATGCCGAGCACGGCGGCCAGGCCGAGGCCGCGGCCGGTGAATTTCGTGCTGTAGAAGGGGTCGAAAATCCGGGCGAGCACGTCGGGGGTCATGCCGCAGCCCGAGTCGGCGATCTCCACGCAGACATAGTCGCCGGCGCGCAGCTCCGCGACGGGCGCGGTGAGCCCCGGCCGGGGCAGGTTCACCACCGAGGTGGCGAGGCGGATGGTGCCGGGCCGGCCCGCGACGGCCTCGGAGGCGTTGATCACGAGGTTCATGATCACCTGCCGGATCTGCGCGGCGTCGGCCTCGATCTTGGGCAGGGTGGGGGCGAGGGCGAACTCCAGGCGGGCCTGCTTGCTGATCGAAAGCTCGAGCAGCTGCGCGGTCTCGGTGATGAGGGCGTTGAGGTTGAGGCGCTCGAGGTGGTAGGTGCCCTTGCCGGCGTAGGCGAGGAGCTGGTGGCAGAGCTCGGCCGCGCGGTTGGCGGAGGTGACGACGCGGTCGAGCCGGGCCCGGTTGACCGGCGCATCGCCCAGCTCGAGCTGCGCGAGGGAGCTGTTGCCGAGGATGACGGTGAGGAGGTTGTTGAAATCGTGGGCGATGCCGCCGGCCAGCACGCCCAGGCTCTCGAGTTTCTGCGCCTCGAGCATCTTCTGCTGCAGCTTGTCCGCCTCGGCCTCGGCCAGCTTGCGCGCGGTGATGTCGGTGTGGGCGCCCGTGATCCGCAGCGCGGCGCCGGTGGCGGGGTCGCGCCGCACGACCTTGCTGCGGTCGAGGATCCACATCCATTCGCCGGATTTGGCCCGCAGGCGGAATTCCGCGGCAAAGTGATCCTGTCCCTCCCGGATGGACTTTTCGTTGGCCGTGATCAGGGCGAGGTCGTCGGGATGGACCAGGTCCTGGAACGCCGCGCCGGTCGGGGCGATTTCATCGGGTGCATAGCCGAGCATGCTGCTCCAGTGCGGGCTCCGCATGATCCGGCCGGTCGGGACGTCCCAGTCCCAGAATCCGTCCTGGCTGCCCTCGAAGACGAGCTGCAGGCGCTCCTCGTTCTCGCGGAGGGCGCGGGCCTGGCGCGAGAGCTGGAGCAGCAGCCGCCGCTGCCAGAGCAGTCCGCCCAGCGCGGCGGCGGCGAGGAGGACGAGGGGCAGCAGATAGAGCTGCACGTCCGCCCAGCGCAAGCTGCGCGGCTCGAGCGGGCCCAGCCATTTTTCATAGAGCCGGTCGTACGCGCCGCTGCGGCGGACGTTGGTCAGCCCCTCGTTGATGCGGGCCAGCAGCTGCTTCTGCCCCGGTTGCACGGCGAAGCACAGGCGGTAGCCCAGGCCCGGCGGCTCGAACTCCGCCCGGACCAGCCCCGTCAGCTTCTGCGAGCGGATGAGGTGATCCGTGACGAATTGCATGCCGAGGGTGGCGTCGATCTCGCCCCGCTGCGTGGCGGCGAGGCTTTCGTCCAGGCTGGGAAAGCGGACGAGCACAGCCCGCCAGTCCTGCTGGTGCGCGAACTCGTCGACAATGGAGTCCGCGATGACCCCGATGCGCTTGCCGGTCAGCCCGGCCGCGCCGGCGATGGCCGGGCCCGCCCTGCGGGTATAAAAGGCGCAATGCAGGGTCTCGAGCGAGACGGAGAAATCCAGCTGCCGGGCGCGGGCCTCCGAGAAGGCAACCAGCCCGAGGATGTCGCCCTGACCCCCGAGGAATTCCGGGTAGATCTGCTGCCAGGGTCGCAGGTCGGGCTCGACCTTGAAGCCTTGGTCGGCGGCGATCGCCTGCATCAGCTCGATGGCGAAGCCGGCGGGCCGGTTATGGGCGTCCTTGAAACTGAAGGGCCGGCTGTTGTTTTCTATCAGCACGCGCAGCGCGCCGGGCGGTGCCACCTCCGGCGCCGGGGCCGCGGGCAGGACGGCCGGCAGGGCGAGCAGGGAAAGGAGGGCGAGGAAGTGGCGCGGCATGGCCGGCGGGACGAGGCTTGAATGAAAGCTCAGCTTGGTCCGATCAGGGCGTGTCTTCAAATGGGCTTTGTGGGCCAGCGAGCCCGCTCGCGCTTCATCCGCGCCCGCAAGCAGGCTGCCGCCCGGGGCTTGATCGGCCTCAGATTTTTGGAGGCAGGCCTTGGTCGGGGCCGCTGGGGCGTGGTACGCCAAGGCATCTTCCGGGCTGGCCGTCCGCGCGTTCACCGGGTGAAAAAGGGATTGTGCTGCTTCTCCTGCTTCAGGGTTGTCAGCGGCCCGTGGCCGCAGGCGAGCACGGTGTCGAGCGGCAGCTTGAAGATCTTCTGCTTGTTGTTGCGGAGCTGGATGTCGTAGGAGACGAGGCCGCCGCCCATCGAGCTGGCGAACAACGAGTCGCCGACGATCGCGAGCGGCCACGACAGGCCCGTGACGTAATAGGTCGTCTGGCCCGGCGAGTGGCCCCAGGTGAAGAGCGTCTTGATGGCGAGCTCGCCGAGATGGAAGTGGGCGTTTTCCTGGAAGGTCTTCGCGCCGGGCCGGTCGCACGGCTCGAGTTCGCTCGCCCACACCTCGGCGCCGGTGGTGGCGAGCCGGTCCAGGTCCGCGATGTGGTCCTCGTGGGTGTGGGTGACAAAGATGTACCGCAGGGTCAGGTTCTCGCCCGCGAGCGTGTCGAGCATCGGGCGGGCGTCCGCGCCGGTGTCGAAGGCGGCGGCGAGGCGGGTCTTGGCATCCCAGACGAGGTAGCTGTTCACCCTCATGTCCTCGAAGGGCGTGTTGAACATGGCGAAGCCGCGCTTGAAGACCATCTGTTCCGGATACCATTCGCGCCGGGCCATGGCCACAAGCGCGTCGCGGCCGAGGCCGAGCGCATGGGCGACGGCGCGGAGGGCATGCTCGCGGATTTCGCCGCGCTGGAGGGCCGCGAGATCGTCGGCCGTAATGCCGGCTTTTTCCGCCAGGGCGGGGTCCGTCAGCTTGTAGCCGCGCTGGGCCTTGCCGATGGCGTCGGTGAAATTGTCCTCGAGCGGGATGCGCGGCATGGCCTGATCAATCTCGACAAACCGCGTCCGGCGCAAGCCGGCTTTCCCGGCCCGGTTCGCCCGGAAACGGCGGCGCGGCCGCCGGGCGGGCCCGGTTGGAGGCGGGACGACCCGTCCCGCGCGGCCAGGCCATCGACGGCGAGACCAGGCGGGACCAGTGGCCCCGCCTCCAGTCCCCTGGCGTGGCTTGCTTGATTTCGCCGAAGGGCCCCGTCGTGGGGGTGTCCGGCTCGTCGAGCAGCGCCGAGGGATTGACCTGCGACCGGGCGGTGTCATCCTGCGCCGGATGAAAGCTTGGAAAGTATTCGTCGGATCGACGTGCCTGGTGCTGGCGGGACAGCTCAGCGCGGCGGAGCCGGCGAAGCTGACCGCCTACGAGCGGGCCCAGGGCTGGCGGATCCTCTTTGACGGGCAGTCGCTCACCGACTGGCACGGTTACCGGCAGGACAAGGTGCCGGCGAACTGGCAGGTGGTCGAAGGTTCGCTGGCGGGCGGCGCGGGCCCGGCGCTGGCCTCGGCCGATGATTTCAAGGACTTTGAGCTGCAGTTTGACTGGAAGGTCGGCGCCGCCGGCAGTGCGGCCGTTTATTTCCGGGTGGCGGAGGACGCGGCCGATCCCGGTGATTCCGGCCCGGTCATGCAGCTGGCCGGCGAGGGGGTCGTGATGGCCGGCAACGGCGATCTGAACAAGCCCTGGCGCGAGATCACGCTGCAAACCGACGTCTGGTACCGGGCGAAGATCGTGGTCTATGGCAACCAGGTGGAATACTCGATCAACGGCGAACGCGTGCAGAATTACCTGATCGACTCGCACGACTGGCAGGCGGCGGTGGCGGCCAGCCGCTACAAGGCGCTGAAGGATTACGGCCTGCTCGGCTCGGGCCGCATCGTGCTGAGCGGCAGTGGCGTGGTTTTCCGCAACATCAAGGTCAAGGCGCTGTAAGCCCGGCCGGCCGGAAGCGGGTGGAGCGCGGCGGCGCCGGCCCCCGGCGGATGAAGCCCAAACGGCCGCACCGGCCGGAGGATGTTAAATAAAAGCGCGCCGCCGATTGCGGTAGGGCGGCACTGGGTGCCGCCGCCGGTTCGCGGCTGGACCAAGGTCCGGCCCCACTGCGGACGGTAAAATGGCCATAGTCTTGGTTAATCGACCTATTTCGCCGGCGGATCGAGCTTCACGTTGAGCTTTTCGAGCGTGACGCCGAGCTGACGGTCGTAATCCGCAAGGGCCTTGGCGTAATCGGCCAGGGCGGCGGCCTCGCGGACCTCGGCGGCGGAGAGGATTTCCTGCTGCTGGGAGACGAACAAGGTGGTGCTCTGCCCGGCGCGGAGCCGCTTGTCCTCGTCGTCGAGCGTCTCCTGCGCGAGCTGGCGCGCCTGCCGGGTCGCCTGGATGCGTTTCAGGCCGGTCTCGATCTGGCCGGCGGCGTTGCCGACCCGGACGACGATTTCCTGCTCGAGGAATTCCAGCCCGGCCTCGGACTGGCGCTGCTGCAGCTTGGCGGCGCGGTAGCGGCCGCGCTCGGTGGTGAAGGTGAGTGGGACCGACAGGACGACCCCCCAGCTGTAGGCGTGGTAATCCTCGTCGTGCAGCTGCTGGCGGCTGGTGTGGAGGCTGGCGTCGTAGCCGTTGTACCCGTAGCTGCCGACCAGGTCGAGACGCGGCAGGAGCTGGTTGCGCTGGAGGCGGGTGCCGATGCGGTCGCGGGTGACCGCGAGCTTCGCCTCCTGGTAATCGGGCCGGTTCACCAGGGCGACGGCGAAGTCGGCGGCGGGGTCCACGACGACCACCGGCGCGGGGGACGGGGGCTCGATCGCCAGGTGCCGGGCCAGCAGGCCGGGGGACTTGTCGTCGGTGATGAGCTGCTTGAGCGCGTTTTCCGCGTCGAGCACGCCGCGTTCGGCGAAGAGGATGGCCTCCTGGCGGCTGGCGACGCGGGAGCGGGCGGAGGTGACGTCGAACTCGGACATGCTGCCGACCTTGAAGCGTTTTTCGTTCTCCCGGAGCAGCTGGGTCGCGAGTTCGCCCGAGCGGATGGCACTGCGCCGGTTGGCGTAGGCGAAGGTGAGATCCTGGTAGGCGAAGATGACGTTGGTGATCGTGTCCATCACGGCCTGCTTGAACTGCCACTCGCTGATGCCGCGGTTGGCGCGGGCGATGCGGATGGAGGCGAGGGTGGCGCCGGTGCCGAAGTTGCGGAGCAGCGGCTGGGTGCCGGTCACGCCGGCGAAGGTGCTGTAGTTGTCCGCGTAGGCGTTGAAGGTGCCGCGGGTGTTGGTCGTGGTGGTGCCGAGCTGGTACGTCATGCCCCAGGGCAGGAGTCCGCCGACCCCAAGGTCGGAGGTGTCAGTCTCGGTGAAGGCGGTCGGGCCGCGGAGGCCGGAGGCGGGATCGATCAGCGCGGGATTGTAGCTCTCGGCGTGGTTGTAACCGCCGTTGAGCACCGGATCGAACTTGCCAAGCGCCTCGGTCACCAGGGCGCCGGCGATGGCGGGATCATAGCTCCGGACCTTGATGGCGAAATTCCTGGCCAGGGCGCGCTGGATGGCGTCGTTCACCGTGATTTTTTCCGGACCGGTCTCCGCCGGTGTGGTCTGGGCGAAGCTGGCCAGCGTCAGGAGGGGAAAAAAAAGCAGGGCGATGAGTCGCCGGGGGGTGCGCATGGGTGATTGAGTTGCCCAGCACTTTGCAACCCTCGTGCCAGCGGGAAAAATAACAGCAAAAACAAGGTCAACAACAGGATGCGCAGCCGCCTGGCAAAGGCCGCGCCCGGTTCCGCCTCATCGCCGGGATTGGGCGATCCCGATATTGGGAATGGCCGGCCGCGCGCGCAGATGGTCAGCGGGTTGACGTGCGCCTGCCGGCCGGGGGCTGCACGAGGGACCAGCGGAAGTTCAGGCGCGACGCCGTCAGCGCGAAACTCTCGAACCCAACCGGCTTCACAATGTAACCGGCCGCGCCCAGGCGGCTGCATTCCAGGATGGTCGAATCGCGGTGCGAGACGGTCAGGATGACCACCGGGATGTCCTTGGTCTGCGGGCTGGTTTTGATCTGCTGCAGCACCTCCTGGCCCGAGACCTTGGGCAGGCCCAGGTCGAGCAGCACGAGTTGCGGCGGCCCGCCCGGTCGTTTCGCATGCGCGCCCGTGCGAAAAAGATATTCCAAGGCCTCCTGACCGTCGCCGACGGACGCGACGGGATTGGTGAGCCGGGCCTGCTGGAAGGCGCGCAGGGTCAATTCCAAGTCGGCCGGGTTGTCCTCGACCAGCAGGATCTCCCCGGCGGCCCGGATTTCTCCCGGCAAGCCGCCGGCCTGGTCGGGCTGGAAAAGCAAACCCTCGACGGACAACTGGAGCGCTTTCGCCAGGTTGGCGATGCTGCGCAGCGTGACGTTGCGGGCTCCGCGCTCGATATCGGCCAGATAGGTGCGATGCATGTCGGCCCGCCAGGCCAGTTCTTCCTGGGTGATGCCCAGATTTTGTCGGCAGGTACGGACGGTGGCACCCAAGCGATCTTGGAGTGCGCGTTCTGCTTTCGGAACTTTCTCTTTTTTCGCCACTTGCGCAGCCATTATACCAGCGGTTTCAATAGACTATGAGTGACATTGCGCCGGTCGGAGCGGCGGCCGAAGGGTTGAAGTGGGTTATGCGGGCCAGTCACCCGTTTCTCGACAGGGCACGGCAGAATACTAGCCAATTTTCATTCCTTCTCAACAAATAATCTACCTCCGTGCAGGGCGGGATGTCACGGATCCGTCGACGGTTGTCCGCGAGGCAGGTCACTTCAATCAGAGGCGAGTTTTCCCGACGGAGTCCAAGGGAAGTTTAAATTTCGGGGAAGCCACTGGCCGTAGGGCTGCACCTTCTTGCAGCCGCAACTTCGCATGTCTGGTCCGTTCGCGGCTGGACCAAGGTCCAGCCCTGCCTGGGACGGCCGACAGGCTCCTGTTTTAGCATGACGACCCTAGCTCAGCAGCAGGCCGTCGGCGAGGCGGATGACGCGCGAGCCGTAGGTGGAGTTTTCGAGCGAATGCGTGACCTGGATGATGGTGGTGCCCTCGGCGTTCAGTTTCTTGAACAGGGACATGATCTCCCGGCCCTGGTCCGAGTGCAGGTTGCCGGTGGGCTCGTCCGCCAGGATGAGCGAGGGCTTGGCGATGAGGGCGCGCGCGACGCCGACCAGCTGCTGCTGGCCGCCGGAGAGCTGGCTGGGGTAGAGGTCCTTCTTGCCCACGATCCCGAAGCGGTCGAGCACGTCGCACACGACCGACTCGCGTTCCTTCCTCGGCATGTCGCGGTAGGAAAGGGGAATCTCCAGGTTCTCGTAGACGGTCAGGTCGTCGAGCAGATGATAGCTCTGGAAGACGAAGCCGATGTGTTTTTTCTGCAGCTCGAACCGCTTTTTCTTGTCGAGCTTGTGGACGGCCTCGCCGCGCAGGTGGAATTCGCCGCCCCACGCGCTGTCGTGCAGCCCGAGGATGTGCAGCAGCGTGGACTTGCCCGAGCCGGATGGACCCATGATCGAGACGAACTCGCCCTCATTGATCGTGAGGCTGATGTTGCGGAGGGCGTAGAAGACGCCGCCTTTGAGGGGATAGACTTTCTCGACACCGCGCAAAGTGATCATGATGCCCCGAGTCTGGACCATCGGATCCGGGTTGGCACGAAACAAAACGCACTATTTTGTCCCGAAACCGGGACCGGCGGCGGGTGGTTTTTCCACGGCGGTGATCTGGGCGCCGGTGCGCGTCCAGCGGTAAAGCAACGGACCATCGGCGCGCTTGAACTCCTTGAACAAGGCGGGGTCGGTGCGCTTTTGCAGCGTGAGCTCGCTCACGCCGGCGGCGTCACAGTTGAAGATCTTCGCGAAGCCCTTGTAGAGCCGCGGCTCGCCGATGATGCGGGAGAATCCCGCCAGAGGCGGTCCCTGAACGCCGGCGGTGTCCGGGGCATTTTTCCGGCGCGCGAGCGCCAGAAAACTGTAGGGCAGGGAACGCAGGTCGATGCCCGCGCGCTGGCCGAATTTCACCCAGCCGGAGTCGGCGTGGACCCCCGCCGGCGGCGACGCGAAAAAGTGGCACCAGTGCCGCTCGTTGCCCGCGGCGAGCACGCCGCAGGCGGCGGAGTGGGTGCAGGGGGCGACGACCTGCATTTCCGCGCGGAGCATTTCCCGCCAGCCGCCCAGGGCGCGGCTGATCTCGTGCGTGCCGGGCTCGACCCAGAGAACCACCTCCGCCCGGCCGGCCAGGGCCGCCAGTTCCGCGCGCGCGATTTCATTGAGCTCGTTGAGCACGTGGCTGACGACCAGCACGCCGATCACGCCGCCCGTCTCCAGGAACCGCCGGTCGGCGCGGTCGACGGCGAGGGCGGGGAAGGCCCGCCGCCCGCGGTGCTCGGCATAATCGAGCGCCAGCGCCGAGTGGTCGTGCAGAAGGAGCCGGCTGAAATGGGCGGGGCCGAAATGGTCCGCGACGCGCCGGCCCGCGATGCCGCTGCCGCAGCCCCAGTCCAGCAGGATGCCGCCCGCGGGCGGACTCCAGCCGCGGAGTTTCAGCTCGGCCAGCACCGCGTCCCATTTCCAGCCGATGCGCTCGCCATAGGTGAAATCATAGCATTCGAGGTCCGTGATCGTGTGCCAGTAGGGCCCGGCCGCCGCCGCGCCGGACAGGAAATCACCGCGCAGGCGGTCCAGCACCTCCCAGTCGAGCGACTCCCAGTTCATGCGCTGCCTCCGGCGACGGCGGGAGCTTTGTCAGATAATAGATGACAAACTTTCCGGCGCATGGCGGTCATCGGCCCAGGTCGAAATAGAAGTGCCGGGCCAGCGCCTGGGACTTGATGCCGTAGAAGGCGGCCAGTTCGCGGACGCGGGCGGCGGCGGCCTCCGTGCGCGCCTGACCGGGGCGCTTGGTGGCGGCGATCATGAGGTTCTTGGCCGTGTGCTCGGTGGCGATGAACTCGAAGACCTTGGTGTCGTAGCCGGCCCACTCGAGCAGCAGCGCGCGCAGGGCGTCGGTGGCGAACTCCGCGTGCCGCTCCTGGAAAATCCCGTGCCGCAGCACGGGCGCGAGCACCGGCGCAGCCGTCAGCTGCGGACGCAGCTCCTGCTGGCAGCAGGGCGCCACGACGAGGAGCGCGGCGCCGGCCTGCACGCCCTTGGCCAGGGCGTCGTCCGTCGCGGTGTCGCACGCATGCAGCGCGATCAGGACGTCGAGGGCGGGGACATCCGCCGAGGCGATGCTGCCCGGGATGAACCCGAGCTGTTCCCGCCCGGTCTCGCGGGCCACGCGGTTGCAGAGCTCCACGAGCTCGCCGCGGGCCTCGATCCCGCGCACATGGGCGGGGCGGCCCTCGATCAGGTTGAAATAATCGTGCGTGGCGAAGGTCAGGTAGCCCTTGCCGCAGCCCATGTCGGCGATTTCGAGCGCCCGGTGCGTGGCCAGGGCGGCGCCGGGGGCGAGGTGGCTCAGGATTTCCACGAATTTGTGGATCTGCCGGTGCTTGTCGGCCTGGTGCTCGCGCACCGCGCCGGCGGCGGTCGTGACGCCGAGTTTTTCCAGCCACGGCTGGCTCTGCGCCGTGAGCAGCCGCGTTTTCGTCCGGTCGTGCGCCGCGGCATCCGCGGCGTCCGGGGCCGGGCCGTAGGTCAGCCGCGGTTCGCCCTTTTTGTTATATTCGAGCTGGACCAGCTGCGTGGCCGTGAACAGGTGCGCGCTGTAAAATTCCGCCCCGAGCAACGGCGCGAGCAGGGCGAGGGCCTCCCCGGGAAGGTGGTTCTTGGTGATATCCTGCCGCTCGTGCCGCCAGACGAAGGTGAGATGCGGCGCGCCGCGCAACGTCACGGGCCGCACGAAGAGGTTGCGCAGGGTGGTGTCGGCCCCGCGGGGCTTGCCGAGCGTGAGCTTCACGAGGCTGCCGTCGCGCACGCTCGCGTCCAGCCGGGTGAGGAATTGTTCCAGGGGAATCACGCCCGCGAGAGTCAACGCACCGCCGTCGGTTGCAAATAATAACCAATCACGGTGCGCCGCCACCAGCGGCCGGTGCGGGCCCGTTCGGCCGGCGTGGTGAACTGGTAGTCGTACAACACGGCCCGCAGGTAGCGCGGCGGCTCCCGGGCGAACGGGTTGGATTGCAGCAGCCCCGTGACGGCCGGGGCATTGGCCCCCAGCTGGCGCAGGAACGGCCCCATCCAGGGCTCATAATTCGGGTAGGACAGCGCCGCGAACCACAGCTGCCAGTCGAGCCGGGGCTGGTAGGGCGCGACGAAACCGGGCCGGCGCGAGAGGTCGCCGGGCTTCCACGGGAATTCATAGGCCGTCCAGGTGCGCGCGTCCTGGCTGCCCTCGATGATGATCTCGGGCCGGCTGGTCGTCATCACGGCGAACAGCCCGTAGCTGTTCACGCTGCGGGTGGCGGCGACGAGCTGGTACAGCCGGCCGTACCACGCCGGCCAGGCGGCGGGACGCAGCAGGCTGGGGAGGGTGATGACCACGGACGCGGCGAAGAAGACGGTGAATACCGTCCCGCCCCACCAGCGGCGCCGCGGGGTTTCGGCCCGGCGGGCATCGGCGCGGATGGATGCATACCGCCGCGGGGCGCGGCCGGTCCAGCGGGCCCACCACGCGTCGTCGAGAAAAAGCAGGCAGAGCGCGATGGTGAGCAGGTTGAAGAACGTGTAGTTGCCCGTGAGCGCAATGAGCAGCTGGAAGCCGATGAGGCCGAGCGCGGCGGCGAGCCGCAGCCGCCGCGGGCCGAACAGCAGGAAGGGCACGGCCAGTTCGAGGAAGAACATGACCGCGCAGGAAAACTCCTGGAACCAGGCCGGCAGCTGGTGGGCGTACCAGGCCAGCCAGGTCGGCAATGGCTGAGTCTCGTAGTGGTGGGCGAGGGCGGTGAGGTTGTGCCAGGTGGCGTCCCCGCTGGCGAGTTTCACCCACCCCGACAGGAACATCAGCCGGAACAGCAGCCAGCCCAGCAGCCGGCGCGGCGCGCGCGGCGGTTCCGGGCGGTCGTTCCCGTCCGTCCGCCAGGGCGCGAGGAAGACCGCGAGCAGCCCGGTCTCCAGCAGCAGCGCGTCCCACTGGTAGCCCATGAACACCTGACCCACGCCGCACAGTGACAGATAAAAAAGCCAGAGCAGCACGAGGCAGACAGGTTGCGCGACGCGTCGGAACAAGGCGACGGCGAGCAACAAGCCGGCGGCGCACAGCAGATGCAGGAACAACCCGCCGCCGAAAAACCAGGCGAGGGTCGGCAGATCCCAGAAGCGGGCGACGCCCAGCTGCCGGGCCACGGCATCGAGGTAGGGTTGCGCGGGCAGGATGCCGTGGGGGCCGATCAGCCCGTTGAGCTGCCACCAGAACGAGGCGAAGGCGATGAAGTAGATGGCCGCGAGCGCCCGCAGGAAAACGGCGGTGCCGGTCGAAAAATGCGGCTGGTGCAGGTTCGGACCGGCGAACCAGCGGGTCAGGCGGCCGCATAGCGGCCGGTGCCGCGCCACCACGCCGTAGCCCGCCTCGAGCAGCCGGGCGACGCCGGGGATGGATTCATAGGCCCACAGCAGGGCTCCGCCATGTCCGCGGCCGTGCCGCCGGGTGTGCAGCGCGGCCGCGGCGCCGGACCAAACCGTGCCGTCGGTCTCGATGAGCTGGATGCCCTGGTCGTAGGCGCCGGCCGGGATCTCGGGAAAGCGTCCCGCCTCGGCCAGCGCCGGGGCCACATCGACCTTTTCACCGTAGGCCTCGCGCCAGCGTCCGGCCCAGAGCCGACAGAAGTCGCAGCCGCCGTCCCAGAGCAGCAGCGGCTTGCCGGCCGGGGGGTGGGCGACGCGGAGACGCGGTGGGGGCATGCGCCAGCAATGCCGGCGGCGGCCGGCGGCGGCAAGCGGGGAGTAAGGCGCGCCGCGTCAGTCCAGCTGCTTCAGCGACTCGATGGCCTGGGGAAACTTCGGGTCCACCGCAAGGGCGGCCTCGTAGGCGGCGCGCGCGCCGGCCTTGTCCTGCTTTTTCTCCAGGATGTTGCCGATGCGCCACTGCACGGGCGCCGGGCCCGGCTGGCGGGGTGGCGGGGTCAGGGTGAGGCATTTCCGCAGGGCCGCGAGCCCCGTGTCGAGCTCCGTGCCGGAAATGGCGGCCAGGCGGCCGGTTTGAAAGAGGGCCTCGTAGTCGTCCGGCGAATCCTTGAGCGCTTCCGCGAACTGCGCGAAGGCCTCCGGGAATTTCTTTTCCATGGCATAGAGGTTGGCGTAAGCGACCCGGCCGCGGGGCGGGTTCAGCTTCTTGATTTCCGCCGCCTGGGCGTAGGCGCCGTCCATGCCGCCGCCGACAAACCCGGGGGCGAGCCGGCAATATTCCATCACGCTCCAGCGGGCGTTGATGTTCTTGGGGTCGAGTTCGACCGCCTTGTCGTAGGCGGCCTTGCACTTTTTCGCCCAGCCGAACTTGGACAGGATCCCGGCCTTCTGCGCGGTCACGCCGTAAGCGTCACCGAGCACGCGGAAGTATTCGCTGTTCGCCGGCGCGAGGGTGGTCGCCTGCTCGCCGGAGGCCACCGCGTGCTCCAGGTCGCCGCGATTGAGCTGGACCTGGCCGAGGTAGAAGAACGCCTCGGCGTTGCCGGGCTCGGCGGCGGCGGCCTTTTCCAGCAACGCCTGAGCCTCGGCCCACTGGCGGTGCCGGAAGAGGTCCGCGACCTGGTCGTGCAGGGCGGTGTCGGCCGCGAAGCCGGCGGGGGCGAAGAGGAGGAAGAATCCGGCGGTGCGGCTCAGCATGGCCCGGTATAGAACGCAAAGCGGTGAATTTGTTTCCAGATTATTCCGTCCGCAGCGCGACCAGGGGGTCAACCTTCGTGGCGCGGCGGGCGGGGAGCCAGCAGGCCGTGACCGTGGCGAGGGAAACCAGGGCCGCGGTCAGGAAAAGGGTGAACGGGTCCAGGGCGTCCACCTGGAAAAAGACCGCGGCCAGCAATCGGCCCGCGATGACACAGCCGACCAGGCCCAGACCGACCGCGCAGGCGGTCTGCTGGAGGCCCTGCTTCATCATCAGGGCGAGCACATCCACCCGGCGCGCGCCCAGCGCCATGCGGATGCCGATCTCGCGCGTGCGGCGCTCCTGCGCATAGGCCTTCACCCCGTAGACGCCCACGACGGCCAGCAGCAGGGCGATGCCGCCGAAGACGCCGAACATGATGGCGCCGAGATGCACCATCCACAGGGTGAAATTCCGGGCGATGAAGTCGGCATACGGGATCATCTGGATCACGGGCAGGTCCGGGTCCAGGTCCTGCAGTTGCCGGCGGAACACGGCGAGGGCGTTGCCGACGGCGGCCGGGTCATCGACGGCGCAGCGTGCGGTGAGAAAGAGCAACGGCTTGTAGGCCTGGGCGAGGGGCACGAAGACGCCGGGCACCGGCCGGCCCAGGTCCTCCACGCCGTGGCTGTGGCGGGCGACGATGCCGACAATCTCCATCTCGCCCGGCGGGCGGTCCTCCGCCGGCTCGGCCCAGCGGACATGGCGGCCCAGCGCTTCCTCGCCGGGAAAAAGTTTCTGCGCCATCCCGTCGTCGACGATGCAGACGCGCCGTCCGCCCGCCTCGCGGCTCTCGGCAGCCGTGAAATCGCGGCCCCGCAGCAGGGGCACGCCGATGCTGGTGAAGAAGTCCGGGGTGAGGGCGGTGAAGATGCCGGCGACACCCGGCCGGGCCGGCGCTCCGCCCGGTTGGTTCGCGGGGGCGGCCGCGGCCGGCAGCAGCCGGCCCCAGGTGATCTCGTTGTTGTATGGGAGGAGGGTCGAGAGCGCGGCGGCCCGCACCCCGGGCAACTGGCGGAGCCGGTCGAGTGCCGCCAGGGCCCGGCGCAGGGCCTCGGGCCGGCCGGTGTCGGCGAGGGAAAAATCCAGCTCGGCGAGCACCACGCCGGCCGGGTTGAACCCCCGGTCCCGGGCCGTGCCGCCGGCCTTGATCGCGCCGCGCACGAACAGGCCGGCGGCGAAAACCAGCACGAGCGCCAGCGCCATCTGGCCCATCACCAGCACATGCCGGTGCGAAAAAAAACGGTTCCAACGCCCCGTGGCCGCGGACTCGCCCGCCTGCGCCTTGAGGTCGTGCACCAGGTCGGCGCGGGCCGCCCGCAGGGCCGGTCCGAGGCTGAAGCCGAGCGTTGCCAGCAGGCAGAACAGGAAGGTGACGGCGATGACCGGCAGATCAGGCTGGAGCCGCGCGGTCAGGTTGTAGTTCATCGCCGCGAACACCGCGGAGAAATATTGCTGCAGCAGCGAATTCGCCCAGAGGCTGAGGAGCAGGCCCAGCGCGCCGCCGACCCCGGCGAGCAGAAGCCCCTCGGTCAGGATCTGGCTGACAATCTGCCGGCGGGTCGCGCCCAGGGCGAGGCGCACCGCGAATTCGCCCGCCCGGGCGGCGCCGCGGGTCAGCATCATGTTGGCCAGATTGAGGCAGGCGATCACCAGCACGAGGCCGGACATCGCCAGGAGCAGCAGGCCCATGAGCCGGAGCGGCCGGGCATCCCCGGGGCCGGGGCTGATGCTGAAGGGCTCGGTCAGCAGCAGTTCCCGCGGCCGGGCGGCCGCCGGCGGCTGGAGCGCGGTGAGCCGGGCGGCGAGCGCCGGCAGGTAGGGCTGCGCCCGGGCAATGGTCAGGCCCGGTTTCAGGCGGCCGACGAGATTGAGCGTGTAATTCTGCGGGTGGGCCAGATCGCCCGAACGCCGCGCGGCGCCAAAGGCCGGGCTGATGTCGGCGAACAGCCCGAACGGCAGCCAGACCTCGGGGGCGACCAGCGCACTGATGCCGCAAAATCCCTCGGGCGTCACGCCGATGACCGTGTGCGGCCGCCCATTGACCAGCAGCGTGCTGCCGATGAAGCCGGGTTGCAGCCCCTGGCGCTGCCAGAGGCTGTAGCCCGCCACGACCACCGGCCGCTCCGCCCCGGGCGCGGTCTCCTCGGGAAGGAAAAAACGTCCCGCGGCGGGCCGCACGCCCATCAGCGAGAAATAATTGTCGGACACCATGAAGGCCAGCGCGCGCCGGAGATCGGCCGCCGCGCCGAGGCTGACCTGGTTGAAGTTCAGCGCGGCGACGTCGGCAAACGGCTCGCGGGACTGCCGCAGGGTGGTGAACTCGGCGTAACTGAACTGGCGGAACGTCCGGGCGGCATCCTGGCTGGCGGTAAACACGCACACCACTTCCCGCGGCCGCACCGGCACGCCGGAGCGCAGGAGTACATTGTCGACCAGCGAGAAGATCGCCGAGTTCACCCCGATCGCGACCATCAGGGTCAGGACGGCGACCGCGGTGAAACCGGGCGACTTGGCAAACAACCGGCAGGCGGAACGGACGTGGACAAACATGGAGGAATCAGCGGGCGGGGAATGGTTGGGGGGCGGGCGGGGGAACTGGCGATGGGGTGCTTGGGCCGGGTATTGCTCATCCCGGTTCGTTGTTATCTCCCGGGGTCAATCCGCGCGCAGCGCGATCATGGGATTGAGCCGGCTGGCGCGGCGCACCGGGAGCCAGCAGGCGAGGAGCGCGATCGAGACCAGCAGTGCGGCGACCAGCCCCAGCACATGCGGGTCGCGGGGATTCGTGTCGTAGAGCAGGCTTGCGAGGAACTGGCCGCCGAGCAGCGCCGCGGCGAGCCCGGCCAGTAGGCCAAACGCGACCGGCTGCAGGCTCTGCCCCAGCACCAGCCGCGCGAGGGCGCCCGGCGACGCGCCGAAGGCGAGGCGAATGCCGAGCTCGCGCGTGCGCTGGTTCAGGTTGTGCGCGACCACCCCGTAGATGCCGAGGGCGGCGAGCGTGAGCGCGGCGGCGGCGAAGGCCGCCACCAGACGGAGCTGGAAACGGCGCGGAGCGACGGCGCCGGCAAACAGGTCGTCCATGGTGCGGAACGGCTGCAGCGGGACATCCGCGTCAATGCCCGAGATCGCGTGGCGGAGCGCGGGCAGGCCGGCCGCGGGGCTGCCGTCGGTGCGGATCGCGAGCGCGAGCTCCGTCATCGGCCAGGCCGGCAGCACCCGGTAAAGGACGGAGACGGGATGCTGGTCGGCGTCGGTGCGCACATCGGCGGCGACCCCCACCACCAGCAGCTCCTCGCGGGACTCGCCCTCGCTGCGGTAGACCTTGCGGCCCACGGCGTCCTGCCCGGGCCAGAGGACGGCGGCGAGGCGGGCGGAAAGGATGACCGCCGGTTCGCTGTCATCGTCGCGGAACGTCCGGCCGGAGCGAAGCGGGATGCCGAGGGTCTGGAAATAACCCGGGCTGACAAAGCGGATGTTGCACTGGGGCCGCTGCATGGCCGGGCGGGTGTCGTCCGCCACGTGCACGGCGTCGATCCAGGTCTGGCCCTTGAGCGGAAGCAGGTTGGTCACGGCCGCGGAGACGACGCCGGGCGTGGCCTCCAGCGCGGCGATCACGCGCCGGTAATAGCCGACGATGTCGGCGGGTTCGCGGTACTTGGCCCCGGGGATGTTGAGGCTGGTGGTCAGCGTGGCCGGGGCATGGACCCCGGTGTCGGCGTGCAGGACCCGGACGAAGCTGCCGACCAGCAGGCCCGCGAGGGCGAGCAGGACGGTGCTCACGGCGATCTCGACCGCGACGAAGGACGCGCGCAACCGGCGCGCGATGCGCCCGCCGGTGACCCGGCCGCCCTGGCCCGCCAGCAGCGCGGCCGAGGCGTCGCGGCGGGCGGTGTGCCAGGCGGGCAGGAGGCCGGCGAGCAGCGTCGTGAGCAGCGTCGTTCCGAGGGCGAAGAGCAGGACGGCGCCGTCGATGCGCACATCGTCGAGCCGCGGGAGATCCGCGGGGGCGAGGCCGACCAGTGCGTCGAGGAACCACCAGGCGCAGAGGCAGCCGAGCGCGCCCCCGGCGAGGGCCAGCAGCAGTGACTCGGCGAGCGAATGGGCGAGCAGGCGGCGGCGCGAGGCGCCGAGCGCGGCGCGGACGGCGGTGTTGTAGCCGCGACGCTCGGCGCGCGTGAGGCCGAGGAGGCCGAGGTTGAAGCAGGCGAGCAGCAGCACGGCCGCGATGGCGCCCAGCAGGATCCAGAGGCCGCGCCGCGCGTCGCCGACGACGGCATCCTGCAAGGAGGTGGTCGTGCCGCGGACCTCGGTCGCGTCGTTGGCAAGGCGGCAGAGCCGCGCGGCGACGACGTTCATCTGGGTCTCGGCGTCGGCGCGGGTCGCCCCGGGCGCGAGGCGCCCGATGACCTCGTAGTTGAACATGCCGATGACCTGGCTGAGTTCGCCGGCGTCAAAGCCCCGGGTGAGGTAGATGTCCGGCTCGCCGGACGGGCCCGGGCCGGGCAGGCGGAAACCGGCCGGCAGGACCCCGATGACGGTGACGGGTTTGAGGTTGAGCGTGATCGGGCGGCCGATGATCCTTGGATCGGCGGAAAAGCGGCTGCGCCAGACCTGATCGCTGAGGAGGACGACAGCGGGCCTGCCGGGTGCGTCCTCGCCGGCGGCAAACCCCCGGCCGAGCGCGGGGGTGACGCCGAGCGTGGCGAAGAGATTGGCCGAGCTGAGGGCCGAGGCGAGGCGCAGGGGCTCGCCCGCGCCGGTGAGCGTGGCACGGTTGCGGTCGACCAGGGCGAGCCCGGCGAAGGCCGGGCAGGCCTTCCACTCGGTGTAGAAGCGGGCGTTGACCGGGACGGTCGGGTATTCGCGCGCGACGGCGGGGATCACGCAACGCAGCGCGAGCAGTTCGCCGGGCCGGGGGAAGGCGAGGGGGCGGAGGATGACGGCGTGGACGATGGAGAAGATCGCGGTGGTGGCGCCGATGCCCAGCGCCAGCGTGAGGACCGTGGCCGCGGTGTAACCGGGGGAATGGCGGAGGGAGCGGAGGATCGGGCGGAGGGCGCTGAGCATGGGGAAATTGACAAGTGCGGTGTGACGAGTGAAGAGAATGAAGTGGTCGGAGGTTTGGTGCTGGTCACAGGTCAGTCATCACCGGTCACTCGGCGCGGAGCGCGACCATCGGGTCGACCTGGGTGGCGCGGCGGGCGGGGAGCCAGCATGCCAGCGCGGCGACCGCGCACAGGACGAGCACGACCCCGGGATAAGCGATGAGGTCCACGACCTGGACGCCGTAAACGACGCGGGCGAGCCCCATCGCCAGCAGGACGGAAAACGCCAGGCCGACGGCGAGGCCGATCACGGTCAGGCGGATGCCCTCTCGCGAGATGAGCCGGAGGACGTCGGCCCGTGTGGCCCCGAGCGCCATGCGCAGGCCGATCTCGCGCGTGCGGCTGGTGACGCTGTAGGAGACGACGGCATAGAGGCCGAGGACGGCGAGACCCAGGGCGACCAGGCCCTGGATGGCGGCGATGGTGGCGCCGGTGCGCAGCGGCATCAGGGCAAAGACGCTTGTGTTCAGGTGGTCCTCCAGCGAGGTGACGCCGTAGACCGGCAGGTCGGGATCGAGGCCGCGGATCACCTCGCGCAAGCCGGGCACGAGGCCGGCGGAATCGAGCCTGGCGCGGACCACGAGGGTCGCCGGCATGCCGAGGCGCTGGGCCTGCGGCACATAGAAATAGGGGCGAGGCTCCTCCGAGAGCATGACGTATTTGCCGGTGGCGGTGACGCCGACGACCTCGATGGGCGGAGTGACGCTGGCGTCGATGCGGAAATGCTGCCCGACCGGGTCGCGGCCCGGCCAGAAGGCCTTCGCCATGGCCTCGTTGATGACGGCGACGCGGGGCGCCTTCCCGTCGTCGGACTCGCGAAGGTCGCGGCCCTGCCGGAGCGGCACGCCCATCATGGTGACGAAGCCTGGCGTCACCGCCGTGAAGGCGATGGTGGTGTGGCCCTCGGGCACCCGGCCGGTGGGATTTTCCGGCCAGACGTCCCGCAGGGTGATCATGTAGGTGAAGGGCACATGCTGGGCGAACGCCGCGGACTCGACCCCGGGGAGGGCCCGCACTTTCTCCAGCGCCTGGTTCATGAACCGGACGCTGCGCCCGTCATCGTAACCCTGCAGGCTGAGATCGACCGACAGCATGATGAGCCGGTCGGGGCGGAAGCCGAGGTTGAGCGTGCCGGCCGCATGCAGGCCGCGCAGGAAGAGCGCGGAGCAGACCAGCACCACGCAGGAGACCGCGACCTGGCCGATGACGAGCAGGTTGCGCAGGCGGTGGCGGGACCGGCCCGCCTGATTCTGGGCGCCTTGCTTGAGGCTCTCGATGATGTCGACCCGTGAGGAGCGCAGCGCGGGGGCGAGGCCGGAGAGGATGCCGGCCAGCAGGGAGATGCCGGCGGTGAAGGCATAGACCTGCCAGCCGGCGGGCGGGTTGCGCCGGATCGGCATGTCGCCGGACGGGATCGAATGGCTCAGGGCGTCGCCGCCCCAGATGGAAAGGAGGTAGCCGACGAGGCCCGCGAGCGCCGCCAGCAGAATGCTTTCGATCAGGAGCTGGCGCAGCAGGCGCGAGCGCGACGCCCCCAGGGCGGAGCGGACGACCAGTTCCCTTTCCCGGGCGAGGGCCCGGGCCCCCATGAGGTTGGCGACGTTGGCGCAGGCGATGAAGAGCACGAGGGCGCACAGGCCGGTGAAAAGCGCAATCAGCACCGGCATCATCTCGGCCACCGACGGATCGGGCCGGGCGCGCAGCTCGGGCACGGCCAGCAGGCGCGTATGGCGGTGGTCGTCGGGAAATTCCCGGGTGAACCGCTGGGCGAAGACGGCGAGCTCGGCGTTGACGTCGTGCAGCGACGCCCCGGGCGCGCGGTGGGCCAGGATCTTCCAGGCCTTTGCGCCCCGGTACTTGAACAGGTTGTCGCCGCCGGACTCCAGCAGCGCGTGCGTGCCGCTGGGCACGAACAGGCTGACGGCCAGCGACCACGAGAAACTGTCGAAACCCGGCTTGGCCACCCCCACGATCGTCAGTGTCTTGCCGTTCACGATCACGGGGCGGCCGATGACGCCCGGGTCGCCGCCGAAATGATTCTGCCAGTAACTGTGGGTCAGCACCGCCACGGGACGGCCCGGCGGCAGCTCCCCGTCGCCCGGCTGCAGCGGGCGGCCGAGGACGACCCCCACGCCCATCTGGTCGAAGGCGCCGGGGCTGACGGCCTCGATCCAGCCGCGTTCCGGCTTCTGGCCCGGGGTGCTGAGGTGGGCGGGCCTGAAGAAATAGGCAACCGGGTCGACGAGGGTCTTGCTGCCGGCGCGAATGTCCTGGAAATCGAGGAAGGAGAGCCCGGTCGGCATGCTGAAGACGTCGCTCCGCTCGTAAATGGCGGTCAGCCGGCCGGGATCGCGCACGGCGAGCGGCTGCAGAAACATGGTGCTGACCATGCCGAAGACCACCGTGTTCACGGCGATGCCGAAGGCGAGGGTGAGCACGACCACGGCGGTGTAGCCGGGAAACTTAAGGATCTGGCGCAAGGCGAATTTCAGGTCGGAGAGCATGGGGAAAAGTGAGTGACCAGGGACAAGTGATGAGTGAAGAGCAGTGGAGGTTGGTGAAGATTGCTAGGTTTGGCTGGTCACTCGTCACTCATCACTTGTCACACTGGTTACTCCGCGCGCAGTGCGACCATCGGATCGACCTGGGTGGCGCGGCGGGCGGGGATGAGGCAGGCGACCAGGGCCACGAAGGCGAGGGCGCCGGAGACCACGATGAAGGTAAGCCCATCGAAGGCGCTGGTTTCAAACAGCAGGCTTTGCAGCAGGCGCGTGACGGCGAACGAGGCGCCGAGGCCGAGGAGCACGCCCAGGAGAACGAGCCGCATGCCCTGGCCGACGACGAGCCGCAGCACGTCCCCGCGCGTCGCCCCCAGCGCCGAGCGGACGCCGATCTCACGGGTGCGCTGGGTCACGTTCCAGGCCACGACGCCATAAATGCCCACGACCGCCAGCACAAAGGCGAGCGCGGCGAAGATGCCGAGGAGCAGGGTGTTGAAGCGCGACTGCCGGAGCGTGTCGCCGATCACCATCTCCATGCTCGCGATATGGCCGACCGGCTGGTCCCGGTCGAGGCCGGCGACGAGCTGGCGCGCGTTGCCGGCCGCCAGCAGCGGGTCGCCCGCGGTGCGGAGCAGCAGCGTCATGCCGTTGCGCACCAGCGGCAGGTCCCAGCTCTGCCGCACCGGGATGTAGGCGGCGGGCGGCGGATCGCTTTGCAGCCCGAAGTGGCGGGCGTCCTGGACCACGCCGACGACGGTCGCCCACTGGAAATGGTCGAGGCCCGGCGGCAGCATGCCCGGCTTGATCAGGTTGTCGGGGGCGCCCAGCATCACGCGCCGGCCCAGGGGGTTCCCGGCGGGGAGGAATTTCTTCACGGCCGCCTCGTTCAACACGATGACCGGCAGGCCGGTCTCGTTGTCAGTTGCGGCGAAGGCGCGGCCCCGGACCAGGCGCAGGCCCTGCGCCCGGAAATAGTCGCCCTGCACGACGGAGAACTGGACGCTTTGGAGCTCGTTCAGATCCGCATAGGTGCGGCCCTCGGTGAGCAGCGGAAAATCGGAGCCGCCGTTGAAGGGCACGTTGCTGGCCAGCGCGGCGGAGGTGATCCCGGGCAGATGCTCCGAGCGCGCGAGCAGGTCGGTGAAAAACTGGGTGGCCGCATGTCCGGTGGGGTAGCGGGCCTCCGGCAGCTGGACCGGCACCAGCAGGAGGTGGTTCGCGTTGAAGCCGGGGTTGACCGACTGGAGCCGGGCGAAGCTGCGGATCAGCAGGCCGGCGCCGATCAGCAGGGTGAGCGAGAGGCTGACCTCGACGACGATGAGGCCCGCCCGGAGCCGGCCGGTGCGGCCGCCCACGGTGCCGCGGGCGCCGTCCTTCAGGCTTTCATTGACGTGGTCGCGCGAGCTTTCCCACGCCGGCACGAGCGCGAAGAGCAGCGTGCTCCCGAGCGTCAGGGCGGCGGTGAAGAGCATGACCCGCGTGTCCACCGTGATGTTCGCCTCCGCCGGCACGGCGTCGGCCGGCAGGAAATGCAGCAGGCCCTGCAGTCCCCACACCGCCACGACCAGGCCGGCGATCCCGCCGCCGACCGCCAGCGGCAGCGACTCCAGCAGCACCTGGGCGATGATCTTCGCGCGGGTGGCGCCGAGCGCGGCGCGAATGGCGAACTCCTTTTCCCGGGCCGCCGCGCGGGCCAGCAGCAGGTTGGCGACGTTGGCGCAGGCGATGAGGAGCACGCACGCGACGGCCGCGAGCAGCACGAGCAGGGTGCGCTGGAGCGGGCCGGTGACGGACTCGCTCAGGAGCATGAGGTCGGCCCCGATATCCTTGTTCGTGTCGGGATACTGCCGCGCCAGCTGGGCGGTGACCACCTTCAGCTCGGCCCGGGCGTCGTCGAGGGTCATGCCGGGCCCGAGCTTGCCGACGACCCAGGAGTTCATGCGCATGACGCGGCTGCGCAGGATGTCCGTGTCGGCGTCGAGGCCGACCGGCGTCCAGATGTCCGCGCCCCAGAACTTGAACTGCGCCGGCATGACGCCGATGACGGTGTAGGACTTGCCGTCGAGCAGCACGCTCCGCTGGAGGATCTGCGGGTCGCCGCCGAACCGCCCGAGCCAGGCGGCGGCGCTGAGCACGCAGACCCGGTCCGCCCCGGGCCGGTCCTCGGCCTCGGTGAAGACGCGCCCGAGGGCGGGCCGGATGCCGAGCAGGGTCCAGGCGGAGGCGGAGATGGCCGCGCCGCTGACGCTCGCGGGTTCGCTGACCTTGGTCAGGATATAGGCATGGTTGCTGGCGTAGGCCAGCTGGGAGAAGCCCTTCGCCTGGCGGCGCCAGTCGAGGAAGTCCGGATAGGTGACGGGCATGGTGCCGTTCTGGCCGGCGCGGGTCGACCCGATGAAGGTGATGCGGCCGGCATCCGCGTAGGGGAAGGGATGCAGCAGCACGGCGTTGATCACGCTGAAGATGGCCGTGGTGGCGCCGATGCCCAGGGCGAGGACGAGGAGCACGGTCACAGTGAAGCCCGGAGACCTGGCAAGCTGGCGGAGGGACAATTTCAGGTCGGTGAGCATGGGGAGTGACAAGTGAAGTGTGACGAGGGAAGAGAATGAAGTGGTCGGAGGTTTGGGGCTGGTCACAGGTCACTCATCACCGGTCACTCGGCTCGGAGCGCGACCATCGGGTCGACGCGGGTGGCGCGGCGGGCGGGGACGATCGTGGCGAGGAAGGAGACCAAAACGAGGAGCACACTGACCGCGGCATAGGTGAACGGGTCGCGCGCGCTGATCTGGGGGAGAAAATTGGCGATGCCGTTCGCGGCGACCGTGGCGAAAAGGAGGGTCACGCCGAGGCCGAGCGCCAGCCCCAGCCCGAGCTGCCAGGCGACCTGGCGGAAGATCATGCCGAGGATGAGCCGGTGGTTCGCCCCGAGCGCCAGGCGGATGCCGAACTCCTGGGTGCGCTGGTTCACGGCGAAGGACATGACGCCGTAAAGGCCGGACGAGGCCAGGATGACGGCGACGAGGCCGAAGACGGAAAACATGAGCGCGACGACCCGGTTCTGGGCGAGGGCGCCCGCGAGGTTGGTCGCCGGGGTGGCGACGAAATAGAGCGGCAGGTTCGGGTCGACCTGGGCGACGGCGCGGCGCAGCGCGGCGTCATAGGTTTCCGGGCGGGCGTCGCCGCGCGGCTTCACCAGGATGGTGGTGAACTGGGGCCCGTTGACGGCGGTCTTGCCGTCGGCGTAGGCGTAGGTGGAGCCGGTGAGCGGAATGTAGTAGCCGGCATTGTCGTGCTTGGTGTCGAAGGGATTGAGCATGCGCACGTCGGAGACGACGCCGACGATGGTGCGCCACGGGTCGTGGAAGCGGCCGTAGTCCCAGGTCGGGCGGAACCGGCGGCCAAGGGGGCTGGCGGTGCCGAAGAATTCCCGGGCGAACGTGGCGTTCACGACGGCGACGCAGTCGCGCACGTCGTTGTCCTCGGGGGTGAACTCGCGGCCCTCGATCAGTTTCTGGCCGAGAGTGGCGAAGTAGCCGTCGGTTACATTTTCGACGTTGGCGTTGGGCCGGTCCTTGTCGTCCGCGTATGGCCGGCCCTCCAGCTCGATGGTGCCGTTGTTGGCGAAGACCATCTGGAAGCGGCTGGTCAGCGCCGCGCGGTCCAGGGCCGGGTCGGCCCGGAGTGCGCGCAGCAGCTTCTCGTGGAAGCGGAGGCGCGACTCGTTGGTCGGGTAGTCGCCGTCCATGAGCCCGAGGCGGGCGCTGAGCAGCGCGCCCGTGTCGTAGCCGTAGTCGAGGCGCATCTGGCGGGTGATCGACTGCACCTGGAGCAGGGCGGCGATCAGCAGGACGCAGGTGACCAGGATCTGGAAGACGACGAGCCCCTTGGTGACCAGGCCCACGAAGCGGCCGGTGTTGCCGCGGCCGGACTCCTTGAGCACCTCGGCGGGGCTGGCGCGCGAGGTCACCCACGCCGGCAGCAGGCCGGAGAGGACGGCGGCCAGCACCGTGGCGCCGACGACGGCCGCCAGCACCGGGCCGTCGATGGTGAAGCGCATCCAGCTGGGCGGCGGGAATTGGAACGTGAAAACGGCGGCGTTGAGCCAGTCGACGGCCCAGATGGCGAGGCTGATGCCGAGCAGGGCGCCGAGGGTGGCGAGCAGCAGGCTCTCGGTGAGCATCTGGCGGATCAGGCGGCCGCGGGTGGCGCCGAGGGAGGAGCGGATGGCCAGTTCCTTCGCCCGCTGGGTGGCGCGGGCGAACTGCATGTTCATGACGTTGATGCAGGCGATGAGCAGCACGCCGCCGCAGAACGCGAGCATGGTGTAGAGCAGGCCGGCGAGACCGCCACCGGTGAAGAACTTGATGAGCGGACGCACCCAGCCGAGACTGAACTGCTTGTCTTCCAGATAGGTTTCGGAGAGGTGCCGGACGAGCGTGACCATCTCGGCATTCGCCTGCGCGAGGGAGACGCCGGGCTTGAGCCGGCCGACGATGTTCACCGTCTGGATGTTCAGCGTATCGCGCCCCTTGGGCGGGAACTCGGTGTTGATCGGCAGCCAGATCTGCTCGTTCTGCGGGAAGTCGAACTTGGGCGGCATGACGCCGACGATCACGCCCGGGTGGCCGTTCACGCGGACCGCCTGGCCGATGACGTCGGGACTGCCGCCGAAATCCCGCTGCCAGATCGCGTCGCCGAGGATGACCGCGGCCGCCACACCGGGCCGGTCGTCCTCCGGCGCGAAATCACGCCCGAGCACGGGGCCGACGCCGAGCGTACGGAAGAATTCGGCCGAGACATAGGCGCCCTGCAGACGCTGCGCGTTGCCGTGGTAGCTCACGTTGACCGTCGAGCCGTTGAGGTAGGCGCTGAAGAGGCTGCAGGAGGACTGCGCCGCCTTCAGGTCGACATAGTCGTTGGTGCTGATGCGCGCGTTGAAGTTGTTGGGCGTGAAGTTGGCCGGGTCGGCCATCTGGACGTCGACCAGCTCCTCGGCGTGCGGGAAGGAAAAGCCGCGCAGGAGCACGCCGTTGACCACCGCGAACTGGGTCGTGACGGCGCCGATGCCGAGGGCGAGAACGAAGACGGCGAGCGCGCAGAAGGATTTTTCCTTGATGAGGACGCGGAAGCCGATGCGGAGGTCCTGGAGGAAGGTTTCGATGAGCATGGGTGCGTGGGTTGAAAGTCAGGCGGCGTGCAGCGCCACGGCCAGAAAACAGAACACCGCGATGGCCAGCGTGAGCATCGTGTCGCTGGTGATCCGGACGCGGGGTGCGCCGTTCGCGGGGCGCGAGTGAGTGACCAGCCAGTTGTATTCGCTGCCAAGCATCGTGGTGATGCGCGTTTGATTGCACATGCAATGCCAAGCCCGGTGACAGCTGCTAAACGCTGGCCGGCAGTAATTAAAGGAATTTACCGGAAGGAATTAGAAATGCGTTTACCCTGAAAGTGAAATTTTGTTGTCCCGAAACTGGGATAATTCAGGGGACGACATACCAAACGCACCCGATGTCGGCCTTCCCCATTCCCGGTCATGGTATCATGTAGTCTTTGGCCTCAACGCCCACCGTGCTTTGAACGTTGCGAGCGCCTTCACGTCCTGCCGGGAGCGGATACGACCTTCAGGCCGCCTGCAGAAACGCGGCGACGATGGGATGCAGTCCGCCGCGGAGCGCCCGGCGCTCGGGTTGGAAGAGTGTGCCGACAAAGCAGGGATGATGCTCGAGCCGGAACGCGCGCAGCTGGCCCGCCGGGTCGTGGGCGACAAACTTCAGGTCCGTCCCGTGAAAGATCTCCGTGAGGCTGGCATTGAAGCCGTATTGGCAATGGAACTCCTCCACGGACTCGCGTCCGCCGAGGAAGCCGGCGAAACGCTCCGGGTCGGTCGCGATGATTTTTCCGGTCGTGCCGACCAGCGGGCAGCTCAGCCGGCTGATCAGCGGGCCCGGGGCGGCGGGGTTCATCTCGGCGTGTTCGGCGGGATGCCCGAGAACATTCTGCGCATATTCCATGAGGGCGTGCTGGAAACCGCCGCAAGTGCCGAGGAAGGCCTTGGGTGCGACCCGGGCATGGCGGATGGCGCGCAAGGCTCCGGCGGTGCAGGCGTACGGGCTGCCGGGCGCGCACCAGATGCCGGTGGCATCCTCGAGCAACGATCCGGAGGGGCCGTCGCCGAGCATGGCGGTGCCGATCCAGGTGAAGTCCAGGTGCGGATCCAGGTCGCGGCGAAAGCAGGCGATCGAGGCCTCGATGCCCTGATGGGCGGGTTTGGCCAGGTCACGTTCCCCGATGATCGCGATGCGGCGCGCCATGGGGTGGTTCCGGTCGGCGTGCGCTCTATTCCTCGCCATCGTAATAGGCGTGAGGCTCGGAGCGGATCAGACGGCGCTCGGGCGATTGCACCACCCATTTGTTGCTGTCGGGATAATGGCACGACTCCCCGACGGGATTGTCGGCGACGACGCTGATGACCAGGTCCTCCGTGCCGTCGTTGAGCAGCGTGTGCGGCTCCCCGGGAGGGAAGATGAAGGCGTCGCCCGCCGCGATGGGCGAGAGGCCGTCCTTGTGCCGCACGCTCCCGCGCCCCGAGAGCACGTGGTAGAACTCCCATTGCGCACTGTGGGAGTGGAACGGGTAGGGCTTCTGGCCGGGTTGCAGCCGGAGGATCTCGACGTCAAAGGGGTGCCGGAGCAGGAGGTCGGTGGATTTCCGGTCGCGGCCGAGCGCGATGGAAATTTCCTTGCTCGAGCCCGAAAAGTTTCCCTTGGGGGAGGTCCAGGCGTCTTCCTTGATGTCGCGCAGGTTGATGATTTTCATGGGGGGAAGCGGGTCAGATCAGTCCACCTGCAGCGCCACCTTCAGCACGTCGGCCGACGAGGTGCCGACCTGGATCTCGAAGGTGCCGGGGGCGACGGTACGCTGCATCTGCATGTCATAGGCGGCGAGCTTGTCCGGCGTCAGCTCAAAAAACACCGTGCGGGTCTCGCCTGGGCGCAGGGTGATGCGGGTGAAGTCCTTCAGCTCCTGCACCGGGCGGACGGGAAGGCTGACCAGGTCATGGATATAGAGCTGGACGATCTCGTCCGCGGTAACCGGGCCGGTGTTGGTGACGGCGACCGACACGCGGGCGGTGCCGGCGGGCGTGATGGTCGCGGGAGAAACCCGCAGGTCCTGGTACGTGAAATTCGCATAGCTCAGCCCGAAACCGAAGGGATAGAGCGGGGTGGAGTCGGCCAGCACATAGCTGCGGAAGCGCGAGGGCTGGTGGTCGTAGTAAGCGGGAATCTGCCCGACGTCGCGCGGGAACGTGACCGTCAGCTTGCCGCTGGGGCTGGCGGCGCCGAAGAGGACGTCGGCGACCGCCGGGCCGGTTTCCTGGCCCAGATACCAGCCCTCGATGATGGCCGGGGCGGTGGCCTGCAGGTAGGTGATCGCGAGCGGACCCCCGTTGAGGAGCAGCACCACGACGGGCTTGCCCGTGGCGAGCACGGCCCGCGCGAGCTCGTGCTGCCGTCCCACCAATTCGAGGGTGTCGCGGTCGCCGAGGTGGTCCTCGCTCCAGGCTTCACGGCGCAGCAGCTCGTTTTCCCCGAGCACGAGGACCACGGCGTCGCTCTTGAGCGCCACGGCCACGGCCTCGTCGATCAGCCGGGAGTCGTCGGCTGCGTCGTTGAGGATGGGGTTCTCGTTCACGAGCCAGCCGGAGGCGTGGTTGACCGTGAGCGTGCAGCCCTCGGCATAGAGCACGGTGAAGGAGCGGGCGGCGTAATCCCGGATGCCCTGCAGGACGCTCACGCCCGCCATCGGCACGGCGGAATAGCCGCCGAGGTGGATGTCGGCCGCGTTGGGGCCGATGACCGCGAGGGTCCTGAGTTTCGCCGGGTCGAGGGGCAGGGTGTGGCGATCGTTCTTGAGCAGGACCATCGCCTCGACCGCCGCCTGGCGGGCGAGCGCCTTGTGTTCCGCGGTGTTGGTCACACGGGCCTCGAGGTCCGGGTCCGTGTAGGGGTGCTCGAACAGGCCGCAGATAAATTTGACGCGCAGCACGTCCGCCGCCGCCCGGTCGATGGCCGTGAGGGAGACTTTGCCCGCCTTCGCCTCCGCGGCCAGGGTGGCGAAGCAGCGGGCCTTGCCGCCCAGGTCGAAATCGACCCCGGCCTCGAGGGCGAGGATGCCCGCCTCGGCCGGGCCGGCGGCGGCGAGGTGGTTTTCAAAGAGGGTGTCGATGCCGCCGCCGTCGCTCATGACATAGCCGGCAAAGCCCCACTCCGTCCGGAGAATGTCGGTGAGCAGCTTGTGGTTCGCGTGATTGGGGACGCCATCCCAGGCGTTGTAGGAGGCCATGACGGAGTGCGCGTGGGCCTCCTTCACGGCCATTTCAAAGGGATACAGGTGGTTGGTGCGGAATTCCCGGTCGCCGAAGCTCAGCGGGGCGATGTTCCGCCCGCCCTCCGGCTGGCCGTGCCCCGCGAAGTGCTTGAGCGTCACCGCGACGTGCTGCGCGTCGATGAGCGGGCTGCGACCTTGCAGCCCGAAGATCGCGGCCACACCCAGGCGGGCCACGAGCCAGGGGTCCTCGCCATAACACTCCTCGAAGCGGCCCCAGCGCGGATCACGGGCCAGGTCGAGGACGGGGCTCAGGACCTGCCGCACGCCGCGGGCGCCCGCCTCCTGCGCCGCGACCGTGAACACCCGCTCGAGCAGGGCCGGATCCCAGGTGCTGCCGAGGGCGATGGCGGCCGGAAAACTCGTGGCCCCGGCGGCCATGTAGCCGTGCAGGGCCTCGGCAAAGCTGAAGGCCGGGATGCCCAGCCGGGTTTTTTCCCGCAGGAATTTCTGGACGGAATTCAACCGGAGGACCCGCTCGCGCGGGTTGCGGGCGAAGCGGTCATCGCCGGTATAAACCGAGCCGGCGCCGGCGCCCAGGGCCGCCGCGTCCGTGCCCCCGGTGAAATTGTCCTGGGCATCGAACGCCGCCGGATCAGCGATCCGGAAGCCCTGGAGCTGCGCGACCTTTTCCTCGGTCGTCATGCGCGCGAGCAGGTCGCGGACCCGGACCTCGACCGGTTGGGTCGCATCCTGGTAGGGCGGGACCGCCGGCACCTGGGCGCCGAGCGGCAACACGAGCACGAGGACAAGCAGACAGCGGGAGGAGGACGGCGGCATGGGGGGCGGGAATATCCGGCCGGTTGAGGCTGGCCCTGGCCGCGGCCGGATACAATTTCGAATTGAGGCGCGGCCGTTGAACGGGCTCGCGCCGCAGCCTCGCGGCTGGCAGGGTCAGCGGCTGTTCGGCGGTCCCCCTCAACCCCGGTAACCATGAAACCATTTCACCTGCCCCTGCTGCTGGTCGCGCTCGGCCTGTTCACCGCCGCCGGCATCGCGGCCGAGAGGATCGCCGGACGGATTCCCGTCATCCTCGTGACTGACATCGGCACGGATATCGACGACACCTGGGCGCTGGCCATGCTACTGCGCTCGCCGGAACTCGACCTGCAACTGGTGCTCACGGACAGCGGTGACACCCGCTACCGGGCCGCCGTCGCGGCGAAGTTCCTCCAGCAGGCCGGCCGCAGTGACGTGCCGGTCGGCATCGGCCTGCCGGGCCTGATGGGTGATGACACGAAAAACGTGGCGCCGTGGGTGGCGGACTACGACCTGAAGCAATATCCCGGGATGATCCACGCCGACGGGGTGGCCGCGCTGATCGACCTGGTCAGAAAGTCGGCGCCGCCGGTGACCATCATCGCCATCGGCCCGGTGCCCAGCCTGGCCCGCGCCCTGGCGCTGGCGCCGGATCTGGCGGCCCGCTGCCGGTTCGTCGGCATGTTCGGGAGTTTCAACAAGGGATACGGCGACGCAGACATACCCGTGGCCGAGGCCAATGTGAAAGGCGATCCGGCGGCGCTGCGCGCGGTGCTGGCGGCGCCGTGGCGCGACATCCTGCTGACCCCGCTGGACACCTGCGGCGTCGTGCAATTGTCGGGCGCAAATTATCACGCGGTCTGGTGCGCCGCGGACGATCCGGTGCTGCGGCCGCTGATCGAGAGCTACTGCATCTTCGCGCCGCGGGTGAACTGGATGCGCTGTGATTTTTTCACTACACGGTCCACGACGCTGTTCGACTGCGTCGCGGTCTACCTGGCCTATGCGGAGGAGCTGGTGGAGGTGGAAACGGTGTCTTTCGCCGTCACCGACGACGGCTTCACGCGGCGGGCGGCGGCCGGTCCGCTGAAGGCGCGCGTGGCGCTCCGGTGGAAGGATCTGCCGGGCTTCGAGGACCAGCTGACGAAACGGCTGCTGGCGCGGTAGGTCAGACCGCTGGCGGGCGCCCGGGGAGCGCGAGCAAGCTCGCTGGCCCACGGCAAACGCCGGGCCGGTCTCAGGCGGGGCCGCCGAGCTGCTGCAGCATTTCCTTCGCGGGCGCATGCAACTGGTCGGGTGGGATGCGGGCCAGCAGGTCGCGCAGCGTAGCCCACGTGTCCTCCGCGGGTGCCGGCTGGGTGACCACGACGGTGAGCATGACGTGCAGGGCCAGCTGAAAGCAGCCGAGGGCGGAGTCGTTCCGGTCCATCGCGGCGTAGACCAGGCCCGTCTCCCGGAGCAGCGAGCCGTAGGCCAGCACTTTCTCATCCGCTGTTTCCTTCGGTTCGTCCAGGCGCAGGAGCCGGAGCAGTTCCTCGAGGCTGAGGCCCGCCAACTGGGCGGTCGTCCGGGCAAAGAGTCTTTCCTGGGCCTGCAGGGCGAGATCGAGCGCCTCGGTGAAGCGGCCCGCGGTGCGGAACCTCACCATCTGGGCGATAGCCTGCCGCAGCAAGGCGAGAAAGCGGAGAATGTAATCGTCGCGGATGCCCATGCTTACCGGGTAACCACTATTTCCGGCTAATCAACCGGAATGGAGGCGGGAAGTCCGGGGTGAGGAACCATTATCTTTCGCGGATGCTGATCCCACCGTTGACGGTCTCGATGGCGACTTCCGGGCCGGGGCCAGTGCCGATCTCGCCGGAGAGGTGGTGGCTGCCGGACTTGCTGAGCCGGATGGGCTGGTCGATGCGGCTGCCGCCGTTGACCGAGCTGGTCCGGATGCTGGCGCTGGCGCCCTGGGGCAGGGTGACCTCGGCGCTGCCGTTGACCGACTCGAGCTTCACCGCGTGCACCTGCTCGACGGAGGCGAATGCGGCGCGGAGACTGCCGTTGACCGACTCGAGCCTCGTATCGCCCGCGAGGCCGTCGGCCTCGATGCGGCCGTTGACGGTCTCGAGGCTGACCGGGCCGTGGACGCCGGTGACGGTGATGTCGGAGTTGACCGAGCTGATCTTGTCGAGCCGGACGCCGGCGGGGACCATGAGCTTGTAGCGGACCGAGGCGTTGCTCCAGTTGCCGAAGAAGGACCAGGCGCTTTTCTTTGCAAACCTGGTCTTGATGACGATCCGATCGGGCGCGGGGTCGATGATGATTTCCACGCGCTTGAGGTCATCGTCGTCCTTGGCGCGCTTCTCGGCCACGAGCGAAACCCCGGCCTTGTCCCAGGCGGTGATGGTGATGTCGCCGTTGACGTTGTCCAGGCGCACCAGGCCGTCCGGCGTGAGCGGATAGGTGTGGGTGAACGTCTCGGTGACGCTGGCGCGGGCCAGGGAGACGAGTGACAGCAGGGCGGTGAGGAGGGTGATGGATTTCATGGGACGCGGAGGGGAGTGCGAGTGAATGGGAGAGTGAGCGGGAGAGGGAGAGCAAAAGAGCCGGAACTTCCCTGTTATCGGTTTTCCCGCACTTTCACTCTGTCCTGAGGGCGACCATCGGATCGACCCTGGTGGCACGCCGGGCGGGGAGGTAGCAGGCCAGCAGGGTGGCGACACTCAGGAGGAGGGCGGAGAGGCCGAGGGCGAAGGGATCCATCGGGCTGACTTGAAAGAGGACGGCGGCGAGCGCCTGGCCGACGAGCAGCGAGAGGCCGACGCCGGCGCCGACGGACACGGCGGTCTGCAGCGCGCCCTGTTTCATCACGAGGGCGAAGACATCCCCGGGATTGGCCCCGAGCGCCATGCGGATGCCGATCTCGCGGGTCCGGCGCTCGACGACGTAGGACTTGACGCCGTAGACGCCCACGACGGCAAGGAGCAGGGCGATGCCGCCGAAGACGCCGAACATCACGGCGCCGAGGCGGATGACCCAGAGGATGATGCTCTTCTCGAGCATTTCGCTCAGCGGCTGCATCTGCAGGACGGGCAGGTCGGGGTTCAGCTGACGGAGGGCCGTGCGGAGGGTGCCGACGAGGGTGGCGACCTGGGCGGGGTCGCGGGTGGCAAAGCGGGTGCTGAGGAACACGCCGCCGTTGTAGGCCTGGGCGAGCGGCACGTAGATGTGCGGGCCGCCGCCTTCCTTGTCCAGGACGTTGTGGCGATGGCGGTTGACGATGCCGACGACTGCCAGCTCGGCGGGCGAGCCATCGGCGGGAGGCTGGGTGTAGCGCACGTGCTGGCCGAGGGCGTCCTGGCCGGGGAACAGCTTTTTCGCCAGGCCCTCGTCGAGGATGACGGTGTGCGGGGAATCCTTTTCGCGGGCCTCGAGGTCGGTGAAGTCCCGGCCGCGCAACAGGTGCAGGCCGAGCGCGTCGAAGAAACCCGGGGTGACGGCGATGAAGATGCCGCTCTGCCCGGGCTTGGGGGCGTTGGGGTCGGTGGAGTTGGTCGCGGGGGCCGCGCCGGCCGGGACGAGCCGGGAAGTATTGGTGGTGTTGCCGTACGGCAGGAGCGTGGAGAAGGCGGCGGCCTGCACCCCGGGCAGGGCGCGCACGCGGTCGCGGAGGGCGAACATCTGGCGCAGGCCCTCGGTCTGCGGCGTGTTGGCGAGGGTGAAATCCAGTTCGGTCGCCACGACCCCGGCGGGATCGAAGCCGAGGGCGAGGTCGCCGGCCTTGAGTGCGCCGCGGAAAAACAGGCCTGCGGCGAAGAGCAGGATGAGCGAGAGGGTCATCTGCGCCATGACGAGGAGGTGGCGCGGGGCGAAGAAGCGGTTCCAGCGGCCGCGGGCGGCGGTATCGCCGGCCTGCTGCTTGAGGTCGTGGACGAGGTCGGCGCGGGCCGCCTGGAGCGCCGGCCCGAGGCTGGACACCAGGGTGGCGAGCAGGCAGAAGGCAAAGGTGGCCGCCAGCACGGTCGGATCGGGCTGGAAACCGATGGTGAGCGAGAAATTCATCGAGCCCAGCAGGGACTGGAACGAGTGCAGCAGGAGCGAGTTCGACGCCATGCTGAGCAGCAGGCCCGCGGCGCCGCCGGCGAGGGCGAGGACGAGGCCCTCGACGAGCAGCTGGCGGATGATCTGCCCGCGGGTCGCGCCGAGGGCGAGGCGCACGGCCATCTCCCGGGCCCGGGCCGTTCCGCGGGCAAGCAGCATGTTGGCGAGGTTGAGGCAGGCGATGAGGAGGACGATGCCGGCCATGCCCAGCAGCAGCACGCTCAGGAGGGCGATCGGGCCGTCATCGTTCGGCTCCGTGCTGATGCTGAAGCGCGAAGGGGTGTGCAGCTGGATCTCGCGGGCGCCGAGGGCGTCCGGCGGCTGGAGGGCGGTCAGGCGCTGCTCGATCACGGGCAGGCGGGTTTTGGCCGACTCCAGGGTGAGGCCGGGCTGCAGACGGCCCAGGACGTTGAGGGAGTAGTTTTTCGGATCATTGAGGTCCGTGAACTGCGCGGCGTCACTCAGCGGGGAGCTGAGCTGGGCGAAGATGCCGAGGGGCAGCCACAGGTCGGGCGCAAGGAGCGAGCTCAGCCCGGAAAAACCCTGCGGCGCGACACCGATGATCGTGTAGGGGCGCGTATTGACGAAGACCGTGCTGCCGATGAAGTCCGCGCGGCCGCCCGAGCGCTGCCAGTAGGGGTAGCTCGCGACGGCGACCGGGGCGTTGGCGTTGGGGCGGGCCTCCTCGGCGGTGTAGAAGCGGCCGGCCACGGGCTTGACGCCCATGAAGGAGAAGAAATTCTCGGAGGTCAGGAAGATGAAGCTGCGGCGCAGACCCTCGTCTCGGCCGAGGCCCGCGAGGGCGAAGGTCACGGCGGTCGCATCGTGGAAGACTTCCTTCGCTTCGCGCAGGGCGGCGTATTCGGCGTAGGAGAACTGGCGGTAGTCCTTGCCGGCGTTCTTGCGCGTGGTGAAGACGCCGACGACCTCGGCCGGCTTGAAGGGCACCACCGGGCGGAGGATCATCCCGTTGACGAGGGAGAAGATCGCGGAGTTGACGCCGATCGCGAGGGCGAGGGTGACGACGGCGATGGCGGTGAAGCCGGGGCTCTTGGCCAGCAGACGGAGGGCGTGGTGAAAATCCTTGGGAAGGTTGGTCATGTCGCGTGGAGGGTGGAAATGCGGTTGGGATGGACCTGTCCGTTGTCTCAACACACACGGCCCGGGGCCGGAGTCGCAACAAATTGAGCGGGCGGGCGGCCCTGCGTCACGCCCCCACCTGCGGGCGGGTCAGTGGGCCAGTTTGGCGTCAAGCAAAGCGCACAGCAGGTCGGGGGCGAGGGAATGCCGGTCGAACGAAAAGGCCGTGCCCTCGGGGTAGTGCTTGGCGGTCCGGAGCAGGGCGGCGGTCTGCCGGGCGAACGGGCCCTGCTTCAGTTCCTCGATGGCCTTCCGGCCGAGGATCAGGGACACGCGGAAATCCTCGTGCTTGGGCACGAGGTAGAGCAGCCGGCGTTTTTTCAGGAGATGGATCTGATACCAACCGGAACGTTCGGAGTACTGCCAGGCGGAGGTCACGGCGGGCTGGGCGGCCCGCAGGTTGGTGACCACGGACCGCAGGGGATCCGCCGCAGGGCCGAGCGCGGTCCACAGTTCGGGCTCGGTGGGTTGCTCATGGGCGGCGGCGGGGAAGGCGGCGGCGGGATCGATGGCGGGCTTGGTTTTCATGGGGGTAAAATCAGGACGGCGCGGGCACGGTCCGGGGCTCAGTATTCCGGCGGCTCGGGAGGCCGGGGGGCGGCGGGCGCGGCGCCGGCGGAGAAGAGCCGCGCGAAGCCGTCGTAGGGGCAGAGTTCGTGCACGGTGAAATCGACCACTCCGCGGCGTAGAAGGGGCAGGGCCGCGAGATGCTGCCGGGCCTCGGCGGCGCTTGCGCACTCGAGCAGGAGGACCGTGCGCCGGTCGGCGGCCGTGAACCAGATGTCGCGGATGATGCCGCGCTGCTGCAGGTCCCAGGTGCCCGCGGCCTCGGCGCGCAGCAGGTTGGAAAGGTCGGGCCGGGGCGGGGCGGGCTGTTCACGTTCAATCGCCAGGATGCGCATGGGGGTGTCCTCCAGGGTCGGGGTTATTCGGCGCGCAGGGCGCGGATGGGATCGATGCGGGTGGCGCGCCAGGCGGGCACCCAGCTGGCGGCCAGGGCCACGAGCCCGAGCAGCAGGGGCACGGTCGTGAACACAGGCAGATCGAAAGGGCTGACCCCATACAGGAAATCGGCGAGAAAACGCGTGCACGCCCCGGCCAGCAGCAGGCCGCACCCGACGCCGGCCGCGGCCAGCAGGATTCCGCGCCGCACGACCATGAGCCGGATGTCGCGGGGCAGCGCACCGAGCGCCATGCGGACGCCAATCTCCTGGGTGCGCTGGCTGACGGCATAGGCCATGACGGCATACACGCCCATCGTGGCGAGGACCAGTGCGACGGCACCCAGCACGACCAGCAGGTTCGACGCGATGCGCTGCGCGAAGAGCGCGCCCCGGATGTGCCCGGTCAGCGGCAGCGTGCCCCAGACGTCGACCCCGGGATCGAGCTCCCGCACCGTCTGGCGGACGAGGGGGGCCGCGGCCATCGGGTCGCCCTTCGTGCGGACGCAGATGCTCAGGTCCAGGTCGGGGACATACTGCCGGTAGGGGAGGTAGAAAAACGCCTCGGGGGCCTCGTTCAGCTGCCGGTATTTGCCCGCGCGGGCCACGCCGATGATGGTCCGGGTCTGGCCGCCGGAGCGGAATTTCCGGCCGAGCGGATCCTGTCCGGGCCAGAATTTCCGGGCAAAGTGCTCGTTGACGATGGCGACGTTCAGCGTGCCGGCCTCGTCGGCCTCGGTGAAGTCGCGGCCGCTGACGAGCGGGATGCCCATCACGGCAAAATAGCGGGGCGAGATGGTGGCATATTCGCAGGTGGGATTCTCGCCCGTGGGCCGGACATAGCCGTCGACGTCCACGCCGTGGCCCTTGCAGCCGGCGAGGCCGAGCGGGAACCAGCTGGCAAAGGCGGCCTCCTCGACGACGGGCAGCCGGGCGAGGCGCTGTTGGAGCTGGCGGTAGAAAATCCGGCCGGTCTGCTCGTTGTAGCCGTTCATGCCGAGCTGCAGTCCGGCGATGAGGACGTGGTCCGGCTTGAACCCCAGGTCGACCTGCCGCGCCCGTTGCAGACCCTTGAGGCAGAGGCCGGCGCCGACGAGGAGCACGAGCGCCAGCGCCACCTCGGCCACCACCAGCCCGCTCCGCAGGCGGTGCTGGCCGGCGCCGCCGGACGAGGTGCGGCCGCCGTCCTTGAGGATCGCATAGAGGTGCGGATGGGCGGTCTGGAGTGCGGGCACCAGCCCGAAGATCAAACCGGTGGCCAGGGTCAGGCCCAGGGTGAGCCCGAGCGTCGGCAGGTCGAGGGTATGGTTCAGGACGACGGGCTGGGGCATCGCCGGGATGAAGCCGGCGATGCTGCCCACGGTCCAGCTCGCCAGCACGATGCCGGCGAGGCCGCCCAGCAGAGCGAGCACGAGGCTTTCCGTCAGCAGCTGCCGGAGCAGGCGCAGCCGGCCGGCGCCGGCGGCGAGGCGGATGGCGATCTCCTTCTGCCGGGTGGCGGCGCGCGCGAGCAGCAGGTTCGCGATGTTGGCCGAGACGATGAGGAGCACGCCGAGGCTGACTGCCAGCAGCAGCTTGAGGACGGGGCCGAGCAGGGCCTGCGCGCCATACGGGCAGTCGGCGTAGCGGACGATGCGGTGATGCACCGTGCGGTTGGATTTCGGATAGGTCGCGGCGAGATGGCCGTCGAGCGTCGCGACCGCGGCCTGCGCCTGCCCTAGGCTCACGCCCGGCTGCAGCCGCACCACGTCGTGGAAGGGGCGGGAGCCGCGGTAATTGAGGGTGCCGTCCGCAGGCCAGCTCGCCACCTCGGTCACCATGGAGACGGGCGCCCAGAACTCGCAGTGGAGCCCGGTCATCGTGCCGGGGAATTCCGCCGGCACCACGCCGATGATGGTGAACGCATGGCGGTTGAGGTCGACGGTCCGGCCGATGACGGCGGGATCGGCCCCGAAGCGGCGGCGCCAGAGCGCCTCGCCGAGCACGAGCACCGGATTGCCGCCGGGCTTGCGGTCCTCGTCGGGCTGGAAAGTCCGGCCGAGGATCGGCCGGACCCCGAGCACGCCAAAAAAATTGGCGGTGGCCACCTGGCCGTAGGTCCACTCGGTGCTCCGGCCGACGGTCAGCGAAGCGGGGGTGATCTGCGAGCCTGCGACGCCGGCGAAGGCCTCGTGCAGCGTGTCGAAGTCGCGCAGGTCAAACAGGGAGAGGCCGCCGCCGCCCTCGTTTGACACGAGCACGGCCATGCGCGGCTGATCGGCGACCCCGGGCAGCGGGCGCTGGATGATGCCGCGAATCCAGCTCAGCACGGTGGCGTTGGCCCCGATGCCGAGGGCGAGGGAGAACACCACGACCGCGGTGAAGCCCGGGGATTTGGTGAGGAGTCTGAGGGCGAGTTTGAGGTCCTGCATGGCTGGTTCCGGGGGACGGACGAACCAGCGTGGAGTGATCCGGGGTTGCCTGAAGCCTAGCACTTCAGTCGGGAAAATCGATCAGGGAGCGGGCGGGCGGGAAGTGAGTCGGGCGGTTAATGCGGGTGAGAAGCGCCGGAAATGGGATTACTCGGCGCGGAGCGCCTCGAGCGGATTCACGCGGACGGCCTGGCGCACGGGCACGAGGCAGGCGGCGGCCGCGGCGAGGCCGAGCACGGCCGGGGCGAAGGCCAGCGTGGCGGGGTCGGTGGCCGCCACGCCATAGAGCAGGCGGCCCACGACCTGGCTGAGGGCCAGGTAGCCGGCGAGGCCGGCGGCGGTCCCGAGCAGCACGAGTCGTGCGCCCGACCGCAGCACGAGGGCGGCGATGTCGCCCGGCGACGCGCCCAGGGCGAGGCGGATGCCGAACTCAGCGGTGCGCTGGGCGACGGAGAAGGCGAGCACACCGTAGACCCCGAGCACGGCGAGCAGAAGGGCGACGCCGCTGAAAAGCGACAGCAGCAGCATGGGGGCGCGGCGCGTCTGGGCGATCTCGTCCATCCGCTGCTGCATGGACTTGATGTCGTACACCGGAAGTTCCGGATCGGCGGAGCGGACGGCCGCGCGCACGGCGGCGGTCATTCCCGCGGGGTCGCCGTCGGTCTTGACGACGAGCATGAAGCTGCCCGGCGCGCGCTGCGCAAAGGGGAAATAGATCGTCTCCTTGGTCACGTTCTCCTCGAGGCTCCGGAACTTGATCGGCGCCACCACGCCCACGATGAGCCAGATAACGGGATGGGCCTCGTCCCCGCCGCGGTTGATGCGCTTCCCGATCGGGTCCTGCCCCGGCCAGTAGCGGTCCACCAGCACCTGGTCCACGATCACGACCTTCTGGGCCGCACCCGCATCGGCGGGGGTGAACAGCCGGCCGCGCAGCAGGGTGAAGCCCAGGGCGGGGAAGTAGCCCGGATCGACGGAACGTTGCTGCGCATGGGGTGAGGCGGCGCCGGGGGGGACGACGATGTCCGGGCTGGAGTACGAACCCGAGCTGTTGCCGTTGGCGAAGGGCAGGACGTCGGTGAGGCCGGCGGCGCGCACGCCGGGGAGGGCCCGCAGGCGGGCGAAGACGGCGTCGGCCAGCGCGGTGCGCTTTTCCGGCCGGTCGTACCTGGCGGGGGGCAGGTCGAGACGCGCGGTGATGACACCACCCGGGCGGAAGCCGGGGTTCTGTTCCTCAAGCTTCTCGAAGCTGCGGACCAGCAGGGCGGCGGTGGAGAGCAGCATGAGGGCGAGCGCGATCTCGCCGACCACGAGGGCGCCCCGCAGCCAGGTGGTGCGGCGGCCGGCGGAGCCGCGGGTGCCGGCTTCCTTGAGCGCGGACGCGGCGTCGCCCCGCGAGGCCGACCAGGCGGGCAGCGCCCCGAAGCCGAGGCCGGTGAGCAGCGCACACAGGAAGGTGAAGGCGAAGACGCTAAAGTCTAACTGCACGCCGAAGGCGCGCGGCAGGGTGGAGAGGCCGAGCGCGCCCAGCATTCCGACGCCCCACCAGGCGACGAGCAAGCCGAGGGCGCCGCCGGTGAGGAAGAGCAGCAGGCTCTCGGTCAGGAGCAGGCGCAGGAGCCGGGCGCGGCCGGCGCCGAGCGCGGCGCGGATGGCGAGTTCGCGCTCGCGGGCGACGGCGCGCGCGAGCAGCAGGCTGGCGACGTTGGCGCAGCCGATGAGGAGGGCGGCGGCCACGCCGGCCTGCACGAGCCAGAGCATGCCGCGGACGTTGCCGACGTTCTGTTCGAGGAAACCCTGCACCCGGCCGCCGAAGCCGCTCGTCTTGTAGAATTCGCGGGAGTCGGCGAGGCGCTCGGCGTTATGCGCCTGGATGACGTCGAGGTCGCGCCGGACGGCGGCCAGGGTGGCCCCGGGCTTGAGCCGGGCGATCATCGAGGAATATTCGTTGCCGCGCTCGTCATCGGTCCTTTCCGCCGGGAGGAAGGTGAACGGCACCCAGGCCTGGGTGAGCGGGCTGGGAAAGTAGAAGCCCTCGGGCATGACGCCGATGACGGTGTAGGTCTCGGTGTTCAGCCGGATGGTCCGGCCGATGAGCGCGGGATCGGCGCCGAAGCGATTTTTCCAGAGCGCGTGGCTCAGCACGATCACATGGTCGTTCCCCGGCTGGGCGTCGGCGTCGGAGAACACGCGCCCGAAGGCCGCCGCGGCCTCGAGCGTGGTGAAGAGGGAGGGTGTGGCACGCAGACCGGTGACGCGCTCCGGCGGGCCGTCGGCGGCGAGGTTGTAGTTCGTGTTGGTGAACATGGCCGCGTCGGCGAAGCCGCTGACGCCGGTGCGGCGGTCAAGGTAGTCGGGGATGGAGACCCCGGCGTTGGGCAGGCCCATCAGCGGGTAGGAATTGTAGACGTAGACCAGCCGGTCGGAGTCGGGCCACGGGTAGGGCTTGAGCAGGATGGCATGGACGACGGAGAAGATGGCGCTGTTGGCGCCGATGCAAAGGGCCAGGGTGGCGATGGCGATCAGGGTGAACCCCGGGGCCTTGAGCACGGAGCGGAGGGCGTAGCGGATGTCGGGGAACATGGGCGTGGAAGCGGGAGCAGGCGGCGCCCGGTCACTCGGCCCGCAGGGCGACGATGGGGTTGACCCTGGTGGCCCGCCGGGCGGGGATCCACGAGGCGAGCAGGGCGACGGCAAAGATCACCACGGTCGTGGCCACCAGGATGGAGTAGTTCTGGGCGATGATCAGGCCGAGGCTCGGCTTGAGCGCGAGGCCGAGCGCATAGGAGCCGATCGCGCCGAGGATCAGGCCGATGACCGTGAGCCACAGGCACTGGCGCAAGACGAGGCGCAGAACGTCGGCCCCCCGCGCGCCGAGGGCGATGCGAATGCCGAACTCCGTCATGCGCTGGCTGACATTGTTGGACACAATGCCATAGAGCCCGACGCTGGCCAGGACCAGGCCGAGCAGCGCGAAGGCCAGCAGGACGCCATTGATCACAATGATATTGTGCAGGAACTGGTCGCGCATGTCCTGCACCGTCCAGACGAGGCGGGCGGCCACGGTGGGGGAGACGTCAACCACGGCCCGGCGCAGGTCGTTGGCGAAGTGCCCGGGGTTGGACCCGCGGACGGCGATCTGGAACCACGACCACGGGGAGTGCGTCATGGTGGTGTAGTACTGCAGGTGGGTGGTGGGCTCGGCAAAGGCGATGGGATCCTCCGCGTCGGCGACCACGCCGATGATCTCCCGCCAGGTGACCTTGCCATCGCCCGCCTTGACACCGAGGCGACGGCCGATCGCGCCCCCGGCGGGCCAGAAGTGTTTCGCCAGCGACTCGTTGACGACCGCCTGCTCCACCGACTGGAAGGAAACGTTGTCGGGGAAGGTATGGCCGGCAAGGAGACGGATGCCGAGGGTCTTGAAATAGCCCGGCGAGACCAGGAAGGCGACGCCCTTGGGCAGGGCGTGGTTGCCGGTCGCATCCTGGCCGTCGATCAGGAGGTCATTGACCGAGCCGCCGCCGGCGATGGGAAACATGGAGGCGATCGTGTGGGCCTCGACCCCGGGAATGGCGGCAAGGCGGGTGGACAGGGCGTCCTGGAAGGCGCGGCGTTTCTCCGGGCTGTCGTAGGCCCTTTCGTCGATCTGCACGTTGGCGGTGAGGATGGACTCGCTGTCCCAATTGGGCCGGGAGTTGATGGTGCGGTTGAGGCCGTGGATCATCAGCCCGGCGACCGACAGCAGGGTGAGGGAGAGGGCGACCTGCCCGATGACGAGGAGGCGGCGGATCCACCCCTGGCCCTTGCCGCCCGTGCTGCCGCGGGACTGTTGCTTCAGGGCCTCGTTGACGTCGGTGCGCGAGGCGAGCCACGCGGGAATCAGGCCGAAGCCGAGCCCGGCGAGGAGGGAGATCCCCGCGGTGAAACCGAGCACCCGGCCGTCGATGGGCATTTCCAGGGTGGAATAAAAGCCCAGCTTGATGTTGCGGCCGATGAGATCGTTGCTCCAACGGGCGATCAGCAGGCCGAGGGCGCCGCCGGCGACCGACAGGATCATGGATTCGATCAGCTGCTGCCTGATCAGCATCCAGCGGGTGGCGCCGAGGGCGGAACGGACGGCCAGGTCGCGGATGCGCGCCGTGGCGCGGGCCATCTGCAGGTTGGCGAGGTTGGCGCAGGCCAGGGCGAGAATCGCCGCGGCGAGGCCGAGCTGCAGGGTGAGGATGGCGATGTTCGCGTTGCCGCCGATGCGCCCCGCCAGCTGGGCGCGGAAGTGATATTGGGGATAGAGCCGCGGGTTTTCCCGGGCCCAGCGCTCCGCCACCGGCGCGAGGCTGGCCAGCGCCTGCGGGAGCGCGACGCCGGGGGCCAGGCGCAGGAAGAGGCCCATTTCCCGGCGGTCGCGGTTTTCCAGCTGATCCTTCGAATTGACCAGGGGGCGGAAATACTGGCCCTCGCCGAAGACAAAGGGCGCGGAGTAGGACTTGGGCAGGACGCCGATGATGGTGAAAATGCGCTCATTGATGCGCAGGGTCTGGCCGAGCACGTCCGGCTTCGCGCCAAACTTCTTCCGCCAGAACTCCTCGGTGATCAGCACGACGGTGTCCCGGCCGGCGACACATTCCTCGGCGGTGAAGGTGCGCCCGAGCAGGGGCGGTGTTTCGAGCACCCTGAACAGATCGGCCTTGGCCGCCGTGCCCTGCACCTGTTCCGGCACCTGATCGGGCCGCGAGACGTTTTCCATCGTGCCGGACGTGGGCGCCATCGCGGTGAAGGCCGGGTTGAGGTGGGCGCGCAGCTCCTCGAGCTCCATGGCGGAGAAGTTCATGAATTCCGCCTCCGGGGTCTGGCCGTTGAGGGTGACGATTGATTCCGGGCGGGGGAAGGGCGCGGAGGCGAACAGCAGCGTGTTCATCAGCGAATACATCGACGTGTTTACGCCGATGCCCAGCGCGAGGGTCAGCAGCGAAATGATGGTGAAGCCCGGCGACTTGAGCAGGGTGCGCAGGGCGTATTTCAGGTTGGTGAGCATGGGCGGGAGGACGGTCACTTCCGCCCGATCATGTCAGCCGGATGAACCACCGCCCGGGCGTCCTTTCCGGCCACCGGGGGCGAAAGGTGGGCGGGCTGCGATGCTCGGGCCGCGGATTCCAGCGGGGAATCGGGCGAAGGAGATTCTTCAGCGGCAAAGATCCGACCGGCGCGGCGGCTGAAGGCGCGGTGCCGGCCAAGCTCTGTCTCAGCGCGTGGGGTCCGATTCCATCTGCTCCTGCACGACGCGGCCGTCGAAGACGTGGACGGTGCGGTCGGCGTTGCGGGCGAAGCGGGCGTCGTGCGTGACCATCACGATGGTCGAGCCGGCGCGGTGGAGCGAATGGAGGAGTTCCATGACGGCGTCGCCGTTCTTGGAGTCGAGGTTGCCGGTGGGCTCGTCGGCGAGGAGGACGGCGGGAGAGCCGGCGAGGGCGCGGGCGACGGCGACGCGCTGCTGCTGGCCGCCGGAGAGCTGGGAGGGCAGGTGCTTGGCGCGGTGGCCCATGCCGACCTTCTCGAGGGCCTCGGTCACGCGCGTCTTGCGCTCGGCGGCGGGCATGCCGCGGTAGGTCAGGGGGAGTTCGACGTTCTCATAGACGGTGAGGTCGCCGATGAGGTTGAACGATTGGAAAATGAAGCCGATCTCGCGGTTGCGGATGCGGGCGCGCTCGGGGAGCGTGAGGCCCTGGACCGGGCGGCCGTTGAGGATGTAGCTGCCGTCGGACGGGGTGTCGAGCAGGCCGAGGATGGAGAGGAGGGTGGACTTGCCGCAGCCGGAGGGGCCGGCGATGGAGACGTACTCGCCCTTGCGAATGTCCATGTGGATGCCGGAGAGCGCGTGGGTCTCGACCTCGTCGGTCAGGAAGACCTTGGTCACGCCTTCGAGTTTGATCAGGGATGTGTTTTCGGTGGTCATGGTGGGGGTGCGGTGGGTTCGGGAGGGAAAACGCGGACGGCGGGCAAAGGTTACATGCTCATTCGGCCGGATCCGATTCGGTGGCGACGAGGAGGGTGAGCAGGGAGAGGATGATGACGGGGGCGAGCATGGGAGGAAGGATGGTGTCCATGGAGCACACGGGACGAAGGCGGAAAGTTTCAGGCATCGGGGGCTATTTCACCGGCGGGTCAATTCAGGCGGATGCGGTCGTTGGCGTCCCACTGGGACATGTCGGAGAGGATCACCCAGTCGCCGGGCTGGAGGCCGCCGAGAATCTCGATCGTGTTGACCGAGCTCCGGCCCAGCTTGACCTGGACGCGGGACGCTTCGGTGGCGGTGTTCTTGTCGCCGTTGGCCTTGAAGATGCCGACCGTGCTTTTTTCCTGGCCGAAGGCCGGCCGGCCGACGTAGACGACGTCGTTCAGGCGCTCCAGCTCGATGGTGCCGTCGACGGAGAGGTCCGGGCGGGAGCCGCGGGGGAGTTCGTTGACGATGGTCACGTCGACGAGGACGGTGCCGTTCTGCACGGCGGGATCGATGCGGGAGACGCGGCCCTCGACGATGCCGTTGCGCGTGTCGATCTGGGCGAGCTGGCCGATGGCGATGTCCTTGGCCTGGGTCTCCGCGATGCGGACCTCGGCCTTGAGCTTGGTCGGGTCGGCCACGCGGGCCAGGTTGTTGCCCGGCTGGACCTGGGCGCCGACCTCGACCTGGAGGGCGGACACCACGCCGGACATGGACGAGCGGACCTGCAGGGCGTCGAGTTCCTCCTTGCGCAGGAGGGCGAGGGAGCGGAGGCGCTCGACCTCGGCCTCCTGGACGGCGAGCTGAGGCTTGATGGATTCCTTGGCGAAGGCGTAGCGCTTTTGCTCGATCTCGTTGCCGTTGGCGGCCTGGGCGGCGGTGGCATTCGCGAGTTTCAGCTCGAGTTCCGAGACGAGCCCGTCGCGGAACAGTTCCTGCCGGACCTCGGCCTGGAGCTTGGTGGTCTCGAAGTCGGACTTCGCGCGGGCGGCGGTCGCCTCGGCGGCGAGCAGCCCGCTCTCGAGCTGCATGCGCTGGTTGGTGAGCTGGGCCTCGGCGGCGCGGAGGGCGGACTCGGCGTTGGCGGAATTGGAGACGACGTCGGGGTTGCTCAGCTCCAGGATGAGGCTGCCCGGCGCGACGACGGCGCCGGGGCGGAGGATGATCTTGTCAACCCGGCCCTGGGTGCGGGCCGCGATCCAGCTGATCTCCTCGGGCACCAGGGTGCCGAGGCCGCGGACCTGGCGGACCATCGGGCCGCGCTTCACCTCGTCCATCCAGACCAAATTCTTGTCGACGGTCGGCGCGGCCGGCTTGAGGCGGGCAAGGGCGATGCTGATGACGACGAGGGCGACGGCGGCGATGACCCCGTAGATGATGCGTTTCCGGCGTTTTTCCTTGGCGGCGTTGGGGCGGGCGATGTCCATTCAGAAGGGAGTTGCCCCGCATATTTGCAGCGTTCGTGCCAAGCGATAGGATAGCTGCAAGCAGTTAACGGCAAGCGACTAGCCCTTGCGGTGGATATTTGGCCATCATGGGTTCAGAGCGAAGCTGGGATAGGCCCGTCCCGAAACTGGGATATGTGGATTGCGCATCGGGGATGCCGGCCGGCCCGGGCGGGCGCGAGTTTGCTCCCACCGTCAAGCACCACACCGTCATCAAACGGGAAGCCTCAACCGGGCGATGCAGCCCGAGGCTCCTTCCCGGTTTTCGAGCGTGAGCGCCCCGCCGTGGTTTTCCGCGATCTGGCGGCAGAGCACCAGACCGATGCCCGAGCCGCTGGGCTTGGTGGTGAAAAACGGGACGAAGAGATTCTGGGTGTTGGCGATACCGGGGCCGTCATCCTCGACGAAGATTTCGAGCGTGCCGGGCAGCTTGCGCCAGCCCACGCGGACGCCGCAGGTGGGTGGCGCGGACTGGCCGGCGTCGGGCGCGGCCTCGACGGCGTTCTTCACCAGGTTGATGACGACCTGCTCGATCTGCGCGGCGTCGAGCAGCGCGACGACCTCCGGGCCGCCGACGATCTGGACGGCGGCGCGGGTTTCGAGCGAGACGATGCGGTGGAGCAGGGGGCCGATGTCGCACGGATGCTTGCTCGGGGCCGGCAGTTTGGCGAGCCGCGCATAGGACTGCATGAATCGGTTCAGGCCCTCGGCGCGCGCCTCGATGATTTCCAGGCCGCCGCGCAGGTCCTGCTCCCAGTCGGGATCGCGCTGCGGCCGGCGCAGCATCGTGGTCAGGCTGCCCGCGATCGATTTGATCGGGGCGAGGGAGTTGTTCAGCTCGTGGCCGATGACGCGCACGAGCCGCTGCCAGGCCTTCAATTCCTCCTCGCGCAGGGGCTGGCTCAGGTCGGCGATGACGAGGAGCTGGTGCGGCAGGCCCCCCTCGCGAAAGCTGGTGCGGCGCATGCCCCAGCGGCCAGCCCCGCCGGGGAAGGTGCGGGTGAGCACGCGCGTGGCCTCGCCGGCGAGGCAGTCGGCGAGGTCGAGTTCGCCCGCCTGCCGGCCGAGGATCCGTTCGGCGGGCTGCGCGAGGAGCTCCTGGGCGGAGCGGTTGACCAGCCGCAGGGTCGCGTTGGCGTCGAAGGCGAAGATGGCGACGTCGATCTCCTCCATCACGGTGCGCAGCAGGGCGGTGGCCTCGAGGGCGCCGAGCCGCTGTTCCTGCAGCACGCCGGAGAGCATGTTGATCTCGGCGAGGACGTCGCCGAGCGGCTCGTCGCGGCTGGCGCCGCGGGCGCGCACGGAGAAATCACCCTCGCGCAGGGCGGTGAGCAGGTTGGCCATCGTCTGGAGCGGGCGTGTGACCTGCTCGCGCACGGCGAGGGCGAAGCCGAGCCAGCACAGGCCGATGAAGAGCAGGAGCGTCCACTGGACCTTGGGCTGGTAGTCATTCGCCCACAGCAGCCAGACGCTGCAGGCCACCGCGGGCAGGCCGGCGAGCAGCGCATAATAGAAGATGCGCTGTTCGTGGGCGAGGCGGCGGTGTTTGGTCGGGGGCATCAGGTCCGGAGGATTCTAACCACGGATTTCACGGATTGACACGGCTGCCAGGGCAAACATGCGGACGGATTTACCACGAAACCCACGAAACACACGAAATTAGTCGGCCGGGAAAGATCGGTGCCTCCGGGCCCATCCGCGCGATCCATGGTCAGGCGTCAGAGCTTGTAGCGCTCGAGGCGGCGGTAGAAGGCGCTGCGGCTGAGACCGAGCTCCTCGGCGGCCTTGCGGGCGTTGCCGTCGCAGCGGGCGAGGGTCTTCTTGATCAGGAAGGACTCGACCTCCTCGAGGCTCATGTCCTCGAGCCGCGGGGCGGCCTGGCCGGCGTTGAGCCCGAGGTCGGGGGCGCGCACGACCTTGCCCTGGGTCATGAGCACGCCCCGCTCGACCGAGTGGTCGAGCTCGCGGACGTTGCCCGGCCAGGCGTAGTTTTTCATCGCCTCGAGCGCGCCGTCGTCGAAGCCCGTGATGGGCTTGTTGTACCGTTTGACGTGCTGCTTGAGAAAATGCTGCGCCAGCAGCGCGATGTCCTCGCGGCGTTCGCGCAGCGGCGGCAGGTGGAGGTGGATCGTGTTGAGCCGGAAGAGCAGGTCCTGGCGGAACTTGCCGGCGGCGACCTCGGCGTTGAGGTCGGAATTGGTCGCGGAGATGAGGCGGACGTTGGTGCGGCTGGTGCGCGAGGAGCCGACGCGCTCGAATTCGCCGGTCTCGAGCGTGCGGAGGATCTTGGCCTGCTGGCTCATCGGGATGTTGCCGATCTCGTCCATGAACAGGGTGCCGCTGTCCGCGAGCTCGAAGCGGCCGGCGCGGTCGACCTTGGCGTCGGTGAAGGCGCCCCGGACGTGGCCGAAGAGTTCGCTCTCAAACACGCCCTCGGGCAGGCCGCCCATGTTGACCGCGATGAAGGGCTTGCCGGCGCGGACGGAGACGGCGTGCAGCGCCTGGGCGACGACGCCCTTGCCGGTGCCGTTTTCGCCGGTGATGAGCACGTTGGCGTCGGAGGGGCCGACGCGCGCGATGATCTCGAGCACGGGCCGCATGGCCGGGGCCTGGGCGATGAGGGTGGGGCCGCCCTTGCCGCGGAGGATCTGGTTTTCCTGCTCGAGGCGGCGGTAGGCCCGCACGGCGCCGGCGAGTTCGATCTGGTTCTTGACGATGGCGAGCAGGCGCGGGTTTTCCCACGGCTTGGTGATGAAGTCCTTGGCGCCGCGGCGCATCGCCTCGACCGCGACCTCGACGCTGGCCCAGGCCGTCATCACGACGACGGGCAGCGTGGCGTCGGCGGCCTGGAGTTTGGCGAGCAGCTCAAGGCCCTCCTGCCCGGAGGTGGTGTCGCGCGTGTAGTTGAGGTCGATGATGGCGAGGGCGAAATCACGCGCCTCGACGGCCTTGATCACCGCGGCGGGGGACTTGACCGTCTCGATCTGGTAGCCCTCGGCCTTGAGGAGCAGGCGCATGGCTTCCAGCACATCGGGCTGGTCGTCGGCGACGAGGATGCGGTGGGGCGCGGGATCGTTGGCGGCCATGGGGGAAAGTGACCAGTGACGAGTGACGGGTGACGCGTGTCAAGCGTGCGGCCCGCGCCGCCGGCGTTCAGGCGGCGAGGCGGTCCGGCTTGACGGCGTCGGGGCGGGTGGGTGCCGGCAACGCGGGCCGGAGCAGCCGGCCCGGGGGCGTCAGGCGGCGCCGCGGGCGGGAATAATCGAAGGCGGCGAAACCGAGCAAAGCCACGGAGGTTCCGAGGCCGACGATCACATCGCCCCGCAGGGCCGCGGTGAACGGGGCGTTGGCGAAAGAGAAGACAGCCGCGCCGGCAGCACCGGTGGCGAGGATCTGGAGGAGAAGCGGGTTGAGCTTGTTCATGGCAGGAAGGGTGGTGGCCCATCCTGTTTGCTAGCGTCATGCCAACTCTTCCGGTTGCGCCATTACTGAAGGCGGACCAGCCGGATAAGCAGTTTCCGCTCCGGATCAGGCGGAGGCGCGCGGGTGAAAATACTTCGCCCGCGGGAAGCGCGAATCCCGCGATTGGGACGCCGGGCACCGGGTGGGGACTATTCGTAGCGCAGCGCGTCGATCGGATCGAGCTGGGCGGCCTTGCGGGCCGGGTAGAAGCCGAAAAACATGCCGACGGCGGCGCTGAAGATGAAGGCGACCAGCACCGAGGCGGTCGAGACGAGCACGGGCCAGCCATACAGCCGGGAGATGAGCCGGGAGGAGCCGATGCCGAGCAGGATGCCGATGATGCCGCCCATCGAGCTGAGGATGACGGCCTCGATCAGGAACTGCAGGAGGACGTCGCTGCCATGCGCGCCGACGGCCATGCGGATGCCGATCTCGCGGGTGCGCTCGGTCACGGAGACGAGCATGATGTTCATGATGCCGATGCCGCCGACGACGAGCGAGACGCCGGCGATGGCGGCGAGCAGCAGGGTCAGGGTCTGCGAGGTGGCGGTCGCCGCGGCGGCGATCTCCTCCTGGTTGCGGACGGTGAAATCATCGGTCTGCTCGGTGGTGCGGTGCCGCTGCCGGAGCAGCGCGGTGATGTCGGCCTGGACGTTGTCGACGGTGTCGGCGGTGGTCGCCTGCGCGTTGATCGAGCGCAACATCGTCTGCTTGGTCACGCGCTTCATGGCGCTGGTATAGGGGATGATCACGACGTCGTCCTGGTCGGAGCCCTGGACGGAGAGGCCTTTGGGGGTGAGGACGCCGACGACGCGGAACGGTTGGTTGCGGATGCGCAGGGTCTGGCCGATGGGGTCGTCGTCGGGGAAGAGCTGCTTGACGATGGTCAGGCCGATGATGCAGACCTTGCCCACGCTGCGGACCTCCTGGTCGCCGAACATGCCGCCCTCCGCCAGCGGCCACTGGCGGATGTTGAGGTAGTCGGCCCCCTCGCCGAAGATGGTGGTGGACCAGTTGAGGCCGTTGGCGAGCACCTGCGCGCTGCTGCGCACCTCCGGGCTGATGCCGGCCAGGTTCGGGATCTCGCGGCCGATGGCCTCGGCGTCCTCGACGGTGAGCGTGCCGGCGCCGAACGCGCCGCTGCGGGCGCCGCCCTGGTTGAAGCTGCCGGAGAAGATCAGCAGGACGTTCTGGCCGAGGCTGGCGATCTGCGCCTCGACCTGGGATTTCGCGCCGTTGCCGATGCTGACCATGGCGATGACGGCCCCGACGCCGATGATGATGCCCAGGGCCGTGAGGATGGACCGCATGGTGTTGCGCCGGAGGGCGCGGAGGGAGACGGTGACGGTGGAGCCGATGCGCATGGGAGGATCAGTCGGTGCCCGTGAGTTTGGCGGCGGCCTCGGCTTCCTGGATCTTCCGGATTTCCGTCTCGGCGATCGAGCGGGTGGCGACCTGGATGTCGTTGACGACGCGGCCGTCGCGGACGATGAGGTTGCGCCGGCAGTAATGGGCGATGTCGAGCTCGTGGGTGACCATGACGATGGTGATGCCCTGGTCGTTGAGCTGCTGGAAGACGCCCATGACCTCGATGGAGGTCTTGCTGTCGAGGTTGCCGGTGGGCTCGTCGGCGAGGAGGACCTGGGGTTCGTTGACCAGGGCGCGGGCGATGGCCACGCGCTGCTGCTGGCCGCCGGAGAGCTGGCTGGGGAAATGGTCGGCACGGTCGGAGAGGCCGACGATGCTGAGGCAATGCAGGGCGCGCTCGCGCAGCTGGGCGCCGCTGCCGCGGTGCTTGCCGTAGAGCATGGGCAGCTCGACGTTCTCGAGGGCGGTGGTACGGGCGAGGAGATTGAAGCCCTGGAAGACGAACCCGAGTTTCTCGTTGCGCAGGTCGGCCAGCTCGTTGCGGTCGAGGCCGCCGATGTCGATGCCGTCGAGCAGGTAGGTGCCGCGGGTCGGCCGGTCGAGGCAGCCGAGCGTGTTCATGAGGGTGGACTTGCCCGAGCCGCTGGCGCCCATGATGGCCATGAACTCGCCGCGCTGGAGTTCCAGCGAGATGCCGCGCACGGCGTGCACCTGCACCTCGCCGGAGTCATAGATCTTGTGGATGTCCTGGAGCTGGACGACGGGAGCCATCGGGGAGGAGCGGGGGATTAGAAGCCGCGCCGCTGGCCGCCGGCGGCGCCGGCGTTGAAGGGGTTGGCGGCGCTGGGGGCCGCGCTCTTCGCGCCCTGGACGATGATGCTGGTGACGACGGTGTCCTTTTCCTTCAGCCCGTCGAGGACCTCGGTGGCGATGCCGTCGCTGATGCCGAGCTTGACGGTGACGGCCTGGAGCTGCGGCGCGGCCGGGTCGCCGACGAGCTTGTAGAGGGTGCGGGTGACCGGCGCATTGCTGGCGCGGTCGCGGTTCCCGCCGCCGCGGCTGCCGAACTGCGAGAGGTCGATGCCGCGCTCCTTGGCCAGCTGTTCCATCTTGGCGCGCACCTCGGGCGCGGGCGGGCCGTTGCCGCGGACGAAGCCGGCGTCGGCCATGAGCTGCTGCATCTGCTTGCGGCGGTCCTCGTCGCTCAGGGGCTTGGCGGCCGGGGTCTCGCCGGGCTTGGCGGCGTCGGCGGCCGGGAGGGCGACAATGCCTTCGGGCAGGCGGACACGGAGCGCGCTGTTGGCCACGCGCAGGGCGTCGGCGCGGTTGGCGACGATGATGGAGACGTTGGCCGTCATGCCCGGGCGCAGCTTGAGGTCGTCGTTGCGCACGTCGATCATGGTGTCATAGATGACGACGTTCTGCGCGGTCTTCGGGGAATTGCGGATCTGGGAGACGATGCCGCGGAACTGGCGGTTCGGGTAGGCGTCGACGGTGAAGTTGACGTTCTGGCCGTTCTCGATGTTGCCGATGTCCGCCTCGGAGATCGCGGCGTCGATCTGCATGTTGCGGAGGTCGTTGGCGATGATGAAGAGGGTGGGGGCGCTCAGGCTGGCGGCGACGGTGTTGCCGACGTCGACCTGGCGGGAGATGACGGTGCCGTCGATCGGCGAGTAGATGGTGCAGCGGGAGAGGTTGACCTTGGCGGTCTCGTTGGCGGCGGACTGGATCTGCACCTGGGCGGCGGCCTGGGCGAGCTGGGCCTCGGCGGTGTCGAGGTCGCTCTGGGCGATGAGAGTCTTCTTGAACAGTTCGCGGGAGCGCTCGGCGTTGGCCAGCATGAGCTGGTAGTTCGCCTTGGCGTTGGCGAGCTGGCCCTCGGACTGCAGCAGGGCGGTCTTGTAGCTGGAGGGGTCGAGTTCGGCCAGGATCTGGCCCTCCTTCACGGTCGAGTTCCAGTCCACATAAAGTTTCAGGATGTTGCCGGAGATCTGGCTGCTGACATTGACATTCAGGACCGGGGCGAGATCGCCCGTGGCGGTGACCGTCTGGGTGATGGTGCCGCGGGCGACTGCGACGGTGGAGAATTCCGGGGCCTTGGCCTCCTGTGTGGAGCGGTAGTAATAATAGCCGCCGGCGCCGGCCGCGGCGATGACGGTGAGGATGACGATGTTTTTGACGAGGGAGCTGCCCTTGGAAGCCATGATGGAGGAAGGTGGTGGATAATTTGAACCAAGACAATTGCGACCTTGCCCTGGACAGCAGGATGACGGTGGGCGGGTCCGGAAGTTTCAGCCGGCGGGGGGAATTCCCGGCCTGACCGCGGCCCGGCTTCAGCGCGTCGCGTGGGCCTTTTGCAGGGCTGCGGCGACATTGGGCGGAACAAATTTCGTGACATCGCCGCCGAGCTTGGCGATCTGCTTGACGAGGGAGGAGCTGGTATAGCTGTAAGCCTCGTTCGGCATCACGAAGATCGTCTCCACCCCGGGATCAAGGTGGCGGTTCATCAGGGCCATGTTGAACTCGAACTCGAAGTCGGAGAGGGCGCGCAGGCCGCGGATGATGGCATGCGCCCGCTGCTTCCGGGCGAACTCGACGAGCAGGCCCTGGAAGCTCACGACGTCGACGTTCGGGAGACCGGTCAGGTTGGCCTTGATCAGCTGCACGCGCCGCGCCGGGGTGAACAGCGGCGCCTTGGCCGAGTCGATGGCGACCGCGACCCGCACGTGGTCGAAGAGCTTCGCCGCGCGCGCGAGCACGTCGCGGTGCCCGTTGGTGAAGGGATCGAAGGTGCCGGGGTAGATGCAGAGTCTCATGGGACGGGTCGGCTGAAGGATTGCCGGGCCGCATCCTATGGCGAGGACGATTTGTGTCAAATCCGGGCCCGGTCCAACCAAGGGATTGCCAAGCGGACGGCGGGTGTCTCTCCTGCCGGGCATGCGCTTTACCCTGGCCAACTGGATGACCGTTTCCCGGATCCCGGCCATGTTCGTGATCGTGTGGCTGATGAACCGGAATTTTCCCTGGGCGGCCACGGTCGCCTTCTGGCTGTTCATCGCCGCGGCGCTGACCGACTGGTTTGACGGCATGGTGGCGCGGGCGCGCGGCGAGGTGTCCTCCTTCGGCCGCTTCATGGACGCGGTGGTCGACAAGGTGATGGTGATCGGCCTCATGATCGCGCTGGTGGTCGGCCATTTTTTCCTGGGCTACGAGAACGTCGCCCTGCTGCTGCTGCTCTGCATCCTCGGCCGGGAATTCATGGTGTCCGGCATGCGGATGGCCGCGGCGAAGAAGGGCCTGGTGGTGGAGGCGGACCAGGGCGGCAAGGTCAAGACCTTCGTGCAGCTCAATGCGATCGGCTGGCTGCTCGGGGCGCGCATGATGGCGCAGGATTACGGCGACCTTTTCTCACCCGCCGACCGCCGGATCATCGGCGCCATCCATGTCATCGGCATGGGGCTGTACCTGCTCTCGGCCATCCTGACGATCACGTCCGGCATCTCCTATTTCCGGCAGCACGGCCACGTGGTGCTCGAGTGACCGATGAAACTCGTGCAGCCGAAATGGCCGCGGTCCCTGCCGACGAAGTTCGTCGTCGGCATCGCCACGCTGGGCCCGGTCGGCCTGAAGCTGCCGGCGCCGGGCACCTGGGGGTCGGTGGCGGGGCTGCTCTACTTCCTCGTGTTTTTCCAGCCGCTGGGCGCGGGCCCGACGCTGCTGCTCACGGCGGCCGCGGGTTATGTCGCCGTCGCGTTCTGCGGCGAGGCGGAGATCCGCCTGGGCCGCAAGGATCCGGGTCAGGTGATCCTCGATGAGTTCGTGGTCATGCCGCTATGCTTCCTCGGCTGGCGGCTGGTGGCCGGCGCCGGCTGGCCGCACTGGGCGGTGTTCCTCGCGGGCTTCGGGCTGTTCCGGTTCTTCGACATCCTGAAGCCGCTCGGCATCCACCGGCTGCAGGACTGGCCCGGCGGCTGGGGCGTGGTGGTGGACGACGTGGCCGCCGCCCTCGCGGCGTGCGCCACCCTCCACCTGGCCGCCTGGCTCTGGACGCTGCGCTGAACCCGGTCAGTCCTGGCCGTAGACCAGGATCTTGAAGCTGCCGGGGATCATCTTCGGGCGCGGCGCGCGGGTGCCGGCGGGGGGCGGCGTCGCGGGGGGCGCCTCAAACCGGGCGGAGGCGAGGTAGATTTTGTGCGTCGCGGGATCCAGCGTCATGGTGCGCGCGCTGCGCTCGGTGGCCAGGGTCTGCACCACGGTGAACTTGTCCGGCGTGTCCTCGTGCGCGATCGTGACGACGCCGCTGCCGGCGGACGCGAAGGCCAGCTGCGTGCCGGGGTCGAACGACGTGGCGTCGATCCCCTGGGCGGCGTCAAGGCTGGCGACGACCTTGCCCGTGGTGCTGTCCAGGATGATCACTTTGGCATTGCCGCAGCCGAGAACGAGCCGGTGGTGGCCCGGATCGATGGCCAGGCCGGTGGGTTCCTCGCCCGGGGCAATGGGCCAGCGGTTGACGATCCGGTGGGTCGCGGTGTCGATCGCGACGAGCTCGCTCTTGTCCTCGATGTTGGCGTAGACACGACCCGCCGCCGGATCGGCCTGGGCGAACTCCGGCTTGCCGCCCATGGGGATCGTGGCGATGATCTTGCCGGTGGCGGCGGCGAAGACCGTGGCCGTCTGGCCGCGGCCGTCAAAAGTATAGACCTCCTGCCGGCCAGGCTCGTAGAGGATGGCGTCGGGATTCTGGCCGGTGGCGACCTTGGCGAGGGTCTGCAGGGTCTTCAGGTCGACGATGCTGGCCGTGTTCTCCCGGCCGTTGCTGGCGAAGCCGCGGCCCAGTTCCGGGGCGAGGGCAATACCATGGATGCCCGGCGTGTCCGCCACCTCGCCGACGACGGTGTCCGTGGCCGTGTCGACGACGACGACCTTCGTCGCGTGCGACACATAGAGGCGGTGGCCGGCGGCGTCGACGGAGAGGTAGTCCCAGCCGCCGTCGCCGCCGATCGGGATTTCCTTTATGAAGTGGTAGGTGCCGGCCGCCCGGCAGAGCGGGGAGGCGGCCAGGAATAGCAGGGCGAGCAGCACGACGATGGAGGACGGGTGGGGAAAGGTTTTCATGGAATCAACACGCAGACGGTGAGGCGCGGGGCGGATTCATCCTTCAATCGCCGGTGATGGGGTGGCGAGCACATATTCGGGGCTGCTACCCTCGAATGCCAGAAGTCAGCCGGCCGTCGCTATCTGGTACTCGCCCGGAGTTTGTCCATGACCTGGCGGAAGGTGATTTCGGCCCGCACCCGCGATCCCAGGGAGAGATCAAAACCGTCCGGGCCCCAGCTGGCGTTGGCGTTGAGCCCGACGATCCACTGGGTCTTGGCATGGAAGGTCAGCTTCTTCGGCACATACCACAGCAGCCCCGGCTGGAGCAGGTAATAGGGTGTGGGATGATTCGTGATCAGCGCGGAGGTCGCGTAGATGCCGGTGAGCGTCCACTTGAGCTGGCCGGCGTCATAGACGCCGCCGGTGGTGAACGAGAGGGTGTCATCATGCGGCTGGTTTGTGCCCCAGGTTCCCCGCGCCGAGCTGTCGCTGACGACATCCACGCCCAGGCCGGCAAAGGTGCTCAGCCGGGGGATGCTGGTCCAGAAATGCTGCACGACGACCGTCGGGGTGACGTGGTTGTGCCCGTCGGTCATGTCGAGCGGGGGGTGCCCGACCGGCAGGTCGAGGTTCAGGCCCAGGCTGGTCTCGTAGTCCGCCGTGGGCCAGCGCTCAAAGACGTATTTCGAGCCGAACCGGAACTTGCCGATGCCATACCCGGCGGATCCCCGCAGGCCGTGGGTGAAAAAGGTGTCGGCCTCGCCGCTGACTTCAAAATCCTCGTCCAGAGCCCAGCGCAGGCCCGTGTCGACGCGCAGGTAGTCGCGCCGTACCAGGTCGCCGAAATGCGCGCGCAGGATGAATTTCACCGCGCCGGGCGAGTCGAGCTGCGGCAGGTCGCCGCTGAAAAGTCCGCTCACGCGCGAGAAAAAGGGCCGGGCCGCCGGCGGTGCCGGCTCATCCGGACCGGGAACCATCTGGGCCCGGCCGGAAACACCCGCCAGCGCGAAGGCCAGGAGGGGGATGTAAGGTCGGAACATGGCGTCAGGGAAGGAGCTGGAGGCGGTCGAAAGGCAGCCGGACCAGGAGTCCCTGCTGCAGGACGTCCACTGACACCACAATGCCCTGCGGGTTCGCCGGATCATCGACATAGCCCTCGAGGCCGTGCAGGGGGCCGCCTTGGACGCGCACGTGCGTGCCCTTCCGCATCAGGGGGTGCAGCGCCGCCTCCAGGCCCGAGGCGCAGATGAGCCGGACGTCCTCCAGCTGCCGCAGGAACTCCGGCTCGTTGCCCACCAGCAGGGCGCGGACGACAAGATCCTGCTGATAGATGCGCTCCTTCCGTTCCGGCTCGAGCCGGGCGAAGACGTAGCCGGCGAAGAGCGGCTTGGTGAAGGTCTTCTTCTGTGCGCCGTAGCGGCGCACGCTCTGGATGAGCGGCAGGTAGTGGGCGAATTTTTCCCGCCCGAGCAGCGCGGCGAATTTTTTCTCGCAGCGCGGCTTGGTGTGGCAGACGAACCAGCGCGGTCCGGCGAAGTCGGGCAGGTGCTGGCCCATGGGTCAGGCGGAAACCGGCCGGCGGCCGGAGGCGCGGGGGGACGGAGGCTGGCCGCGCCCCTCGGACGTGGCATCACCTCCGCCTGCGCCGCCCGTCTGCGCCCCGGCCTGGCCGACGATGGCTGAGCTCTTGATGATGCGACCCATCGTGGTCAGATCTTCGCCAGCCGGCGCAGCGCGTCGACGTAGCCGGGGAAGCCCCGGCCCGAGATCATGGCCAGGCAGGCGCCGGCGGTCAGGGATTTCCGCCGGAATTTCTCCCGCTGGCTGATGTCCGAGATGTGGACCTCGACCGCCGGCAGGTCGGCGCTGGCGAGCGCGTCGTGCAGGGCGATGCTCGTGTGCGAATAGGCGCCGAAGTTCACGATGAAGGCCTCGATGCCGCGGTCGGTGAGCGCGTGGATCTGGTCCACCAGCGCGCCCTCGTGGGCCGACTGGAAGAACGTGACGGTGAAGCCGAGTTTCCGGGCCTCGGTGCGGATCAGCTTTTCCAGGTCACGGAGCGTGGCGGTGCCGTAGATCTCCGGCTGGCGGCGGCCGAGCCGGTCGAGGTTGGGGCCGTGGAGGATGGCGATTTTTTTCATCGGGCGGGGTCACCACGAAACACACGAAATACACGAAGGGGGGAATCTTATTCGTGCGGAGGCTTGTTTCGTGCGGGCTAGAGGGGGTTGTCGGTTTCGATGAACTCCCAGGGCAGGTGGAATTTCTTCGCCAGCTCGGCGGCGAGGGCCTTCACCCCGTGCATCTCCGTGGCGTAGTGGCCGCAGCAGATCAGGTTGAGCTTGTGCTCCTGGGCGTGGTTGAACCACTCCTCGCGGAGCTCGCCGGTGACGAGGGTGTCCACCCCGGCCGCGAGCAGCTGGGGCACGGCGCTGTTGCCGCTGCCGCTGCAGAAGCCGACGTTTTTCGGCGCGGCCGGGCCGCAGTCGATCGCGACGACCCGCGGATAAAGCTCCTCCAGCCTGGCCTGCAGCTGGGCGCGCTTCAGCCTGTTGGCGGCGATCCAGCCGATGGGTTCGCCCTCGTGGAAGAGGAAGGGGCGCTTCGCCTTGAGCCCGAGCTGGCGGGCCAGCAGCACGTTGTTGCCGATCTCCTCATGGGCGTCGAGCGGCAGGTGGCTGGAATAGACCGCGCAGTTGCCGTTCACCAGCGCGGCAAAACGTCCGTACACGGCGCCCGTCAGCGGCTGGACGCCGCCCCAGAAGAGGCCGTGGTGCACGATGAGGAAGTCGATGCCGCGCTCGACCGCCTTTTCAAAGGGCACGAGGCCGGCGTCCACCGCGGCGCCGATCTTCGTCACGCGGCCGTCGTTCGCGACCTGCAGGCCGTTGTGGGCGCCGGGGAAATCCTTGAAGGCGGCGCGGCGGGTGCGCTTGTCGCAGTAGGCGGTGACTTCATTGAGGGTGGGCATGGGGCGGGAGGCCGATCCGGCAACTATGTGCGCTAAAGCCCGCGCCGAAACTCACGAGCCAAAAATCACCGGATTCGTCCGGCGCGGCCTCCCGGAGGGTCTCCTCCAGGGCGAAAAGCACCGCCGGGCTGCTCATGTTGCCATGGTCCCGCAGCATCCGCGCGCTGGCCTCCAGCGAATGCGGTGCGAGGACCGGCGCCAGCGCCTCCAGCACGTCGCGACCGCCCGGATGGGTCACGACCCGGGCCACGGGCCGCGGGCCGCGTCCGGCCCAGAGGCGGGCCACGGCGCCGGCCGCCAGTTCGGGCACGGAGCGGTGCAGCAGGTTCCGCAGCTTGCCGTCGCGCTGCTCAAAACGCAGCTTGTCCCGGTCGCCGGGCAGGTGGAGGGTGTTGAAATCAAAGCAGCCCATCCCGGTCGGCCCGGGCGTCGCGCGCCAGATCGTGGCGGCCGCCCCGTCGCTGAAAAGGCACGCGCTGATGAGCACACCGGGGTCGTCATCGAGATAGAATGCCGCCGAGCAGACCTCGAGGGCGATGCACGCGACGGTGGCCTCCGGCTGCGCGCGCAGGACATGGCTGGCGGCGCGCAGCGTCGGGATGGCCGCCCCGCAGCCGAGGCCGACGAGGTCCTGCAGGAAGACATTGGGCCGGAGACCGAGCTGTTCCGCCACGTAGCTGGTCAGCCCCGGGCAGAGGTAGCCGGTGCAGGTGCAGATCAGCAGCGCATCCAGCCCAGCCGGGTTGATGCCGGATTTTTCCAGCGCCCCCGCCAGGGCCCGGGCGGCGAGCTTTGGACCTTCCGCGCGAAACGCGGCGTTGAGCTGGTCGGACGTCAGGTCGAAAACCCCTTCGATGTCCGGCACGGCGAAATGCCGCGTGGCGATGCCGTGGTCGCCCTTCAGGATTGTCTGCAGGATGAGTATGGAACGCTTTTTCAGGCGCTCGCGCGTCTTCGAGCGCTGCATGACTTCCCAGCATTCCCGCTGGGTGAAGACGGCCGGGGGGGTCGCGGTGGCGAGGGCGTGGAGATACATGGTCGGTGCTAGTGGAGGACGGAGTAAAGTGGCCGGAGCGGAAGCAGACGAGCCCGGGCCAGGCGCGTGAGCCACCGCTGGCGCGGCGGTTGCAGCAGGAAGGGATGGAGCAGGTCCGCCGCGGCCAGCCGCAGCCGGAAATGGCGCGCAAGTACAAGCTGGATGGCCCGGGCGGTTTCGGGCCAGGGTGCGGTGCCGCCGGCGTAGGCCAGGAGCGGCTCAAGTGCGATTTCGGCGCTCTGGAAAGCCATGGCCATGCCGTTGCCGGTGAAGGGCGGAACCATCGCACAGGCGTCGCCCAGGGCGAGGGGACCGGCGGCCGGGACGTGTGGGTCGAAAGCCACGCCGGCCACGGCCGCGAAGGACGCCGGGTCGAAATCCGCGGCGGCCAGCCGGTCGGCGAGTTCGGGGAGCCCCGTGGCCCGCAAGTAGGCGAGGAGCAGGGCGGCGCCCGGGGCGGCGAGGTCGCGGCGGCGGAACAGGCCGCACACATTCACGCGCCCGTCCTCCACCCGGGTGAGGCCGAGGTAGGCTTCGTCGCCCAGATGCAGCTCGAGGTCGCAGTGCAGCGGGAGGTCGCGGGCGTGGATTTTCAAGCCGAGCCAGGGCGACGCGGCCCGGCGGCGGCCGGTGGTAAAAACCCGGCCCGGGGCCGGGGCGAGGGTGGCGACCCGGGTGTTGGCGTGGAGCTGGCCGCCGGATTCCACCAGCGCAACCGCGAGTCGCGCATCGAGCCGGTGGCGGCTGATGGCCCGGGCGGGGGCGGGCAGGTGCTGCCGCCGCACCGGTTGTCCGTCGATGAACCAGGCCACGTCATGGTGGAGGAGAGCATCCTGCAGGTGCGGCGCAAGGCCCAGCCGCGCGACGGTGTTCGCGGAGAGTCCCGTGATGAATTCGCCACAGACGCGGTGGCGGGGATAGGCGCCCCCCTCGAACACGGTCACCGGTACGCCGGCGCGGCGCAGCGCCAGCCCGAGCGAAAGCCCGGCGAGTCCGCCGCCGATGATTTCGATGGGCAGCAAAGGCTTCATGCCCGCCGGGCCACCATCCGATAGGAACCGAGCATGGTGCTATGACAACGGCAGTCCCAGTCGGGTTGCGTCAATCCGAGCAAGCGCGGCAGTTCGTCGCCGCGAAAACCGGCCGCCACGCTGACGTGGGCGTCGTGCAGGCTGACGTGATTGGCGCCGAGCAGGGGGGCGACGGTGGCGAACAGGACCTGCGAGCTGCGCCGGCGCAGCGGCTCGCAGGCCAGGATCAGCCGGGCCGAGCGGCGCAGTTTTTCGCCCAGTGCGGCGAGCTGGTCGGCGGTGAACTGATGGAAGATGAGGTTGCCGAGGATCACCGGGTATTCGTCGTAGCCCGCGAATGCGAGCAAGTCGGCCCGATGCCAGCGGCGGTGGGCCGGCCCGTTTGGCGGGGCGGGCCAGAGGTCGAGCCCGTCGGCCGCGATCCCGCCCGCAGCGAGCCGATCGCCCAGTTCGCCGGTGCCGGCGCCGAGCTCGAGGATTTTTTCGGCTGGCCGCAGCCGGTCGGGCAGGGTGCGGGCAAACCACCGGTGGTTGCCCATGGCCAGGTTGGTCAGCCGCAGGTCGCGCCGGTTGTGCCGGGCATCCGGATGGTCCACCGGAAGCGAATCGAGAAGCTCGGGTTCAAGCTGGCGCTGCATGCGGAGAGGAAGGTTGCCCAGATCGGAAGACTTGTCCAACGTGCCCTGCATCCGCATGAACCCGACCCCGAGCCCCATCGACCTCATTGCCCGGGCCACCGAGGCCTTCCCGCACCGCCCGAGCTGGGACGAGTATTTCATGGCCACGGCCAAGCTCATCGCCTCCCGCTCCAACTGCGAGCGGCTGAATGTCGGCTGCGTCATCGTCACCGGCGGCGACCGCAAGAACCGGCTCGTCGCCGCCGGCTACAACGGCTTCCTGCCCGGCACGCCGCACGCCTCGCGGCTCCGCGACGGCCACGAGCAGGCGACGGTGCACGCCGAGCAGAACGCCATCGCCGACGCCGCCCGCCGCGGCTCGAGCGTCGAGGGTTGCGTGGCCTACGTGACCCACTTCCCGTGCATCAACTGCGCGAAGATCCTCGCCGCCTCGGGCCTCTCCGAGATCCGCTACCACGAGGACTACAACAACGACCCGCTGGTCGCCCCCATCCTGGCCGACGCCGGGGTGAAGATCGCCCGGCTCTAGCGGCACGTCCGGGCGGCGGACGGGTCTACCTCATCATGCGCGAACGCCGCACCGTCCGGAAGAACAGGAGCCTCGCGGGCCAGCTGCTGCTGGCGCACCCGGGGATGCGCGACCCGAACTTCCGGCGCGCGGTCATCCTGCTTTCGGCCCACAACGACGAGGGGGCGATGGGCGTCGTGCTCAACCGGCCGCTCGGGAAGCAGCTGGCCGAACTGACCCAGGAATTCGCGCTCGGCCCGCTGGCGGGCGTGCCGCTCTACGCTGGCGGCCCGGTTGAGCCCGGGCAGCTCATCCTGGTCTCGTGGCAGTGGCTGAAGGCCGAGCGCGCCTTCCAACTCCATTTCGGCATCGAGCCGGAGAAGGCCGCCGAAATCATCGGCACCCCGGGCATCGTCATGCGCGGCTTTCTCGGGTACGCCGGCTGGACCAAGGGCCAGCTGGAAAACGAAATGAAGCACGCCACCTGGCTGGCGACCCCCGTCGAGGGCGGGCAGCTGGAACAGGCCGACGGTCCCGCGCTGTGGCGCAACATCCTGGGCGCGCTCGATCCCGAATTGCGCGTGCTCGCGTACGAACCCGACGACCCGACGGTAAACTAACCGGGCCAGCGGTTTAGCCCGCCCGGGCCGGGCGTCGCGCCGGCCGGTGGGAAGTGTCGGATCTTTTGCTTTGACAGGGGTGGCGGCGGCCATCTTCTTTCTTAATTTTTATGAAAGTCGTCTCCTCCATCAAATCCGCCAAGCTGCGTCACCCGGCCTGCCAGGTCGTCCGTCGCAAGGGGCGCATCTACGTCATCAACAAAGTCGAGCCGCGCTACAAGGCGCGCCAAGGCTGAGTCCAACCCACCTTTACCGTGAAGACCGAAGGCCATCCCGCACTCAATAACGTCTGCTTCCTCGACATCGGAACGGGCAAGAAATTCCTCACCAAGTCCACGATGAAGTCCGCCCGCACCGAGAAGATCGACGGCCAGGACTACTACGTGATCGTGCGTGACGTCACCATGGACTCGCATCCCGCCTACACCGGTGAGAAGCGCCTCGTCGACACCGCCGGCCGGGTCGAGAAGTTCACGACGAAGTTCCGCCGCGCCACCAAGGTCAAGTAAGACCCCGGCGTCGCACGCGCATTCCAGCCCTCCCGCCGCGGAGGGCTTTTTTATGTCCTGGCGCACGAGCGAACCACGGCGAGGTCGCCGTGGCTCCAGCAAAAGCCTGGAGCGCGGGCGACCCGCCCGCGAGGGGCCCGGCCCACCCCGGGCCCCGATCCGCGTCATCACCGGCCAAAAATCCTTTCCACCGGCGGTTTCGTGTGTTTCGTCTGTGCTCCACGTTTTCAGCCCGCTCCCCTCATGCGTATCCGCGCCTTTCAAGGTCTGGTCCCCGTCCCGCCGCTCGCGCCCCAGGTGGCGTGCGTGCCCTACGATGTCGTCGACACCGCCGAGGCCGCCGCGCTCGCCGCGGGCCGGCCGCACAGCCTCCTCCATGTCGACCGCGCCGAGATCGATTTGCCCCCGGGGACCGATCCCCACGGCGATGCCGTCTACGCCCGGGCGCGGGAGAATTTCCTCAAGCTGCAGGCCGGCGGCGTGCTGGTCCGCGAGACCGGCCCCTGCCTCTATCTCTACCAGCAGCAGATGGGCGCGCACACCCAGCGCGGCCTCGTCGCCCTGTGCCATGTCGACGATTACGACGCCGGGCTGATCAGGAAGCACGAGAAGACGCGCAAGGACAAGGAGGACGACCGGACGCGGCTGATCGACACCCTCGGCGCCAACACGGGCCCGATCTTCCTCACTTACCGGGACGACGCGGCGGTGACCGCGCTGGTGGACGCCAAGGTCCGCGAGCAGCCGCAGCATGATTTCACCGCTCCCGACGGCATCCGCCACACCGTGTGGCGGATCGAGGGCGGCGCGGACTTCATCGCCGCGTTCGGCCGCGTGCCTGTCACCTACATCGCCGACGGCCACCACCGGGCCGCGAGTGCGGCGCGCGTCGCCCGCCTGCGGCGCAGCCGCAATCCCCGGCACACCGGCGCGGAGGACTACAACTGGTTTCTCAACGTCATCTTTCCCGCCAGCGAGCTCAAGATCCTGCCCTACAACCGCCATGTCTTCACCCTCAACGGCCACCCGCCCGCCGCCTTCCTGGAGAAGGTGAAGGCGGTCTTCGGCCTCGAGCCGGACGCCGCGCCGGCGCCCGCCGCCGGCGGCCGCGTGAGCATGTATCTCGGCGGCCAATGGTATGGCCTGCACTGCCCCGTCGATCCCGCGGCCGACCCGGTGGCCCGGCTCGATGTCAGCGTGCTGCAGGACAAGCTGCTCGCGCCGCTGCTGGGCATCGACGATCCGCGCACGAGCAAGCGCGTGGATTTCATCGGCGGCATCCGCGGGACCGGCGAGCTCGCGAAGCGTGTCGACGCGCAGGGCGGCGTGGCGTTCTCGCTCTTTCCGGTCACGGTGGCGCAGCTCATGGACATTGCCGACGCCGGCCAGATCATGCCGCCCAAGAGCACCTGGTTCGAGCCGAAGCTCCGCTCGGGGCTGTTCATCCACACCTTCGGGTGAACCTCCTGGCGGCGGGACCACCGGTCCAGCGACCAGTCCCGCCGCCTGAACCGTGTGCCTTAAGGGAACAGCCCGCGCTTGGCCTTGGCCTCGGCGACGCGCGAGATGCCGAGCACGAGCGCGGCGGTGCGCCGGCTGCAGCCATATTTCTTCTGCGTCTCGTCGACCGAGGCCTTGGCCTTGGCGAGCATGCGGTAGAGTTTGTCGAACACCTCGCCCTTGGTCCAATAGTAGTTCTGCAGGTTCTGCAGCCACTCGAAGTAGGAGACGATGACGCCGCCCGAGTTGCAGAGCACGTCGGGGATCAGCTCGATGTCGCCCCGGGCGGTCAGGATCTGGTCCGCCTCGTTCGTCGTCGGGCCGTTGGCGCCCTCGGCCAGCACGCGGCACCGGAGCTTGCCCGCGTTCTTCGCGGTGATGACGCGTTCCAGCGCGGCCGGGATCAGGACGGTGCAGGGCAGCTCGAGCAGCTGCTCGTTGGTCACGGCCTCGCCGCCGGGGAAACCCTGCAGCGATCTGTTCTGCGCGGTATAGGCGATGGCCGCCTTGAGGTCGACGCCCTTGGAATTGAAGATGCCGCCGGTGAAATCGGAGATGCCGATGATTTCCGCGCCCCAGTCGTAGAGGGCAAGGGCGGCCTCGCTGCCGACGTTGCCGAAGCCCTGGATGATGACGGTGGTCTTTTCCGGCGGGATGCCGAGGTCCTGCAGGTAGGACTTGACGAACCAGGCGACGCCCTCGCCGGTGGCCTCGCGGCGGCCGAGCGAGCCGCCGAGGGCGATGGGCTTGCCCGTGATGACGCCGGGGTCGAAATGGCCGACATGGTTGGAATAGGTGTCCATCATCCACGCCATGACCTGCTCGTTGGTGCCGACGTCGGGCGCCGGGATGTCGACATTGGGCCCGATGAAGGGGAGGATCTCCTGCATGTAGCGGCGGGAGAGCCGCTCGAGCTCGGTCGGCGACATGTCGCGGGCGTTGACGATCACGCCGCCCTTGGCGCCGCCGTAGGGGAGCCCGACGAGCGAGCATTTCCAGCTCATCCACATCGCGAGGGCGGCGACCTCGCCGAGGGTCACGTCCTGGTGGAAGCGGATGCCGCCCTTGGCCGGGCCGGTCGAGAGGTTGTGCTGGACGCGGTAGCCCTCGAAGATCTCGACCTTGCCGCTGTCCATGCGGACCGGCATCGAGACGATGACGCAGCGCCGAGGGCGCTTGGTGCGTTCCCGGAGGCCGGGTTCCATGCCGAGGATGTCGGCGGCGATGTCGAACTGGTTGCAGGCCTGGGTGAAGACGGGCGAGCTGTAGATGGTGTTGGTGAGAGCCATGGGGTGGGGGCCGGGGTATGGTTTGGCCGCAGCGTGGGCCCTCGGCCGGCGATTGGCAATTGGCTTCGGGCCGGTCGGCTCGAATCGGAAACCGCCACCACTGTTCCGTTGCGGAGTTGCCGAACGCGCCGGGATGGGTAGGGGTGGACGATGCTTTTCAAGCTGCACTCCGATTACCAGCCGACGGGCGACCAGCCCGCGGCGATCAGGACGCTCGTGCAGTCCTTGCAGGCCGGCCACCGCCACCAGACGCTCCTCGGCGTGACGGGCTCGGGCAAGACCTTCACGATGGCCAACGTCATTGCGCAGCTCGACCGGCCGGCGCTCATCATCTCGCACAACAAGACCCTCGCGGCCCAGCTGTATTCCGAATTCAAGGCCTTTTTTCCCGGGAACGCCGTCGAGTACTTCGTCAGCTATTACGACTACTACCAGCCCGAGGCCTACGTGCCGACGAGCGACACCTTCATCGAGAAGGATTCCTCCATCAACGAGGAGCTGGAGCGGCTGCGCATCGCCACCACCAGCTCGCTCGTGAGCCGCCGCGACGTGATCGTGGTCGCGAGCGTGTCGTGCATCTACGGCCTGGGTTCGCCCGAGGACTTCTCGGCCATGCGCATCCCGCTGCGGCGGGGCGGGACGCTGAACCGGAACACGCTGCTCGAGCGGCTGGTGGAGAACCTCTACGAGCGGAACGACTACGAGCTCAAGCGCGGGGCGTTCCGCGTGCGCGGGGATGTCGTCGACGTGATGCCCGCCTACCTGGAGCACGGCCTGCGGGTGGAGTTCTTCGGCGACGAGATCGAGGCACTGACGGAATTCGAGCCCGTGGGCGGCGCGGTGATCCGCCAGACCGACCAGTTCGACCTCTATCCCGCGAACCAGTACGTGACCACCAAGGGCCGGCTCGACGCCGCGATCGGGGGCATCAAGGCGGAGTTGGAGGAGCGCGTGGCCTTCTTCGAGAAGAACCAGCAGTACCTCGAGGCGCAGCGCATCCGGATGCGCACGAACTACGACCTGGAGATGCTGCAGGAGATGGGTTTTTGCAGCGGCATCGAGAACTACTCGCGGCACCTGACCGGCCGGAAAGCCGGCGACCGGCCGTTCTGCCTGATCGATTTCTTCCCGAAGGATTTCCTGCTGATGGTGGACGAGAGCCACGTGACCATCCCGCAGATCGGCGGGATGTACAACGGCGACATCGCGCGCAAGAAGACGCTGGTGAACTTTGGCTTCCGGCTGCCCTCGGCCCTCGACAACCGGCCCCAGAGCTTCGCCGAGTTCCAGTCGATCACCGGCCAGACGGTCTATGTCTCGGCGACCCCCGCGCCGTTTGAACTCGGGCTTTCGTCCGTCGTGGCCGAGCAGGTCATCCGCCCGACCGGCCTGATCGACCCCGAGATCACGCTGCGGCCGACCCAAGGCCAGGTGGAGGACCTGATCGGCGAGGTGCGCCTGGCCGCGGCGCAGGGCGAGCGCGTCCTGGTGACGACCCTGACGAAGCGGCTCTCCGAGGACCTGACCACGTACTTCCGTGAGGCGAAGGTCCGCGTCGAATACCTGCACTCCGACATCGACGCGCTCGAGCGCGTCGAAATCCTGCGCAATCTCCGGCAGGGCAACTTCGACGTGCTCATCGGCATCAATCTCCTGCGCGAGGGGCTCGACCTGCCCGAGGTGGCGCTGGTGGCGATCCTCGACGCGGACAAGGAAGGCTTTCTCCGCAGCGCGACGAGCCTGATGCAGACAGCCGGCCGGGCGGCGCGGCACGAGAAGGGAAGGGTGATTTTCTACGCCGATGTCGTGACCGGTTCCATCCAGCGCACGATGGAGGAGGTCTCGCGCCGCCGGGAGAAGCAGCTGGCCCACAACCTCGCGCACGGCATCACGCCCCGCAGCGTGAAGCGCGGCGTGCAGGCGAGCCTGCATGTCTACGACGGCCGGCAGCGGGACGAGACGCTGGCGGTCGCCGAGGGCGGCGATGATGTGGCTGCGGTCATCGCCGAGTTGGAGGAGGAAATGCAGGAGGCCGCCAACAAGCTGGAGTTCGAGCGCGCCGCGCTGCTGCGCGACCAGATCAATTCCCTGAAATCGGGCGACTATAAGCAGACCGGACGGCCCACCCCGGCCAGGAGGAAACGCCCGCGGGAGTAGGCCCTTGTGTGCGGGGCATATCACCCCGCCGACAAAGCAGCCCGCTCACTCCAGCGGGGCATCGTCCGCGCGGTCCTGCCGGCACTCGTTCATCACGCGGAGCCAGATCTCGCGCAGGTCGAAGAGCCGGGGCAGCGCATATTCGCGGAAGCGGAGGGCGAGGGAGTTGGCGGCGACATCGGGCTGGCTCAGCCGGGCCAGGGTCACGTTCAGCTCGCGGAGCGCCTGCTTGAAGAGGCAGATGGCCAGGGTGTAGTCGCCCATCTCGAGCGCCTGCACGGCCTGCAGGAGCTGCTCGTTGCCGCGGTAGAGGGTGGCATGCAGGGTGATGGCCAGGGCAGCCGGCACGCGGTCCGGCTGGGCCGCGACCCGTTCCCAGTGGGAGATGAGGCTCACGTAGAGGGCGCGGCTGGAGATATAGACGGGATTGCGGTGCAGGGTGTAGGGATCCCAGTCGCCGTCAAAGGCCTCTTCTGCTTCCGCCTCGGCCGGCTCGTCCGCCTCGGCGTTCTCCGTCAACTCCCAACCCAGACGGCGGGCCACCTCGTCGATCCGGTCGGCGGTGTCCGCCAGCTGGTCATAGTGCTTCAGATATTCACGCACGGCGTCCTCCTGCTGGCCAAGGTACTTCATCCAATCCGCCTCGGTCCAGGATAGCTCCCCGCGGTCTTCCCAGTCGTTATCGAACAACCCGTCGGAATCAGAATTGGTCAT
>CAYRDN010000014.1:0-75814 GCA_964423065.1 uncultured Oleiharenicola sp. | reverse complement strand
GTCGTGCGCGCCTCGAACTCGTCCCACAGCGCGCGGAACTCCGCGGCCTGGTCGGGTGGCAGCAGGCCGAAGACGCGCGTCGCGGCCTTCGCCTCGCGCTCGTGCTGGTCGGCCATGTTTTTCGTGTCGTAGGCGAAGGTGTCGCCGGCGTCGATCTCCACCAGGTCGTGGATCAGGACCATCTGGAGGATGCGCAGCACATCGAGCGGCCGGTGGGCGGAGTGCTCGGCCAGCACGACGACCATGAGCGCGAAATGCCAGGAGTGCTCGGCGCTGTTCTCGGCGCGGCGGCTCTGGGTCACGATGGTCTGGCGGAAGACCTCCTTCAGCTTGTCCACTTCGATGAGGAAGGCGATCTGGCGGCGGAGACGTTCGGCGGAGTCGTTCATGGTTGGAGCAAGGGAGTCAGCAGCCGGACCCAGAGGGCGTAGCCGGCGGGTTTCATGTGCAGCCGGTCGTCCCGGTAAAGTTCGGGGCGGGGCTGGCCGTCGGGGCCGAGCATGGCGTGGTAGACGTCGACGAAGGTCCGCCGCGGGTCGCGGGCACAGGCGGCGGCGATGAGGGAGTTGCCGCGCTCGAACTTGTCCCGGAGCGCCCAGCGCAGCGGGCTCGGTTTCATCGCCAGGTAATAGAGGTGCGCGGCCGGCAGGGCGGCGTGCAGCTTCGCGCAGAAGGCGGCGAAGTCGGCGGCGACCGCCTCGGGGGACTTGCCGGCGGCGAGGTCGTTCTCGCCGGCGTAGAGCACGACGGTGCGCGGCTGGTAGGGCTGCACCAGCCGGTCGAAATAATAGACGCTGTCGGCCAGTTCCGAGCCGCCGAAGCCGCGGCCGATCACCGGCCGGCCGGGGAAGTCGGTGGCGAGGGTGGTCCAGAAGCGGATGGACGAGCTGCCGACGAACACGATGCCGTGGGCCGGCGGCGGGTGGGCGGCATCGTCCCGGGTGAGCGCGGCGATCTCGCCGGCCCAGTCGGCGGGCGCGGCCAGGACGGGAGCGGCGAGGAGGCCGGCGGCGAGCAGGGCGAGGGCGGGGCGGAATCGGCGGCGCCGGGCGGGGGAGAGGAGGGGGACATTCACGCGGCGCCCACCCAAGACGCGAAACGCCGGGAGGGCAATGCGGGAGAGATGCGGCCGCGGCCGGGCTTGCGCCGCCCCTGTTTCCGGGTTTTCTCGGGCCATGCCCAACTCCCACCGCCTGATCCTGTTCGCGGCCCTGGCGCCCACGCTCGCGCTCGCCGCCTGGAATTATCCGGCCGCCCGGCCCGGCGACCACACCGACGATTATTTCGGGACCAAGGTCGCCGACCCGTTCCGCTGGATGGAGGACGTCGACTCCGCCGCCACCAAGGCATGGGTCGGGGCGGAGAACAAGGTGACATTCGATTTCCTCGCGAAGATCCCGCAGCGCGAGGCGATCCGGCAGCGCCTGCTCGAGCTTTTCAATTACCCGCGCTTCAGCCTGCCGCAGAAGCAGGGCGGCAGGTATTTCTACACGATGAACACCGGCCTGCAGAACCAGGCGCCGCTGTACGTCAAGGACAGCCTGGCGGCGGAGGGCCGGCTGCTGCTCGACCCGAACACCCTCGCGGCGGACGGCACCGTCGCGCTCAGCGGCTACGAGGCGTCGGAGGACGGGAAGTGGCTCCTCTACGGCACGGCCGCCGCCGGCTCCGACTGGAACGAGTTCCGGGTGCGCGATGTGGCCACGGGCCGCGACACCGCCGACGTCATCAAGTGGGTCAAGTTTTCCGGCCTGAGCTGGACGCATGACAGCCAGGGCTTTTTCTACTCGCGCTTCCCCGAGCCGAAGAAGGAAACGAACGGGACCTTCAGCGACCTCGCGAACCAGACGGTCCGCTACCACCGCCTCGGGACGGCGCAGGAGGCCGACACGCTCGTGTTCGAGTCGCCGGAATTCCCGAAGCGCGGTTGGGGCGCCGGCGTCACCGACGACGGCCGCTACCTGCTCCTCTACGGCAGCGAGGGCACGGATCCACACAACCGGTTGTACTACGTCGACCTGAAGGACCCGCGGCAGCCCGACCTCTCCGGCCCGGTGGTCCGGCTGGTCGACGTGATCGAGGCGTCCTACAATGTCATCGGCAATCGTGGCACCGTGCTGTACGTCCAGACGGACCTCGACGCCCCGCGCCGCCGGATCATCGCCATCGACCTCGCGGCGCCCGCCAAGGCCAACTGGAAGACCGTCGTGCCCGAGTCGAAGAACGTCATCGAGTCCTCCGGCGTCATCGGCGGCCGGCTGGTCGTGAACTACATGGTCGACGCCCGCACGCAGCTCTCGTTGTTCGCGCTCGACGGGTCGCCGCTCGGGGAGGTGCCGCTGCCCGGCATCGGCACGGTGGCGGCGGTCAGCGGCCGGTACGACGAGGACGAGATGTTCTTCAACTTCACGTCGTTTGTCTTCCCGACGACAAACTACCGCAGCGAGCTCGGGACCGGCAAGGTCGAGGTGTTCCAGGCGCCGAAGGTCGCGTTTGACCCGTCGATCTACGAGACGAAACAGGTCTTCTACGCCTCGAAGGACGGCACACGCATCCCGATGTTCATCACCGCGCGCAAGGGTCTCAAGCTCGACGGCTCCCACCCGACGCTGCTGTATGCCTACGGCGGCTTCAACATCGCCCTGCAGCCGGCCTATTCCAGCACGACGGTGGCGTGGCTCGAGCTCGGCGGCATCTACGCCCAGCCCAACATCCGGGGCGGCGGCGAATATGGCCGCGCCTGGCACGAGGCGGGCATGAAGGAGCACAAGCAGAATGTCTTCGACGACTTTGCGGCCGCCGGCGACTGGCTGGTGGCGGAGCATTACACCGCCCACGACAAGCTCGTCATCAGCGGCGGCTCCAACGGCGGGCTGCTGATCGGCGCCACCATCAACCAGCGCCCCGATCTCGCCCGGGTGGCGCTGCCGGCGGTCGGCGTCATGGACATGCTGCGCTACCACAAATTCACCATCGGCTGGGCGTGGGCCAGCGACTATGGCTCCGCCGACGACCCGGTTGCATTCAAGTACCTGTCCGCCTACTCGCCGGTCCACAACGTCAGGCCCGGGGTCAGGTATCCCGCCGTCCTCATCACGACCGGCGACCACGACGACCGCGTGCATCCGAGCCACTCGTTCAAGTACGCGGCGGCGATGCAGGCGGCGAACCCGGACGCCGAGTTCCCGACCTTCATCCGGATCGAGACCCGGGCCGGCCACGGCGCGGGCAAGCCCATCGCCAAGGTCATCGAGGAGACGGCGGACAAGCTGGCCTTCGCCATCCATTTCACCGGCACGGGGACCGACTGAACCCGGTGGCCGCCCCCGGGGCGGATCCCGCGCGGGCATTTGCATCGCGGGCGGACCTGACTATCTAGAACGGTCATGTCCCGCCTGCACGATTCCCTCCGCCTCGGTGCGCTCACGCTGCCGAACCGCATCATCATGGCGCCGCTCACACGCTGCCGCGCCGGCGCCGGCCGCGTGCCGACTGCCTTGATGCAGGAGTATTACACCCAGCGCGCCTCCGCGGGGCTCATTTTGTCGGAGGCGACCTCCGTCGACCCGATGGGTGTCGGTTATCCCGACACCCCGGGCATCTGGTCGGAGGAGCAGGTGACCGGCTGGAAAAAGATCACGGCGGCGGTCCACGCCGCCGGCGGACGGATGTTCCTGCAGCTCTGGCACGTCGGCCGGGTGTCCGATCCGGTCTACCTCAACGGCGCCCTGCCCGTCGCGCCGAGCGCGATCGCCGCCACCGGCCATGTGAGCCTGCTCCGGCCGCAGAAGCCCTTCGTCACGCCCCGCGCCCTCGAGCTGGCGGAGATCCCCCGCATCGTGTCCGCCTTCCGTCTCGGGGCGGTGAACGCGCTGCGCGCCGGCTTCGACGGGGTCGAGGTGCACGGGGCCAACGGCTACCTGCTCGACCAGTTCCTGCAGGACGGCGCCAACCGGCGCACCGACGCGTACGGCGGGCCGGTCGCGAACCGCGCGCGCCTGGCGCTGGAGGTCGCCGACGCCGTGATCTCGGTCTGGGGGCCCGGTCGCGTCGGCTACCATCTCGCGCCGCGGGGCGGTTCGGGGGGGATCAAGGACAGTGATCCCGCCGCCACCTTCGGTTACCTGGCGGCCGAGCTGGGCCAGCGGCAGATCGCCTTCCTGTGCGCGCGCGAATCGCTGGAAGCGCCGCGGCTCGGGCCGGAACTGAAGCGCGCCTTCGGCGGGGTCTACATCGTCAACGACGGTTTCACGCCCGCGACCGGCCGGGCGGTGCTGGCGGCCGGCGAGGCCGACGCCGTGGCCTGGGGCAAGCTCTTCATCGCCAATCCCGACCTGCCGCGCCGGCTGCAGCTGGACGCGCCGCTGAACGCGCCCGATGCCGCCACCTTCTACGGCGGCACGGAGCGCGGTTACACGGACTATCCGGCGCTGGCGGCCTGAGGCCGCTTGCGCGATGGCAGCCGCGGCTTCCTGCGACCTTCCGCGGGCCGCCCCGCGTCGTAAAACAAAGCGCGGGCGGCGCGCTCAGCGCACCGCCCGCACCCACACAACACCCTGGCTAAAGTGAGGCCGGTCCGGCTCAGGCCGGGGCCAGCTGTGGGGCCGGGGCCTTGCCCAGGCTGGCCTTCGCATCGTCGACCGAGTCGTAGAACTGCCAGTTGCGGGTGTCCTCAAAGCCCTTGCACTCGGTGACGATCTGGTGGTTGCCGACGAGGGCGAACTGCAGGGTGAGTTCGCGGCAGGTCTGCATCGTCTGGAGCAAGAGCTTGATGACGCCCATGTGCAGGGTCTTCACCTGGTGGATGTCGATGACCATGCGGGTGTGGCCGGCGTCGACCGCCTCGGAAAACTTCGGCTTGAGGTAGTTGCCGACCTCGGCGAGCACGGAGGGGGAGCAGTTTTCCGGCAGACGCATGATGAGGAAGCCGGGCTCGAGGGTGAAATAGCGCTGCGACGTGTCGAGGTTCATCGCCTTGGCGATCTTGGCCTCCAGCTCGCTGATCTCGATCGGCTTGGTGATGAGGGCGGAGAAGCCCACGGTCTGGGCCTGCTGCTGCTGGCCGACCTCGGTCTTCACCACGAGGGCGAAGATGGGCGTGTACTTGGTCTTCACGTTCGTGCGCATGATGCGGAAGAGGGTGAAGGCGGCCTCCTCCGGCAGGGAGAGGCTCATCAGCACGAGGTCCGGCGGGGTCTTGGCGCAGTAGTCGAGGGCCTCGCCCTGCGTGCTGACCCCGTGGAATTTCCAGGGCGTGTGCTTCAGGCCCTCCTGGATCTGCGCGACGATCGCGGGCTTGTCCTCGACGATGAGGATGTCGGCGGGATCGAAGATGGACTTGGCCTTGGTCGGCTGCTCGGAGAGCGGCTTGAGGTCGATGACGCGGCCCGCCTTCTCGATGAGGGTGTCCTCCTTGAAGGGCTTCACCAGGTAGTCGCGGACACCGATCTTGGCGATCTTGAGCACGTTGTCGCGGCCGCCCTCGGCGGTGAGCATGATCACGGGGATGGCCTTGAGCTGCGGGTCGGCCTTGAGCTTGGTCAGCATCTCGACGCCGTCCATCACGGGCATCGTGACGTCGAGGAGGATGAGGTCGGGCGCATCCTTGGCGGCGATGGACAGGCCCTCGACGCCGTTGCCGGCCTCGAGGATTTCGCAATCATAAGACTTGAACGCCTTCCGCACAATGATGCGGACGGTCTTGGAATCATCGACGGTGAGAATTTTGTAGCGCATGGAGGGAAGGGAAGGATTATTCGCCGGTCTTGAGCAGGATGTCCGCGACGACCCGGTGCCCGGCGGACGCGTAGACGTAGGTGTGCCGCGTGGCGGAGCTGACGGGCTCGATGGAGAAATTGGAGCCGCGCAGGATGGACGGGATGGTCAGCTTGCAGGGGAAGCCCGCGTCGCAGAGGCCGTTCTTGAAGCCCCCCACCGTCATGTTGGTGAGCTCGCCGATGGCGTCGTTGATGACCTCGTCGCCGGCCTCCTCGAGTTCCTTGTCGGTCATGCCGAGCAGGTGGCAGGTGCAGAGCCGCGCGAAGGGTTCCTCAAGGTACAGATAGATGAGGCCGTTGATGTCGCCGAGGAAGCCCACGGTGCCCACGACGAAGGGGATCATGCCGGAGGCCGGGCCGGGGTGCGGGGCGGACAGGCCGTCAGCCGCCGGTTGCACGACGGCGTCGGCGAGGGACGCTTCCCGGCCCAGCATGGTTTTAAAAACATCGCTGACGGCGCGCGTGATATATTCGCGGACCAGCGGCTCGGTGATTTCAGCGGCGGTAGGCATAGGGCGGGGTGGGATGAGTGGCTGCCACACTATCGGCGCGTTTGCGCACCGACTTTACCCGATTTGCGCACCTGGGCGCCTGATCCGCCGCGGCCGTGATCCGGCGGCGAAAGAGCGTCCCGCCTCCACCCGCTTGAAGCCCGGCCACCGGCTCCCGGTCTCAGGCTTCCGCCGACTCCAGGCCGGCGTCGACCGGGTCGCCGGCCTCGCGGTATTCCTGCAGCTTGTTGCGCAGGGTGCGGATGCTGATGCCGAGCAGGCCGGCGGCCTGGGTGCGGTTGCCCTCGGTCTGGCGCAGGGCGGCGCGGATGGCCTGCTTTTCCAGCTCGGCGATGGTCTGCACGCTGCCGGCGCCGTTGGTGACCGAGACCGCATGCCCGGCCGGGGCGTCCGGCGCGGGGCCGGGGGCGAAGTCGGCGGGGGCATCTTCCGCCACGGCGGCGGGCGCGGGCGCGGCCTCGGGCGGATACTCGCCCGGCAGGCCGAGGGCGGCGGCGGTCACGGGCCGGCCGTTCTCGGTGAGGATCACGGAGCGCTCGATGGTGTTCTGCATCTCGCGCACGTTGCCCGGCCAGCGGTAGCCGTTGAGGGCGGCGCGGGCGGAGTCGGAAAAGCCGTTGACCTTGATGCCGTGCTTGCGCGCGCAACGCCGCAGGAAATGCTCGGCCAGCAGCAGGAGGTCCTCGCCGCGCTCGCGCAGCGGCGGCACGTGCACGGGGAAGACATTCAGCCGGTAATAGAGATCCTGCCGGAATTCGCCCTTCTCCACGTAGCTGAGCAGGTCGCGGTTGGAGGTGGCGAGGAGGCGGACGTTGACCTTGATCGTGCGGTTGCCTCCGACCCGCTCGAACTCGCGCTCCTGCAGCACGCGCAGGAGCTTGGCCTGGAGATTGAGGGGGATCTCGCTGACCTCGTCGAGCAGGAGCGTGCCCTGGTTGGCGAGCTCGAAGCGGCCCTCGCGCCGCTCGGTGGCGCCGGTGAAGGCGCCGCGCTCGTGGCCGAAGAACTCGCTCTCGATGAGGTTCTGGGAGATGGCGGCGCAATTGACCTTGATGAACGGCTGGTTGCGGCGCGGACTGGCGCGATAGAGCTCGCGGGCGATCATCTCCTTGCCCGTGCCGCTCTCACCGGTGATCAGCACGGTGGCGTCGGTCGGGGCCACGCGCTCGATCATCTGGCGCAGGCGCAGCATGGCGGAGCTGCGGCCCACCAGGCCGCCGTCCTCGCCCTCCTCCGGGTTGCTGAGGTAGCGGTTGACCTGCAGCAACTGGCGGTAGGACTGCGCCTTCTTGAGGATGATGTCGATCTGGCTCGGCGAAAATGGCTTCAGGACGTAGTCGAAGGCCCCGGCGCGCATGCAGGCCACGGCGGACTCGATCGTGCCGTAGCCGGTCACCATCACGACCAGCGGGTGCTCCGGCTCCGTGGCCACGCGTTCGAGGAACCGCTGCCCGTCTCCGTCCGGCAGTCGGAGGTCGAGCAGCATGAGGTCGAAGGTGTCCGTCTTCAGCAGGATCTCGGCCTCCGCCAGCGACACGGCGCAGCGCACCGTGCACTTGCGGCGGGTGAAAATTTCGCTCAGGAGGTTGCGGACGACAGCTTCGTCTTCGACTACCAGTACTTTTTCGAGCGAGATGGCCATGCAGGGCGGTGGGGGGTTAGAACCGCTAGACGGCCTCACCGCGCGATACAACCAAAACCTGCGCCCGGAACCGGGCGCCGCCGCGACCAGGCCGGTCGGCAAAAATACGACACCTGATCAAGCCACCACAGGCCGCCCGTTTGCGGGCGCGGATGAAGCGCGAGCAAGCTCGCTGGCCCACAAAACCAATTTGCCGGCACTAGGCGGCGGCCAGGAGTTTCTGCAACTTTCCGAGGACGTCGCCGAGCGGATAGGGCTTCTGGATGAAGCCCGTCGGGCCCGTCCGGGCGAGCGATTCCTCCGCCTCGCGCTGGTAGCGGCCGCTGGAAAGCAGCACCGGCAGGCGCGGGTGCAGCAGGCGCAGGCGGGCGCACATCTCGTTGCCGCTCATGTCGGGCAGCCGGAGGTCGGCGATGACCACGCCGACGCGGCCGGGATTCTCCGCGAGCAGCCGGAGGCCCTCGCCGCCGTTCTGGGCGATCAGGATCCGGGCGCCGAGGCGGCCCAGCCATTTGACCAGCAGTTCGGCGATGAAGGGTTCGTCCTCGACGAGCAGGACGGTCTGGCCGGCCAGGGGGGCGCCGTCGGCCAAAGAAGGGGCGGTCACATGGGGTTTTTTGGTCACGGGTTAATCCCTTCCATCGGTACGCGGGCGGTGCGGGTTTAAGGATTATTGACTAAACCGGCCGCGATTCACGCCGATAGGGTTGGTTGGCTGATTCAACCCCCCTCCCCATGTCCAACCGCCTGCTCTCGCTCCTGACCGAAATCGAACGCGCCCTGATGGCCAACGATGCCGCCCCGGACGGCGGGTCGTGGGACACCATGCGGCTGATCAATTATCACCAGGGCCTGGCCCGGCTCACCCTTGCGGTGAAGTCCCCCGACCATGTCACGAAGACCCGCGGCTCGATCCTGCTGCAGAATTTCACCCTGGCCGACGGCTCGCAATGCCTGAAGGCCAACCTCAGCTGGGCGGAGGCGGAGAACACCACGGTCTACGCGATCTACGCCAAGCCCCAGATCAACTGGGCGCTCGAAGCCAGCCAGATCGCGATCAAGTGGCTCGACGGGCAGCCGGTCGTGCTCGCGGCGTCCGCGCCGGGCGGCGCCCACGCCGACGGCTCCCTGCTGGAAGCGGCCGGCTAGCCGGTTCGCAAAATGCCGGATGGCGGCCGCATTCGGGCTGAGGGTGTTGTTCGCCCGGGCCGCGGGGCGCGAGGGTGGATTCGGGCCTGGAGCAGTGCTGCAATCGTGGCGGCGGCGGCCCGGCCTTGCGCTTCATCCCCACAGGTCGGCGGGCCATTGCAGTGAATGACTCGGGTCTCGCCCCGGGATTTCACTTCCCCGTGACTTGGGCGGGAAATCTGGCCGCCGCGTTCAGACCAATCCCTGCAGCATCGTGGGCAGCCGCTGCAAGGCGTTGGCCAGGTGGGCGCGGGCGAGGGCGGTCTCGCTGCCGTCGGCGCCGTAGAGGATTTTCCAGCCGTCGAGTTTCAGCCAGGAGTCCACCGCGATCGGCTGGACGCGTTCGAAGCCGCCCGAGATGCCGACATGGCGCACCAGCTGGTCGGCGACCTGCACCGCGGCCGCAAACTGCCGGTGGCGCGGCGCCCGGTCGGGCTCGTTGTGATAGAGCACGGCAAACGTGATCTCGTCCGACAGCTGGTGCCGGCCCAGGTAGTACGCGCCGATCCGCGCGTGGTCCCAGCCGATAAGCTCGTGCTCCAGCGCGCAGACCGCGGCCGGGTCCGCCAGCGGCGTGGCCATGATCTGCTGCAGTTCATCCGGGAAGGCATAGGCCATGACGACCTTGCCCACGTTGTGCAGGAGGCCGGCGAGGTAATCGGTGTCGTCATCCACCGCAATGTTGGTGGAAAAGAGGATTTCCCGCGTCAGGGCCGCGGTGCCGATGCTGTGCCGCCACAGCTCGGTCCAGGGCAGGGGCACGCCGCCCGCCGCCCGGGTGTGCAGTGTCTGCATCTCCTCGATGACGGGGGTCGCGGTGGAGAGCTCGCGGATTTGCCGCAGGCCGAGGAAGAAGACCGCTTCCTCGATGTTGCTGATGCGGGTCGAATTGCCGAAATAGACCGAGTTCACCATCCGGAGCAGCCGGGCCGACAGCGACGGGTCGCGCCGGATGATCTCCGCGATCTGCGAGTTCAGGCTTTGCTCGGAGTTGATCAGCTCGCGCAACGCCCGGTTGATGGTCTGGAGCGAGGCCAGTTTCGGGCATGCGTCCAGCCGGCGCTTGATTTCATCGTCGCGGTGGCGGGCGGGTTTCGGTTCCGCCGGGGGCAGGGTGGGGCTGAGCGTTGCTTGCATCAATTTGCGGATCAGGGCGCCCGCCGGGATGGAGGGATCGCTGTCACCTCCTTTCGACCCAAACGTCCGCCGGTTGAGCGCATTTGCGGCTCAAGCCGGGGCCCCGGCGCGCCGATGTGAGCGGGAGTGCGTTTCATCACACAACCTGTCCCGCCGCTGCCCACCGCGGTGCCGCGAGCCGCTGCCTGTCCGCGGTGGTCGGCGCGAAACGTCGCGGACCCGCGCGGCGCCAGACCGGAACATATCTGACATGGCCCCGGCGCAATTCCAGTCCCTGCTCCAGCAGGCCGTGGCCCACCACCGCGCCAGCCGGCTCGACGAGGCCGCGACGATTTATCGCCGGCTCCGGGCCGCGCAGCCGAGGAACTTCGATGCGCTGCACCTCGGCGGCCTTGTCGCGTACCAGCAGGGCCGCCTGCCCGAGGCGCTGGAACTGCTCGGCCGCGCCCACCGGGCCGCGCCGCGCGATGCCGTCTGCGAGATGCGCCTGGCGCTGGCCCTGATCGCCGACCGCCGGCCGGCCGAGGCCGAGAAACACCTGCGGCACGCCGTCAAGGTGAAACCGGATTTTGTCGAGGGCTGGGAGAACCTCGCCTATTGCCTCAAGACGGTGGACCGGCTCGACGAGGCCCTGGCCTGCCATGACCGGGTGGCCGCGCTGCGGCCGGATTACGCCCCGGGCTGGTACAACCACGGCCTGACGCTGAGCTTCATCGGCCGCTATGCCGACGCGCTGGCGTGCCATGAGCGGGCGCTCGCGCTCGACCCGCAATACGCGCTGGCGATCTACGGGCGCGCCCAGGCGCTCCACCAGTCGCACCGGATGCCCGAGGCGGTCGCGGCCTACGACCGCTTCCTCGCGCTCGAGCCGCAGCACCATGAGGCCCGCAGCTACCGGCTCTATGCGCTGCACTCGCTCGACGGCGTCGCGCGCGAACAGCTGTTCGCCGACCACGTGGCCTATGGCCGGAGCGTGGTTTCGCCGCCGGCGCCGGGGCTGCCGAACCCGGCCGACCCGGAGCGCCGGCTGCGGATCGCCTGCCTCTCGCCGGACCTGCGGACGCATTCGGTGGCGTTCTTCCTCGAGCCGCTCCTCGCGCACCTCGACCGCGCGCAGTTCGAGCTCTGCCTGTACCACGATCATTTCCGCGAGGACGCGGTGTCCGCCCGGTTGCGGGCCCTGGCCACGGTCTGGCGCAATTTCGTCGGCCAGCCGGCGGAAGCCGTGGAGGCCGCGATCCGGGCGGACGCGCCCGATGTGCTGGTCGACCTGGCCGGCCACACCGGCATGACCAACCGGCTGCCGCTCTTCGCCCGCCGCCTCGCACCGGTGCAGATCACCTACCTGGGCTATCCCGACACCACCGGTCTGCCGGCGATGGATTATCGCTTCACCGATGCACGGGCGGATCCGCCCGGCGACGCCGATCACTTTGCGACCGAGCGGCTGGTCCGCTTTGCACCCACGGCGTGGGCCTACGCGCCACCGGCTGACGCGCCCGAGCCCGCGATGCCCACGGGCACGGCGAGCGGCTTTGTCACGTTCGGCTGCTTCAACACGCCGGCCAAGATCACCGCGGCCACGCTCACGCTGTGGGCGCGGATCCTGCGGGCCGTGCCGGGATCGCGCCTCTGCCTCAAGGGCGCCGGGCTGGGCGATCCGGCGACGCGCCGCCAGTACGCCACGCAGCTGGGCGGCCTCGGCGTGGCCGCGGAAAACCTCCTTTTCCTGGATCGCACCGCCGGCACGCGCGAGCATCTCGCCTGCTACCACGGCGTGGACATCGCCCTCGACACGACGCCCTACCATGGCACCACCACCACGTGCGAGGCCCTGTGGATGGGCGTGCCCGTGGTCTCCCTGGTCGGCGACCGTCACATGTCCCGCGTCGGCGCCAGCCTCCTGGCGGCGGTGGGTCATCCCGAATGGGCCGCGGCCACGCCCGACAATTATGTGGCCCAGGCCGTGAAACTCGCCGCGGACCCCGAGCGGGTCGCGGCCCTGCGGAACGATCTCCGCGCGGAACTGCGGCGCAGCCCGCTGCTCGACCATGCGGGTCAGGCCGCGCGGTTCGGCGCCGCCGTCCGCGAGTGCTGGCGGTACTGGTGCCGCAGCCAGACGGCCGCACGGCGTGAGGCGCGGCCGCAACCTGACGAGGTTCTCCAGGCGTGAGCCCGCGCTCCCGCGACCTGCCGCCATGCCCGCCTTGATCCAGGAATCCCCCCCCGGTCCACTGCCTGCGCCCGCGCCGGCCTTGCGCCGCGTCCGGCTGTTCGTCTTCTCGCCCTGGGCCGGCCGCCTGCAGGACGGCGCGGAATATTTGCGCACGCTGCCGGCCTGCGACGTGGCGCAGCGCGTGACGGATCCCGCGGATGCCGCCTTGGTGCGGATGGCCCGGCTGGACTGCGACTGGCACGGGGAGAATGTGCGGGCCCTCGGGGTGATGGCGGCGGCCAACCTGGAATTTCTCCCGGTGCAGACGCTCGGCCGGACCGGCCTGGCCGACCTGCTGACGGCGGACCGGCCCGCGGACGAGGAATGGTGGCTCGTGCTGACCGGGCAGCACCCGCAGATGATGGCCGGCATGATCGGCCGCCTGCTCCAGCTCCTGGCCGGCCGGGGCGTGCGCACGCTTTATTATGCCTTTGACGAAGCCAGCCGCACCATGCCCGCCTTTGCGGAGATCGCGCCGCATCTGGCGGTGCTCATCCACGACGAGGAGGCGGTCGTCGGACCGGGCCGCCCGATCCTGCGTCCGGACTGTCGCCTCGTGCACCGGAGCTGGGTCGCCAATCTCGTGCCCTTCGCCGCGCCGTTCAACGAGCAGCCGGAGGAGAAGATCATCTTCCTCGGCTCACGCCTCGGGCTGACCCCGCACCGGCAGCGGCAGATTGATTTCCTGGCCCGGAAATTCCGCGACCGGTTCACCGCCATCTGCGACCACTCGCTGGGGGTGGCGGACAAGGCCGGATTGACCCGCTTCAAGGCCGGCTTCTGCCCGGAGGGGCGGAAGTTCACCCCGGAAGCGATGCGCCACACGCACACCGACCGACCGTTCTGGGCGGGCGCCCTGGGTTTGGTGCCGGTCAGCGAGGACTCGCGGGGCGGTGGCCGCCTCGAGGAGCTGCACCGGGCGGACCTGATTGTGCGCTATCCGCACGCGGACCTGAAGGCGCTCGGCGAGGCCTGCGAGCAGGCGCTCGCGGCCGACACCGCGCATCGCCGCCGGATCTACGGCCATTTCAACCGCCACGAGGTCATCGGGGCAGTCGTCGCCACGGAGTTGAGCGCGGTCGGCGCAGCGCGATAGGCGGAAGCCACCCGGCAGGGGAAGGACATGGGCAAACTCCAGCTCCGGCGGGCGCGGTGCGGGGGGAATATTTTTCCGCCTCCCGCGACCCGTGCGGCGGATCAGGGCAATGTTGTAAAATAAAAATTATTATCGCCCTTGGCCCCAGCAGTTAGCGGTGCATGAAAGTTTCTGGGCCCGCGGTTTGCTAATCACGAGCACCATGCCCACCGACCACATGCCGGCGCCAGCCATCCCGGATTCGCTGCCGCGCCCGCGAGTACTGGAATCCGGAACGCGCGACTGGGTGCAGGGTTCGATGGCCCGGGTGCACGCGGCGTTGGTCGTCCGCCAGTCAGCGCCGCCGACCCGCGCGGAATGGACGGCGCTGCGCGCCTCGCTGGCGGCATCCCGGCCCCTGCTGCCGCTGGGCAATTTTCACCGGCCCCCGGCCCTTTTCTGCCACTAACACGTCCCGCGGCCCTCCGTGACGATCCCATCAACCCCCTTTGCTGCTTCGGCCGGCCCTTTCGCCATCGGCCGCGTCCGCGCGCGCCCGCCGGTGCCGGTGTCCGGACAACGGCGAGGCCACTTCCATCCCACCCCATGAACAAAGCGACCCGACTCAAAAATCTGATCAACAAATCCTGCCTCGATTTCGTCATGGAGGCGCATAACGGCCTTTCGGCCAAGGTCGTCCAGGAAGCCGGCTTCAAGGGGATCTGGGCGAGCGGGCTGACGTTGTCCGCGTCCCTCGGGGTGCGGGACAACAACGAGGCTTCCTGGACCCAGATCCTCGACGTGCTCGAGTTCATGAGCGATGCGACCACCCTCCCGATCCTGTTCGACGGCGACACCGGCTTCGGGAATTTCAACAACGCCCGCATCCTGGTGCGCAAGCTGGAGCAGCGGGAAATCGCGGGCGTCTGCATCGAGGACAAGCAGTTTCCCAAGACGAACTCGTTCCTCGGCAGCGAGCGCCAGCTGCTGGCCGACGTGGACGAGTTCTGCGGCAAGATCAAGGCGATGAAGGATGTCCAGAAGCACGACGACTTCACCGTGGTCGCGCGCGTCGAGGCGTTCATCGCGGGCTGGGGCCTCGAGGAGGTGCTCCGCCGGGCGGAAGCCTACCGCAAGGCCGGGGCCGACGCGGTGCTCATCCACAGCAAGCGGTCCGACTACAACGAAATCGAGCTGTTCATGAAGGAGTGGGGCCAGCGGCTGCCGGTCGTGATCGTGCCGACAAAATATTACTCCGTGCCGACCGCCCGCTACCGCGACACCGGCATCAGCCTGGTGATCTGGGCAAATCACATCATGCGCTCCGCGCTGACGGCCATGCAGAAGACGGCCCGGCAGATTTTTGAGGACGAGTCGCTGATCAACGTGGAAGGCAAGGTCGCGTCGATCACGGAGCTCTTCCGCCTGCAGGGCGCCACGGAACTCGAGGAGGCGGAAAAGAAATATCTCCCCACCTCCGGCAAGAAGGTGAACGCGATCATCCTGGCCGCGGCCCAGGGGGACCTGGGAGAGCTGACCAAGGAGATCCCGAAGGCCCTGCTCCAGGTCGGGGGCACGCCGATCCTCTCCACGCAAATCCACGAATTCAACCACGTGGGGATAAAGGACATCACCGTGGTCCGGGGCTTTGCCAAGAGCAAGGTCAAGTCCGACCGCTTCAAGACCATCGACAACGACGACCACGCCACCACGACGGAGCTGTCGTCCCTCGCCCTGGCCCGGAAGGAAATCCGGGGGGAGACCGTGGTCTGCTACGGGGACATCCTCTTCAAGAACTACATCCTGAACGAGCTCCTGAATGACACGAACGACCTCACCATCATCGTGGACGAGGACTTTGAAACGAACGGGAAATATCATGAGTATGTGCAGACCGACGCCCACCATTCCCGCAAGCAGTTCGCCACCTCCGTGCGGCTGACCAGCATCCAGTCGAACGCCTTCAACCCGCCCGCGCATGGCGAGTTCATCGGCCTGCTCAAGGTCAGCGCCAACGGAGCCGAGCAGCTGAAAGCCGCGCTGGACGTGCTGGGGAAGCGCGAGGACTTCGGCCGGCTGCGCATGAAGGACCTGCTGGCGGAAGTGAGCAAGACCCAGCCCATCGCGGTCAAGTTCATCAAGGGCTCCTGGCTGGACATCAATTCCATCGTGGACCTGCAGAAGGCGGGAAATTTCTAGCATGCTGGCCACGCAACTCTTCGGGGAGGAACTGCAGCGGCGCGGATACGATTTCTACGCCGGGGTGCCGTGCTCGTTCCTGAAGAACCTGATCAACCATGCGATCAACTCCGGCTGCTATGTGGCCGCCGCGAACGAGGGCGATGCGGTCGCGGCTGCGGCCGGGGCCTGGCTCGGCGGCCGGAAAAGTGTCGTCCTGATGCAGAACTCGGGGCTCACGAACGCCACCTCCCCCCTGACTTCCTTGAACGCCATTTTCCGGATCCCGGTCCTCGGTTTCGTCAGCCTGCGCGGGGAGCCGGGCGTGGCCGACGAACCGCAGCACCAACTCATGGGGCGGATCACCACCGGGATGCTGGATCTGATGGAGATCCGCTGGGAATACCTGGCCCCGGATCAGGCGGAGGCGGCGCGCCAGCTGGCGCGCGCCGACGCCGCGGTGGAGCGGGAGGAATCGTTCTTCTTCGTCGTCCGGAAGGACACCTTTGACCAGGTCGGCCTCGGGCCCCGTCCGGTCCCGCCCGCGCCGGCCCGCGGTCAGCGGGGACGCACCCGGGCGGACACCCGTCCGCGGCGGTGCGAGGCGCTGAAGACCATCGTGGCCCAGACCGCCGGGAACACGCTGCGCCTGGCGACCACGGGCTACACGGGCCGGGAACTCTCCACGATCAGCGACTCGGCGCAGAATATTTATCAGGTCGGTTCCATGGGGTGCGTCGGTTCCCTGGGCCTGGGGCTCGCCCTCGCGCGACCGGACAGGGATGTCGTCGTGATCGATGGCGACGGGGCCCTGTTGATGCGGCTGGGCGCCCTGGCCGTCATCGCCCGGCATGCCCCGCCCAACCTGCTGCACCTTGTCCTGGACAATCAGGCCTACGAATCGACCGGCGGCCAGGCCACCGTGTCGGGCGGCGTTGAGCTTGCGGCCCTGGCCGCGGCCGCGGGCTGCCCGCGCGCATGGCATTTGCACGATCTGGCGGACCTGGAGGAGTGCATCCGCGTTTGGAAACAGGAGAAAGGACTGACCTTTGCCTGCCTCAATATTGCCGCCGGCGCGCAGAAGGAGATCGCCCGGCCGGCCTTCACCCCGCCGCAGGTCAAGGAAAGATTCCGGAGGGCGCTTCGTGGGTGACACGAACGGCCACGCCTCCGCCGGGAGCAAGATCACCACCGCGGTCATCCTCGCCGCCGGCCGGGGAACGCGCCTGCGGGGCACACTGGCCGATCTGCCGAAAGGATTTCTGCCGCTCGACGGCGTGCCGATCGTTGAACGATCCATCCGCAAGCTCCTCGAGCACGGTGTGACCCGGATTCTCATCGGGACCGGCCATTTGAGCGAGGCTTACGAACAGCTGGCCGGAACCTACCCTCAGCTCGAATGCGTCCGGAATGACGCCTATGCATCGACCGGCAGCATGCACACCTTGTCCAACCTGCAGGAAAGCCTCGCTGATGACTTTCTCCTGCTCGAATCCGACCTGGTCTACGAACGGCGGGGCTTGGCGACCCTGCTGTCCGACGAACATCGCGATGTCATCCTGGCCAGCGGCCGGACGAACTCCGGCGACGAGGTTTACCTGCAGGTCGATGCGGCGCTCAATCTGGTGAATGTTTCCAAGGACGCCTCCCGGCTCGGCGGAATTCACGGCGAGTTGGTGGGAATCACGAAGCTGTCGGTCGGAACGTACCGTCACCTGTGCGCGGCCACGGCCGGCCGGCCGGGGCTCGACTACGAGCAGGGCCTGGCCGGGATCGCGGACCGGCATCCGGTGTTCGTGCGCAAGGTGGAGGATCTTGCCTGGGGCGAGATTGACGATGAGGCGCACCTGCAGCGCGTCCTCGGCGCCGTTTATCCGGAAATCGTGAAACGCGAGGCCGATGAACATTAGACGCAACATTCTGCTGAATCCCGGTCCGGCCACGACGTCGGACACGGTCAAACGCGCGCTGGTGGTGCCGGACATCTGCCCGCGGGAGCAGGAATTCGGCGCCGTGGTGCGGCAAATCCGGGAGTCGCTGGTCCGGATCGCCGGTGGCGGCGACGATTACACCGCGGTGCTTTTCCCCGGTTCGGGCACCGCCGTCATGGATGCGGTGGTCAACTCCGTCGTGCCGCCGGGCCGGAAACTGGGCGTGGTGGTCAACGGCGCCTACGGCGAGCGCCTGGTCGCGATCGCCCGCGCCTACGGCATTGCCTGCGTCGAGATCGCCTTTCCCTGGGGCGTGCGCGTCGACGTTGAGGCGGTCCGCCATGAGCTCGCCGCGGATCGCGCGATCGCCTGCCTGGCGATGGTCCATCACGAGACCACCACCGGCATGCTCAATCCGCTCGGCGAGGTCGGCCGGATCTGCGCGGATCTCGGCTGCCGCTATATCGTGGACGCCATCTCCAGCCTGGGCGGCCTGCCGCTTGCGGTGGCCGGGGCCCACGTCGATTTTCTCCTCGGCACGTCGAACAAGTGCCTGCAAGGCATGGCCGGCCTCTCCTTCGCGATCTGCCGGCAGACCGCGCTCGAAAGCATCAAGGCCCAGCCGAAGCGGTCGTTCTATCTCGATCTGTATTCGCAATACGCGAGCCTGCAGCACACCGGGCAGTTTCCGTATACGCCGCCGGTGCAGGTTGTCTACGCGCTGCGGCAGGCCATCGCGGAATTCGAGCTCGAAGGCGCCGCCGCCCGGCATGAGCGTTATGCCGGGAGCTACCGGACGCTCAAGGCCGGCCTGCAGGCGCTGGGCTTCCGGCTGTTGCTCGGGGACCGGGACGAGTCCGGCATCCTGCTCACCGTGGTCGAGCCGGACGATGAGCACTACGATTTCAACCGGATGCACGATTGGTTCTACCCACGCGGCTTCACGCTCTATCCCGGCAAACTTTCCGGCGCGCGCACCTTCCGCGTCTCGATCATGGGGGCGATCCACGCCGACGACATCCGCCGCTTCCTGACATTGCTGGCGGAATTCCTCAAGGCGGACGGCCTCCGGGTCGCCTATGCCGGGCGCGCTGCCGCCGTCACCGCCTGAGGCCACAGACCTGTCTCGTCACATGAATCATACGCCAACCAAGCTGGGGATAGGGACGCGGGAACAGACCATCGCCCAGCGGCTGACGGACGGGAAGGTCGAGTACCTGGACTATGATTTCCGGGCGCGCCTCGCCCGGCGCGGCGGGAAACCCTTCGACCTGGCCGTGGCGGAACAGAACCTTCTGACCCTGAAGGCGGTGTTCGACCGGCACGGGATCAAATTCTGGCTGGTTTTTGGCACCTGCCTCGGCGCCGTGCGCGACGGCGGCTTCATTCCGCACGACACGGACACCGACGTCGCCGTGTTTGCGCACGAGAAGGACAAGGTGCTCGCGGCCATGCCCGACTTGATCGCCGCGGGCCTGCTGCCGGTCCGGACAAAACGGCCCGACGACCTCCTCACCTTCATGCGGGAGGACGAATACATCGACATCGGCTTCTTCGGCCGGCACCGCGACGCGGAGAATATTGAGTACTGGTCCTACCAGAACAACCGGGTGTACGGCGACCACTTCGACCAGTTCGAGCCGGTGGCCTTCCTGGGACAGACCTTCCTGGTTCCCCAGCGCCCCGAAGCCTACCTGACGACCTTGTACGGGGCCGGCTGGAAATCCCCGGTCAAAAACCTGCCGGCGAAGGAGCCGCAGAGCCAGCGGGAGTTCCGGCCCTTCTCCGATCTCCTGGTCCTGGCCGACTTCTTCCGGGACATGCCGGGATATGTGGTGCTGAAGCTGTCCGAGCATTTCCCCCATTACCACGACTACAGCGACATAGACATCCTGTGCGCCGACCCGGCGGCGGTCCTGGCCCACATCCAGGAGGTCGGGCGGGCGTACCAGCGCCGGGGCTTCACCCTGAATTTGGACGAGAGCAACGGCCACCTGCACCTGGATTTTCATGCCCCGGGGGCGGAGCGGCTGAACTTCCGCTTCGACCTGCTCAGCGGCCTGGATGTTTACCGGAAGCTTGCGGTCTCGCCGGATTTCGCCCCGGCCATCCTGGCCGGACGCATCAAGACGATCCAGCACGGGGCGGAGGTGTACGTGCCGGCCGTGCCGCACGACCTCGCGCTGCGGTTCCTGGAATTCATCGAGTGGAAGGACGAGCGGCCCGACAAGGTCAAGCACTGGGTGCACATCGAGAAGACCGGCAATTACGCCTTCGTCGACCTCGTCAACCGGTTCACGGACCTCCAGGTCGACCTGACCCGCGAGGCCGGGGCGGTGCAGCTCACCTGGGCCCGGCGGCCGAAGCCGGCCCTGACCCCGGGAATGGCGCCCAACCCGCCGGCGCCCGACGAGGAGCAGCTGAACACCGCGCTGATGCTCTGCAACGACTGTCTCAACCGCCAGGATTTTCCGGCGGCGCGGCAGGCGTTGGACCGGGCGATCGAACTGTCACCGAACAATGCCGGCATCCGGGTTCATCGCGGCCGCCTGGCGCTGTTGCTCAACGACGAGGCCAGGGCGGCGCAGGATTTCGCGGCCGCCCTCCGCCTCGATCCGCGTTGCGCCGCCGCTCACGCCGGGGTGGCGCGGCTGTTTTTCCGCTGCCAGCAACTGCCCGAGGCCGAGCAGGCGGCCGATCGCGCCCTGGGCCTGGACGCCGCGGAGGAGGAAGCCCTGCAGGTGAAGGCCGAGTGCGCCGCCCAACGTGCGGCGCCCCGCGCCGGGGCCACCAATGACTATTATCCGGTCGCCGCGTCGTGCCCGATCCCGGAGGCCGGCGATCTGTACGAGAAATTCTTCAGCCGGCGAACCAACGGGACCTTTGTCGCGTGCGGGCCGGCGCCCGACGGAACTGACAGCCTGACGCAAGTGCTGGCGGACATGGGTTGGAAGGGCTGTCGGGTCGGACCGGACGACTGTCGGGTGCCGGCGGACGGAACCAATCCGCTGCGGCAGGCACTGAGCACGCGGCAGGTTGAACCGGGCTTTGAACTCCTGTGCGTCACCGCCGACAGCGGCGGATGCAGCCTGCTGGCGAGTGCCGAACTGAATTACTGGCGGCCGCAATTGGTGATGCTGGGCCGGTCGGGCGATGATCCGGCCGACGATGCCTATCCGGCGCAATATTTCCAAGAGCACCAGTATCTCCCCGTCCATCAGCACGGCCAGTACTCGGTCTATGCCGCTCGGGAAAAACTGCTGGCCGGCCGGTCGCGCATGGACTGCTTTCTCATCTGGGGGCATGGCATCCCGCACTGGGAGAATATCCTGGACCGCATCCGCGCCCGTTCGGCGCTGGAGATCGTCGCCATCCACCGGCGACCGACCGGGGACATGACGCAGTTTGTGCAGGACCTCTATGCCTGCGACACGGTGCCCTTTGAACATTTGCGCGCCAAGACGCGCTACCTGCTGGCGACGCCGGCCGAGGTGGTGTTCATTCTGGTGCGCAACCACAACACCCAGGAAAAATACTACGGCGAAGGTGCCTTCCGGCACATCCAATGCGCCCTGATCAAGGACGTGAAGGAGGAGGTCCGCAACGCCTGGAACCCGCGGGTCGATGGCCGGCGCAGCGAGGACCATGTCATTCACGCGACCGATTACGAAAGCCAGGTGGTCCACACCCTGAAGGTGCTTGGTCTGCCCCCCCTGACTTCCTACCAGCGTCAGCCGAACCGCGCCTATGATCTGCCCCACCATCTGGCGCCGATCGCCAACTGCCGGGAGGTGGAGCTGCCGCTCGAGCAGATTTATGCCCGGATTCTCGGGCTGGGCATCGTCCCCCTCGATCAAACCCCCCAATACCGGTACGTGGCCGGCGAGCGGGAACCCTACCTGCAATATTTCGCCCGGCACTTTGGCAAGGAGCTGACCGACGATCACAGCGCGGCGGCCTTCGACCGGCTGATCAAGGAATTCGACTACGGCCGGCCGGGCCGGAACGGAAAGCCGAGTCTGCTGGTGGTGAGCCGGCAGCCAGGCGGATATCTTTTGCACGATGGCGTGCACCGGGCGGCGATCCTGAAGCACCGGAATGTTTCCCGGGTGCGGGTGCTCGAGCTTTTGGCCGAGGACGCGAAACCGGAAATGCCGGGGCTGGAGAGGACGACGCCTGATGCCGCCGGCCCGGCCGGCGAAGCTCCAGCCTTCCAGCTCGCGCTCCGGGAGGGGGAGCAGCTTGTGCGCCAGGGTCGCCTCCCCGAGGCCCGGGCCCGGCTGGAGTCGGCGCTCAAGCTGGCGCCGACGCCCGAGTGCGCGGCCCGCGCGGAGGAAATCCTGACGCTCTTGCCCGGCGGCGCCACGTCTGCAAAGGCGGGCGCGCCGGTGGTGGTGAAACTGATGGGCGGCCTGGGTAACCAGATGTTCCAGTACGCCGCCGGCCTGGCACTGGCGCGGAAAAACCAGGCGCCGCTCAGGCTGGACCTCACGTTTCTGCAGGAGCGAACCCCCCGGCCGGACATCACGCCGCGCCAGTACGCGCTGGACATGTTTCCCCTGCACCCCGGGTGCGAACTCATCACGGATGCCGCGGCGGTTCCCGCCGGGTTGAAACGGATCGCGGAAAGGCATTTTCACTACGATCCGGCCGTCACCGAACTTCCCGCGGGGGTTCACCTCGAGGGCTACTGGCAGAGCCCGCGGTACTTCGAGCCCATCGAGACCGAGCTCCGGCAACACTTCACGCTCGCCCCGCAGCTGGGGGCGGCCGCCACGGCCCTGGCGGAGCGGATCAAGGCGACGGAAGCGGTTTGCCTCCATGTGCGCCGCGGAGACATGGTGCACGATGCCCGCACGGCGTCGGTCCACGGCAGTTGCGCCGTGGCATACTACCGCACGGCCTGCGACGTGATCGCCCGGCAGGTTCCCGCCGCGCATTTCTTCATCTTTTCCGACGATCCGCACTGGTGCGAGTCCCAGGACCTGACGCGCGGCCGGACGCACACGGTGGTCAGCGAGGACGGGGCCGCCGGGGATCCGCGGGTCGACCTGTGCCTGATGCGCCTATGCCGGCATTTCATCACGGCCAACAGCACCTTCAGCTGGTGGGCCGCCTTCCTCGGCGGCGCCGCCGGGAAAACGGTGATCGTGCCGGATCCGTGGTTCACCGATCCGTCGATGGACATCTCCGATCTCTTTCCGCAAGACTGGATCCGCCTGAGCCGGAACCCCGGGCCGGTCTTGCCGGACCTCACGCCGGCCCCGGCCGTCTCCGTCATCGTGCCCTGTTACAAGCAGGCGCACTATCTGCCGGAAGCCGTGGCGAGCGTCGTGGGCCAGGCCTTCGCCGACTGGGAGCTGATCGTGGTGAACGACGGAAGCCCGGATGACACCAGCCGCGTGGCGCGCGACCTCATGGCCCGCCATCCCGACCGGCGCATCCGGCTGCTGGAAAAACCCAACGGCGGCCTCGCCGACGCGCGCAATGCCGGCATCCGGGAGGCGCGGGGCAGGCTGATTCTCCCGCTCGATGCGGATGACAAGCTGCATCCGCACATGCTGCAGAAGACGGTGGCCCTCCTCAAGGCGCAGCCCCGGGTCGCCATTGTCTACACCGACCTGGCACGGTTCGGCGCCGTGACCGATGTCGTCGCCCTGCCGGAGTATGATTTCAAGAAACTGGTCCACCAGAACCAGCTGAACTGCTGCTCGCTTTTCCGGCGCGAGGCATGGGCCGCCGTGGGCGGTTACAACCCCAACATGAAGCTCGGCTACGAGGACTGGGACTTCTGGATCGGCTGCGGGGAGAAGGGCTTTTTCGGCCGGCGCCTGCCCGAGCCGCTGTTTTTCTACCGGGTGAAGAACACCAGCATGTTCACCAAGGCGCTGGAGCATCACCAGGCCCTGCACGCGCAGATCATCGCCAACCATCCCCGCCTCTACGACGAGCCGACGCAGCGGCGCGCCGCCGGGATCCTGGCCCAACCCGCCGCCGGGCAGTCGGCGCCGACCGCGTCCGCACCGGCCGATGCCCTCCGGGGCAAGCGGATCCTGGTCTACACCGACGATCCGGGGCAGGGTGGCGCCGCGCACTACAACCACGCGTTGCTGCTGGCCTTGGTGGAGGCGGGCGCGCAGGCGGCCATCGCCCAGCCGCAGGGAGACAGTCCACTGGCCCTGGAACAGGCCAAAAACGGCGTCCAGCATTGCTGGACCGCCTACAATCCCGTGGTGGATTTCGGGCGGTCCTTCGTGGACGAGGATGATGCCCGCAGGATCTTCGAACTGGCCCGGCCCGACCTGGTGTTTTTCAGCGACTGCTGCGCGTTCTCCCACCTCGCGGCCAAGAAGACCGCCCTGGCCCGGGACATTCCGTTCGTCGTCATCTGTCATTCGGAAGCGACCTATCTGGCGGAGCGCTTCGCCCAGTTCCTCCCAATCGTGCAGGCGCAGCTGGCCCGGGCCCGCGCCGTGATCGGCGTCTCGCAAAGCAGCCTCGGCGTGATGCGCCAGCATTTCGGCCTGGCGGCCGACAAGGGTCAGGTGATCTACAACGGCTGCGCGGAGAGCTATTTTGCACCGGTCGATCCGGCGGTGCGAGCCCGGCTGCGGGCGGACCTGCGCCTGCCCGACAACGCGGTCCTGTGCTTCACCGCCGCGCGGCTGGACGCCGGGAAATGCCACCAGCTGCAGCTGGAGGCGATCCGCCGGCTGCGGGACAGCGGCCGCCTGGGCGCGCTGCACTTCGCGTGGGCCGGGGACGGAGACCTGCGCGCGCAGCTGGAGCAGCAGGTGAAGGCGCTTCAGCTGGAAGACCGGGTTCACCTCCTCGGCTATCGCTGGGATGTCCGGGACCTGATGGGCGCCGCGGATATTTTTGTCCTCACCACCCTCTATGAGGCCATGCCGCTTTGCATCCTGGAAGCGATGGCGAGAGGGCTGCCGGTGCTGGCCAGTGCGGTCGGCGGAATCCCGGAGGCGCTTGGCGAGACCGGCATCCTGCTGCCCGATCCCAACCTCGATCCGCAAAAGACCATCGCCGCCCTGTTGGACTCCCTGGTGAGCCTGGCGGCGGCCGCGCCCCGCCGGCAGGCCATGAGAACCGCGGGCAAGGCCCGGGCGCAGGAACTGTTTTCGGCGCGCCGCATGATCCGGGCGACCCTCGACGTGATGCGACGGGCCCTGGCGGACCAGGCCGCTGCCGCGGACGAGTTTTTCGACGTCGACGAGGTCCGGGCTATCGAGCAGCTCTGCACGGCCTACGCCGGCAATCCCGCGGACGCGGCGGTCTCGGGCCAGCTGCAATCCCTGCAGCAGGGCCTCATGAACTTCCTGGTCACCGCCCCGGTCGGACAACTCGAATCCCAGTTCAAAGGCAGCCTCGGCCTCGTGTTTCGAGCCCTGGTCAGGAGCGGCCTGCCATCCGCACCGCCCACCGAAGAAGCCCGCGCCCAGCTCGCGGTGCTGGATGAGGCGCTCGCCGGGCCGCCGGATCCCGCGAAGGGCTTCGATTGCCGGCCGCTGCTGGCCCGCATGCTCCGCGCTCCGGCCCATCGCGGGTCGACGGACATCGCCCCGGAAAAGATCCCCGCGTGGCTGCTCGACGACTATCTCGGCTACGTCCTCACCGCCCCGCAGGTCTTCGTCGCCCCGGGCGAAGCCGAGGATTATCACACCCACCTGCTCTCGTGGGCCCGGACCGTCCAGCAGCGCATCCGCCAAGCCCCCGGCGCGGCCGCGTCGAAGCACCTCGCGACGGTCTTTGCCACCCGGGCGAACTGCATCCCGCTGTATTCCAGCCGGGAAAACCTCCGGGAATTCGCACAGGTGCGCGCGGCGATCCTCGAGTTCGTGCTCGTGAAGAACGGCGCGGCCATCGACGCCAAGCTGCCCCGGCGGCCCAGGCACCGGCCGAGGATCAAGGTCGGCTTCCTCTGCGCGCACTTTGGCGCCCAGACCGAAACGCACGTCACCCTGCCGGCGCTCCAGCTCGACCGGGAAAAATTCGAGGTCTGCCTCTTTCCGGTCGCGGCCAATCCCGGCCCGGTTGAAACGTACTGCCGTTCCTTCGCCGACTCGTTCACGCCCCTGCCGGCGGACATCCACGCCCAGGTGAAACTCATCCGCGCGGCGGCGCTCGATGTGCTGATCATCGGCACGAACATCACCGCCGTCACCAACCAGGTTGCGCTGATCGCCCTGCACCGGCTCGCCCCGGTCCAGCTGGCGACCTACTGCTCGCCGGCCAGCACGGGCCTGCGCCACATCGATGGCTACCTCACCGGCACCCACCTGGACATCCCCGGCCTGCAGGAGCATTTCAGCGAAAAGCTCCGGTTCTGCGAGGGTCCGCCGGGCTGCCTCGACTACACCGTGGAGCGACCGGGCTCAGCCGCGCCGCTCACGCGCGCCGGTCTGGGCCTGGCGGCCGACGAGGTGGTGTTCATCAACGCCGCAGCCTGCTTCAAGATCCTCCCGGAGCTGCAAGAGACCTGGGCGAAGATCCTGCAGGCGGTGCCCAACTCGCGCCTGCTGCTGCTGCCGTTCAACCCGAACTGGGCGAATGAATTTCCGGTGAAGCAGTTCGAGCGCACGCTGGCGGAAGCCTGCGCCCGCCACGGCGTCGGCCGCGACCGCTTCCTCCTGGCCGGCTCGCTGCCCGCGCGGGCCGACGTCAAGGCGCTGGAACGGCTCGCGGACGTCTACCTGGACACCTTCCCCTTCTCCGGCAGCATCTCGGTCATCGATCCGCTCGAGCTCGGCCTCCCGACCGTGGTGGGGGCGGGACCGACGGCCCGGTCGCGCGCCGCGGCGGCTCTCCTGCAGGAACTCGGGCTCCCGGAACTGATCACGCCGGACGAGCCGGCGTACATCGCGCTCGCCGTGAAGCTCGGGACCGATCCGGCCTATCGCCGGCAATGCCACGACCGCATTCTCGCGGCCATGGCGCGGAAGCCCAGGTTCATCAACCCTCCGGCTTATGCCCGGGGGCTGGGCGAGCTGCTGGAGTCGCTCGTCACCGGCAAGAAACGTCCGGCCGAGGCCCTTGCGCTGGCGTAGGCCGGACCGGTCCAGCATTATATTTGGCAATCGTTGAAATTGGCCCGACGCGGCGCGTGGGTTGTCCCGGACAAATTAACCATCGGTGAAGCCATTGGCCGTGGGGCTGCACCTTGGTGCAGCCGTCCCACGAATGTGGAAACCGGCCGCGTGCTTCGGCTGGACCAAGGTCCAGCACTACGATGACCATCGAATGGCTACAGCACTAGTTAAATATCCCGGCTAAACCGCCAATGAATACGCACCCTGGGGTGTGAGCAACGCCGCGAGACCATCCGCCAGCGGCACTTCGGCCGTGAATCCCAGCTCGGCCCGGGCGGCGTCCGGTGCGCCCAGCGAATGGCGGATGTCACCCGCCTTGGGCGAGGCATGCACCACTGCCGGCGCGTCCGGGACCAATCCGTGCAGGACCGCGGCCAACTGGTTGAGCGTGGTGGCGCGACCCGTGCAGATGTTGGCCACGCCGCTTGTCATCTGCGGCGCGGTCGCGGCCAGAACGTTGGCGCGGGCCACGTCCTCCACGGCGATGAAGTCTCGCGTCTGTCCGCCGTCGCCGAAAATGGTCGGGGCCAGGCCGGCGCGCAGCCGGTCGCCGAAGATCGAGATGACCCCGGAGTAGGGGGACTTGGGGTCCTGGCGCGGCCCGTACACGTTGAAGTAGCGCTGGCAGCGGACGGTCAGCCCGAACGCGGCGGCATGGCCGGACAGGATCGCCTCGGAGGCGAGCTTGGCCGCACCATACGGGCTGATCGGGCGCAATCCGGCCTGTTCGATCAGCGGGGACTGCCCGGCGTCGCCATACACGGCCGCCGAGGAGGCGAACACCACGCGCCGCACCCCGTGCCGCCGCGCGGCCTCGGCCACGAGGTGGGTGGCCTGCACATTGAGCCGGAAGTTGAGCGCCGGATCCTGGATGCTCTCCTGCACGCTGACCAGCGCGGCGAGATGGATGATGGCGTCGGGCCTGGTCTCCGCGACGAGCCGGCCCAGCGTGTCGCCGGCCGTGATGTCCGCCTCGACGAAGCGGAAACCGGCGCATGACGCGGCCAGCGCCAGGTTCGACCGCCGGCCCGTCCGGAGATTGTCGATCCCGACGACCCTGTGCCCGGCGGCGAGCAACTGGTCGCAAGTGTGGCTCCCGATGAATCCGGCGGCGCCGGTGACGAGGATGGTCGGCATGGTTGGATCAGCGGGTGCCGGGCCCGGGGGCGGCGCCGGCGCGGAGGGCCAAGGTGGCGAGTTCCTCGAACTCGTTGAGCAGGGACTGCCAGAACGCCCCGTCGCCCTCGATCGGCGGGACGAGGTGCGGCATTAACTTGAGCGCAAAGGCGCCGAAGGCGCGGCCGGTCTCGGCGTCGAGCACCACGGGGAGGAACGCCGTGGCGAGGGCGGCCGGGCCGCCGCGTTCCAGCGCCTGGCGCAGGCCGGGCAGGGCCTGTTGGCCGCGCGCGCCGACCGCCGCGATGCGGGCGAGCGCGGCGCCGGCCGCCGGCTCCGGGTCGGAGCCGGGCAGCGCGGCCAGCCGGGCCTGCTTCGAGCCGGCGGTTGACGCGGGCGAAAATTGGTCGGGATGCACCAGCGTGGTGCCGCGCAGCCGGGCGCCGCGGTCGTTCACGTTGAAAATCCGCACCCCGGTGCGCGCGGCCAGCCGGGCGTCGAGCTCGCGCCAGTCGCCGAGGGCGAAACACGGCACGGTCTCCGCATAATTGCCCGGGACGCGCGGGAGCTGAACCGTGGCATCGTAGTTGGACTTCACGTACAGCGCGGGGTCTGCGTCCTGCTGGTGGCGCCGGGCCTGGTTGGCCTGGTCGACGGCGAGGTCCAGGCCGAAAAGATGGATCGGGTCGCAGCCGAGATGATGGGCGAGCTCGAGCGCGGTGCTGCCGCAGCTCTCGGCGGCCGCGACTCCCGTGCGGGCGATGCCCTGCGCGGCCAGCCAGTCGTCAGTGAGCTGGTGGCCGGAGAGGAATAACCGCCGGTCGGCCGGCAGCGCATCCTGCCAGGCGGGCGGGCTGACGCTGGCGAGCACGACGCGGGCCGGCGCGCAGTCGGCCGGGAGGCATTTCCCGGGGACTTTGGCCGCGTCGGTGGAGACGGCGAAATCGGCCGCGACGCCATGGCGGGCGAGGGCGCGCAGGGCGGAATCGGCGGCGAAGATGACGGCGTGGTCCGCATGCGTGGCGAGCCCGGCGATCGAGACGTCGAGCGAGGGTCCGGCGCCGCAGACGAACGCCGGGAGCCCGCGCAGCGCGCCGGCCCAGGTCGCGGGCAGCCGGTGCCGGGTGTAGGCGGCGGCATTCTGCAAGATATGTTTTTGCCAGGCGAAGCCGTCCTGCTGCCTCGTCAGGCGGGAGCGGCGCGAGCTCTCCAGCTGGGCATGGGCGGCGGTGATGATCTCCTGGTAGACCCCGGCGTTCGGACCGCCGATGGCCGCGGTGATGAAGAAAGAGGGCAGCACGCGCGGGTTGAGCCGGATGAAGCGCTCGAGGACCGGCGTGATCTCGGCCGGGGCCACGCGGCCGGGGCGGCCGATCTGCACCCGGTCGCGGCTCAGCCCGGCCGGCAGGGTTTGGCCGGGGTCGCGGTCGGCCCACCAGAGGACGGCCTGATAGCGCCCGAGGTCGGGTCCGGCCGCGGCGGGCAGGTCGCCAATGAGGAGACAGGTCGTCGCGCCGGGGACGGATTGTTCAAGGAGGAGCCCGGACATGGTGGTTGCTGGTCTGACATCGGCACAAATTGCCGGTGATTTAGCGGCACTCCGCCGGCGGTGGAAAAGCGAAGGCCCCGGCGGTGAGCCGGGGCCTGCTTTCCAACTTTATCTTTGATCGGTCCTGCGGGGAGCAGCACCAGTCTCGGAGCGGGGCCTCCGCTTTTGGCGGCCTTGGTCCGCCTTGTCCGGACCGCCATTTGGCGGCCCGGACTTGGCGAATCAAAACAACCACTAGGGGGACCTGTTAGCCGATCAGTTTGAGCGCCGATTGCGCGCTCTGATTGGCCTGGGCGAGCATCGAGGTGCCGGCCTGGACCAGAATGTTCCAGCGGGCGAGCTGGGTGGATTCTGATGCCACGTCGACGTCCACGATGCGGCTGTTGGCCGCCTCGAGGTTGGCCTTGTTCGTGGTGACCAGCTCGCTGGCAAAGCCGAAGCGGCTCTGCTCCGAACCGTTGTTGGCGCGCATGGTGGCCACGTTCTGGATCGCCGTGGAGACGTTCGCCACGGTGATGTTCGCCAGCGAGCCCGCGCTCGTGCTGGTGATCGTGCCGACACCGCTGCCGGTGCTGGTGAGATCGCGCGCGTTGATGGTCACCTTGGTGGCGCCATCCTCGGTCACCGCGACATCGCCGACCGCGGAAGAGCCGAACAGCGCGACGCCGTTGAACTTTTCCGAGGCGTTGGCGGTCAACTGCGCCTTGAGGGCTTTGAACTCAGCGTCGTAGTTGGCCTTGTCACTGGTGCTCTTGGTGACGTCACCGTAGAGGGTCTTCAGCTCGGAGATGCGCTGGAGAACCTCACCGGACACCTTCAGGGCCCCGTCCTGCGTCTGCAGGAGCGAAACGGCGTTCCCGATGTTGGCGGCCACGGCGCCCTGGCGGACGGCGGCGGCGGACAATTTCATCGAGACAGCCAGACCGCCCGCATCATCGGAGGGGTTGACGATCTTCGAGCCACTGGAGAGCCGGTTGAGGCTCTTCTGCAGCATCGTACTGGAAGCGGCGAGGTTGTTGGAGGCAACCGTTGCCGCGTAGTTGGAGTTAATCACGACTGACATGGTATTTCTTTCCTTGATCTATTGCGACTATCCGTCGTCGCCACGTACCCGGTTGGAACGGCTCCGGATCGCGCCGTCTGCGGCAAGTGCCACAAATTGGTTTCACGCTTGCGGGCGTGAGAAAGGGGGAGGTTAAGGTGCGATTACCATGAAGGGGGGAACGCGGGGCCGGGCCAGGGAGTGGCGCCGGCCCCCGCGGGGGGCACTGCTGCGGACGGCAACGGACCGCTTACTGGAGCAGCTTGAGCGCGGACTGGGCGCTCTGGTTGGCCTGGGCGAGCATCGAGGTGCCGGCCTGCACCAGGATGTTGAACCGCGCGAGCTGCGTCGATTCGGAGGCCACGTCGACGTCGACGATGCGGCTGGTGGCCGCCTCGAGGTTCGCCTTGTTCGTGGTCACCAGTTCGCTGGCGAAGCCGAAGCGGCTCTGCTCCGAGCCGTTGTTGGCGCGGAAGGTGGCGACGTTCTGGATCGCCGTGGTGACGTCCGACACATTGACGTTGGCCAGCGACTGGACGCCGGTGGCCGTGAGCATGCCGACGCCGGAGCTGGTGCTGGTGAGGTCGCGGGCGGCGATGGTCACCTTGGTGGTGCCGTCCTCGGTCACGCCGACGTCGCCGATGTTGGACGAGCCGAACAGCGCGACGCCGTTGAACTTCTCGCTCGCGTTCGACGTGAGCTGGGCCTTGAGGGCGAGGAACTCGGCGTCATAGTTGGCCTTGTCGCTGGTGCTCTTGGTGACGTCACCATAGAGGGTCTTCAGTTCGCTGATGCGCTGAAGCACTTCCCCGGTGACCTTCATGGCCCCGTCCTGCGACTGGAGGAGCGAGACCGCGTTGCCGATGTTGGCCGCGACGGCGCCCTGGCGGACGGCGGCGGCGGACAGTTTCATCGAGACGGCGAGACCGCCCGCATCATCCGCGGGGCTGACGATTTTCGAACCGCTGGAGAGCCGGTTGAGGCTCTTCTGCAGCATATTGCTGGAGGCGGCGAGGTTGTTCGAGGCCACCGTGGCCGCGTAGTTGGTATTGATTACGACTGACATTGGGATCTTCCTTGATTTTGGCAGCGACGTCCGGGTCGCAACTCGTCCCGAGTGATTGGCTTCGGGCCGCCGGCCGGTAACACATGTTTCCGACTTGACCCACTATCGTCGCGGTCGCGGACAAACTTTATGCCAACTTCGAAATAATCACCGCGGCCGGGAGCTTCTCACTCGGGAAACGCCCGTGGAATATTTTTCGCGCCGCATCAGGCGCGGATCATTTCCGGCGCAGGTGCGGCTTTTCCCGGCGGGTCAAATGCCGGGAAGCTTGCGCCGGCTCGGATGCGGACCTGGGAGAGCGAGCTTGCTCGCGACTCGGGCGAACCAGGACGAGACTTCGAAATGACCGATTTGGCCAATGAAGCCACGGTAGGCAGCCCGCTTGCGGGCGCGGAAGAAGCGCGGGCCCCTCGACTTGCTCGGGGTCCTGCGCCATGTCGAACGGACAAGCTCGCTGGCCCACAAAGCCAATTTGAAGACATGCCCGAATACAACTCCGGCGGGAGAATCCATCTTGCTTGGGAAATTGTTCCTGCGTGTGGGCCGGGTGCCCTCACCCGGCGGGCTTCAGGTTTCGCCGCCATGGCCTCGCGGGGGAGGGCACGCGCCCACAACCGGGTGGGATCAGGGTCGCAGTATTCCGGTGGCTGGCCACGGGCCCGACGGTCCGCTTTGAGTTGGCTAACCGGATGGTGGGCAAGAGCCCGGACAGGCGGGGGCGGATCGATTTAGGGCTAAACCCGGCTCCGGAATGTGCCGATACTAACCCCGGCATCGTTGCCGCTAAACTATGGCTGTTGATCTTTCATTCTCAGGACTCGCTTCGGGCTTCGACTGGAAATCTTTTGTGAACAGCGTCATGGCGACCGAGAACGCCCCGATCGACGCGATCAAGGCCCAGCAGAAAACCAACACCGACCAGAGCACCGCGCTCGCCAGCCTGCAGAGCCTGATCACGACCCTGCAGGGTGCCTCGACCGCGCTGGGTTCGCCCGACCTTTTCGGCGGCCGGCAGGTCAGTTCCGCCACGCCGAATTCCGCCTGGACGCCGCAGGCGGCCACCAACACGCCCATGGGCAGCTACACCCTGCAGGTGACGAAACTGGCCACCGCGGCCAGCATCACGGGGGCGCCGACCCGGAGCAACACGATGAATGCGACCGATTCCGTCGCGGGCCTGACCGTCGCCACGCTGCCGATCGCCACCCCGGTCACCGCCGGCACGTTCACCGTCAACGGCCAGAAGATCACGGTCGCCACCACCGACACCCTCGACCAGGTGTTCGCCGCCATCACCGCCGCCACCACCGCGGCCGGCAGCCCCGTGACGGCCCAGTACGACCACACGACGGACCAGGTCACGCTCACCGGCACGGGCGAAATCATCCTCGGGGCGGCCAACGACACCAGCAATTTTCTCTCCGCCTTCAAGCTGGCGAACAACGGCACGACCGACCCGGTGACCAGTGCCGGCACCCTCGGCGTGCTGAATCCCTTCGCCACCATCGCCAACGCCCGGCTGCAGGTGCCCATCACCGCCGTCGACGCGTCGGGCAACGGCACCTTCAACATCAACGGCGTCACGATCAGCTACAACGTCAACAACGACGCGCTCGGCGCCGTGATCACCCGCATCAACCAGTCCGGCGCCGGGGTCACCGCGGCCTATGACCCGAGCGGCGACCGCTTCACGCTGACCAACAACGCCACCGGCGACATGGGCATCAACGCCACGGAGGCCGCCGGCGGCCTGCTCGGCGCGCTCGGCCTGACCACCGGCACCGGCGCCACCCTCGGGCGCGGCACCAACGCCCAGTTCACCGTCAACGGCGGCCCGACCCGCTCGAGCACCACCAACGCGCTCTCCGCCGCCGCCCTCGGGGTGCCCGGCCTCGGGGTGACCGTGAATTCCCTCGACACCCAGACCCTGGCGGTCAGCGGCAACACGGGGGCGATGAGCACCGCCGTCTCGAACTTCATCACGGCCTACAACGACGTGCAGTCATTCATCGACACCAACACCGCCATCACCAACACCAGCGGCACTGTCACCACCTCCGTCCTCTCGTCCAACCGCGAGGTGCAGGACTGGGGCACCACCCTGCGGTCCAAGGTGTTCAGCGCCGTCCCCGGCCTCACCGGCTCCATCAAGCAGCTGAGCGACCTTGGCATCGACTTCACCTCGGGCACGAGCCAGCTGAGCATTGTGGACGACACCAAGCTCACCGCCGCGCTGACCAACGCCCCGAGCGATGTCGCCGCGTACTTCCAGACCCCGTACACCGGGATATTCGCCCGGTTCGCGGACTACACCTCGACGCTGCTGACGCAGGACGCGCAGCAGCAGACCACCCTGACCAAGACCAACAGCGACCTCGACACCCAGATCGCCAACATCCAGCGCCAGCTGGACCAGCAGCGGGCCACGCTCACCGCCAGCTTCGTCGCGATGGAATCCGCCCAGTCGCAGATCCAGACCCAGCAGCAGGCGCTGAACAGCGCCTTCGGCACCGGCAGCTCCTCCTCGAGCAGCTCCAGCACCAGCGCCACCCCCAAGCTCAACTCCGCATGAGATCCTTCCCCTTTGCCGGCGCCGCTTCCTCCCTGTTGCTGGGCGCTGCACTGCTGGCGGGCGCCGGCTGCCAGTCCTTCCGCGAGGACGCCAAGGACCGCGCCCTCGACCGGAAATATTTCGTCCCCACGAACTATACCGGCGAGGCGCAGCTGCCCGGCATCGTGCGCCGGGTGCTCCTCCTGCCGGTGTGCGGCGGCAATGTCGCCCCGCCCGAGACCACCGAGACGATCGAGGAGGTCTTCGCCACCGAGCTCCAGCAGCAGCTCCGCTTCGAGGTCGTGCGGCTGTCCCGCACGGAATGCCTGCGGCGTTTCGGCGCGCCCGAATTCTCCTCGGCGGCGGCGCTGCCCCACGATTTTCTCGCGGAGCTCGGCCGCGACTACGGCGCCGACGCGGTCCTGTTCGTCGACCTGACCGCCTACCGGGCCTACCGGCCGCTGGCCCTGGGCGTGCGGGCCAAGCTGGCCACGGTGGAACAGACCCGGCTGCTGTGGTCGTTCGACCAGATCTTCTCGGCCGACGATCCCGCCGTCAGCAACAGCGTCCGCCGGTACTACGGGACCAGCGACACCTCCGGCATCCCCTACGACCCGGGGTACGGGGCGCTGCAAAGTCCCGGCAAGTTCGCGGCCTATGTCGCGGCGGCCACCTTCAAGACCCTCCCGGCGCGGTGAGCCCATGAGCAATTTTACTCAAGTCCGGCCCGGCCGCGCCGATCACTCTCATATTCAACCAACGGCGTTCCGTGTATCCCAGACTCCTGTCAGCGGCTGACCGTTCATCAGACCTGAACCCATGATACATTCCGCTTCATCCTCCTCGTCTTCCGCCCGCAACGATGCCATCGCGGCGGCCGCCGGCAGCCAGGCCTCCAAGTCCGCCCGCACTTCCGGCGACCAGATCCACATCGACAAGGCCGCCTTGGTGCGCACCAGCCTCCAGCAGGTGCCCGAGATCCGCCCGGAAGTGGTCGCGCGCGCGCGCGCCCTCGCCGCCGATCCCGCCTACCCCTCGGATGCCATCATCCGGCAGGTCAGCTCGGCCATCGTCAATTCTCCCGACCTGTCCGAAGACGCTTCTTGAGCACCCCCATGCTCACCCAAGGCTACGCCAGGATCTATCGGGCCAACGCCGTGCTCACGGCCAGTCCGGGCCAGCTCGTGCTGATGCTCTACGACGGGGCCCTGCGGGCCCTGGCCCTGACGCGCGAGGCCTTCCAGCGCCCGGATTCCGACGTCGCGCGTCTCCAGGTCATCAACCACCAGCTCCTGAAGGCCCAGGCGATCCTCTCCGAATTGCAGGGCGGCCTGAATTACGAGGCGGGTGGGGAAGTGGCGCACAATCTCAACCGCGTCTACGACTATTACAAACGCCGCCTCTTCGAGGCCAACCTGCGCAAGCAGGCCGCACCGGTCGCCGAGGTTGAGCAATTGCTCGGCGAGGTCCGCGGCGCCTGGGCCGAGATGCTCGCCAAACAATCCGGCTCCGTCCCCGCCACCGAGCCGGTGCGCGGCGCCGCCTGAGCCATGGAAGCCCCGGCCCTCACCGCCGCCCGCCTGCTGCGCGCGCTCGAGGAACTGGTCGCCCAGGAGGGCATGTATCTCCGCGGCGGCTATTACGACATCGCGGCGGAGACCCGGCAACGGGCCGAACCCCTCGTGCAGCAGCTGGTCGCCCTGGCCGATCTCCCGGGTGTGCGCGAGCTGGCGCCGCAGGTGGCCGGATTGCAGGAGCGCAGCGCGCAGCACGCCGCGTTTCTTCAGGAAAAGCTCGTGGCGCTCGGCGCCGAGATCCGGCGCGCCGACCAGGCCCGCTACCAGACAGCCCAGCTGGCCCCGGCCTACGCCCACGCGGCGGACGCCGTCCCGCGCTTCCAGGCCGCCGGCTGATCACCCGGCGCGGCGGTCCGTGACGCCGTGCGCAACGGTACGCCGAGCGGGTTAAAGTCCGGCCCGGCGCAACCGATCATCTTGAACATGTCCTATCATCCCGGCTCGCCGCTCGAGGCGACGCTCCCGCCCTCTTCCTTTGATGCCTTGCTCGGCCCCTGGACGCACAGTGCCGACCCCGCCTTCTGCCTCGATCCGGAGGGCCGGCTGCTCGCCGTCAACCACGCCTTCGCGGGCAAGTTCGGCCGCGCCGCCGCCGGGTGGCCCGGCACGCCCCTGCGCGAGATCGTGCACGCCGACGACCATCCCACCCTCGCCACCGTCGGGGCGGAACTGGCCCACCCGCCGCACCGCGCCCTGCGCGAGCTGCGCTGCGACACGCCCCAGGGCTCGCGCTGGCTCGCCTGGGAGCACACGCCCCTGCGCGACGACCAGGGCCGGATCTTCGGCCTCCGCGCCGTCGGGCGCGACATCACCAAGCTGCGTCTCGCCGAGGCCCAGTACCTGAAGCTCTCGTCCGCCGTCGAGCAGTCGCCCGTGGCCATCATCATCACCGACGCCCAGGGCCGCGTGCAATACGTCAACCCGAAATACACCGAGGCCTCCGGCCGCACGCTCGAGGACATCCTTGACCAGAACACCAGCGTCCTGCGCGACGGCCACCCGGACGAGGCCTCGTACCGGCTCATGCTCTCGACCGTCCACGCCCGCCGCGAATGGCGCGGCGAACTGGTGAGCCACCGGGCCAACGGCGGCCAGGTCTGGGAATCCGTGCAGGTCACGAGTCTGCGCAACCCCGCCGGCGAGATCACCAACCTCCTCTGCCTGCGGGAGGACATCACCGAGCGCAAGCGCCTCGAGCAGGAGCTGCGGCAGTCGCAGAAGATGGAGAGTCTCGGCACGCTGGCCGGCGGCATCGCCCACGATTTCAACAACCTCCTCGCGATCATCAACGGCTACGCGGATTTCTGCCTGAATCACAGCTCGGACCCCGCGCAGGCCCGCAAGAGCCTGCAGGAGATCCACCGCGCCGCGCAGCGGGCCAGCGGCCTGGTGCGGCAGATCCTCACCTTCAGCCGCAAGAACGAGGTGCATTACGCGCCGTTCGACCTCAACCACCAGGTGCGCGAGCTCGTCGCCCTGCTGGCGGAGACCTTCCCGCGCACCGTTTCCTTCGAGGTCCGCCTGGCGGACAAGTTTCCGCCGCTCCTCGCCGACCAGAGCCAGGTGCAGCAGATCCTCCTCAACCTCTGCGTCAACGCGCGCGACGCCATGCCGCAGGGCGGCACCATCACCGTCACCACGCAGGTGCGCAGCGGCGCCGAGTTTCCCGGCGTCATGGGCGCCGACCCGCGCAAGACCTACGCCTGCCTCCGCGTCGCCGACACGGGCACCGGCATGACGCCCGAGGTGCGCGCGCGCCTGTTCGAGCCGTTTTTCACCACCAAGCCCGGCAGCTCGGGCACGGGCCTGGGCCTCGCGGTGGTCTACGGGGTGGTCACCAGCCACAAGGGTTTCATCGAGGTCGAGAGCACCCAGGGCGCGGGCAGCGCGTTCATCGCCGGGCTCCCGCTGGGCGAGGAGGCGGTCATCGTGCCCGCACTGGCGGTCGGCGGGGATTTTCCCGCCGGCACCGAGACGGTGCTGGTCGTCGACGACGAGGTCTCGCTGCGCCGCCTGCTCGAGGCCACGCTGACGGCCAAGGGCTACAAGGTCATCACCGCTGCCAACGGTCTTGAGGCGATCGACTATCTCAGCCGCCCGGACCGGGCGCTCGACGCCGTCCTGCTCGACCTGAACATGCCCGGCGCCAACGGCATCGATGTCTTCAAGGTGATCCGCATCGGCCGGCCCGACGTCCGCGTGCTCATCCTGAGCGGCAACCTGAACGCCGATACCCGCGCCGAGCTGCAGACGCTCGGCCAGGGCGATTTCATCCAGAAGCCCTACGCCCTCGACGACGTCGGTCGCCGCCTCCGGACGCTGCTCGACCGCGTGCCGGGCTAGTCTTCAATTCCTGTATCGGTAGGCCAGTGAGCTTGCTCACGCCCAAACGGCGCCCGCCAGCGGTCTATTGAGGATCGCACAATAGGCTGAAGTCGAGAAACGGAGGCGTAGCGAATACCCCACACACCCCGCCCTGCCGGGCACCATCCTTCGCCAAGGCTTCCGCCTTCGCCGAGGCTATGGCGGACAAGACGGACGGCGGGCCCCTCTCCAGAGGGGATTTCCGCACGGGTTGGTTTGGGTCCCCTCTGGAGAGGGGTGGCGCGATTGCGCCGGGGTGTGTCAGGCTGATACGCGAGTTTCAATATCCTGCCACCGGACAAGCCCGCCCAAACACAATTGTTGAAAGCCGCCCGCCGGCCGTGCTTGGATCCCGCGATGCCTTCAAAAACAAGCCGTCCCCGCCGTCCCGGATCAAGCATGCAAGCCCGCCAGCGCGCGGTCGCCCGGTTTGTCCGGCGCCACGGCCTCGAGACGGACGTGGCGCACCGCTTGCTCGACGTTGTGTCCGAGCTGGGAGAGGTGGCGAAGGAGGTCCTGAAAGGCTCCGCCTACGGATCGGCCGGGTTCACCGCGCCGAAAGCATGGCAGGACGAGCTGGGTGACGTGGTGTTTTCCCTCATGTGCGTCGCGAACACGACCGGGGTTGACCTGGACGAGGCGTTGCAGGGCGCCTTGGCGAAATACCGGCGCCGCCTCAGTCAGACCGGCGCCGCCAGCTCGTCCGGCAAGAGCCACACCTGACCTGCTATCCGGCAGGGCGAGTCGTCCCGACGAGCCGTTCCCCCGTAGGGCCGGTGCTTGCTTCGCGCCGTCGCGCCGCGGGGTCATTCTGTTGCAGGCTCCTACACGAGACACATTCCTTGGAGCCGCCCCATCATCCCCGCATGACATGGCCACAAAAAGCACAAGAAGCACAAAAATCCACAACCCCTCATCGCTTTCAGTCCTCCGCCCTACGTTGTCCGTCCACAGTCCTCCATTCTCTGGCTCGCCGCTCCCAGCTCTACGCTATCGATCCAACGGGTCTGCCCTGAGGAGACCTCCTCACCGCCGGATACGTCGATGGTTCCGCTCGCTACCTGAATTTCTCCGGAGCGGCTATCTTCTGGGATGCAGACGATACGGCGATCAAAGCGATGTGTCAGGCACTGCTCGATTCTACCATCCCTGCGAGCGGTCGTGCGAAGCCTCGCACGGGTTTATCGCTACCCAATGGGATGTGCAGGTGACGATGTTCACACGCTCAGGACCGTTCGTTATCTTTTCTCCGCCCGATTCAGTCATTGGCCCGGGAGCGGCGCTGATGATGGAGCTCATGAAGCGCGCGAAAGAGAAGAAGGAATAGTTTCAGGTCTGAAGTGCAACGCAACGGAAGCGCGGATGGCGGAAGGTAGACGACCATTCCTGTGAGCAGCCGATGGGACAGGCAACACGGGGCAGGTTTTAAGCATTAATATTTAACCTAACCCGGCGAGCTGTCATGCATCAGCCATGGCGCGGAAGCCGGGGGATACGAAGGGGTCATGCTGGGCGTTGATCCTGGCAGAGGATGGCACCGCGATCAGCAACCGTCACAGCGAAGCGTCAAAATGTTTGCGAAAGAGTTCCGCGCAGCGCTTCTCGCCTGCTTCGGTCAGCACGACCGATTTGGCTTTTCCGACCGGATCGAGGATCATCCCTTTTTGATGGAGCCGGCCCAGCGCATCCCAGTCGTGTCCTTTCCAGGCGCGGCCGTCTCCGTGGAGGGTAAGAAAGAGCAGCGCGAGCACCATCTCGTCGACTTTGTCTTTGTCGTAGTCCATCGATGCATGTTGACCCCGGCGTCTGCAGAATCAATCCCGACTGCGCCCCGGCGCGCATGATCTGGTTGCGCGGAAACTTCAGGCAACCGGCGGGCCGGCCCGGCCGCGGGCTCAGGCCGCGAGTTGGAAGCTGAGGTTGGCCAGCGGGGTCTTCATGCTGACCGTGCCCGTGCCGACATCGAGGTGCAGGGTGCGGTTGATCGAGCCGCCGATGTCCTGGTGGCACACGCTCAGGCCGTTCTTGCCGAGGAAATCCAGGGTCGCGGCGGAGTTGCGCTCGCCGATCTTGAAGGGGTCGGAGCCGCTGAGCATGCCGGCGCCGCCGGCGACGAGGATGCGGACGCGGCCGCGCTCGGCCTTCAGGCCGCCCATGGCGCGGAAGAGCAGGGGCAGGCCGGTGTTGGCGAACATGGCGGGCTGCTTCGCGGCCTTGTCGGGCGAGATGGTGGAGTCGGGCAGCATGAGGTGGAGGATGCCGCCGACCTTGCTCACCGAGTCATAGGCGATGACGCCGATGCAGGAGCCGAGCGCGTAGGTGCTCAGGATCACCTGGACGTTGTTGGACACGGCCATGTCCCCGACGCCGATGATGACGCGCTGGGTGAAGAGGGAGCCGACGGTCGGTGAGCCCATGGTCAAGGACCGCGCGGCGCCAGCAGGCGCAACGCCGGAGGATTGGTGGAGAAAGGCATGAAGGTGACCCCCGGACAGGCAGCCGCCGGGGCTAGGTTAATTAACGGCTGCCGCGGGCGAATATTAAGCGGTTCCGGCCGGAAACGTCTTCGGTCCTACAAGTAAACCAGCAGCCGCTGCTGGATGGGGGTGACTTGGTTGTGGCTGCGGATCTTGGCGATGGTGGCCGGGCCGAGTTCCTGGCCCTCGCCGATGAGGAGCAGGCCGTGCGGGCTGTAGATGCCGCTGGCCAGGATCATGCCGGGCTCGAGTTCCTCGAGCATGATCTCGCGCACCTGGCGGGGCAGCCGGGCGAGCTGCGTGACCTTGAGGAAAAGCCGCACCGCCTCCGGGTCGTAGGCCTGGCCGGAGCCGGCGAGGATGGCGTCGAGCGCGGCCTGCTTGGGCAGGCCGGATTCGACGAAGTCCACCGCGACGGCGAGGCAGCGGGCGGTCCACGGGATGTTCTTGCCCGCGAGGCCGTCGGGATAGCCGCGGCCGTCGAAGCGCTCATGGTGGGCGCGGATGGTCTCGCCCAGGGCGGGCCGGCTGTCGACGTAGGTGGCGAGGGTCTGGGAGAAGACCGGGTGGTTGCTCAGCATCGCGCGCTCGCGCTCGCTCAGCCGCTCCGGGTGGGTGCGGAAGGCGCGGAACAGCTCGCGCGGGATGCCGATGAGGCCGAGGTCGCAGAGCAGCGGGGCCGAGCGCAGCACATGGCGCTCGTGGTCGTCGAAATGGTCCGTCTCCGCCATGCGCGCGCAGATCTCGACGAGGGTCTTGGCCTGCCCGCCGAGCACGGGGTCGAAGGTGGTGAGGATGCGGCGGCAGAGCTCGAGGGAATGCTCGTAGGAGGTGGCCAGCTCGCGGTTGAGGGTGTCGAGCTGCTGGCGCTGCTGCTCCAGGTCGCTGACCCTGGCCTCGAGCGCGGTGTTGGCGACCGTCAGCTCGGTGTTGAGGCGCAGGGCCTCGGCCTGGAGCTCGTGGTTGTGGGTGATGAGCTCGTGGCGGTTGATGGCGTTGCGGACGGTGGCGGTCAGCTCCTCCCGCAGCCAGGGCTTGGCGATGAAGCGGAAGATCTCCCCCTTGTTGATCGAGTCGACCAGGGTGGGCAGCGAAAGCACCGCGGTGATGAGGATGCGCGAGGTGTGGGGCCGGATGCGCTTGCTCTCGATGAGGAAATCGAGGCCCATCATCTCGGGCATGCGCTGATCGGAGATGATGACGGCAAAGTCGCGCTCGGCGAGGATGGCCAGGGCCTTCAACGGGCTCGTGACGGCGACGACGTGGTAGTGTTCGCGCTCGAGGGTTTCCTTGAGGGCGGCAAGGACGAAGGGCTCGTCGTCGACGATCAGGATGGCCGGGGAGGCGGCCGGGGCAGGGGCGGGGTTCATGGGGCGGGGGCGGCGGCGGGTTGGGCCGCGCGGCTGGAGACAAACTGGCGGACGATGAAATCGGCGACACGGGGCAGGGGCAGCTGGCTGGCGGCGCCGCCATTTTCCCACGCGGCCCGCGGCATGCCGTAGACGACGGAGCTGGCCTCGTCCTGGGCGAAGGTCACGGCGCCGTTCTCGCGCAGGCGCAGGAGGCCCTCGGCGCCGTCCTTGCCCATGCCGGTCAGGACGCCGGCCACGGCGTGCGGGGCGGCGCCGCAGTCAGCGGCGGACTTGAAGAGCAGATCGACCGCGGGCCGCTGGTGCCAGACCTGCGGGCCGTCGACCACGCGCACGCGGTAGTGGTCGTGCGACCATTGCAGCAGCAGGTGGAAGTTGCCGGGTGCGACGAGCGCGAGGCCCGGGGCGAGCCGCTCGCCGTCGACCGCCTCGCGGACGGTCAGGGAACTGAGGCTGTTGAGCCGGTCGGCGAAGGCGCGGGAGAAATGCGCCGGGATGTGCTGGACGATGGCAATGGGCGGGAGATTGGGCGGCAGGTGGGTGATGACATCGCGGAGGGCCTCCGTGCCGCCGGTCGAGGCGCCGAGCAGGATGAGGGCGCGGGGATCGAGCGGGCGCATCGGGGCCGGGTTGACGGGCACCGGCGGCTGGGCGGACGCATGGCGCAGGGCGCGGGCGGGGGGGGGGAGGGCGCGGAGGCGCGTACCGGCCGCGGCCTTGATCTTGGCGATGAGGGCCGTGCCGAGGTCGCCGAATGAGAACGAGCCGCTGGGCTTGCCCAGCACGTCGAAGGCGCCGAGCCGCAGCGCCTCGAGGGCGTGCTCGGAGCCGCGCTGCGAGAGCGAGCTCATCACGATCACCGGCACGGGCCGGCGCTGCATGAGGATCTCGAGGAAGGTCAGCCCGTCCATGCGCGGCATCTCGATGTCGAGCGTGATGACGTCGGGATCGAGGTCCTTGATCTTGTCGCGGGCGGCGTAGGGGTCGATGGCCGTGCCGACGACCTCGATTTCCGGGTCGGCGCTGAGCGCCTCCGTCGCCATGCGGCGGACGACGGCGGAATCATCGATGATCAGGACCCGGATTTTGTTGGTTGGCATGGCGGTCAGGGCGCGGGCGGGCGCCGGTAGATGGCGGGGCGGACGCTTTGCAGCGAGTGGCGGATGCCGGTCAGGCTCTCGGAGTGGCCGACGAACAGGTAGCCGCCCGGCACGAGCTGGCGCGTCAGTTTCTGCACGAGTTCCTCCTGGGTCGGCCGGTCGAAGTAGATCATGACATTGCGGCAGAAGATGACGTGGAAAAGGTGGCTGAACGGCGGCTGGCCCTCGAGCAGGTTCAGCTGCTGGAAGCTGAGGCCGGCCCGCAGGGCGGGCTTGATGCGGTAGTTGCCCGCCTGCGGACCGTGGCCGCTCTGGAAATAGCGGCGGACGCGCGCGGGCGGGAGCTTGCCGACGCTCTCGTCGCGGTAGATGCCGGCGCTGGCCTTGGTGAGGATGCGGTTCGAGATGTCGGTGCACTCGATGTGCCAGGGCCAGGCGGCGCCGAGGCATTCGTCGAGCGTCATCGCGATGGAATAAGGTTCCTCGCCCGAGGAGCAGGCGGCGCTCCAGATGTCGAGGCGGGGCCAGCGCTCGGCCCGCGCCCGGGCCTTCATCTCGGGCACGGCGGTCTGGGTGAGGAAGTCAAAGTGCGCGATCTCGCGGAAAAAGAAGGTGTGGTTGGTCGAGATGGCGTCGATCAGGTGCGCCAGTTCCTCGCCGTCGCGCTCGGCCTGCAGGAACTGGCAGTAGTCGCCGACCGTCGCGAGCCTGGTGGCGCGCAGCCGCTTGCCCAGCCGCGCCGAGACCAGCTCGCGCTTGTCCGGCCCGAGATTGATGCGACTGTGCTCGTAGACGAGGCCGCGGATAAATTCGAATTCGTTTTCCCTCATGGGGTCGCATCAGATATCGGCGCAATACCGCCCCAGTGTAGCGTTTGTCGCGTGGAATCGGCGCGGCCGGCGGCAATTATTGCCCCGTCGCCGCCGTTATTTTCCCGCGGGCGAGGCAATCCATCCCCAACCTGGCTGGAGAAAGTTTTATCTCGCTGCAAAATAGCCGGTTCGGCCGGGGCGGGGGAGACTGGCATGGTCGTTGCGTTAGTCCGGACCAAAATGGTCGATCCCATCTTCCAGTCTGACAATTACGTGCTGGCCCGGAAGCTCCTGGACGCCTCGGTCGTGCGGCAGGAGGCCATCGCCTCCAACGTCGCCAACGCCGAGACCCCGGGCTACCATCGGATGGATGTGTCGCCGGATTTTGCCGCGCAGCTGAAGGCCCGTCTCGCCGCGGGCGAACTGCCCGCGACGGCCGACAGCATCAAGCCGCAGATTGTGGAGGACCCCGCCGCCCGTGTCCTCCGGCCCGACGGCAACTCCGTGGAGATCGAGCACGAGCTGCTCGCGATGAACAAGAACGCGGTCGAGCACGAATACCTCACGGAAATCATCTCGCAGAACATCAAGCAGCTGAAAATGGCCATCACCGGCCGCTCCACCTGAGCCCGCCCCCCGCCCCCATGAATCTCATCTCCGGCATCGACGTCACCGCCAGCGCCCTCGCGGCCCAGAAAACCCGGCTCGACATCGTCGCCCAGAACATCGCCAACGCCCAGACCACGCGCACGGCCAGCGGCGGCCCCTACCAGCGCCAGGTGGTCTCCTTCGAGACCGAGCTGATCAAGAGCCAGGGCTCGGCCAGCGGCTCCCTGCAAAGCGTCCGCGTGGCGCAGGTCACCACCGACCACTCGCCCGGCCAGCAGGTTTACAACCCGCAGCACCCCGACGCGACGCCGGACGGGCTCGTGACGATGCCCAATGTGAACCTTTCCCAGGAGATGGTGGATCTGATCACCGCCTCGCGGACCTATGAGGCCAATCTCTCCGTCGTGAAAAACGCCCGCGCGATGGCGCAGAAGACCCTCGATATCGGCAAATAGGCCCCGGACTGATCCCCCCGCATGTCGCCCATCGCCCCCATCAATCCGCTGCTTTCCGGCGCCTCCGCGCTCAACAAGATTGATGCCCCGCTGCTGCCCAAGCTGCCGGGCGTGCACCTCGGCGGCGCGGCCGGCCCGGGACCCGCGGACGGCTTCGGCAAGATGCTCGACGGCCTCGTCGCCTCGGTCGACGCCAAGCAGACCGAGGCCCAGGCGCTCACCCAGAAGGTGCTGCTCGGCGACTCCGACCAGCTGCACCAGAGCGTCATCGCGATGCAGGAGGCCGGCGTGTCCTTTTCCCTGATGGTCGAGGTGCGCAACAAGCTCATCGAATCCTACCAGGAACTCATGCGCATGCAGGTGTGAGCCTTCCCCTTGCTTTCTAAATGAACAATTTCGCCAAATCCCTCCTCGCCCTCTGGGGCGAACTCGGCCTCAACCAGCGCGTCTCGCTCGTCGTCGCCTCCCTCGCCGTCATCGGCGGCCTCGTCGCGGTGGTCGTGTGGTCGCGCCGCCCCGATTACCAGCTGCTCTACGGGCGCATGAGCGAGAAGGACGCCGCGGCCATCATCGGCCAGCTCCAGACCCAGAACATCCCGCACCAGGTCAGCGCCGGCGGCACCGCCGTCTCCGTGCCCTCCGACCAGGTCTACAAGCTCCGCATGGACCTCGCGACGAAGGGCCTGCCGAGCGGCGACGGGGTCGGGTTTGAGATCTTCGACAAGGGCCAGTTCGGCCTCTCCGACTTCGTGCAGCGCACGAACTACCTCCGCGCCATCCAGGGCGAGCTCGCCCGCACCATCACCCAGCTGCAGGGCGTCCGCGCCGCGCGGGTCATGATCGTGCAGCCCGAGAACCGGCTGCTGCTCACCGACCAGGGCATCAAGCCCTCCGCGTCGGTCTTCGTCGACGTCGGCGGCCTCCATCTCGAGAGCGAGCAGGTCAACGCCATCCGCAACCTCGTCGCCAACGCCGTCCAGGGGCTGCAGCCCGACGCCGTCGCCGTGGTCGACAACCGCGGCCATGTGCTGTCCGACGAGTTGAAGCAGGATCCCGCCCTCGGCACCGCCTCCAGCCAGATGCGCTACAAGGAGCAGGTCGAGGACTACCTCGCCAAGAAGGTCGAGACCATGCTCGCGTCGGTCATCGGCCCGGGCAACGCCGTCGTGCGCGTCTCCGCCGAGATCGAGACCGAGGCGACCACCTCCACCCAGGAAAAATACGACCCGGACGGCCAGGTCGTCCGCTCGCAGACCATCACCGAGGACACCTCCAACTCCGCCGAGCAGCGCGCCACGGGCGGCCCCGTCGGGGTCAGCGCCAACGTGCCCGACAAGGCCGCCGCCGCCGAGCCGGCGGCCCATCCGACCTCCACATCCGAGCAGAACCGCAAGAACCGCACCACCACCTACGAGATCAACCGCACGACGACCAACACCGTCCGCAATCCCGGCGCGGTGAAGAACGTCACCGCCGCGGTCTTCATCGCGCAGCGGGCCGCCCCCGCGGCCGCCCCCGCCGCCGGCGCCCCGGCCGCCGAGCCGGCCGTGCTCAAGCGCACGCCGGAGGAGCTGAATTCCATCCGCCAGCTCATCCTCAATGCCCTCGGGCTCAAGCCGGCGCCCGGCCAGTCGCCCGACGCGCTCGTCTCCCTCCAGGAGGTGCCGTTCCAGTCCACCGCCCAGCTGCCGGCGCAGATCGAGGCGATCCAGAGCGAAAACCGCTGGATGGGCTGGGTCGAGGCCGGCAGCCGCTGGTCCGCCGTCGCGATCGCCCTCGGCGTCTTCGCCTTCTTCCTGCGCATGCTGTCGAAGCAGAAGCCCGAGGCGGTGCCGGTCGAGGTGCTGTCCCTGCCGCCCGAGGCCATGGGCCGCGCCCTGCCCAACGGCAACAACGGCGTCACGCCCGAGATGCTCAACCAGCTGATCCGCCACAAGCCGGCCAACATCGGCGCCGCGCTGCGCGACTGGGTCGCCACCCCCGCCAGCAAAAACTGATCCCATGGCCGACATCGACTACACCAAGCTTTCCCGGCAGCAGAAGCTCGCCGTCTTCCTCATCTGCGTGGGCCCCGAAGCCGCCGCGGACGTGCTCCGCAGCCTGGACGACCCCACGATCGAGGTGCTCTGCCGCGAGATGTCCACCTTCCCCATGATACCCGAGACGGTGCAGAAGCTCGCGATGGAGGAGTTCGGCAGCATCTGCGCGCAGAGCGTGAATTCCTCGCTTGGCGGCCTGCCCTACGCGCAGCGCACCCTCGAGATCGCCAAGGGCGACTACAAGGCCTCGGCCATCATCGGCCGCGTCGGCCCGGTCGGCACCTCCGTCGACGTCATCAAGGACATCAGCGAGATGGAGGGCCGCCAGATCTACAACCTCATCAAGGCCGAGCAGCCCCAGACCATCTCGTTCCTGCTCTCCTACCTCGACACGCCGAAGGCCACGGAGGTCTTCACCCTGCTCAGCCCCGAGCTGCGCGAGGAGGTCGTCGAGCGCCTGGGCACGATCGAGTCGACCTCCCTCGACCTCGTCTCCAAGATCGTCCGCTCGCTCGGCAAGCATTTCGACACCAAGGTGCGGCCGGCCTTCCACCGCAGCGGCGGCGTCCGGTCCGTGGCCGACCTGCTCAACCAGCTGGACAAGGAGATGTCCAAGAACCTCCTCGCCCGCCTCGAGGAGCGCAACGCCCAGCTCGGCGCCGCCATCCGCAAGAAGATGTTCAGCTTCGAGGACCTCAGCCGCCTCCAGCCGGCCGACCTGCAGCGCGTGCTGCGCGAGGTCGACTCGGCCAACCTGGCCACCTCGATGAAGTCCGCCAGCGAGGCCCTGCGCGAGCGGATCTACGCCTCCATCTCGAAGCGCGCGGCCGAGAGCCTGCGCGAGGAGATCGACCTGCTCGGCCCCGTCCGCCTCAAGGACGTCGAGACCGCGCAGGACGCCATCATCCAGGTCGTCCGCCGCCTCGAGGAGGAGGGCTCCATCACCCTCGAGTCCGAGGGCTCCGAGAGCCTCGTGGCCTGACACCCATGATCCATTCCAAGCTCATCCCCTTCGACCGCCCGCTCACCGGCACCGTCACGGCCGGCCGCGCCGGCCGGCTCTACACCGAGTCGGAGTACAACACCCACGGGGAGACCTGCTACCGCCGCGGGGTCGATGCCGCGCGCACCCTCGCCGACCAGCAGATGGTCGACATGCGCGCCGAGGTCGCCCAGCTCAGCAGCGGCGTGCTCGACAAGCTGGGCGCGCTCGAGCCCGCCCTGCTCAAGCAGGTGCGCGACGCCCTGCCGGCGCTCGCGGTCGACATCGCCAAGCATCTCCTCGCCGGCTACGAGCCGCCGGTCGAGACCATCGACCGGCTCTGCCGCGACGCCCTCGAGCAGCTGTTCCCGGAGCGGGAGCACCTCGAGCTCATCCTTTGCCCGCGCGACGCCGAGCTGTTCAACCAGTTCAGTCCCCGCTGGCTGGAACGCTATCCCGGCCTGAAGGTCCGCGCCGACCTGGCGCTGACCCCCGGCGACTGCCAGGTGCGCAGCCGCTTCGGCCTCACCGACGCCCGCCAGCAGACCAAGCTGGAGGCCCTGGCCCGCGCCCTCGCCGTCGCATGAACACGACCGTCACCCCGATGTTCGAGGCCATCCGCACCCAGGTGCGCCACCTGCCCAAGGTGCAGCGGCTCGGCACGGTCACCGCGGTCACGGGCCTCATCATCGAGTCCGACGGCCCGAACGTCGGCCTCGGGGAACTCTGCCTGCTGCGCTCGCCGCGCGCCGATTTCACCGTCCAGGCCGAGGTCGTCGGTTTCCGCGCCCACCGCGTGCTCCTGATGCCGCTGGGCGAGACCAACGGCCTGCACGTGGGCTGCGAGGTCGCCGCGCTGGAGCGGCCCCCGCTGCCGCGGCCGGGCCCGGAAATGCTCGGCCGCGTCCTCGACGCGCTGGGCCGGCCGTTCGACGGCCGCGGCCTGCTGCCCGTGCAGCCGGACGATGCCGCCACCGGCACCCCGCCGCACCCGCTGCGCCGCCAGCGCATCAGCACCACCTTCGCCACCGGCGTGCGCGCCATCGACGCCTACGTCCCGCTCGGCCGCGGCCAGCGCCTCGGCCTCTTCGCCGGCTCGGGCGTCGGCAAGTCGACCCTCATGGGCATGATCGCGCGCGGCTCCGAGGCGGACGTCGTGGTCGTCGCCCTCGTGGGCGAGCGCGGCCGCGAGGTCCGCGAGTTCATCGAGAAGGACCTGGGCCCCGAGGGCATGAAGCGCGCGGTCGTCGTCGTCGCCACCTCCGACCAGCCCGCGCCGCTGCGCCTGCGCGCCGCCTTCACCGCCACGGCCATCGCCGAGGCCTGGCGCAACCAGGGCAGGAACGTGCTGCTGATGATGGACTCGGTCACCCGCTTTGCCATGGCCCAGCGCGAGATCGGCCTCGCCATCGGCGAGCCGCCCGCGACCCGCGGCTACACGCCCTCCGTCTTCGCCATGCTGCCGCGCCTGCTGGAACGCTCCGGCGCCGGCGAGACCGGCGCCATCACCGCGCTCTACACCGTGCTGGTCGAGGGCGACGACATGAACGAGCCCGTGGCCGACGCCGTGCGCGGCATCCTCGACGGGCATCTGGTGCTCTCGCGGAACCTGGCCCATTTCAACCATTACCCGGCCATCGACGTGCTCGAGAGCGTCAGCCGGCTGACGCGGGACATCTGCACGCCGGAGGAGGTCGCGCTCGCCGCCAGCGCGCGCGAGCACCTGGCGCTCTACCGCAAGAACGAGGACCTCGTCTCCATTGGCGCCTACCAGAAGGGCGCGAACGCGGCGCTCGACCAGGCGATCGCGCTCCACGAGCCGCTCGGAAAATTTGCCCGCCAGCCCGTGCACGAGCACACCGCGCGGGCCGCCTGCTACGCCCACCTCAGGAAAATCGTCGCCCCATGAAGAAATTCCGCTTTCCCCTGCGGCCCGTGGCCGTTTTGCGGGCGCACCGCCAGGCGCGCGCGCGCGAGGCGTTTGCCGCCGCCGTCCATGGCTATGTCCAGGCCGAGGAACACCTCGCCGGCGTCCGCGCGCGGCGCGCGGAGCTCGAGACCGTGATGCACGACGGCCGGCGCGCCACCTTCCGGGCGGCCGACGAGATCGCCTTCTGGGGTGCCTACCGCCTCGTCTGCGCGGAAGAGATCGGCTCCGAACGCGCCCTGATCGAGGCCCGCGCCCGGATGGAGGAGCGCCGCCAGGATTACATCGAGGCGCACCGCGACGTGAAGATCGTCGAAAAGCTCGAGGCGAAGGCGCGCACGCTCCACCGGCTCGAGGCCGCCCGCGAGGCGCAGCAGGACCTCGACGAGATGGGCGGGTTCCGCGTGGCCCGCCGGCTCGCCGCCTCCACCGTCGTCTCCCCATGAAGAAACTGTCGAATCCTTTCATCGCCGCCGCCGTCGCCCTCTGCGTGGGGCTGGGCACCGGCCTGTATGTGTTCTGGGTCGCGGCCGAGGTCGCGCTGGAACACGCCATCCGGCTCGTGCCACACAAGGACGCGCTGGGCGGCGAGGAGCGCCAGCGGGGCTGGAATTTCTGGACCATCGAGATCGAGAACCTGGCCAACGAGCTGAAGGGGGAGCGCGAACGCCTGCACCAGCAGGCCGACTCGCTCGACCGGCGCGAGGCCCAGCTTGCCGCCGAGGGCCAGGAGCTCAACAAGGTCCGCACCGAGATCGAGGGGCTCCGCCAGGAGATCGCCACCAAGGTCATCGAGATCAACGCCGACGAGGCGAAGAACATCCGCTCGCTCGCGCAGACCTACACCAATCTCACGCCCCGGGCCGCCGTCGCCATCATCCGGGAGATGGATGACCTGATGGTGGTCAAGATCCTGTCCCAGATGAAACCCGACGTGGTCGCGCCCATTTTCGAGGAGATGAGCCGCACGGCCGGACCCGACGGCGTGCCGCTGGCCCGCCGCGCCGCCCTCTTGTCCGACCGTCTCCGCCTGATGAAATCCACGAAGACCGCCTCGAACCCCTGAAACCCATCCCGCCGCCCACGGACCGGGCGGTTGCACTCCAAGGAAGGAAGCGCATCCATGCAACTTTCCCTCTCCGTTTCCCTGTCCGTCCCACCCGAGTCCGCCACAACCGGCGTCCCTGCGGCCGATGCCGCCCCCGGTGCTTCCGGCCAGGCTGCCGGCGCGAATTCATTCGCCGCCATGCTCCCGGCGGACAAGGAGCCAGCCGGACCAGCAGTGCCCGCGGCGGCATCCGACGCCGCAAAATCCGCGGACATCCTCGCCACGGCCAGCCTGATGCCCGGCGCCCAACCGGGAACGGCGAGCCTGCTGTCCCGGGGCGGTGATGCGCCCGCCGGCGACAACCCGGCCGCCGTGCGGCCGGAGGCTTTCGCCTTTTCTAATCAAAGCCGGCCGGCCGGGTTCTTCGGGGCCCGTTCCACCCGGACCTATGCCGCGGCGGGCAGCACGCCGGTGGTGACGGAGCCGGATGCAAGCCCGGGGGCAAAGCCGGGGACCGACTTGGAAACGACCTCCGCCATCCTGGCCGCGTCATTCGTCATGCCGGGTGTGACCCTGCCGCCGGTGCCGGACCCGACGGCCCCGGTCGGGCCACTGGGGATCCTCGTGGCCCGCTCGGCCCGGGCCACGGTCCCGGCCGCATCCGCGACAACCGGTGGCACCTTGATCGGGTCCAATCCGGCAACGGTTTCACTGGCGGCCGCGGGTGTACCCGCCGTCGGTGGCGTCGCGACACCCGGCGAGAATGTGTTCCCGGCCGCCGCCCAGGCCGTCGCGCTGCCCAAAGACGGAGCGCCGGTCGTGCTCCCGGCGGCACCGCAGCCTGTGCCGGTAACCAGCCGCGCGCCGGCCGCCGCTCCTGCCGCCGGCGCCGAGCTGACGGGTGCAATCCTGGCGGGCATGACCGGGCAAATTCCGCCAACCGGCCAGCCGCGGTCCGGTGCCGCGCCGGCCTCCGCGGGAGACCGGAACGCGTTGACGGAAAAAAATGCCGCCGGCCTGCGCACCCTTTTCCCGGAATCCGCCACCATCGATTCGGCGGATAAAAAAGATTTTCTAAGCACTGGCCAGGGCGTGGTTACCGCTGCGTCTCCGGCCGTTGGCATCGGCGTTGCTGAGGTGCAGTCCGTCATGCCCGCCAATCCTTTCCTGCGTTCGAAATCCGCCCCCACGGTGGCGGCGGTCGCGAACGGTCCGATCGCCGTCGGGACGGCACCGGCCCAGATGGTTGTCACGGACGCACCCGCGCCCGTGGCCTCGCTGCGGGAGACGATGGCCGCCGTCGTCACGGCGGTTGAGGCGCTCGAGCGTCACGCCGACTCGGTCCAGAAATCAGTGGACCTCCAGTTCAAGGTGGGCAACGAGCAGCTCGCCCTCCGCGTGGAACTGCGGGACGGGACCGTGCACACGACCTTTCGCACCGACTCGATGGAACTGCGCAGCGCCCTGACGCACGAGTGGCAGGCCGTGATGCCGCCGGCGGCCGGCCGCGAACTCCGTCTCGCCGACCCCGTCTTCAGTCCGGCTGCCGCCGGCAATGAATCCGCCCTGGGCTCGCCCGGTCAGGGCACGCCGCAACAGCGCGGCCAGAACAACCCCGAGCCAGCCCCCTTCGCCCGCCCGGCCGATTTTTCGGCCGAGAGCGCGCCCGCCACCCCGGCTCCGGCCGTGCCCCTCACCACCACCCTGCTCCAGGCCTTCGCCTGATCCCACCATGAGTGTCTCCCCCGTCACCTCGACCCAGAACAATGCCGTCACCGCGCCCATCGTCAGCAGCCCGCAGGCGCTCGGCTCCGCGGATTTCATGAAGCTGCTGGCCGTCCAGTTCCAGAGCCAGGACCCAATGAAGCCGATGGACGACACGGCCTTCATCGCCCAGATGGCGCAGTTCACCTCCCTTTCCCAGACCCAGACCATGACCGCCGAGATGGCCAAGCTCAGCACCAGCCAGCAGCTCGCCGCGGCCAATTCCTACATCGGCCAGCAGGTGACGGTCGACGACGGCAACGGTGGCACCGCCAGCGGCGTGGTCAGCGCGGTGCAGGTCGATCCGACCAACGGCCCCGAGCTGATGGTCGGCGGCCAAGCCTACCAGATTTCCTCGGTCCTGCTCGTGCAGCCGGCCCCCGTATCCACTCCCACCGCGGCGACCCCGGCCAACGCCGCGGGCCAGTAAACCTCAACCACCACAGCAACCATGTCCCTCATCGGCACACTCGGCAGCGGCGTCAGCGCCCTGCGCACCTTCATGAAAGGTCTCGAAGTCATCGGCAACAACATCGCCAACGTCAACACGAACGGTTTCAAGAGCAGCAGCGCCCAGTACTCCGACAGCTTCAGCAACATACTCCAGCAATCCTCGCCCTCCAGCGCCACCTCCTCCAACTCGCCGACGGTCGAGGTCGGCACCGGCGTGAAGCTCGCCGGGATCAACACCAATTACACCCAGGGCTCGCTCGAGTCGACCGGCAACGGCACCGACCTGGGCATCTCGGGCGAGGGCTATTTCCACGTCAAGAGCCCCACGGACGGCACCGAGTACGCGACGCGCGACGGCAGCTTCCGCTGGGACGACCAGGGCTATCTCGTGACGGCCCAGGGCTACCGGGTGCAGGGCCTGACCGGGAATGCGCTCGGCACGGTCGGCGACATCCAGCTCGGCACGCCGCCCAACGGCACGCAGCTCCAGTCCACCACCATCGACAAGAGCGGCAACATCGTGGAGTTCTACTCCGACGGCTCCTCGGCGACCACCAACCAGGTGCAGCTGCAGAAATTCACCGACCAGACCGCCCTGACCAAGGTGGGCAACAACCTCTACACCGGCCTGCTCGCGGCCGGACCGGTCGGCGCGGCCGCCGGCACCTCCGCCCTGCAGGCCGGGGGCATCAACGCCCCGGGCACGAACGGCCTCGGCTCCATCCAGTCCGGCACCGTCGAGCTCTCCAACGTCGACCTCACCGACCAGTTTTCCAACCTGATCACCACGCAGCGCAGCTTCCAGGCCGGCTCGCGGCTGATCACGGTGTCCGACACCATCCTCGAGGACATCGTCAACCTGAAGACCCGTTAAGCCTCAATCCCGGACCCCACCCATGGCCGCCAAGACCGAAGCCGCCGCTCCCACCGCCGCCGCCGCCGCCGCGGCGGCGGCCTCGACCCCGCCCACCGGGACCCCGGCCCCGGCCGTCAAGGCCTCGCTCCTGGCGCCGTGGCTGCCCGTCCTCACCGCAATCGTGCTGGCGCCCGTGCTCAGCTGGGCGGTCGCCGAGTTCGTGCTCCTGCCCCGCATGCAGAAAAAGCTGGCGGCCGTCAAAGCCGGCGACGCCGCGGAGGCCTCTGCGGCCGCCCCGGCGGGCGAGACCAAGGAAGAGGGCGGCGCCAAGGGCGGCAAGGCCGGCAAGGCCGGGAAGGGGGAGGCGCCCAATCCCGCCACCTATGAGTTCCAGAACATCGTCGTCAACCTCGCCGGCACCATGGGCACGCGGTACCTCAAGACCACGTTCATCGTCACCGGCACGGACGCGAACATCAAGACCACCTTCGAGGGCCAGAAGGCCAAGCTGACCGACATCACCCTCAACGTGCTCTCGTCCCTCTCCCTGGCCGACCTCGAGGAACCCGGCGCCAAGAACGTCCTGCGCGAGAAACTCGTGCTGGCCTACAACACGGCGCTGGGCAGGCGCGTGGCCGAGCAGGTCTATTTCTCGGACTTCGTGGTGCAGTAACCCCCGCCATGGCCGACGATCCCGCCAAGCCCGCCACCGATTTTCTCGACCAGTCCGAGATCGACCGGCTGCTCGCGCAATCGACCGAGGGCGCGGCCCCGAAGCACCACTTCGTGCGCGCCAACGGCGAGCGCACCACCCTGGCCTCCGCCTTCAAGGTCGAGACCTACGATTTCCGCAACCCGGTTTTCCTGTCCGAGATCGAGCTCCGGCGGCTGCGCATCCTCCACGAGGATTTCATCCGCTACCTGAGCGCGCGGCTCTCGCTGTTCCTGCGCATGGAGCTGAGCCTCAAGATGGCCAAGCTCACCACCGTCAGCTACACGAAGTTCACCGAGTCGCTGCCCAGCCCGACCCACCTGTGCCTGTTCAAGGCCGAGCCGCTCTTCGGCGTCGGCATCCTCGACATCAATCCCCGGCTCGCCCTCACCATCGCCGACCGCCTGCTCGGCGGCCGGGGCCACTCGGTGAAGGCCGAGCGCTACCTGACCGAGATCGAGGTCGCCCTGCTCGAGGACGTCATCCAGATCATCCTCGAGGAGTGGTGCGGCCAGTGGAAAAGCGAGCAGGAGCTGCGCGGGCTCATCATCGGCCACGAGAACAACGGCCGCTTCCTCCAGACCTCGCCCAAGGACGCCATCGTGCTCGCCCTGACCATGGAGGTCAACTTCGGCGACTGTTCCGAGCAGATCCAGATCGGCGTGCCCTATTATACCATCGAGCCGCTGGTGAAGAAGATGCAGGCCCGCCGCCAGAAGGACGCCACCATCGCCCAGGTCGAGAAGCACCCCGCCTGGCAGGCCTCGTACGACCGCATCACGGTGCCCGTGCGCGCCGAGTGGCAGGCCTTCGAGCTCAGCCTCCGCGAGATCTTCAGCCTGCGGGTCGGCGACGTGCTCGAGCTGCCGGCCACCCGCCTGCAGGAGACCGCCGTGCTGCTCAACGGCTCCCACAAATTTACCGGCACCGTCGGGCTCGATACCGACCGCGTCGCCGTGAAACTTACCCGCAAACTTCCTCCCGAGGAACTCAACCATGCCAAACCTGATGGACGAAAAAGCACTTGATATCGTACTCGACGTGAAGGTGAAAGTCACCGTGCAGCTGGGCTCCTGCCTGCTGCCCATGCGCGAGGTGCTGGAGCTGGCCCCCGGCTCCGTGCTGCAGCTCAACCAGCACGCCAGCGACCCCGTCGGCCTCTACGTCAACGAAAAGCTGGTCGCCTACGGCGAGGTCGTGGTCGTCGAGGACAACTTCGGCATCAAGATCACCGAGCTCGTCGGCAGCATCAAGCCCCCGGCATGAGCCTGCGGCGCATCCTGCTGGCCCTCCGGCTCGGCGGCCTGCTCGGCCTGGCCGGACTCGGGCTGCACGCCGCGGATAAGCCGGCGGCCGTGGCCCCGGGCGACGTCATTTATCCGCGTCCGGCCGGCGACCGCGCCGCCGTGTCCGCGGACCACGGCACCGGCTACACCCCCGTGCTTTTCGCCGCCGGACTCATGGCGGCCGCCGGCGGCTGGCTCTTCTGGCGCGGCCGCACCGCGCCCGGCGGCGCCGCGGCCCTGCGCAGGCTGGCCATCGCCGAGACCAAGTCCCTCGGCAACCGCCAGTTTCTGGTGGTCGCCACCTATGAGGACCGCAAATTCCTGCTCGGCGTCTGCCCGGGCCGCATCGACCTCCTCACACCGCTCGAGGGCGAGGGCAAAGGCCGGCCATGACGGACGCACCAAAACTTTTTCGCCCGGGAGCGGCGGTCGGTGACCGCCGCGACCGGAACGGCGGTCACCGCCCGCTGCTGGGGCGTTGGCTCGGGCTGTTCGCCGTGACGTTATTTTTCGCGGCCTTCGCCCCGCCGGCCCATGCCCAGCAGACGGCCGTCTCGCCGACGATCATCCCCGGCGGCCTGCCGACCAGCGCGACCCCGACTTCGTCCGCCGCCGCGCCCAAGGCCGATCCGCTGCACCTGACCATCGGGCTGGACGGCACCTCGCGCACGGGCGACGTCAGCGTCGCGGTGCAGATCGTCATCCTGATGACGCTGCTCACGCTCGCGCCGTCGATCGTGCTGCTCATGACGAGCTTCACCCGCATCGTCATCGTGCTCGGCTTCGTGCGCACCGCCCTCGGCGTGCCCAGTGCGCCCTCGAACCAGATCATCATCGGCCTGTCGCTCTTCCTGACCTTTTTCCTCATGGGCCCGGTCTTCGACCGCATCAATGCGGAGGCGATCCAGCCCTACATGGCCGGGCAGATGACCTCGGTCGTCGCCATGGACAAGGCGTCGGTGCCGCTGAAGGAATTCATGCTGAAGCAGACGCGCACGCGCGACCTGGAATATTTCCTCGAGCTGGGCGGCTACGGTCCGACGGCGGTGAAGGACCTCCCGATGCGCGTCGTGGTGCCGTCGTTCGTGGTCAGCGAGCTGCAGACCTCGTTCCAGATGGGCTTCCTGCTTTTCCTGCCTTTCCTGGTCATCGATTTCCTCGTGTCCTCCGTCCTGATGGCGCTCGGCATGATGATGATGCCGCCGGTCGTCGTCGCCTTGCCGTTCAAGCTGCTGCTCTTCGTCCTGGTGGACGGCTGGCACCTGGTCGTGCGCGCGCTGATGCAGAGCTTCACCGGCTGAACCCACCGTCCCCATGAATCCCGAACTCGCCGTCGACATCTTCAAGACCACCATGCTTTTCGCCCTCTACATCGTGGCGCCGTTCCTGGGCGTGACCCTGGTGGTCGGTCTGCTGGCGAGCCTGCTGCAGTCGGTCACGAGCATCCAGGAACCGACGCTGACCTTCGCGCCGAAGCTGCTGGCGCTGTCCGGCGCGCTGATCCTGCTCGCCCCGTGGCTGCTGCGGGCGCTCTCCGAGTTCATGATCTCCTTCATCACCCGCATGGGGACGCTGGCGCACTGAGGTCGCGCGGAAAATGCCCTGTCATCCTGAGCCTGGAGGCGGGACCACGGGTCCGGTGGTTACCGGCCGCGGGACCGGTGCCTCGCGGGACCGGTGGTCCCGCCTCCATTCTGCTTCCGCCGCCCATGAGCCTTGATTACCTTCTGACCTGGCTGATGGTGCTGCTGCGTTCGGTCGGCATCATCATGCTCCTGCCCACGCTGGCGGGGCGGCCGCTGCCCGTGACGGTGCGGGTCGCGCTCAGCGCCTGCCTTGCCACCCTGGTGGCCGGCATCGTGCCGCCCGCCCAGCTGCCGGCGGGGCAGTGGGACCTCGCCCGGGCGGCCATGGGCGAGATCATCCTCGGGCTCGCGATGGGTTTCGTCGGCCGGATGAGCTTTGCGGCCGTGGAAATGGCCGGACGCGTCATCACCTCCGAGATCGGGCTGGTCGCCTCGCCGGGATTCGGCATGCCGGAGCCGGCGACCGAGCCGCTGGCGGCCTTTCTCGGGGTTTTCGCCGGGTTGATCTTCTTCCTGGTCGGCGGCCATCTGACCGCGATCACGGCCTTTGCCCGGAGCTTCCGGCTGGCCGCTCCCGGCCACGCGGCCTTCCAGGCCGGGGCGCCGGAATTCCTCATCGCCGCCTCCGGCCATGTGATCGAGCTGGCGCTGCGCATGGCGGCGCCGTTCATCGCGCTGAATTTTCTCGTGACGCTCGCCTTTTCCGTGCTCAGCCGGGCCGTGCCCAAGATGAATGTTTTCATCCTCAGCTATTCCCTGCGCCTGCTCGCGGGCATCGGGCTGCTGGCCGGGGCCGGGGCGCTCATCGCGCGCTACCTCTTGGTCGAGTTTGGCCGCATGCCGATGGACATGCTGCGGCTTTTCCCCGGGCCGTGATAAAAACGCCCCGGCGCCCGGCCGCGCGACCGTAAGGCCGGCGTAAAAATCACCATTGGCGGCAAATATTTCCGTGCCGGCCGCACCGGTCCGGCGCACCGGCTGATAAACGGAACAGGGAAAACTCAGAATGATGCATGTATTTGCCTCCAAAAGGATAACGGTTGGGTACCGGCAGTTGGCATCGGCATTGCTTTCTGGTGCGTGCGCATGTCAGACACCGATCAGGAACAAAAAACCGAGCAAGCCACCGAGAAACGGCTGTCTGAGGCGCACGAACGCGGGCAATTCGCGAAATCGCCCGAACTGCAGGTGCTGATCCTCATCGCCGCGGCGCTGGCCGTGCTCACCTTCACCGTGCAGACCGCCTCACGGGACGTGGCCGAGTATGCGACCGGCATGTTCTCGCGCTTCGCGGTGACGACGATCGAGCGCGGCACGGTCCCGTCGCTGCTCGCCGAGGTGATACTGACCGTCGGCAAGGCGCTGCTCCCCGTGCTGCTGGCCTGCGTCGGCGCCGCCCTTTTCGCCGGCGGCCTGCAGAGCGGCTTCCGGCTGTCCTCCGAGGCGATCGGGTTGAAGTTCGAGAGCCTCGACCCCGTGAAGGGTTTCGGCCGGGTGTTTTCCAAGTCGGTCTTCGTGCGCGGTGGCATCGACCTGCTGAAGCTGGTGGCCATCGGTCTCGCGCTCTGGGCCGGGGCCAAGCACCTCGTGACGGACCCGCTGTTCAGCGCACCCGTCGAGGCGGCCTACCTCGCGCAATTCCTCCATCACGCGACCCTGGACTTCTTTGGCCGGCTGCTGCTCGCGCTCGGGATCATCGCCGCCATCGGCTATGCCTATGAGCGGTACCATACCTCGCAGGAGATGATGATGACGAAGCAGGAGGTGAAGGACGAGCGCCGCAACGCCGAGGGCGACGCCAAGGTCAAGGGGGCGCAGCGCCGCCTGGGCCGGCGCCTCATGCAGAAGCAGATGCTTTCCGCCGTGCCGACCGCCGATGTCGTGCTGACCAACCCCACGCACTACGCCGTCGCCCTGCGCTACGAGCGCGGCCGGGACCAGGCCCCCGTCGTGCTGGCCAAGGGCGACAACCGCTTTGCCCGCCGCATCAAGGAAATCGCCGCCCTGCACGGCGTGCCGATGGTCGAGAACAAGCCCGTGGCGCGCCTGCTGTTCTCGCTCGGCCAGGTCGGCGAGACGATCCCCACGGAGCTTTACCAGGCCGTGGCCTCGATCCTCGCCGTGGTCTACCGCACGCACCGCTACTATTTCCACCGGCTGAAGTCCCGCCGCCTCGAGGTCGCCGCCTGAGCCCATGCCGCCCGCCCATCCCAACGCCATCGCCCGGCTGATCAAGCGCGCCGACCTGCTGCTGGCCGGCGGCCTGTTCGGCACGGTGCTCATGCTCGTCGTGCCGGTGCCACCGTTCATCATCGACGCGCTGCTGGCCCTGAGCATCGGGCTCTCGCTGCTCGTGCTGCTCGCCATCCTCTACGTGAAGGACCCGCCCGAGTTCTCCGGCTTCCCCACGATGCTGCTGACGCTCACGCTCTTCCGGCTCGCGCTCAACATCTGCTCGACCCGCCAGATCCTGGGCAACGGCTACGCCGGCCAGATCATCGAGTCGTTCGGCCATTTCGTCATCCAGGGCAACTACATCGTCGGCGCGGTGGTGTTCCTGATCCTGGTCGTCATCAACTTCGTCGTCATCACCAAGGGCGCCGGGCGCATCGCCGAGGTGAGCGCCCGCTTCACCCTCGACGCGCTGCCCGGCAAGCAGATGGCGATCGATGCCGAGCTCAACGCGGGCATCATCGACGAGGTCACCGCCACCGCCCGCCGGGTGAAGGTCCAGAAGGAGGCCGACTTCTACGGCGCGATGGACGGCGCCTCCAAGTTCGTCCGCGGCGACGCCATTGCCGGCATCATCATCACCCTGGTCAACATCGTCGGCGGCTTCGCCGTCGGCGTCCTGCAGATGGGCCTCTCGCTCGGCGAGTCGCTGCAGAAGTTCACCCTCCTCTCGATTGGCGACGGCCTGGTCTCGCAGATCCCCGCGCTCATCATCTCGGTCGGCGCCGGCATCCTCGTCACCCGCGCCACGGACAACAACAACCTCGGCGCCCAGATCGCCGGCCAGCTCTTCCGCTACCCGCGCGCCCTGGGCATCGCCGCGGGCTGCCTGGCGGTGTTCGGCCTCATGCCCGGCATGCCCGCCATCCCGTTCCTCGGGCTGGCCGCGCTCGCGGGTTTCGCCGCCAAGACCCTCAGGGAGCAGGAGGACGCCACGCCGCTCCCGGCCGCCGCCGCCAAGCCGGCCGGCAAGCAGGCCGCGGCCAAGGCCGGGGAGGGGACCCCCGCCGCCGCCGTCCCGGCCACGGCCGCCGCCGGCGCCGAGGACGTGCGCAAGCTCATCGATGTCGACGTCTTCGCCATCGAGATCGGCTACGGCCTGCTCAATCTCGCCGACGCCAAGGCCGGCGGCGACCTGCTGGCGCGCATCACCGGCGTCCGCAAGACGCTCGCCCGCGAAAAGGGCATCATCATCCCCCCGATCTCGGTCCGCGACAACCTCGAGCTCGAGGCCAACGAGTACCGCTTCCTCCTACGCGGCAAGGCGCTCGTGCGCGGCATGCTGACCCCCGGCCGCTGGATGGCGATGAACGTCTCCGGCAGTACCGTGCGCCTGCGGGGCACGGCGACCCGCGAGCCGGTCTTCAACCTCGAGGCCACCTGGATCGACGAGACCGAGAAGAAGACCGCCGAGCTCAACGGCTACACCGTGGTCGACCCGTCCTCAGTGCTCATCACCCACCTCTCCGAGACCCTCAAGACCAACGCCCACCTGCTCGTCACGCGGCAGGACGTGCAGTCGCTCGTCGACCACGTCAAGCACACGCACCCCGCTCTGATCGCGGAGCTGCTGCCCGACCTCGTGACCATCGGCATCATCCAGCGCGTGCTGCAGAACCTCCTGCGCGAGGGCGTGGCGATCGTCAACCTGCCGACCATCCTCGAGGGCATCGCCGACTTCGCCTCGCTGTCCAAGAATCCCGACGACCTCTCGGAGCTGGTGCGCCGCCGGCTGGGCCTCTACTTCGTGCCGGAGTACGAATCCCGGCCGGGCATCATCAAGGCCCTCACGCTCGACCCGCGGCTGGAGCAGTTGCTCACCGGCAAGATCCACCGCACCGCGACCGACGTCGGCCTGGCCCTCGAGCCTGTCATCGGCCGCCACCTGCTCGACGAATTCAGCCGCCGCACCACCGAGCTGGCGCAGAGCGGCCTGCCCATGGTCCTCGTGGTCTCGGCCGACGCGCGCCTGCCACTGAAGCGCTTCTTCGAGCCGTCCTTTCCGCGGCTGATCGTGCTCTCGTTCCAGGAACTGCCGGCGAGCTCCGAGATCGAGAACGCCGGCATCGTGCCGCTGCCCATGAACCTGCCCCGCCTTGAGCCCGTCCCGATCAAGGTCGCCGCCTGAACCCATGAACCTTCTCGCCCCCGATTCCGCCCCCGCCGCCGGCGCCTGCTACCGGTTCGTCGTCGATTCGGCCGAACAGGCCGCGACGCTCATCCGCGAGCGCCTCGGCGAGCAGGCGCGCGTGCTGTCGGTCCGTTCCGTCACCAGCGGACGCTGGTGGCGCCTGCTCTCGGCCCCCAAGCTGGAGGTCATTGCGCAGATCGAACCCGCCACCCCCGCGGCGGCGACCGTCGAGATCACCCCGGCCGGGCCCGAGACCCCCGCGCCCGGCGCCCGCCGGCTGCCGGCCGACAATTTCCGCGGCCTGCCCGACCTGCTCCGCCGTTCCGGTTTTTCGGAGAACGTGCTCAACCGGCTGGAAGCGACTCCGGCCTGGGCCGGGCTGTCCGCCGCGCCGCTGCACCGGGCGCTCGTCGAGGTCGGCCGCGAGCTGTGCACCCAGGTCGAGTCGCGTCCGGCCGGTCCGGCCCTGAGCCGGGCCGCGTTCCTCGGCGCCGCCGGCGTGGGCCGCAGCACCGCCCTCTGCAAATGGCTCGCGGCGGAAGTCTTCCGGCACGCCCGGCTCGGCCATGTCGTGACCGCGGAATTCGACCGGCCCAACACGCCGGGACCGCTGCCGGTTTTTTGCGAGGCCCTCGGCGTGCCGCTGGCCCATTACCCGGCGAACACCCGGCCGGCGATGCCCGGCGGCTTCGTGTATTTCGACCTGCCCGCCCTGTCGTTGCGCGTGCCGGAGGACAACGCCGCCCTCATGGCCTTCCTCGAGCGGGAGGAGATCACCGAGCGCGTGCTCGTGCTGAACGCCGCGTACCAGCATGCCGCGCTCCGCCGCGCCTTTGCCGCCGGCCGCGAGCTGGGCGCCACCCACGTGATCTTCACCCACCTCGACGAGACCCCGCAGTGGGGCCGGCTCTGGGACTACCTGCTCGAGAGCGAACTCGAGCCGCTGTTCCTCTCCACCGGCCCGTCGCTCACCGGGGACTGCGAGACGGAGGCCGCCCAGGCCCTCGCCCGCCGCACGCTGCCCATCGCCGACTGAATCCCCGTCAACCCCACCCCCCCATCATGCGCTTTGTCTTCCTCTCCGGCGGAGCCCTCGGTTTCACCGTCGCGGCGGCCACCAGCTGGCTCATCGGCAGCACCGCCGACCGCTTCCTCCTGAACGCCGTCATCGGCTGCCTCGCCGGGGCGCTGCTCTTCCGCTGGTTCTGGACCATCCTCCTGCGCGGACTGCGCGAGACCATTTTAATCCGGCAAAAGGCCGCCGCCGCGGCGGTCCTGGCCGGCAAGCAACCCTGAACCCGCCCTCGACCATGAACCAAACTGTTCCTGCAACAGGCACGGATGCCCTCCCCGCCACCGCGTGGCGCGCCTACCAAGGCGTCAACTCCAGCGACCTCGACCAAAAGGAATTGATCGTCCGCTACCTCCCGCTCGTCCGCAACGTGGTCGACCGGATCAAGCTCAACCTGCCGGCGCACATCGACGCCGACGACCTCTACAGCGTGGGCGTCACCGGCCTGATCGCCGCCGTGCGCAAGTACGACCCGGAGCAGGGCAGCACCTTCGCCGCCTACGCCACCGTGCGCATCCGCGGGGCGATCCTCGACGAGCTGCGCCGCATGGACTGGTGCCCGCGCCGCGCCCGCGCCCGCGCCCGCAAGATGAAGGAGGCGATCAACAACCTCGAGCAGCGCCTCGGCCGCGTCGCCAAGGAGGACGAGATCCGCGCGGACCTCGGCCTGAGCGAGAAGGAATTTGCCAAATGGCTGGACGACTCCAAGCCCGTGACGTTCATCGCCATCGACCAGCGCTCCGAGATGGAGGATTCCGAGGGGGCCTCCCTGCACGAGCTGCTGGCCGACGAGGCCGATGTCACCGGCCGCGACCGGCTGGAGAAGGAGGAGATGCTCCAGCTGGTGGCCGCCCGGATCAAGGAGCTGCCCGACATCCCCCGGAAGATCCTCGCCATGTATTATTACGAGAACCTGCGGCTGGCCGAGATCGCCGCCGTCTTCGGCCTGACGGAATCGCGCATCTGCCAGATTCACTCCCAGACCATCCTCGGGCTGCGGGCCTTCCTCGGACGGGTGCAGGACCGCTAACCGCCCGTCATGCTGATCATTGTCGGAGCTCTCATCGTCTTCGCGTCGACCCTCGGCGGCTTCATGCTGGCCGGCGGGCATCCGGGGGTGCTGCTGCATCTCTCGGAGTTCGTCGTGATCCTCGGCATCGCCCTCGGCGTGCTGGTGATCGCGACGCCGTCGCACGTGATCAAGGAGATCATCCACAAGTCCAAGGAGTCGCTGACCGGCAAGACCGCCGGCCGGAAGGACTTCTTCGAGCTGCTCAAGCTGCTCTACGAAATTTTCATGATCGGGCGCCGCAACGGCCTGATCGCCCTGGAGGAGCACGTGATGAATCCCAAGGCCAGTGCGGTCTTCCAGAAATACCCCTCCGTGCTGAACCACCACGAGCGGCTGGAGTTCCTCTGCAACGGCCTCAAGCCCGTCATCGACGGCAAGATCAAGCCGGACCAGCTGGAGGATCTCATGACCGCCGAGCTGGAGGCCAAGGAGACCGAGGGCGAGCATCCGGTGCACGCCCTGCAGATGATCGGCGATTCCCTGCCCGCCATCGGCATCGTGGCCGCCGTGCTCGGCATCATCAACACCATGGCCTCGATCGCCGACGGCCCCGAGGCCGTGGGGGAAAAGGTGGCGGCGGCCCTCACCGGCACGCTGCTCGGCATTTTCTTCGCCTACGGTTTCGTCAACCCGATGTGCGGCCGCATCAAGCACAACAACGCCTCGGAGATCCAGTGCCTGCGCTGCATCATGCAGGCGGTCGCCGGCTTCGCCAAGGGGCTCGCGCCCCTCACCGCGGTCGAGATCGCCCGCCGCTCCCTCGACAGCTCGGTCCAGCCCGGCGGCGACGAGCTCGAGACGGCCCTGAAGGGCCTCGGGACCAAGTAACGCGGCACCCCCATGGCCAGAAAAAAAGAGGCGCACCACGGCGGAGCCTGGAAGGTCGCATTCGCGGACTTCATGACGGCCATGATGGCCCTTTTCCTCGTGCTGTGGATCTCCGCCCAGGACGAGAAGATCCTCATCGCCACCTCGCAGTATTTCCAGAACCCCTTCAATTCCCCGATGGACAACACCTCCGGGGTGATGCCGTTCAACAGCAACAAGACCACGACCTCCTCCGGCAAGGACACGGGCACGGAGAAGGAGATCGACCGCAACAAGCAGATCGAGATGACCTTTCTCAATTCCGTCGCGGCGGATTTCTACCGGCTGCTGCACCTGGATGAAAACCTGGAGGACAAGCCCATCGACATCCAGGTGACGTCCGACGGTCTCCGGGTGACACTCTTCGACCGGAGCAAGCGCCCGTTGTTTGTCAAGGGCACCACCGAGTTCACCGAGTGGGGCCGTTACCTGATGCAGAGCCTGGCCTGGACGATCGAGCGCCACCATTTCCGCGTGAGCATCGACGGCCACACGCGGCAGGCCGCGCCGGGCGGCAATCCCGAGTATTCCGCCTGGGAGCTTTCCGCCGACCGGGCCAACGCCGCCCGCCGCAGCTTGGTGCACTACGCCATCGACGACAAGACCATCGAGCGGGTCACCGGCTATGCCGACACCCGGCCGCTCCCGGGTGAAAAGCCCGATGCCGAGGCGAACGGCCGCGTGACCCTGAGCCTCACCCTGACTTCCAAGACCCCCAAGGATGATCCGTCCGGCGACGCCTCCGGCAAGACCCCGGCGGCCAGGAACGGCCTCCTGCGCGCAGGGGCTGGGAAACCCTCCCCATGAAATCATTTCTTCAAGGCAAGCGCACGCTGGACATCGCCGCACTCCGGTCGCCCGCCGCGTCGGCCGCGCTGGCCGAGGCCACCCGCGGCTGCACCAGTCCGGCCACGCCGACCGGCGTCGCCCCGCTCATCGATATCGTGAAACAGGGGGACAAGATCGTGCGCATCGTCGTCACCTGCACCTGCGGCGAGCGCACCGAGATCGAGTGCCTCTACCCGCCGGGCCAGTAGGGACCGTCGTCCCGCCGCGGGGAAAATTCTGCTCGACGCAGTCCGGGCAAATATTGCCATCCGCGATCAGGAGATTCGTAAAATGTTAACAGATGACGAGTAGCAAACTTGGCACGGGCCTTGCAACAGTCGACGCGGATGAACATTGGTCTCTATCAAAGTGCTGCGGCGCTCACCGCCCTTGAGCGTTGGCAGGATGTTGTGGCCCAGAACATCACCTCGAGCCAGACGACCGGCTATCGGAAGCGGACCGTGAATTTCAGCACGCAGCTCAGCGGCCAGCTCCAGACCGAGTCCGGGACCCGGCTCGGTCGCGACGGCAGCGGCATGGCGACAGTTTTCCCCAAGGTCGACACCGGCATCAACTTCACCACCGGCGAGACCGAACCCACGCGGCGCGACCTGGACGTCGCGATCCAGGGCGAGGGTTTTTTCGAGGTGCAGATGCCCGACGGGGCCAAGGCCTACACCCGCAGCGGCGAATTCAGCATGCGCAACGACCGCACCCTGGTCACCACCGGCGGCCAGGAGGTCATGAGCGAGAGCGGCTCGCCGATCACGCTGCTGCCCGGCGGGGGCGACGTGGTGATCAACCGCGATGGCACGATTTTCCAGGGCGGCTCGTCGCTGGGCAAGCTGTCCGTCCAGAAGTTCGCCGATCCCGCGAAGCTGACGCCGGTCGCCGGCGGCTACTTTCTCGCCGGCGCCGGGGTGCAGCCCGAGCCCGTGGACAAACCCGAACTGCTCCAGGGCTACCTCGAGGGCAGCAACGTCACCCCTCTGCGCGAGATGGTGGACATGGTGCTCATCTCCCGCGCCTACGAGGCCAACCAGAAGATCATCACCACTGTCGACCAGACGATGCAGAAGACCCTGGACGCGCTCGGATGACCCCGCCGATGAAATTTGCAGCCGCTAGCAAGACCAAATCACGACTGCATGGCCGTGCACGCTTTGGAGGCGTGCCGGCCCTTTCTTTCCCCCCCTCCCGCCGCCTATGAACCTTTCGCTCTACTCCGCCGCCACGGGCATGGAGGCCCAGCAGCTCAACCTCAACACGATCGCCAACAACCTGGCGAACGTGAACACCCCCGGCTTCAAGCGCAGCAAGATCGAGTTCCAGGATCTGCTCTACCAGAAGCCCCGCTCCTCCGGCACGGATTCCGGCGGCGGCAACCTCGTGCCCACCGGCATCGAGGTCGGCAACGGCTCGCGCGTCGCCGCGACCTCCAAGGTCTTCACCCAGGGCCAGCTCACCCAGTCGGGCGAAAACCTCGACCTCGCGATCCAGGGCGACGGCTTCTTCGACGTGCAGCGCCCCGACGGCACCATCGGCTACACCCGCGACGGTTCCTTCAAGCTCAACGCCCAGGGCCAGGTGGTCACGGTCGACGGACTGCCGATCCTCAGCGGCTTCCAGCCCATCCCCCCGGGCGCCAGCGCCGTGAACATCGCCCAGAACGGCCAGGTCACCGTGCAGTCCGCCAGCGGCACCCAGACCTTCCGCCTCACCATGACCCGCTTCGCCAACCCCTCGGGCCTGCGCAGCCTCGGCGGCAATCTCTATGAGGAGACCGCCGCCAGCGGCACGCCCGAGTCCGGTTCCCCGTCCGAGTCGGGCTTCGGCAGCATCATGCAGGGCTACACCGAGGCCTCGAACGTCAACATCGTCGAGGAGATGGTTAACCTCATCACCGCCCAGCGTGCCTATGAGATCAATTCCAAGTCCATCCAGACCTCGGACGAGATGCTCCAGAACGTGGCCCAGATGAAACGCTGATCGCCATGTCGCGCCGCCGCCTCATTCCCGTGTTTTTGCTTCTCGCCCTCGCTCTCGCCCCGGCCGGCCGCGCCGCGGAAACCGGCCCGGGCCCGTTCACGCGCGACGCCTTCGTCGCCGCCCTGGCCGACGACTTCACCGCCCACTTCAAGCTGGAGGGCGAACTGCAGCTCGAGCTGCTGCGCGCCTGGACGGCCCCGGCCCGCACCGCCCGCGTGTGGACCATCGAGGTGGCCGAGTATCCCAATGTCATGGCGTCCTCCCTGCTCGCCCGCTGCCATCTCCTGGCCGACGGCCAGGTCGCGGGGGAGGTCACCGTCACCCTGCACGCCGCCCTCTGGCGCGACGCCTGGTCCGCCCGCCAGCCGCTGCCGGCCAACGGCACCTTCGATCCCGTGCTGCTGGAAACCCGCCGCGTCGACTTCCTGCGCGAACGCGACGCCCTGCCGGCCGCGATCGGCGACCACGACTTCATTTATGCTCGTCCTGTCCAGCCCAACCGCCTGCTCACCTGGCACGACGTCATCCGCCGGCCGCTGGTGCGCAAGGGCGACTACGTCGAGGTCGCGGCGATCGACGGCCTCCTGCAGATCACCCTGCGCGGCCTGGCGATGGAAAGCGGCGCCCAGGGCGACATGGTCATCATCCGCAACCCCGAGTCCAAAAAAGACATCTCCGCGCAGGTCGTCGCCGAAAACCGCGTGCAAGTCCGCTTTTAACCCATGAATCCCTCCCGCCCCCTGCTTTCCGCGGCCGCCGGCCTGGTGCTGGCGCTGCCCCTCTGCGCGGGCTCGCTCTGGAGCGCGGCCGGCAGCGACCGCAGCATGTATGCCGACCGCAAGGCCGCCCGCTCCGGCGACATCCTCACCATCGTCGTGAGCGAATCCATGGCCGCGACCAGCAGCCAGAGCAAGAAGACCAGCCGCGACTCGTCGCTCAACGACGCCGTGCAGTCGTTCCTCTACCCCACGACCGGCCTGCACAACGGCGCGATGCCCTCCATCTCGCTCAGCGGCAAGGCCGCCTACGACGGCGGGGGCGACGTGAGCAACAACCAGAGCCTCAACAGCCGCGCCGCGGTCCTCGTCACCGACGTCCTGCCCAACGGCAACCTCGTCATCCAGGGCGCCCGGATGGTCACCTTCTCCGGCGAGACGCAGTATGTCGTGCTCCACGGCCTGATCCGGGCCGATGATGTGGCCAGCGACAATACCGTCCAGTCCAGCAACATCGCGGATGCCCGCGTCGAGTTCATCAGCGAGGGCACGCTCACCGACGCGCAGAAGCGCGGCTGGCTGACCAAGCTCTACGAGAAGCTCCGCCCCCTCTGACCCCGGAACCGCGCCATGACCCGGAAGATTTTTCTCCTCGGCCTCTGCCTGTGCGCCCTGAACGGCGCCCGGGCCAGCCGCATCAAGGACCTCACCGTCATCGAGGGCGGCCGCGACAACCAGCTGGTCGGCTACGGCCTCGTCGTGGGCCTCGCCGGCGATGGCGACAGCAACGCCGCGACCACGCTGCGCAGCGTGGCCAACGTGCTCCAGCGCTACGGCCTCACCCTCAATCCCTCCGACATCAAGGCCAAGAACGTGGCCGCGGTCATGCTCACGGCCGACATCAGCGCCTTCCTCAAGCCCGGCGCGCGCATCGACGTGACCGTCGCCTCCATGGGCGACGCCAAGAGCCTCCAGGGCGGCGTGGTGCTGCAGACCCCGCTCCTCGGCGCCGACGGCCGCGCCTACGCCGTCGCGCAGGGCCCGGTGGTCATCGGCGGATTCCTCGGCGGCGCGGGCGGGGCGGGGGGCGCCACCGTGCAGAAAAACCATCCCACCGTCGGCACCATCAGCAACGGTGCCATCGTCGAGCGCGAGGTCCCGGCCCAGTTCGTGCACGACAACACCCTGCGCCTGCTGCTGCACAATCCCGACTTCACCTCGGCCGCCCGCATGGTCACGGCCATCAACGCCGTCTACCCCGCGGCCGCCCAGGCCCCGGATTCCGCGACGGTGTCCGTCCGGCTGCCCGCGGAATTCGCCGGCCGCGAGGTGCCGTTCATCTCCGAGCTGGGCGGCATCGATGTCTCCCCCGACTCCCTCGCCCGCATCGTGATCAACGAGCGCACGGGCACGATCGTCGCCACCTCCACGGTGCGCATCTCGCGCGTCGCCATCGCCCACGGCTCGCTGACCATCACGGTCACCTCGAACCTCGGTGTCTCCCAGCCCGGCGCGTTCAGCAGCGGCGGCCAGACCACCACCGTGCCCAGCACTCAGACCAACGTCAACGAGCAGAAGGGCGGCTACATCATCCTCAACGAGGAGCCGACCATCGAGCGGCTGGCCGCCGCGCTCAGCGCGCTCGGCGTCACGACCCGCGAGATGATGGCCATCTTCCAGACCCTCAAGCGCGCCGGGGCCCTCCAGGCCGAGCTTGTGATCAACTGAGCATGCAGATCCCGCCCCTCAGTTCCACGCCGCCCGCGCGCGCCGCCCGCCACGACCTGGCGGCGCTCAAGCGCGGCAACCTGGACCCCGCCGAACAGCGGACGGCCGTCGCCACGCAGTTCGAGGCGATCCTGCTCCGCCAGTTCCTGCAGGACAGCATCGGCTCGATGATGGGCGGCGGCGGCGAGGGCGGCGGCGGCAACGTCTACGGCTTCATGCTCACCGACACGCTCGCGCAGAAACTTTCCGAAGGCCGCGGCATGGGTCTCGCCCCCATGATCGCCAAACAACTCACGCCGCGCGGCGCGCCCGTCGCCCCGCCGGCCCCCTCCCCATGACCACGACCCCCGCCACTCCCGTCACCTGGCAGCAGCTTGCCGAGTGCCTGCGCACCGAGCTCGCCGATTACGGCGGCCTGCTCGCCTCGTTCGAGGAACAGCAGCGCGCCCTCTTCGCCCGCCACGCCAACGAGGTGCTCCGCCTCTCGAGCGAGATCGAGGGCCACGCCCGCGCCGTGCAATCCAGCCGCCAGCGCCGCGAGGATGCGGTGGCGGCGTACGCCACCGGCCACGGCCAGCCCCCCGCGGCGACCCTGCGCTCCCTGCTGCCTCTGGTCGCGGCCGAGGCCCGGCCGCTGCTCGAGGCCCTGATCGACGAGGTCAACCACCTCATCCACCGGGTCCGCCGCGTCAGCCGCCACAACCACACCCTGCTCAGCCGCACGGTCGACCTGCACCAGGAGATCCTGCGCACCCTGCGCCCCGACTCGTTCACCCAGACCTACGCCCCCAACGGCCGCATGACCCTCGGCGCCGTGTCGCCGACCCCGGCCCTGCAGGCCGCCGGCTGAACCCGCTGCACCGCCATGTCCGGCCTTTTCGCCAGTCTCAACGATTCCGTCAGCGCCCTCACCGCGCAGAGCCGCGCCCTGGAGATCGCCGGCAAGAACCTGGCGAACGTCAACAACCCGAATTACTCCCGCGAACGCGTCCTCCTCGGTTCCCGCGGCACCATCATGACGCCCCAGGGCCCGGAGAGCATGGGCGTCACCGCGCTGACCCTCCAATCCCTGCGCGACTCGCTGCTCGACCAGCAGGTCACGTACGAGACCTCGATCACCGCCGGCTACACCGCCCAGCAGTCGGCCTACCAGCGCGCCGAGGCGGGGCTCGGCGAGAATGTCGACGGCACGCAGAACTCCAGCGGCACCAGCAGCACGAGCGACACCGGGGTCGGGGCCGCCGTCGATGATTTCTTCAACGCGTTCCAGAGCCTGGCCGCCAGCCCCACCGATTCCGGCCAGCGCCAGACCCTGCTCCAGAGCGCGAGCATCCTCACCGACCGGCTCCAGCAGGCCGACCAGCGCCTCAGCCAGGTGACCAGCGACCTCAACTCGCAGATCAACACCAACGTCTCCGGCAGCAACAACCTGATCGCGAGCATCGCCAAGCTCAACGACCAGATCTTCCGCCTCGAGATCAACAACCCCGGCTCCGCGGTCGACCTCCGCGACCAGCGCCAGGCCGACCTCGAGCAGCTGGCCGCCAACCTGCCGGTCACCACCCAGAACACGGCCTCCGGCCAGCTCCAGCTCGTGGCCAAGGACACCAACGGCAACAGCGTCATCCTCGTCGACGGCGCCACGGTCAACGGGACCCTGGCCTTTGACGGGACGAAGATCACCGGCGGCACCTCGGGGGCGACCCTCGCCCTTTCCGCCGGCGCCATCCAGGGCTCGCTCACGGCCCGCGACGGCGGCGTGCAGACCCTGCGCGACAACCTCGACCAGCTCTCCGCCCAGCTCGTCGCCTCCGTCAACGCCGCCTACAACCCCACCGGCCTGACCGGCGACTTCTTCAACCCGGCGGGCACCACCGCCGGCAGCATCGCCCTCGCGGCCGGCGTCACGGCCGGCAACCTCAAGACCAGCGACGGCGGCCCCGCGGGCGACAACTCCGTCGCCCTCGCCATCGCGCAGCTGGCCGGCAAGAACTTTTCCACCGCTGGCGGCGACCAGATCGACGGCACCTTCAGCGGTTTCTTTTCCAGCACGGTCAGCAACCTCGGCCAGGCGGTTGCCACCGCCAACGCCCAGGTCTCCGACCAGACCAACATCGAGAACCTCGTGCGCACCCAACGCGACGGGGTCAGCGGCGTCTCGCTCGACGAGGAGACCGCCGACCTCCTCAAGTTCCAGCGCGCCTTCCAGGCGTCCTCCCGCGTCTTCAACACCATCGACAGCCTGCTCGACACCGTCGTCAACCACCTCGGCGTCTAACCTTCCGCCCCATGCGTGTCTCCACCAACACCGTCTCCGATACGATCGTCCGCCAGATCCAGCAGCTCGGCAGCCAGCAGGCCAAGCTGCAGAACGAGGTCGCCACCGGCCAGCGGATCAGCCAGCCCGAGGACGACCCCGCCGCCGTCGGCCGCGTCCTCAACCTTGAGAGCGAGCTCCGGCAGGTCGCGCAGTACGGCGGCAACACCACCGCCGCCCTGAACATCGCCCAGGCCTCCGCCTCCGGCCTGCAGGGTATCAAGAAGATCTCCGACCGCGCCGGCGAGCTGGTCACCCTCGGCACCGGCGTGCTCGGCCCCGACGCGATGAATGCCTACGCGACCGAGACCAACCAGCTCATCGAGCAGGCGGTGCAGGCGGCCAACACCAGCTACAACGGCACCTACATCTATGCCGGCACCGCCGTGAGCGCGCCGCCGATCACCGTCCAGCGCGACGCGAACGGCCAGATCACCTCCGTGAGCTACACCGGCAACGCCAGCCAGGCGGCCATCCCCTTGTCCGAGGCGACCAGCGTCACGCCCTCCACCGACGCCACCACCAACGCCGGCCTCGCCGATTTCATCAACCACCTGGTCAGCCTCCGCGACGGGCTCGCCAGCGGCGACACGGCCAATGTGTCCGCCGTGCAGCCGGGCCTGACGACCAGCGAGAACCTGCTCGTCACCGCCATTTCCGACAACGGCGGCGTGCAGACCCGCATCGAGGCCAGCCAGTCGCAGCAGGCGGACCGCACCACCAACATCAACCAGCTCATCTCCGGTGAGACCAGCGCCGACCTGCCTTCCACCGTCGTCAAGCTGAACCAGGCCCAGACCGCCTACCAGGCGGCCCTGCAGTCCGCCGCCATGATCATGAAGATGTCGCTCCTCGACTACATCCCCGCGGCCTGAGCCCGCGCCGCCCCGCCTTTCCACCCAACCTCCGCGTCCACCCCCCATGAAAGTCCTGCCCGAACTTTATCCCACCGTCTTGGAGGCCGCGCCCGCCAACACGTTCGCCCTGCCCCAGGGCCTGATCGGCTTCGAAAGCTACCAACAGGCCGAGCTCCTCTACCAGCCCGACCATCTGCCCTTCCTCTGGCTGAAGCTCATCGGCCCGCGCGACGCCGTGCACTTCATCGTGATCGAGCCGGGCGGCATCGTGCCGGACTACGAACTGGAGCTGTTCGACGAGCACGCGATGGCGCTGGACCTGAACGACGCCGCCGAGGCCATGGTGCTGAACATCGTGACCCTGAAGCGGCAGGACCCCATCGAGGCGACGGTAAACCTGATCGGCCCCGTCGTCATCAACCGGCGCACCCGCACGGGCCGCCAGCTGGTCATTTCCAATTACTCCCGCTACAGTGCGCACCACTCCCTGGTCGAGAAGACCCAGGGGGCGAGCCGCGTCAGCATCACGTGAACAACCAGACAAGGAGGTCGCCATGTTAGTCCTGTCCCGCAGAGTCAACGAATCCATCGTCATCGGTGGCAACATCGAGATCCGCATCACCCGCATCGAGGGTGACGTCGTCAAGATCGGCATCGATGCGCCCCGGGAGATCCCCATCTTCCGCAAGGAGGTGCTGAACGACATCGTCGCCTCCAACCAGGCCGCCGCGATGAAGCCCGCCGCCTTTCCCGCCGGCCAGCTGCCCCGGCTCGCCCGGGCCCGGGACGCCGGCCCGTCCGCTCCGCCGCTCCCGGGCGGCTTCAAGCCCACTTCCCGGACCTGACCGTCCGCCCTCTCCACGCCCCGCCCGCCCGCATCCCCCTTTCCCCATGAGTGCCATCAATACCAACGTCCAGGCCATCACCGCCGCCCGCAACCTCGACCAGACGCAGGAGCTGCTCGCGCGCTCGCTCAACCGCCTGTCCTCCGGCTCGAAGATCGTCAGCCCCGCCGACGATCCCGCCGGCCTCGGCGTTTCCGAGAAGCTGACGGCGCAGAACCTCCGGGTGCAGGCCGCCTCGACCAATGTGCAGAACGCGGTCTCCTACGTGCAGACTGCCGACAGCTACATGGCCAACGTCACGAACATCATCTCGCGCCTGAGCGAGCTCAGCACGCTCTCCTCCGACGTCACGAAGAGCTCGTCCGACGTGTCGCTTTACCAGCAGGAATTCACCGCGCTGCAGGACCAGCTCCGGGCCACCATCGGCGGTTCCACCGCCGAGATCGGCGGCACCACGGGGGTCGCCTCGCCCCTCGGCGCCTTCAACGGCACTACGCTGTTCGGCTCGGCCGCGGGCCCGACGATGAGCATCGGCCAGGCCGCCGGGCAGCAGCTGACCATCCCCAACCTGAACCTGCGCACCGGCCCGATGCTCAGCCTCATCCAGCAGGATGCCAGTGGCCATTACACCCTGAAGGCCAGTGATGCCGGCGCGCTCACCGCCATCACCGGCACGACGCAGCAGGTGGCCACCCAGCGCGCGACCCTCGGCGCGGCCGAGTCGCGCCTGAACCTCGCGGCCGGCACGCTGCAGGTCGAGTCGCAGAACATCTCCGCCACCATCTCCCAGATCAGCGACGTCGACGTCGCCCAGGAGTCGACCAACCTGGCCAAGTACAACATCCTCGTCCAGGCCGGCACCGCCATGCTCGCCCAGGCCAACCAGACGCCGCAAAGCGTGTTGAAGCTGCTCCAGTAACGCGGCGGGAGGCGACCTTGCCAGCCGCAATGGAATGCGGTTGACTGGCGCGCATGAACTCCGGCTGGACATCAGCGAGGAGGCGCTCGCGCAGTTGCACGCACTGCCCAGGGAGCAGCGTCGCCGGATCGGCCAGCGGCTCGCGGCTTTGCAGCACGACCTGCAAGGTGACGTTAAGAAGCTCTCCGGCCAGGTCGGGAAATATCGGTTGCGTGTCGCGATAACCGGGTTCTGTTCACGCTGGAAAAGGACCTCATCTTCACTCAGCTGGTGAAGGACCGAAAAGATGCCTGCCGCGATTAAACGATCCATCCGCTCAAAGCCCACCTTGCGCCACCTCAGCGCCGAGATGATACGGTTGCGCGAGCGGGTCGAGGACTTGGAGGATCTTCGCGATCTCAATTCCGCCATTGCGCGCAACGCGGGCAAACCCGGCGTGCCTTGGGACAAGGCCAAGAAGGCCCTCGGGCTCGCCTGAGAACGGGCTTCCGTTTCGGCCTGGAAACACCCAGCGTGTGAGGGTGGCTGGAGCTACCTCATTATTAGCTGTTGAGCCAGTGTGTAAGCACACGTCGGACAACCGCGCCTCAACTCGCGAAGGGTGCGCCCGGAGTCCACAGTCAGCGCGCCGGACTGCCATTTCCAATGGGCCGTCCGGTGTGCACTATCACCGCGCTCGCTACTACCACCCGCAACTGCGGAGGTTTTTGAATCAGGATACCCGGAGCGACGCTTACCGAT
>CAYRDN010000013.1:42562-77613 GCA_964423065.1 uncultured Oleiharenicola sp. | reverse complement strand
TCACGCTTAACGTCGCCTTCCTGGCGCGGTTCCTCTTCTTTATGATCCACCGGCAGCGTGGTGTTGGGCTATCCGGTTGGGAGTACGCGTTGCCGGTCGCCGGCAACGTCGCCGGCATGGCCGCCGCCTTGCTCACCGCCGGCAGATTATATCTGAGACAGCGAGCGCAGGCAGTCCGCGAGCAACGCTTTGGCGAGTCGCTGCGCGATCAAATCAACCGGCAACTCGCCCTGTGCGACTACGCGCCGGCGAGAACCCGCCCGGCGAGCCGGCTGGGCATACGGCTGCCGGTCATCATTAGCGTGGCGGCCTTCTTTGCCATCGGGCGGATCCATAACTGGACCCTCAGCGATGCCAGGTTGTGGGGCCTGGTCGGTTTCTTCGTCGTCTTCTGGATCTTAGTTGTCAGAGGCGCTTCCTGGGTGCAGCGCCGCTTTGTCGAACGGAAAATTCTGCCCCGCCAGCGCCAGCTGGAGGCGTTGCTGAAGGAACTCGACGATCAGTAATGGTCGCCGGCTCCCGATCGCGCACCGCCGGTCAGCAAAAATTGCCGCGCATATAAGAAAAGTTGTGTGTCCTGCGACGAGTAGAGAAAAACGATGAACATGCCTACCGACCCTTCGCCGGGGAATCCGCCTCTCATCCTCGGCCAAAATCTTTCGCGCCGCTACGGAGTCGGAAAATCCACGGTCGTCGCGCTCGCCGGCGCCGACTTCACGGTGCAACGCGGCGAATTCGTCGCCCTGGTCGGCTCCTCTGGCTCGGGCAAATCAACCTTGCTAAATTTGATCGGCGGGCTCGACCGGCCCAGCGGCGGACGCATCACGGTGGACGGCGTTTCGCTCGGTGAAACCACCGAACTCGAACTGGTCCGGCACCGGCGCACGCGCATCGGATTTATTTTCCAGAGTTTTAATCTGCTGCCGACGTTGTCGGCCGTCGAAAACGTCGAGGTTCCTCTGCTGTTGGCCGAGCTTCCCAAGGTGCAGCGGCGGCCCCGCGCCCTTGCGCTGCTCGAAGCGGTCGGGCTCCGCGAACGCGCGGAGCACACGCCGAACGAGCTTTCCGGCGGCGAAAAACAGCGCGTGGCCATCGCCCGCGCCCTCGCCAACGACCCCGTCCTGTTGCTCGCCGACGAACCCACCGGCAATCTCGATTCCAAAAACGGCACCGCGGTCCTCGATTTGCTCTGCGGTCTGCTGCGCGCCAAAGGCATGACCATGTTGATCGTCACGCACGATTTGCAGGTGGCCGCGCGGGCCGATCGGAAACTCACGATGAAGGACGGATTCATCCAAGCGGGCGAACCGCCAGCGTTCCCCACCGCCGCGCCCAACGTGTCATGACCACCCCCGACATCATCTCCACCGCCCTGGCCAACGTCGGACGGCACAAGCTCCGCTCGTTCCTGGCGTCACTGGGCGTTGTCGTCGGCACGCTCACGATTGTGCTGCTGATCTCGCTCGCCATGGGGATTCGCGCTCAGATCAACCGCCAGTTTGAACGCCTCGGGCTCGACCGGCTCACCCTTCGTCCCGGCACGGGCGGCGGGGCCGGCGGGGGGATGGGTGGCCCTTTCGGCGCAGACATCAGCGGTCGGCGCACCAAGATCATCGGTGCCGCCGAGATCGCGCGCTGGCAGGCGCTCCCCGGCGTTTTGAAAGTCACGCCCGAGGTTGGTCTGCCGCGTTCGATCGCACTCGAGCTGTCCACCCGCGGGCGAAACCAGCCCGTCTCCTCCTCGCTGGCCGAGAATCAACTTTTTAATCTGATCAACGGCCAGCCCCGTCCGCTGGCTGGCTCTCTCGATCTGCCCGACGAGGGCGGATTGATCGCCACGCAGGGCGCACTGCAGGCGCTCGGATTGGCCAACGCCGAGTTCCCGGCGCTGATCGGCCAGACGTTTGAAGTGATTTTGCGCTCTCCGCGCGGTGAAACCCAGGCGTTCCCGCTGCGCCTGGCGGGAATTTCGGTTTCGTCCGGCCGAAGGGCCGAGGTGCAAATTTCGCCCGCCACCCGGATCGCCATGAAAAGCTGGTGGTTCAACAAAACCGATTTGCTGCAGACCGAAGGCTACGACTCGGTGACTATTCGCACAGCCGATGTCCGGCGCGCCCATGAGCTGATCCCGGTTTTCAAGGGGGAAGGATTTCGGGTTGAGTCGCTGGAAATGATTGTCGAGGTGGCCGACCGGATCTTGCTGGCGGTCACGACGATGCTCGCGCTGATCGCGAGCGTCGCGCTGATCGTGGCAATGATCGGGATCGCGAACACCATGATCATGGCCATCTACGAGCGCACGCGGGAAATCGGAGTGCTGCGGGCACTGGGCGCGTCCGCCGGGGAAATTCGCCGGCTCTTCATGATCGAAGCTGGTTTCATAGGGCTGATCGGCGGCATTTTCGGACTGCTGGGCGGATGGCTCGCCGGAGTGGTTTTGAACCAGGCCATCGTTTGGTTTCTCCACAGCCGGGACGTCACGGTTGAGGGCAAGTTCTTCGTCGTGTCCCTCGCGCTCGCGCTCGGAACTGTCGCGTTCGCGACCGTCATCGGGACGCTCGCCGGTGTGCTTCCCGCCCGTCGCGCCGCAAAACTGGACCCGCTGGTCGCACTGCGACACGAATAACCGGTTCGATCGAAACGCCAAGGCCATCGGATGGCTCCCCGGCTGCTCGCGGAGATGATGTGCATGCCGGACTGCACGGCCAATCCGCAGTGGCTCCAGTCGCAAGCGGGGATGGCACCGGTCAGCTAGTCCACTGATGAACCTCGTGCTCATTAACAGCTTTCGGAGTGAGTGGCTCAAAAAGACGCAGCCTTGCGTCCTGGCTTGTCGTGGTGGGTGGATTGTTCACCCCGGGAATCGTGATCGCTGCCCGGCTCGTGCGACACGATAGGTTGCAGGAGATTTATGCGGCGGCGAACTTCTGGAACTCTCTTTGGAAAAGCTCCTGGGAATCGATGGCTATTTTCTTTCTGCCTATGGGCGCCATCCTGGCCACCAGCCTGATGACGCAGAGCGAATTTAAGAACAACGCGTGGAAGCAGGTGCACGCGCTGCCGCTGATGGTGAAGCGCCACGAGGAGGATGAGGCCGAGGCACGGAAAGCCGTCGAGAAGGAGGAGAAAGAATGAACCCCCAGCCATTTCTCCTGGAGACCACGGCCCAGGCCGGCAGACAGCTCGTCCTGACCAAGCACGCCTGCCGACGGGCGCGTGAGCGATTCCACTGGACCAGTCAGGCGCTGTTTCGGATGGCTGACCGGGCCTTGTGTCACGGCATCGCCCCGGGCAACGCAGGCGGTCTCCTCAAATTCTTCCTCTTCAGCCGGGTGTCTGCCGAAGAGGCCGCATGCCCGTTCCTCTATGGTGAAAACGTCTATGTCTTTGCCATGGAGGCGAGCGGCACGGCCGTGGTGCTCAAGACCGTCTACCGGGCTCCACAAGCCCTACTCCGCACACTCGTCAACCGGCCGATTCATCACTCTGCCGCGGGCACGCATGGTTACAATTGATCTCATCTCGGAGGCGACCTCCTTCAGCGCCGCACCGGCGTAGGCCAACTTTTGTGTCAGCCATAACGGACTGGGCCAACCTTTGTGTCATTTCACTGCCGGAATGGCGACAAATCGGTCCTTATTGGGCCAACCATTCTGTCAAAAGGCCTCCGCACTATGTGTCAGTCATCAAGCTTAGTTTTTCCTGACACCTGATTTGCCAGCCAGCGGGTGGGCAGCGGTAAGTTGAGGGCGGCATGGGTTGTGCCGCCCCCACCGGACCGCGATCTATTTTCCTCCGGCGGACGGCGTGAAATACCGGGCGGCGTAATCGAGGAACACCGGCCAGTCGGGGAGATCGCTGTGCGGGCCGATGTGCTCGCGGAAGGCGACGTCGCCCGCGGTCAGGGCGACATCCGGGGCCGGCATGGCCGTCGTGCCCGTGTCCTTCTTGCCAAGGAGCCGGTAGACCGGACCGGCGCCGACGACGGCGAGGAATTCCCCGCGCGGGTCAGCCCAGGGATCCTGCGTCGCCCCGGTCACGAGGACCGGACGCGGTGCGACGAGGGCGATCAGCTCGTGGGCGTCCACCGGCAGGTCGTTCCACCGGCCGGCGTACTGGCGGAAATTCCCGGCCATCCAATGCGAGCCCGCGATGTTGTCCGCCGTCTCGCCATAGTTGCGGCGCGAGGGCTTCGCGCCGCCCTCGCCGGAGCAGCTGGTGTACACAATGGCCCAGCGCACATCCAGTGCCGCGGCCCAGAGCGCGGTCTTGCCCCACCGCGAGTGACCCTCCACGCCCAGCCGGTGCGCATCCACGTCGGCGTCCGTGGCGAAATAATCGGCCGCCCGGCTCAGGCCCCAGGCCCAGGCGGACAGCGCGCCCCACGCGGCGGGATCCTGCCGCGGCCGGCCCCGGTTCATCAGGCCGATGATGCCCGCGTTCAGGCCCCCGGCATTGTCCGGCTGCACGCTCACGGGATTGAAGGTCGCATAACCCCAGCCGCGGGCGAGCACCTGTTCCTGTGGGCTGGCGCGGCCATCCCGGTGCGGTGAATCGCCGGCCGAGGGGGTGTTGATCGCCACCAGCACCGGCACCGGACCGGCGCGATGGGCGGGCAGGGTCAGGGTGAGCTCGATGACCGGGGTCGTCGCGGGATACGCGGTGTGGTCGATCCGGCCGACAATTTTCTTCGTTGTCACCCCGTCGTGGTCGCCGGTAGTGGCCACTTCCCAGGTTATCTTGGGCGTGTCGGCCGGAATCCGGCCGTAAACCTCGGTGAGAAAATCCTGGAGGATCTCCGGCCGCCGCTCCTTCCACCAGGTGTCGGCGTCGGTCACGGGCCGGCCGTCCTTCAGCCGCAGCGGATCGGGCAGCGGGAAGGGATTCGCCTTCGCCTCGTCGTAGTTGCTCCAGGTGCCGGTCGCCGAGCGGCGGTACTGATTGTAGACGTTGCCCAGGTCGTCGTGGCCCGCATCGTCCGTCCACACCCCGGGTTTGAGCAGCCGCACATTATGCGGGCGGTTTGGATCGGCGTCCTCCGGCGGCAGCGCGGGTCGCGGCGCGGTTTGCTCGGCGATGCAGACCAGCTCCTTGAGGCTGCGGTGGTAGATCCGGCCGCGGTCATAGCTGAGGGTGTTCAGGCTCCAGGTCCCGCCCGCGGGGCCGAGGTCATTGATCGCGAGCAGGGCGTTGGCGTCCAGCACCGGGGCCCGCGCGTCGATGACGTAGGTGATGCCGAGCATGGTGGTGACGTAGAGGCGGTCGTTGACGGCGACGGCGTTGCCCCAGAAGGCGGGAATCTCCCAGCCGTCGGTGCGCGAGCGGTCCTCCTGCGCCACGTCCTGGCCCGACGCATTGAGGGTGGTGGTGCGCTGCGCCAGGCCGTAGATGGGCTCGTCGGGCTGGCCGGGCGGGCGGATGACCGTCACCGGCACCTCAAGGTATTCGACCCGGCCGGTCGCGAGGTTCACCCGGGCGATGCAGTGCGACGGCCCCGCGCGCCCTCTCGGCGGATGGTCGTTGCGGCCCTTGCCCGACGTGGTGAGGAAATAATGGTAGCCGTCGACCACGAGGTTGCAGGACCACGCCGGCATGACGCGGATCACCTCGTCCGGCGCGAGCAGGTTGCCGGGAGCGAGTTCGCGCATCTCGCGGAGGTTGACGTTGCGGTGCACGATATAGTCGTGCGCCGCCGGATCCCACTGCCGGTAGTCGACCCCCCGGATCAGCGACTGCTCACGCTCCAGCCGGCCGGTGCGGCTGTCGATCACGAGGTGGGTTTCCTCGGGGTTCAGGCGGAACCAGTACGCGTGTTCCGCATCCCAATGCAGCGTGTACAGCGCCTGCCAGGTGGGTCCGCCGAGCGAGCCGGGTTCCTTGAGCGGCTGGCCGTCGGCGTCGGTGTCCGCGACGTACCGCCAGATCGTCCGCCCCTCGTGGCCGGGCGAGAGGTCGATGAGGGACAACCCGACCGGGCGCTCCGGCACGTTGTGCCAGCCGCCGCGGCCCGTCAGCACCGCGGGCCGGCCGTCGGCGGTGCGGCCGAGGACGGAGGTGCAATAGGTCGTCGTGCCGTCGTCGGCGATCCAGCGCGTGCGGCCGGTGTTGACGTCGATCGCCCGCAGGTAATTCCAGCCGTATTTGTCCGCCGGGTTGCCGTCGGGCGGCTCGACGTTGAGGATGACGTCGCCAAAGCGGATGGGCTCGTGCTGCTTGTTGAAGGGAAAGGGCCGGCCCCAGGGCGTGTAGCTCCGGCGCCAGATTTCCCGCCCCGCATAATCCCAGCAGCCCATCTCGCCGCTGGCGTTGAAGAACCACACGTGTTGCCCGTCGGCGATGGGGGAGGGGGAGGTCGAGTCGCTGTACGCGTAGAGCATCGGGCTCGGGGTCGGACCCTGCAGCTTCACCGACCACAGGATTTTCCCGGTGGCGGCGTCGAGGCAGTGCCCGAGGATCGTGCCGCTCATTTTTGGGTCGCCTTCCTTGTAGACATCGAAGGTGGTCAGGAAAATCCGTCCGCCCGCCACCGCGATGCCGCTCTGGCCGCCGTTGGGCAGCGGCGTGCGCCAGAGGATGTTTTCATCCCGGGCCACGCTCCACCGCACCGGCGCCGCCGGGCCGTGCGCCTGCCAGTTGCCGTCGGGCCCCGCGGCCTGGGGCCAGTCGGCCCGGGCGGACGCGGCCAACAGGAGCAGCAGGCCCAGCGCGGCCAGCCGCCCGGGGATGACTCGCCGGGGTGCGAGGATGGGGGTATCCATGCCCGACCAATGTCGGGTGATCTGAAGTGGGGTCAAGTCCGCTCGCTGACCGGCCGACGCCGGAAGACGCGGTCCGCCGGATAAAAACCAGACTCGTACGCGCAGGGGGAGTAGGGTAAGGTTCCGCCCTGCCCCATACGTTCGAAAATTTCCGTGCCCGGCGAACATTTGCCTGCAACGCGTCCTCCCGCCGCGGCGTCTGCTAGAAGCCTGGTCCGCCCGGCCCGCACCCCCAGCAACTTCACCCCATGAAAATGACCCTGCGTCTCGTCCTTCTGCTCGGCCTTGCCCTGTCCCTCCGCGCCGCGGAAACCTGGCGGGAGATCACCCGCCCGACGGTCGCCGAGGCGGCCGCCGCGTTTCCCGGGCCGCCGCGCGAGTACGGCACCATCCACTGGGCCATCTGGGGCGGCCCACAGACGAGGGAGAAGATCCTGGCCGATCTCGAGCGGCTCGAGGCCGGCGGGACCTATGTCGTCATGATCAACGCCTCGCGCGGCCTGCAGCCGAAGTATTTCTCCCCCGAATTTCTGGACCTGATCAAGTTCACCGTCGCCGAGTGCAAGCGGCGCGGCATGAAGGTGTGGCTCGAGGATGACGCGGGCTACCCCAGCGGCATGGCCGGCGGGCTCATCAGCGCGGAACATCCCGAACTGGGCATGCAGGCGCTCGTCGCCGACGCGCGCTACTCCGTCGCCGCCGGGCAGACGCTGATGATCCCCGTGCCGCCGGACACCGTCGGCATCCTCGCCTCCACCCGCCAGTCGCGCCGGACCGTCGTCCTGCCGCTGCCGGCCGACGGCCGGCTGGTGTGGACCGCTCCGAACCCGGGCCAGTCCGAGGTCGTCTTCGTCCGCCATGTCTACCGCAGCTCGCCCACCCGCTATGTCAACCGGGCCGACGGCACCTATGACAAGGACAGCCTCTACTCGCTCATCGACTACCTCGACCCCGAGGCCACCCGCACCTACCTGCATCTCATCCACGAGACCTATGAGAAGATCGTCGGCGACGAGTTCGGGAAAACCATCCTCGGCTTCCGCGGCGACGAGCCGGACTACACCGGGTTCATGCCGTGGACGCCGAAGCTGCTCGCGACCTTTCAACGGATCAAGGGCTACGACCTGCAGCCCTACCTCGCGCAGTTCTTCGCGCCCGCGTTCACCCCGGAGGTGCTGCGCGCCAAGGCGGACTACTGGGACGTGTGGAGCGCGATGTTCAGCGAGAATTTCTTCAAGCCCCAGGAGGACTGGTGCAAGGCCCGCCACATGGAATACATGGTCCACCTGAACCACGAGGAGCTGATGCTCGACCTGAGCCGCGGCGAGGACCTCATCCGCAACGAGGGGTCCTTCTTTCGCGCCATGCACTATGTCGGCGTGCCCGGCGTGGACAACCTCAACCAGATCGGCCCCGGCATCGTCGCCGACTTCCCCAAGCTCGCCGCCTCCGCCGCGCACGTCTACGGCCGGCCGCAGGTCTGGAACGAGGAGGGCGGCGGCCTCAACCAGGCGGGCAAGTTCGTCGCCGACTATAACTTTGTCCGCGGGGTCAACTTCCTCCAGATCCGCGGGCTGACCAATCCGCCGGGCGACAACCCCGCGATGCCCGATCCTGCGGCGGCGATCGCGTGGTATGTCAACCGCGCCAGCTACCTGCTCGCGAGCGGCCGGCCCGCCGCGCAGGTCGCCCTGTTCCATCCGACCGACAGCCTGTGGCTGGGCGACCAGGAGGCCGATGACGTGACGGTCAAGCTCGTGACCGAACTGCTGGAGCACCAGATCGACTTCGACCAGATCGACGCCGACTCCCTCGCCACCGTCTGCACGCTCGAAGGCGGCGGCCTCCGGAATCTCAGCGGCTCGGTCTACCGCGCCGTCATCGTCCCGACCTCGACCGTCATCGACGAACGCGTGCTGGCGCGGCTGCGGGCCTTTGCCGCCGCGGGCGGCAAGGTGGTGTTCGTGGGGCGCACGCCGACGCTGGTGGCCGGGCGGACCTTCCTGCACGCCACCGAGGGCGCACCCGACCTCGGCTTCGCCACGCTCGAGCCCACGCCGGCCATCACCGACCGCGTCGTCGCGGCCCTGCCCGCGCCGGACGTCAAACTCGACGCCCCCTGCGCGCCGCTCAAGTACATCCACCGCGCGCTGAAGGACGGCGACGTCTATTTCTTCTTCAACGAGTCCGCCCAGGCGCAGGCGCGCACGGCGACGCTCGCCGGCACGGGCCCGGTGCAGGTCTGGGACGCGACCACCGGCGAGATCCATCCGCTCGCCGGCGCCGCGCCGGCCGCGGGCACCGTGGCCGTGCCGCTCACGCTCGCGCCGCAGGAGGCGCGCTTCATCGTCATCGGCGCGCTGCCACCCGGCGCGGCGGCGCCGTTCCCCGATCCCACCCGCGGCCAGCCGCTCGCCGATCTCGGCGGCGACTGGTCGGTCACCCTCGGCGACCAGGCCGTGAACTCCCCGCTCAAGCCCGTCGCGGACATCGGCAAGCTCCCGCCGGCCGGCACGGTGGGTTACCAGCGCACCTTCAACCTTGGGGCGCTGCCGGCGGGCCGGTCGGCGTGGCTCGACCTGGGCGACGTGCATGAGATCGCCCGCGTGACACTCAACGGCGTCGAGTTCAAGCCGCAGCCCTGGCCGCCCTATCGCTGGGATATCACCGCGGCACTGAAGCCCGGCGACAACACGCTGGCGATCCAGGTGGTGGTGCCGCCGGCCGCGCCGATGCGCGGCTTCGGCGGGCCGCGGCCGGGCGTCACGGCGCCGGCCGACGCCGGACCGCGCGGCTTCGCTCCGACCGGCGTCCCCGGCGGACTCGGCAGCGAACCCGCCGGCCGCGAACGCGGCGGCCCGGGCGGACGCTCCGCGGCCCCGCCCGTCGCGCCCGCCATCCCATCCGTGGCCGGCCTCCTCGGTCCGGTCCGGCTATACACCAACTGACCACGACCATCACGCCCCCATGAAAATCATTCCTGCCTCCCTCGCGTTGCTCATCCTGGCCGCTGCCACCGCACTTTCCGCGGGCGAACCGGCGACCTCGTTCAAATTCCAGTTCGGCGCCGGCCCGGCCCGGCCGGGCTTCGTGGCGGTGACGCCGGCGGATCTGTATTCCCCGGCGATCGGCTACGGCTTCGAGCCCGCGGTGCCCGGGGCCGTCGCCACGCCGACCGACGCCACGGGCGCCCAGCCGTTCGCCTTTTCCGTCGCCGTGCCGGAGGGCGACTACCGCGTGACCGTCACCCTCGGCGACCCGGCCGCCGCCGCCGTCACCACGGTGAAGGCCGAGACGCGCCGGCTCATGCTCGAGCGCATCCGCACCGCGGCGGGGGTGTTCACGACCCGCACCTTCACGGTCAACGTCCGCGGCCCGAAAATCTCCACCGGCGGCGAGGTCGACCTCGACAGCCGCGAGATGAACCCGGCCACGCACGTCGCGGTCGCCCGTCACTGGGACGACAAGCTCACGCTCGCGTTCAGCGACCTGCATCCCGCGGTGGCCGTGGTCGAGATCCGGAAGGTGGACGACGCCATCCGGCTGTTCATCCTCGGCGATTCCACCGTGACCGACCAGCCCGGCTGGCCCGGCAGCAGCTGGGGGCAGATGGCGCCGCGCTGGTTCAAGCCGGAGGTGTCCGTCGCCAACCACGCCGAGTCCGGCGAGACGCTCAAGGGTTTCCTGAAGGAGCGCCGCTGGGCCAAGGTGCTGGATTCGATCCGCCCCGGCGACTATGTGCTGATCGAGTTCGGCACCAACGACTCGAAGCGCAGCGGGCCGCAGAACATCTATCCCAACCAGGATTTCGCGGCGACCTACGCCGAGGCCAACACGACTTACAAGGAGCTGCTCCGGCGGTTCGTGGCCGACGCCCGGCAGCGCGGGGCGTTCCCGATCATCGCCTCGCCCTCCGCCCGGCGCGGCGAGACGGCCCCGCCGTCCTCGCTCAACGAGTACGCGGCCGCGGCGATGCAGGTCGCGCGCGAGCTGAAGGTGCCCGGCATCGACCTCAACGCGATGGGGGTGCAGCTCAACGCCGCGCTCGGTGCGGACGGCATCAAGCAGTTCGGCGACCGCACGCACCACGTCGAGTACGGCAGCTACCTCCAGGCGAAGTGCATCGTGCTGGGCCTCCGGCAATCCGGCCTGCCGCTCGCGCAATATATCGTGGACGATTTCGGCAACTTCGACCCCGCGCACCCCGTGCCCACGCCGGCGGCGTTCGATCTCCCGCCCGATCCCAGCGCACCCCGCGGCCCGCGCCCGCCCCGGCCGCCGGTGGCGGCGCCCGTCCCGGCTGCGGCGCACTGAGGTTACAGTTAGCCGTGGGTCAGCGAGCCAGCTCGCGCTTTGGCGCGACCGCTTTCCGCTGGCCCCGGGCCCGCGGTTGCGCCAGGTTCGCCTGATGAAAAAAGCATCCACGACCAGGCTCCTGGGCCTGCTGTTGCTCGCCGCCGCCGCCGCGACCGTCCGCGCCGAAACCAAACCCGAGATCAAGGCCGAGGAGGAACCGGCCTTGTCCGTCACCGCGCACACGGTCACCGTCAATGGCAAGGTCCTGAAGTACCATGCCACCGCCGGCTACCTCGTGCTGAAGGAGGAGGAGGGGAAGCCCCTCGTGAAGGGCGCTCCGCCGCCGGCCGCCGCGGGGGACAAGAAGGACGAGGAGAAGGCGCCCAAGGACGGGCTCAAGCCCAAGGCCAAGGTCTTCTTCGTCGCGTACACGCTCGACGAGGTCACCGATCCCGCCGCCCGGCCGCTGACGTTCTGCTTCAACGGCGGACCCGGTTCCGCCTCGATCTGGCTCCACCTGGGCGCCATGGCCCCGCGGCGCGCGGCGCTCACCGAGGACGGCGAGGCCCCGCCGCCGCCCTACCAGCTGGTCGACAACGACGCCACGTGGCTCGACCGCACCGACCTCGTCTTCCTCGATCCCATCTCCACCGGCTACAGCCGCACCCTGCCGAAGGAGAATCCCGCGCAGTATCACGGCCTGAAGGAGGACATCGCCAGCGTCGGCGACTTCATCCGCCTCTACACCTCGCGCAACACCCGCTGGCTCTCGCCCAAGGTCGTGCTGGGGGAGAGCTACGGCACCACCCGCGCCGCCGGCCTCTCCGACTACCTGCAGAGCCGCTACGGCATGTACCTGAACGGCATCGTGCTCGTGTCCTCCGTCCTCGACTTCCAGACGCTTGAATTCTCGCCGCAGAACATCGAGCCCTACGTCGGCTTCCTGCCGACCTTCGCCACCACCGCCTGGTACCACCACCGGCTGGCGCCCGACCTGCAGGCGAAGCCGGTCGCCGAGGTCGCGGCCCTCGCGCGCGCCTTCGCCGGCGGCGACTACCTGCTCGCGCTGGCCCGCGGCGACACCCTGCCGGCCGCCGAGCGGACCCGCGTGGCCGCGGAGGTTGGCCGCTTCACCGGCCTCCCCGCCGCCTATGTCGCGCAGCGCCGGCTCCGGGTCTCGGACACGTTGTTCTACAACCAGCTGCTCCGCACGGAGGACAAGGTGGTCGGCCGGATCGATTCCCGCTTCACCGGCCAGCGCTACGAGCCCGGCACCGACCAGTACGAATATGATCCCAGCACGGAGGCCGTGCTCGGGCCGCTCAGCGCCGTCTTCAACGACTACGTCCGCCGCGAGCTGAAGTTCGAGAGCGACATCCCCTACGAGCTGTTCGCGGACGTGTCCCCGTGGAAATTCGGCGACGCCAGCGACGGCTTTCCCAACACCGCCGAGGACCTGCGCAGGGCGATGACGCGAAACCCATATCTCAAGGTCTGGGTCACCTGCAGCTACTACGACCTCGCCACGCCCTTCTACGCGGCGGAGAACGCCGTCGCCCTGATGGACCTCGACCCCGCCACGCGCGCCAACCTGCGGTTCACTTACTACGAGGCCGGCCACATGCTCTACATCCACCAGCCCTCCCGCCTGAAGTTCAAGGCCGACTTCGAGGCCTTCCTCAACGACGCGCTGCACCAGTCCCCCGTGCACGCCGCCGCCCGCACCCCGGCGCAGCCGTAGGGGGTCTTTCGGGCTGTCCACGTCGAGGTAGGGCTGAATCTTGGTACAGCCGCATGTTCGCCCAGCCAGCCCATGCTCGGTTGGACCAAGGTCCAGCCCTACCCAGGAAGGGCGAATGGCTATGGTATTATTTAATCCGGATCTATGCAGTGGCCCGTGGGCCAGCGAGCTTGCTCGCGCTCTTTGGGCACCCGCCAGCGGGCTGGCCTACCGTCGACTATTCAGGTTCTCGAGTTCAGAGGAATACGGCGGTCCACTGCATCGCTTGGGTTAATATGCGCTAACCGCCGGGCGCGGCGACCACGGCGGGCGCCAGGCCCGGGGCCGAGGCGGTGATGCGGAATTCACCCGCCGGCCCGGTCCGTTGTACGGTGGCGAGGAGCCGGCCCTGCCAGGCCGCGCGGGTCGCGACCTTGAACAAGCCACCGTAGTCGAGATCGCCCGTGTCCAGGCCGATGAGGCGCCCGGCGCCCGCCACCTGCACCGTGACCGGCGGCGTGGCGTCCACCACGGCCACGCCGTCCGCGTCGACGACCGTGATCTCATAGAGGGCGAGGTCACCCGCGAGCGGCGCCGCCTGCGGCGTGAGTTGCAGGCGTGCGGGGGCGCCCGCGGTGCGAAGTTCGGATGCGGCGACCTTCCGGCCGCCACGGTAGCCGACGGCGGCCAGCACGCCCGGCGCGAAGGGCACGGTCCACTCGCTGGTGCAGACATCGGGCGAGATCGCGTGCCGGCCGAGGGAACGGTCGTTGAGGAACAGCTCGACCTCGTCGGCATTCGTGGCGGCGCGGACGGTGAGCGCGGCGCCGGCGGGCCAGTTCCACTTCAGCAGGGCGGGGGCGACGCGCCACGCGAACTCGGGCTTTTCGCCGGTCAGCACGGAGAGCTGCAGCACCGGGTCCTCGCGCCAGAAGGCGGCGCGGCGGTAGAACTCGGGCTTCCGGCCGCCGGCGAGGTCGAGGAAGCCGGCGCCGGAACCGCGGCGCGGGAAGGCGTGCGCCTCGCCGAGGTAGTCGATGCCGGTCCAGACGAACTCGCCGATCACGTAGTCGTGGTCGCGCACACCGAGCCAGTTGTGGGCCTGGTTGCTGGTCTCGGTGCCGAGCATGAGCCGGTGCGGGAAGCGCTCGTGCTCCGGCGCGTAGGTCTTCTCGGCGTAGAGCCGGTCGATGTAGTTGTAGCCGGCGAGATCGAGCTGGTCCATGAAGCCGTTGCGGGAGGAGACGAAGGACTGGTCGCAGGCGGAGGTCGCGGGCCGGGTGGGATCCTCCTCGTGACAGAGGCCGACCAGCTCGCGCGCGAGCTTCCAACCGTCGTCGTTGAACTGGTCGGGGATCTCGTTGCCGATGCTGTAGAGGACGACGCTCGGGTGGTTGCGGTCGCGGCGGAGCATGGCGCGCAGGTCGGTCTCGTGCCACTGGTTGAAATAGAGGTGGTAGCCGTAGCGCGCCTTGCCGCGGGTGTTCTCGGTGGGGTTGTAGGTCCAGTCGCGGGTCCACTCGTCAAAGGCCTCGTCGAACACGTAGAGGCCGAGCCGGTCGCAGAGGTCGTAGAATTCCGGGGCGAACGGATGGTGGCTTGGGCGGACGGCGTTGCACCCCATCTCCTTCAGGCGGGTGAGGCGCCACGCCCAGACGCCGAGGGGCACGGCGTTGCCGAACGAGCCGGCGTCCTGGTGGACGCAGACGCCCTTGAGCTTGACCGGCCGGCCGTTGACCAGGAGGCCGCGGTCGGGATCGTAGGTGAGCTGGCGGATGCCGAACACCGTCGTGGTCTCGTCGAGCGTGCGGCCGTCGAGCATGAGCGAGCAGCTCAGGGTGTAGAGTTCCGGCGTGAGGTCGGACCAGAGCCGGGGCTGCGGCACCGTGAGCCACTGGGTGGCGTGCTGGCCCGCCTGCTGGCTGGCGAGCGCGAGGGTGGACTCGGTGCGGGCGACCTCGGTGCCATCCGCGGCGAGGATGCGGCTGCGGAGGATGAGCTCGCGTCGCACCGGCTTCACCTTCCACGGGTCCTTGGCCCACGCCTGCCGTTGCTCGTCCGTGAAGAAATTCGCGTCGATGACCGCGTCGGCCTGGACGACCGCCCGGTCGGCCGAGACCTGCGGGGTCGAGATGCGGATGCCGCCGTCGAGCCGGAAGTGCGTGTAGCCGGTGGCGATGAGCCGGACGTCCCGGTAGATGCCCGCGCCGGCATACCAGCGGAGGGAGGGCTCGGCGGAGTCGTCGACGCGGACGGCGAGCACGTTGGGCGAGCCGTCCTTCGTGAGATAATCGGTCAGGTCATAGCGGAAGCCGATGAAGCCGTACGGCCGGCGGCCGAGGAACTGGCCGTTGATCCAGACGTCGCTGTTCATGTAGACGCCGTCGAACTCGACGACGATCTTCCGCGCCGCGGCCGTGGCCGGGAGCGCGAACGTCTTCCGGTACCAGCCGATCCCATGTGGGAAGAAGCCGTTCTCCGGGTCGCCCGCGGGCGGCGGTGTCAGGGCGCCCTCGATGCTCCAGTCGTGCGGCAGGTTGAGCTGGCGCCAGCTAGCGTCGTCGAACGCCGGTTGCTTCGCGCCGGCGTCGTCACCCGGCAGGAAGCGCCAGCCGGCGTCGAGCGGGATGATCTCGCGCGGAGCGGGGGCGGGTTCGTCGCCGGCCCGGGCGGGGGCCAGGAGCCCGGGCGCGAGGCAGCAAAGGAGGAGGGCAAGGCGGGCGGCGCGGGGCCGGGCGGGGGCGGGTCGGTTCATCGGGAAGGATTCAAGGGCGGACTTGCGGCCACCGGGCCGGCCGAAACAAGCGCTTACCGGGCCTGGGCCTGGGTGGCGAAGGTCCGCGAATGGCCGCTGGCCGGGATGGACACCGTGTAGCTGCGGCCGTCGGGCTCGACGGCCAGGTGAATGTAGTTGCCGTCGCACTTCTCCGCCAGGTTGGCGATGTATTCGTCCGCCGTGTTGTTCTCGAGGTCGGCGCGGAGATTCTTGTGCACCTGGTACATCGCGAGGAGGCCGGGCGAGGAGCGGAGCCCGGCCAGCGTGGAGCCGGCGGTGCCCTTGCGGACGCCGTTGTTCATGACCGAGACCGTCGGCGCGAGGCTGTGGATGAGCACCGGGTTGTTGCTGAGGTCGAGGCCGTGGTGGTCGACCTGGTAGACATCCACGCGCCCGACCCGGTTGACCGGGGTCACCAGCGCGCCCTCCACGTTCCAGGTCAGGTCGCCCCCGTCGAAGAACCGGAACGGGCCGAAATCGAGCACAAGCGCGATGCTGTTGGCATTGTCGGTGGTGTCGACGGGCTTCGCCGTGCTCTCGCCGGCGAGCGGATTGGGCCCGGCGCCGGCCGGGGCCGGGGCGAACTGCTGCCGGGCCGCCACGCACCGCAGGGTGGGGGCCGGGCGGCCGGGGGCGGCGCGGAGCGGGATCGATTCACCGGCCGAGAGCACCGTGCGCCGGTCGGCGGTGAAGTCGTGGTACGGCCGGGTCAGCAGCACCCAGCGCGTGTCCTTGGGGTTGTTGTCGGGGTCGTGCTGGGGAAAGCCGTTGTCATGGACCTCCCCGATGGGCATCAGCGCCGCGAGCTCCGCCGCACCGCCGAAGTGGTCGAGGTGGAAATGCGTCGTCACGTAATGGTCGATCTTCTTCAGCCCGGCGACGGCGGTCGCGACCTGGTGGATGCGCGGGGCGTCCCGGCCGCCGGGGCTGCCGGAGTCGATGAGGACGGATTCGCCCGCCGGCGTCACGATGAGGGTCGCCCCGCCGCCCTCGACGTCGATCCAGTAAATGTCGAGCCGGCCATCCGCGACCCCGGCGTGCCCCGGCGCCCAGACGGTGAAACCAGCCAGCAGGGCGAGCGAACGTAGGAGGATTTTCATGGCAATGGGCCGCGAACGACGGACGGGGTTGAGGGGGCGGGGGTGGGGAAAAGTGGGCGGAAAATCGCCCCGACGCAAGCGTGGTGCCGGCGCGGTGCGGCTTGATGTGGCGGTGAAATTGCGCCATCAAGGACCCCCTGCATGAACCTACCCCACCCCGCCAGTCTGACCCGGCAGTTCCACGCGGTCTTCGGCCGCGCCCCGGCGGTGATCGCGCGCGCGCCGGGCCGGATCGAGTTCATCGGCAACCACACCGACTACAACGGTGGCGCCGTGCTCGGCGCGGCCATCGACCGCTACGTCTGGGTGGTGGCGGCGGCCAACCCGGACGGCCGCCTGCGGTTTTACAGCGCCAGCGCGGGGGTCATGCTGGAACTCCCGGCCGACCCGGGGATGCGGCTCACCGGCGCCGACTCGTGGACCAACTACCCGCTGGGTGTCTGGCGCGGCCTGCAGGACCTGCGGCTGCCGCGGCCGGCCGGGTTCGACCTGTTGGTCGAATCCAACCTGCCCGCGGGCGCCGGGCTCAGCAGCAGCGCCGCGCTCGAGCTGGCCACCGGGCTCGCGCTGCTGGCCCTGGCGGGCGCAAGCATTCCGCCGGCACAACTCGCCGCGCTCGGCCGGCTGGCCGAGAACCAGTACGTCGGCGTGCCCTGCGGCATCCTTGACCAGGGCACGTGCGCCTTCGGCCGCGCGGGCCAGCTGGTGCACATCGACTGCCGCGGGCCGTATTTCTCCCGCGTGCCGCTGCCGCCGGCGGCGCACCTGTGGATTTTCAACACCCGGGAGAAGCACGCGCTGATCGACGGCCTCTACGCCGCCCGCCACCGCGAATGCCTGGAGGCCGCCGCCGCGCTCGGCACCGCCCAGCTCGCCGACCTCACGCCGGCGCAGTTCCTCGCCGCCGAGGGCCGGCTGTCCCCGCTGCTCGCCCGCCGGGCCCGGCATATCGTGCTGGAACACGCCCGCGTGGCCGAGACCGTCACGGCGCTGGAACGCGGCGACCTGGCGGCGGCCGGCCGCCTGCTCACGGCGTCCCACCGGAGCTCGCAGCAGCTCTTCGAGAACAGCACGCCCGCGCTCGACCAGCTGGTGGACCTCCTCGTCACACACCCGGCGGTCTACGGCGCCCGGCTGACCGGCGGCGGCTTCGGCGGCGCGGTGGTGGCGCTGACCAGCGGGGCGTTCACCGAGCGGGATGCGCAGGCCGTCCTCGCCCCTTACGCCGCCACCCACGGCCGGGCGCCCGAGGTGCTGCATCTCCGGAGCGCCGACGGCGCCCAGGTCATCTGGCGCGCGGAGGCATAGGGACGCCGCCAGCGTTGCCCTACTCCTCCGGCAGCGGCCGGCCCTTTGTCTCGGGCAGGAAAGGGAGCACGGCGAGCCCGGTGAGCAGCACGAGGCTGACCCAGGTGCCGGCGGTGCGGAAGCCCTCGAGGTTGCCGCCGAGGCGCCTGGTGATCTGCCCGACGGTGAAGGGCGCCGTTGCGGCCGCGAGCCGGCCGAAGTTGTAGCAGAAACTCGTGCCGGTGCTGCGCAGGCTGGTGGGGAAGAGCTCCGGCAGGTAGATCGCATAGACGGCGAACACGGACAGCTGGCCGAAGCCCATCAGCGGCAGCATCCAGTAGATGTCTCGGACCTCGCGCATGCATTGGAAGACGAGCAGCGTGGAAAGGAACGAGGCCAGCAGCGCGAGCCCGAAGGCACAGCGCCGGCCCCGGACCTGCGCCACCCACGACAGCGTCATCATGCCGGCAAAGCCGCCGAGGTTCTGCAGCAGCAGGCCGGCGGCGGCCCAGTAGGACTTCTCGCTGGCCATGGCCCCGGGCGTGAGGTGCGACGACGCCAGGTGGGCCTCGATGATGGCCCGGACGATGCGCGGATGGAAATTCCCGATGCCCCAGAGGCCGACGATGCCGGCGCTGCACAGGATGAGGCCGAGCCACGCGTGCCGCGACCACGTCGGGTGGCGGAGCAGGCGGGCATAGGAACCGAATTTGATGCCCTTCCGCCGCCCGGCGGCCCTTGCCTGCACCCATTTTTCGGGCTCGGGCAGCCGGCGCATGATGAAGAGGCACAGGAAGGCCGGCGCCGCGCCGACCAGGAACAGCACCTGCCAGGGCTTCAGCCCGAACGGCAGCAGCGTCCGCGCCGCCAGCAGGCCCACGCCCATGCCGCAGAGGCCCGCGGCGAGGTTGCCCCACGTGGAAAGCGACTGGAGCAGGCCGAGGGCGGGGGCGCGCGCCCGGTCCGGCACCGAATCGGCGACGAGCGCGACGGCGAGCCCGAACACCCCGCCCACGCCCAGCCCGGTGAGAAAGCGGTAGGCGCAGAAATCAACATACCCGCGCGAGAACGAGCTCAGGCCCGTGCACACGGAATAGAGCAGCACGCAGACCGTGAGGATCCGCGCCCGGCCGTAACGGTCGCCGAGCGAACCGAAGATGAGGCCGCCCACGGCCCAGCCCACGAGGAAGACCGACGTGGTGTACGAGGCCAGTTCCGTCACCCGCGCCGGGTCGGGCAGCAGGGCCTCCAGGGCGCCGTCCCGCGCGAGGTTGAAGAACTGCTGGTCGAGGCAGTCGAAAAGCCAGGCCAGCGACGCGATGACAAAGACGAACCACTGCCCGCGGTCGAGCGTGCGCCACCAGGGTTGGGCGGAGGCGGGAGGCGGGGTCATGCGCAGCCTCCTTGCGCCCTTCAGAGCACCACGGGCTTGCCGGATGCAGCCGAGGCATAGATCGCATTCACCAGCGCGACGGCCTTGCGGCCTTCCGCGCCCTCGATGGCCGGCGGCCGGTTGTCGCGCAGCGCGTCGACCAGGTCCTGGATCTGCCGGCGGTGCCCCTCGAACGAGATGGCACCGGGCGCGCCGGCGCCGGAACCGAGCGCGTCGTCGTGTTTGGCCGCGCGGATGGCCTCGTCGCCGGGGGCGGGGGGCACGAAGTCCCAGCGGACGATGTGGTCGTCCTCGAGGCAGACGGAGCCATGCTCGCCGCCGAGCTCGATGCGGCGCGACCAGCCCGGCCACAGCGCGGTGGTGGCCTCGATCGTGCCGAGGGCGCCGTCCGGAAACTTGAGCGCGGCGACGGCGGTGTCCTCCGCCTCGATGCCGGTGTGCACGCGGCGGGTCTGCCACGCGAAGACCTCGGCGGGGAGGCCGGCGAACCACTGCAGCAGGTCGACGCCGTGGATGGCCTGGTTGATGACGGCGCCGCCGCCGTCGAGCGCGAGGGTGCCCTTCCAGCCGGTGTAGTACGCGGCCGGGCGGTGCCACTTGACGTAGGCGCTGGCGAGCACGAGCCGGCCGAGGCGGCCGGCGTCGAGCGCGGCCTTCACCGTCTGCGCGCCGCGGCCGAAGCGCGCCTGGAAGATCGGCACGAGCCGGACGCCGGCGGCCGCGGCCGCGGCGATGATCCGGTCGGCGCGGGCGGTCGTGATCTCGAGCGGCTTTTCAATGACGACATGCTTGCCCGCCTGGATCGCGGCGAGCGCGGGCTCGAGGTGGGCGCCGCTGGGCGTGGTGATGCCGACGACGGCGACGTCGGGCCGGGCGAGCAGCTCGTCGAGGCTGGTGGTGGCGAAGGGCACCTCGTGCTGCGTGGCGAAGGCCCGGACCTTTTCCGTATCGCGTCCGCACACGCCGGCCAGCCGCGCGCCCGGGATCTGCGCGATGGCCTGGGCGTGATAGCCGGCGATCATGCCGGTGCCGACGATGCCGAAGCCGAGGGGGGGTGCTGCCATGCGTGGGGCATTTTTACCGCGGGCCGGAGGTTGTCGAGCGCTTCCGCAGGCTTGGACCTGCCAATGGGATTGACTTGCGGCCCCGGCGGCGCCTTTTGGCCTGATGGCCCAAAATTCGGATGGCATGAACTACGCGCCCCAGGGCAAGCCCCGCCCCGTGGTCCAACCCGGTGAATTCGTCTTCGCCGCCGCGTACCTCGACCACGGGCACATCTACGGCCAGTGCAACGGGCTGATCGAGGCCGGTGCGGGGTTGAAGTGGGTCTACGACGCCGACCCGAAGAAGGTGGAGGCGTTCCGCGCCAAGTATCCCGGCGTCCGCGTGGCGCGCTCCTTCGACGAGATCGTCACCGACCCGGCGGTGCAGCTCGTGGCCGCGGCCGCGGTCCCGAACGTGCGCGGCGGCATCGGCTGCCGCGTGATGCAGGCGGGGAAGGATTATTTCACGGACAAGGCGCCGTTCACCACCCTCGACCAGCTGGCCGAGGCGCGCCGGGTCGCGGCCGCGACCGGCCGCAAGTACATGGTCTACTACAGCGAGCGGCTGCACGTGGAGTGCGCCATGCACGCCGGCGACCTCGTGCACGGCGGGGCCATCGGCCAGGTCATCCAGGTGCTCGGGCTCGGGCCGCACCGCATCGGCGACCCGGCCGGCCGGCCGGCCTGGTTCTGGGACCGCGAGCGCTACGGCGGCATCCTCTGCGATATCGGCAGCCACCAGATCGAGCAGTACCTGTTCTTCAGCGGGGCGACGGACGCCACCGTGACCCAGGCGGCGGTCGGCAACTACGGCCACGCCGACCACCCCGGGCTGGAGGATTTCGGCGAGGCCTCGCTGGTGGGCGACAACGGCACGAGCAATTATTTCCGCGTGGACTGGTTTACGCCGCCCGGGCTCGGCACCTGGGGGGACGGCCGCACGGTCATCCTCGGCACCAAGGGCTACATCGAGCTGCGCAAATACATCGACGTGGCCCGCGATCAGGCGGGCGACCAGCTCTACCTCGTCGACGGCCGGGGCGAGCAGCACCTCAGCGTGGCGGGGCAGGTCGGCTTCCGTTTTTTCGGCGAGCTCATCCTCGACTGCCTCAACCGCACCGAGACGGCCATGAGCCAGGCCCACGCCTTCAAGGCCGCCGAGCTCTGCCTCAAGGCGCAGGCCGCGGCGCGGCGGCTGACGGCGTGAGGGGCAACCCGCGGGACTGGTAGACCCGCCTCCATTTCACGGTTGCCGCGGGGGCGATTAGGCGGCTGGCTGCGGGGTAACCTGGCGCACGTCACCTCATGAAATCCACGCGTTGGTTGCGAGCCGTCATCTGGGCCCTGGTGGTCGCGCTGGGCGCCACGGCGTTCGCCGTGCTGGCGTGGACCCGCGGCGAGCCGGTCAATGCGCTCTGGCTGATCGTCGCCGCGGCCTGCGTGTTCGCGGTTGCGTGGCGCTTCCACAGCGCGTGGCTCGTGGCGCAGGTGCTGACGCTCGACGAGACGCGCGCGACGCCGGCGGTCGTCCACGAGGACGGCCGGGACTACGTGCGGACGAACAAATGGATCGTCTTCGGCCATCACTTCGCCGCGATCGCGGGGCCCGGGCCGCTGGTCGGCCCGGTGCTCGCGGCGCAGTTCGGCTACCTGCCGGGCATGCTCTGGATCCTGATCGGCGCCACGCTCGGCGGGGCGGTGCACGACTCGATCATCCTCTTCTGCTCCCTCCGCCGGCGGGGCAAGTCGCTCGGCCAGATGGTGCGCGACGAGGTCGGGCCGTTCGCCGGCCTGCTGGCGCTGGTCAGCATCGTCGCGATCATGACGATCCTGCTGGCCGTGCTCGCGCTCGTGGTCGTCAAGGCGCTGGCGGAGAGCCCGTGGGGGCTGTTCACCATCGCGGCGACGATGCCGCTCGCGCTGCTGATGGGTCTCGCGCTGCGTTACTGGACGCCGGGCCGGATCGGGCTCGTCACGGCTTTCGGCGTGGCCGGGCTGCTGTTCGCGGTGTTCGCCGGCCAGTGGGTGCACGGCACGGCGCTGGAGGGCTGGCTCACGCTCCGGGGCACGACGCTCGCCTGGTGGATCATGGGCTACGGCCTGGTCGCCTCGGTGCTGCCGGTCTGGCTGCTGCTGGCGCCGCGCGACTACCTCAGCACGTTTCTCAAGGTCGGCTGCGTTGCGCTGCTCGGGGTGGCGATCGTCATCTTGGCGCCGCCCCTGCAGATGCCGGCGCTGACGCGGTTCATCGACGGCAGCGGACCGGTGTTCGCCGGGCCGGTGTTCCCCTTCTGCTTCATCACCATCGCATGCGCGGCGGTGTCGGGGTTTCACTCCCTCGTCGCCTCCGGCACCACGCCCAAGCTGCTGGAGCGCGAGAGCCACCTCCGGATCGTCGGCTACGGCGGCATGATCACGGAGATGCTGGTCGGCATCCTGGCGCTGACGGCGGCCTGCGCGCTGCCGCCCGGGGAGTATTTCGCGATGAACGTGAAGGGCGAGCCGGCGGCGGTCACGCAGGCGGTCACCGCGCTGGGCTACCCGGTCACAGCCGCGCAGATGTCGGACCTCGCGGCGTCGGTCGGCGAGCAGACGATGATCGGCCGGACCGGCGGGGCGCCGACGTTCGCCGTCGGGATGGCGCGGATGTTTTCCGGCGTGCTCGGCGGCCGGACGGCCTCGGCGCTGTGGTACCATTTTGCCATCATGTTCGAGGCGCTGTTCATCCTGACGACGATCGACGCCGGCACGCGGGTCGGCCGCTTCATCGTGCAGGACCTGCTGGGCAGCGTCTGGCGCCCCCTCGGTGACACCCGGTCGGCGCCGGGCAGCTGGTTGGCGAGCGTCGGGTTTGTCGGGGCCTGGGGCTGGTTCCTGTACCAAGGGGTGATCGACCCGCTCGGGGGCATCAACTCGCTCTGGCCGATCTTCGGCGTGGCCAACCAGCTGCTCGCCGTCATCGCGCTCGCCCTCGGCACGACGGTGCTGATCAAAATGGGCCGCACGCGCTACCTGTGGGTCCCGCTGCTGCCGCTCGGCTGGCTGCTGGCGGTGACGATGACGGCCGGTTGGATGAAGATCTTCTCGCCGGACCCGCGGATTGGCTTCCTTTCGGCCGCGGCGGACCTGCGGGAAAAGCTCGAGGGGGCCGGCGGCGCGCCGTCGGCGCTGGCGGCCGGGTGGCGGCACCAGCTGCTGAACAATTACCTCAACGCGGCGGTCACGGGCCTGTTCCTGGTCCTGGTCGTGCTGGTCGTGCTGGCTTGCGCCCGCGTCTGGCTGCAGCTGCTCGCAGGCCGCCGTGCGGCCGACCTGCGCGAGGAGCCCTACGTGCCGCTGGCGGAAACCGCCGCCGCGAAGTGATGCGCATCGCCGTCATCGCCGACACGCATGACCGGTACCCGCCCGGGCTGCCGGCGCGGCTGCGCGGGGCGGACGAGATCTGGCACCTGGGTGACGTCTGCGCGCCGGAGACCCTCGCGGAGTTTGCAACGCCGGGCCGGCCGCTGCACGTCGTCCTCGGCAACAACGAGAGCCACAGCCTCTGGCCGGCGGAACTGCGGCTGGAGCGCGCGGGGCTGAACTTTTTCCTCACGCACATCCCGCCCGGCCGGGTCCCCGCCGGCACCGCCGTCGTCCTGCACGGCCACACCCACGTCCCGCGGGACGAGACCGACGAGCGGGGCGTGCGCTGGCTGAACCCCGGCTGTATCACGCGGCCCAACCGCGGGGCGCCACCCAGCTTCGGCTGGCTCACACTCGCGCCGGGCCGGCCGCCGGAGTGGCGGCTGGAGGCGATCTGAGGCGGCGGGCGGGCCGCCGCTCAGTTGACCAGCTTCATCCAACGGCCGCTGGCGCGGCCGACGTTCACGGCGTCGGGCGGGATCTCGGCGATGACGCCGATCGAAGGCACGACGACGGCGGCCAGGCTGCCCTTGCGCGCGGCGCGGGCCTGCTCCTGCAGCCGGGGCGCGGAGGGCTTGCCATCCTTGCCGATGACACCGAGCGAGACCCGGCCGTCGGCCGTGATGGTGACGATGCTCTCGCCGGGCTTTTTTCCGGTCGCATAGCTGCCGGCCACGGCGGAGAAGATCGAGGCGCGCTCGCTGTCCGAGGTGACCTCGAGCACATCGGCCGGCAGGTCGCTGAGCTTGTGGTGGGGCAGCCCGTACCAGAAGCCGACGAGGATCAGGCCGACGCCGAGGGCGAAGAGGCCGACCACCTCGCCGAAAGCGCGCAGGCCCGCATAGGGTCCGGTCTGGCCGATGACCACGCGCTTGGTGACCTGCGGCGGGTTGGACTCCTGGCGGAAAGGGGGCAGCTCGGCGAGGGAGCGGGCGTTTTCGACCGTCCAGTATTCGTCAAAGGCGGAGGTGCTCTTGTGCATGCAGAGCCGGCCGCCGTGCACGGCGATCCGCCAGCCTCTTTCCCCGCGGTGCACGATGATGCCCGGCTCGGCCTTGGCGTCGGACACCGTGCTGACCAGCTGGAGGTTGCCGGCCAGCCGGCAGATCTCCTCGACCGGGAGCTGGCCCAGCTCGATTTTCTCGCCGGCGGGGGCCAGGCCCAGGGCGTTGGCCTTGAGCTGCACCAAAGTGACTTTGTACAGGGTGCTCATTTCTCGATGATGTAGACCAGCGAATTGGTCGAGCCCACCTGCAGGTTGCCGGTGTCAAGCACGCCGTCGTCCATCTGCTGGTCGATCATCAGGCGCAGGTCCGCGTCGTCGCTCAGGGGGCTGCTGGCGTCGCCCTCGATGACGATCGCGGCCTTGGCGGTGATGCCGTCCGCCGACACGTCATAGTTCCACTTGTAATAGCCGCCGATCGGGGTCTTGAGGGTGAAATTGTTCGTCAGGGCGGCGGCCATCTCGGGCGGAATCTCCCCCGGGGCCGCGTCGGCCGGCCACTTCGCGTTCTGCAGATTATAGGTGATGAAGGCGGTGGAGAAGGTGCGCAGGTCGTTCTGCACGGCGCTGGCTTTCGAGCGCAGCGTGACCCGCCGCAGGGTCGGCAGGCCGAGGGCCGCCAACAACCCGATGATCACGACCACGACCATGATTTCGACCAGGGTAAAGGCGCGGACCGGTAATTTGCTCCGAAGAAGGGGAATGAACGACGGCTGCGTCATCAATCGACCCAGACTATGCCATCCCATTCGAGGTGCAAGCCTCTTAAAGAAAAGGGTTGGCCCGATGCGAGCCATCCCGGGAACCGTGCCGGGCCGGCGCCCCTTATGATGCACCGGCCATGCGCGTGCCGGCGGCTCCAATCCTGGCTGGCCTCGGCGGGCCACTCCGTCTAGCGAAGGGGCCGGTGAGCGATGTGACGCAGGAATTTTTCCAACCCAACCCGGCCGCGGCCCGGCCGGATCCGGTATTCGTGCACCGGGCGCGGGCGCGGAACTACCGGCTGACCCTGCGGCGGGACGGGGTGGCGGTCGTCACGATCCCGGCCCGCGGTTCGGAGCCGGGGGCGCGGCGCTTCCTGGCGGAGCACCAGGCATGGCTGGAACGGGCGCGGGCGCGGCAGGCGCGCCGGCCGCGTCCCGCGGCGACCTGGACGCCCGGCACGGCCGTGCTGTGGCGCGGGGTGATGACGGAGATCCGGGCCGTCCCGGCCGGGTCCCGGCCGGCGGTCTGTCTGGCGGCGGACGTTTTCCGCGTGCCCGCGCTGACCGGCGACCTGCGCCCCGCCCTCGAGGCGCAGTTCGCCCGGCGGGCCAGGATCGAGCTCCCGGGCCGGCTCTGGGAGCTGGCGGCCGTGACGGGCGCGGACCTCAAGCGCGTCTCGGTGCGCAACCAGCGCTCGCGCTGGGGCTCGTGCTCGGCGGGCGGGACGGTGTCACTGAACTGGCGGCTGGTGCAGACCCCGGATTTCGTGTGCGACTACATCCTCTACCACGAGCTGATGCATCTGCGGGAGATGAACCACTCGGGCCGTTTCTGGCGATGCGTGGCGGAAGTCTGCCCCGGCTGGCGCGAGGCCGAGCGCTGGCTCAAGCAGCACGGCAGCCTGCTGGGCCTGTAGGGCCTGGCGCGAGCGCACGTCCAATCATCGTGAAGCTGGTGGCCGTGGGGCGGCACCTTGGTGCCGCCGCCGGTTCGCGGCTGGACCAAGGTCCGGCCCTACCCTGGACGGCAGAATCGCGGCAGCATTAATTCAAAAACCTACCGGATTTCGAGCAGCTCGACCTCGAAGCGCAGGGTGGCGCGCGCGGGGATCGGGCCCCGGCCCTCTTCGCCATAGGCCAGCCACCACGGGACGATGAGCGTGCGGACCTCGCCCGGCTTCATGGTCAGGAAGGCCTCGTCCCAGCCCTTGATGACCGCGCCGGTGCCGACGCGGAAGACATAGGGCGTGCCGCGGTCGCGTGAGCTGTCGAATTTGGTGCCATTGAGCAGGTACCCGTCGTAGTGCACCACGACCTCGCGGCCGGGTGCCGGCGGGTTCCCGGTGCCGGGCCGGCGCTCGAGGTAGCGGAGGCCGGAGGGGTTGACATGCGCCGTGTCGTATTTCTCGCGGATCAGCGTGGCGTCCGCCTCGCTCAGCTGCGAGTCCTCCATGATCTGCCGCATGTACTTGTTCGCGGGTTCGCCCGGGTGCTTGCGGCGGAGGATGCCGGTGCGGGCCTGGAAGGCGATGAAGGCGAGGACGAGACCGAGGACGAGGAGAATGCCGTAGTTGCGCATGGAAAGGGGCGCGGGGCTATACGCCGGCCGGCCGGCCGGCGCCGGGCCCCTCACGGGGAGTACGTGACGGTGCGCAGGCCGGCCACGCCGGTGACCGTGATCGTGATGCCCTGCGTGAACTGCGGCGGATAATGTTCGTTGGCCACGCCGGTCTGGACCCGGATGTAGTTGGTGGCGCCGACGAGATCGCTCTGGTCCACCGTCGACACCCCGTGCTCCAGATAATACTGGTCGGCGGCGGCGGCGAGCTGGCGGGCGTTGTTCAGCACGGCCTTGTCCTGCGAGGACTTGAGGATTTTCTGGAACGCGGGGACCGCCATGGCGGCCAGCATCCCGATGATCACCACGACGATCATGATTTCAACCAGCGTGAAACCGGCACGGCGTGGAGGGGGCATGGGGGAATACAGGACCTTTTGGCCGGGCAAGTCGAGCCCGGTAACGGGGTCCGGCGCCGGGGTCACGGGTGCGGCGCGGGGGCGGTTGGCGGGGGTTCGAGCTTGAAAATCAGACGGTCGAGCAGCGCATCGGTCTCGAGCTTCAGGCGCTGGGCGGACGGCACGGGCTGGCCCGGTGGAGCGGCCTGTTGCTGCTCGGCGAAGGCCGCGTCGCCCTCGGCCACGGCCGCGTCGATGAAGGGCGTCTTCAACTGGTGCAGCGGGCCCTCGGGGACCAGGTCCGCCGGCGTGGCGGGATGGCCGAGGAAACGGGCGGCCGCCTCGTCGCTCAGCCACATCCGCCAGTCATCGTCCGCGAAATGGGCCACGAGCGCGCCCTGCCGGTCCACCCCGAGTTTCCCGGCCAGGGCGTGCATGTAGGCGCCGGGCACGGCGTCCTCGGCCGCGGCCGGCGCCTGGGCGTACAGCCGCGCCCGGAGCTTCACGCCGGTGATGCGCTCGAAGTTCGCGAGCTTGAAGTTGAAATTCTTGGCACGCGGCGGCTCGGCGGGCAGCAGCCCGTCGGGATCGTCGAACGCGGCGGCGGGGCCGGGCAGCGCCGGGCCGGAATATTTCTTCGTCGCGTCCGCCAGTGCGCGGCAGGCGGCGGCGTCATTCCGGAAAGCCTCCGCGGCGGGCCCGATCCGCCGGATCCGGATCGCGAGCGCTTCGCCCGGCCGGATCTGCGGCAGCACGGCGAGCCCGCGCACGACGCGGCCGAAGACACTGTGCAGGTAGTTCAGGCGGTTGGTGTCGCGGAGCGTGACGAAGAACTCGCCGCCGTTCGTGTCGGGGCCGCTGTTGGCCATCGAGAGCACGCCGGCGGCGTCGTGGCGCAGGCCGGGCACGAACTCGTCGGGGAGGTGGTGCGGGTTCGGCGCCGGTTCCTCATCGGTGTCCTTGAAGCCGGGGTTGCCGCTCTGGATGACAAAGCCGGGGACGACGCGGTACCAGGTCAGGCCGGTGTAGAAGGGATGGCCGTCCCGCGGTGCCAGCGTCCCCTCGGCGAGGCCGGTGAAGTTGGCGCACATCAGCGGCGCCCGCGTGTAGAACAGCTCGGCGGTGAACGTCCCGTGCGGCGTGGCGAACTCGGCGTAGAGCCCCGCCGGCAGGGCGTCGTCCGCCGCCAGCGCCCCGCCCAGGGCGAGCCCGGCGAGCAGTGTCACGGCCTGGATCAAGCGCATGCCCCGACCTTGGCGGCCGGCGGGTCCGGCCGCCAGCCTGATTCCGCCCAAAGCGTGCCTTCAAATTGGCTTTGTGGGCCAGCGAGCTTGCTCGCGCTTCATCCGCGCCCGCAAGCGGGCTGCCTACCGTGGCTTGATCGGCCCGGTTTTTGATGCCACGCCTTAGAGGAACGAGCAGACGTATTCGCAGAGCCCGGCGGCCACCGCGATGGTGAAGCCGCTTTGGCCCGGGACATCGAAACTCGTGCCGGCGGCGTACTCCCGCGCGTCCGCCTGCCCGTCGAGCATCACGCGGCAGGCGCCGGCCACGATCTCCATCCGCTCGGGCGCGCCGGTGCCGAAGTGGTAGCTGCCCGGGTAGATCAGCCCGAGCGTTTTTTTCGCGCCGCCGGGCAGCAGCACGGTGTGGCTGACGACGCGGCCGTCGAAATAGACGTTGGCCTTGGCGTGGACGGTGACGCCGGTGAACTCGGTGGGCAGGGGCATGGTGCGGACATTCGTGGCGCGCGCCGGGGGCGAGTCAATCCGCCGGCGCGGACATGACAGGGATTTTCCGGGGCTCCGCCCGGCAATAAAAGTTCGCCTGCCGGCGCGGGGAACGGCAGCCTGTCCCGTCATGCGTTACCCCCTCCTGTCCGTGCTCGTGGCGCTGGCCGCCACCTCCTGGTCCTTCGCCCAGACGCCCGCCCGGGTGTTCGACGTGCGCACCTACGGCGCCAAGGGCGACGGCGCCACCCTCGACACGGCGGCGATCAACGCCGCCATCGCCGCCGCGGCCGCGGCGGGCGGCGGCACGGTGCTGTTCCCGGCGGGCACCTATGCCAGCCACTCGATCCACCTGCAGAGCAACGTCGCCCTCTACCTCGACGCGGGCTCCACGATCCTCGCCGCCGATCCGCCGCCCGCGGGCACGCCCGGCGGCTACGACGAACCCGAGCCCAACGCCTCGGACCAGTACCAGGATTTCGGCCACACGCACTGGCACAACAGCCTGCTCTGGGGCGAGGGCCTGGAGAACATCGCGATCACGGGCCCGGGCCGGATCTTCGGCCGGGGCCTCAGCCGCGGGCAGGGCCGGCGGGCCTTCCTGCCGGGCGAGCCCGCGCCCAAGGCCGCCACGGACGTGCTCGGCGCCGACGGCCCGGTCAAGGCTCCGGCCCAGCCCGTGCTGGTGCCCGGCCCCTTCAACTACCCGAATGACCGCGACTCGCTCCCCGCCGGCGTCGGCAACAAGGCCATCGCCCTGAAGAACTGCCGCAACGTCATCTTCCGCGATTTCACCATCTACCACGGCGGCCACTTCGCCATCCTCGCGACCGCCGTCGACAACTGGACGTGCGACAACCTCAAGATCGACACCAACCGCGACGGCATCGACTTCGACTGCTGCCAGAACGTCCGCGTGGCCAACTGCACCGTCAACTCGCCGTTCGACGACGGCATCTGCCCGAAGGCGTCGTTCGGCCTCGGCTACAACCGGCCGACCGAGAATGTCACCATCACCAACTGCCAGGTCAGCGGCTACGACGAGGGCACGCTGCTCGACGGCACGCGCAAGCGCGGCGGCGGGAACATCCACCCCTACGGCCGCATCAAGCTCGGCACCGAGGCCAACGGCGGCTTCCACAACCTCACCATCACCAACTGCGTCTTCGATTACTGCAGCGGCCTCGCGCTCGAGGAGGTCGACGGCGGCCTGATGGAGGACATCACCATTTCGAACATCACGATGCGCGACATCGTCAACGCGCCGGTCTTCATCCGGCTGGGGGCGCGCCTGCGCGGCCCGGGCCCCCTCGCCGTCGGCGCCGGCCGCCGGATCAAGATCGACAACCTCGTCGCGCACAACGTCGCGGCGCAGAGCGGCATCCTCCTCGTCGGCGAGCCCGGCCACCCGATCGAGGACCTCACGCTCAGCAACATCTTCATCGACTTCGCCGGCGGGGGCACGCGGGAGCAGGCGGCGCGGGAGGTGCCCGCGGCCGAGCGGGACCGCTATCCGGAACCCTCGCGCTTCGGCACGATCCCGGCCTGGGGCCTGTTCGCCCGCCACGTGAAGAACCTCAGCCTCGACCACGTCGAGCTCCGTTATGCCCAGGAGGACCTGCGGCCGGCCGTGATCCTGGAAGACGTGGCCGGCGTCAGCCTCGACCGCACCCGGCTGCCGCACGCCGCCGACACCGCGGCGATCGTTCTCCGGAACGTGACCGGACTCTCCGTCCACCAGAGCCCCGGGCTGGCCGACACGGACCACCCCGCCCTGATCGTGGACGGGAAACTGTAGGCCGGCGGCCTACGCCCGCTCCTGGTAAAGCCGCAGCAGCACCTGCGTGCCGTGGTCCTCCCAGCCGCGGGCCGCCACCTCGTCGTAGAGTTTCTTCGCCAGGGTGAGGCCAGGGAGGTCGAGCTGCATCGCCGCGGCGGATTCGAGGGCGAGGCGCAGGTCCTTCAGGAAATGCTTCACGTAAAAACCGGGGGCAAAATCACCGCGCAGGGCCCGCGGCGCCAGGTTGTTCAGCGACCAGCTCGCGGCCGCGCCGCCGCCGATGCTCGCGATGACCTGCGCCGGGTCGAGCCCGGCCTTTTTCGCATAGGTCAGCGCCTCGCACCAGGAGACCATGATGGAGGCGATGGAAATCTGGTTGGCCAGCTTGCAGTGCTGGCCCGCGCCCGGGCCGCCGTGCAAGAGGATGTTCTTCCCCATCAGCTCGAACAGCGGCCGGGTGCGCCCGAAGGCGGCCGCGTCGCCGCCCACCATGATGACGAGCCGCGCCTCACGCGCCCCGATGTCGCCGCCCGAGACCGGGGCATCGAGCGCCGCCAGGCCGCGGGCCGCCGCGGCCGCCGCGATCCGCTGGGCGAGCAGCGGGCGGGAGGTCGTCATGTCCACGAGCACCGCGCCGGGCCGGGCGCGGGCCAGCACGCCTTCGGTGCCGAAGTAGGTCGACTCGACGTCGGCGGGGAAGCCCACGATGGTGAAGACAAAGTCCGCCTGCGCCGCCGCCGCGCCGGCGCTGTCGTGCCAGCGGGCGCCGGCGTCGAGCAGCGGCTGCGCCTTGGCCCGCGTGCGGTTGAAGACGTGCACGGTGTGTCCGGCCGCGAGCAGGTGTGCGGCCATGCTGCGGCCCATGACGCCCGTGCCGATGAATGCGAGGGAAAGTGCGGACATGATTGACCGCATCTGGGAACAGCTTTGCCCGCCCGAGGCGATGCCAAAACCGGCCGGCCGGGTTTCACGCCCGGGCGGCCCTCCCCGCGCCCCGCCGCCCGCCGCCGTTAGATGTCAACTAATAGTATATTAACAACCGCAGCCTCTATTCCTGGGATTTCGACCTGTTTTCGCCCTCGCCGCCTCCGTCCTCGCCGCCGCTTATGTCCACGCCGCCGTCACCGTTGGCCGCCGTCGGCCGCCATTGCAGCCACCAGCCGGGAGCGGGAGTCGGCTCCCGGCCGTTAGTATACTATTAGTTGACAATAAGCCCCGGGGCCGGCGACCCGGGCTGCCCTCCGGTGACGGCCGACCCGGGCCGGCCGGATCGCCGCCGGCTCAGGGAATGCGCAGCTCGGTGCCGATGCGCAGCGCCCCGTCGTTGCTGATCTTGTCGCGGTTGGCGTTGTAGATTTCCTGCCAGCGGCCGGCCGTGCCATAGTAGCGCTGGCTGAGGCGCGAGAGCGAGTCGCCGCCGGCGACCACGTGCGTGCGGCCGGCCGGCGCCACGGCCGCCGGGGCGGCAACGACCGGGGCGGGCGTGCCGGCGGTGCGGGCGAGCATGGTCTTCAGCTGGTAATTCTCGCCGGCGAGCACGGTGTTGCTGCCCTGGAGCTGCCGGGCCTGCGTGCGCACGGCGGCGAGCTCGGCGGAGCCCTGGGCCGTCGAGCGCTGCAGGTCGGCGAGCGCCTGGCCGGCGCGGGCGGACTCGGCCTGCGCGGCCGCCACGCGGCCCTCGGCGTCGGCCACGCGGGCCGCGAGGCTGTTCCTCTCCGCGGCCAGTGCGGCCGTCTGCGTGAGCGCATCCGCCTGGACGGCGGCGCCGGACTTCAGCCGGGCGACTTCCGCGGTGAGCGCGGCGACCTGGGTGGCGAGCGTGTCGCGCTCGGCGGTCACGCCCTCGGCGGACTTGCCGGCCTGGGCGGCGAGATCATCGCGCTCCTTTTCCAGCAAGGAGTAACCGCGCAGCGAAATCGCGAGCTTGTCCTCGGCCTCGGCCAGCTGCTTCTGCAGGCCGGCGGCATCAACCGCGGGGCCGGGCGCCGGCTTCGCCGGCTCGGCCGCCAGCTGCCGTTTGGCCTCGGCCAGCGCGGACTCGAGCTCGCTCACGCGGCCCGAGAGGTCGGGTGTGACGGGCGCGGCGGGTTTGGCCGCGAGGGTGGCCTGGAGGCTGCCGACCTGCGCCTCGAGATCGTGCACCTTGCCGGACAGGTCGGGGTAGGCGGGGGCCGCGCCCTTGGCGGCGAGGTCGGCCTGCAAGGCTGCGGCCTGGGCGGCGGTGTCATCCTTCGCCTTGGTCAGGCCGGTCACCTGGGTCTCGAGTTCCTTGATGCGGGCGGTGGCGGCGGTGGCATCGCGCATCTGCTGGCCGGCGTCGGCGAGCATTTTCTGCATGCGTTCGCGGTCAAGGCGCAGCTGGGCGATCTCGCCGGCGAGCGCGGTCACGCGGCCGGCAAGTTCGTCGCGCTCGCGGCGCAGCTGGACCTGCTCGTCCGGGTTCTGTGCCTTGGCCGTCTTTTGCAGCGCCGTCGTGGCTCCATCCAGTTTGCCTTGCAACTCGGCCTGGGTCGCGCCGGCGGCGGCGAGGGCGGTCTCCAGCTCGTGCACTTTGCCGGACAGGTCCGGGTAGGCGGGCGTGGCGGGCTTGTCGGCCAGGGTTTTTTCGGCGGCCTCCTTCGCCTGGGTCAGCGACACAACCTGCTGTTTCACGGTGTCCGCTTCCGTCTTCGCGGCCGCGGTGGCGGCTTGGCCGTCGGCCACCTGTTTTTCCAGCTCGCTCACGCGTCCGGAGAGATCGGGGTAGGTGGGAGCCGCGGGCTTGGCGGCGAGCGTGGCGCTCCGGGCGGCCGCGAGCTGGGTCTGGGCCTCGGCCAGATTCCGCGCCACGGTGTCGGTGGTGTTCTTCAGGCCGGCGACCTGGGTTTCCAGCTCGTTCACCTTGCCGGAGAGATCCGGATAGGAAGGCGCGGCGGGCTTGGCCGCGAGGGTGGACTGCAGGGTGGCGACCTGGCCCTCCAGTTCGTGCACGCGACCGGACAGATCGGGATACGCCGGTGCCGCCGTGCGCGCGGACTGCACGTCGGCGGTGAGCTGGGTCTTGTCCTGCTCCAGTTTGGCGACGGTGTCGCGCAATTCAGCCTGGGTGGTGCGGGCTGCCTCGGACTCGGCGGCGTGGCCCTTGACCTGCGCCTCGAGTTCCTTGATGCGGCCGGCGGCGCCGGCGCCGTCGCGCAGCTGGCGGCCGGTGTCGGCGAGCATTTTCTGCATGCGTTCGCGGTCGGCCTGCAGGGTGGCGACATTGGCCGCGAGGTCGGTCAGCTTGGCGGTGAGGGCGTCCCGCTCCTGGCGCAAGGTGGCGGACTGCTTTTCGGCGGCGGCGAGTTTTTCGCCCAGCTCGGCGAGCTGGCGGGCGGAGTCGGCGGTGGCATCTTTGGCCGATGCGAGCTGGGTTTTCTCCGCCTGCAGCTTGGTGAGGGCGCCGCCGAGTTCGTTTTGCGCGGTGCGCGCGGCGTCGCGCTCGGTGGTCAGGGCGTTGATCCGGGCCTGGGCGTCCGCGCCGATCTGGGCGATCGCTGCGGTCGCCTGATGCTGGGCGGTGGCGGCTTCCGCCTTGGCGGCCGCCAGGTCGGTGGCGTCGGCGGCCGCTTGTTTTTCCAGCTCGCTGACGCGGCCGGAGAGATCGGGATAGGGTGGCGCCGCGGGTTTGGCGGCGAGCGCGGCCTCGAGTTCCTGCACCTTGCCCGTGAGGTCGGGGTAGGCGGGCTTGCTGGCGAGGGCGGTTTCCAGTTCGTGCACCTTGCCGGAGAGGTCGGGGTAGGCCGGCGTGGCGGCCCGGGCGGCGGCGAGCTGCGCCTGGGCCTCGGACAGGTCCTTGGCCGCGGTGGTGGTGGTGTTCTTCAGGGCGGCGAGCTGGGTTTCGAGCTCGTTGACCTGGCCGGAGAGGTCGGGGTAGGCGGGAGCGGCCGGTTTGGCGGCGAGCGCCTTTTCGGCGGCATCTTTCGCCAGGCCGAGCGCGGCGACCTGCTGCTTCGCCTGATCGGCCTCCGCTTTTGCGGCGGTGACCGCGGCTGTGTCGGTGGCCGCCTGCTTTTCTAGTTCGCTGACGCGGCCGGAGAGGTCGGGATAAGCGGGAGCGGCCGGCTTGGCGGCGAGGGCGG
>CAYRDN010000013.1:0-42462 GCA_964423065.1 uncultured Oleiharenicola sp. | reverse complement strand
ACGCGGCCGGAGAGGTCGGGATAAGCGGGAGCGGCCGGCTTGGCGGCGAGGGCGGCTGTGAGCTCCTGCACCTTGCCGGAGAGATCGGGGTAGGCCGGTTTGGCGGCGAGGGCGGATTCCAGTTCATGCACGCGGCCGGAAAGATCGGGATAGGCCGGGGCGGCGGGTTTCACGGCCAGGGCCTTTTCGGCAGTTTCCTTCGCCTGGGTGAGGGCGGCGACCTGTTGCTTGGTGCTCTCCGACTCCGCCTTCGCGGCCGCCAGGGTGGACGAGTCGGCGGCCACTTGTTTTTCCAATTCGCTGACGCGGCCGGAGAGGTCGGGATAAGCGGGAGCGGCCGGCTTGGCGGCGAGGGCGGATTCCAGTTCGTGCACGCGGCCGGAAAGATCGGGGTAGGCCGGGGCGGCGGGTTTTTGCCGGAGCGCCGCCGCCTCGGCCTGGGCGGTGGTGCTGGCGGCGGTGGCCGCGGCGAGTTTCTCCTGCAGGCCGGCGATGGTGGCGGCGCTGCCGGTGGCGGCGGTGCCGGCCGCCTGCAAGCGGGAGTTGAGCTCCGCCTGGGCCCTGCGCAGGTCGGCCGCCTCCTGCCCGGCCTTCGCCGTCTCCGTGTTGAGGGCGGCCAGCTGCGCCTCGAGCGCGGTCTTCTGGTCCGTGACCCGGTTGAGGGTGCTCTCGACCTGGCGGCCGAAATTGCGCGAAGTCTCGAGCTCGGTCTGCGCCGCCTGCAGTTCGCGCGCCTTCTGGTCGAGCGCCGTGGTGTCGGGGGCGGGCTTGGGGGCCGCGGCGAGCGCGGCCAGGGATTGCTTCGCCTGCGCCAGCTCGGTTTTCAAGTTCGCGGATTCCTGTTGCAATGCGTCCAGCCGGGCCAGGGTGGTGCGGTTCTCCTCCTGCAGGGCCCCGGCCGTCCCGCGGGCGGCCTGGGCGACCTCCGCGTTGGCCTCGGCCTTGGCTGTCAGGCGGGCGTGCTCGGCGCGCAGGGCCGTCAGCTCGGCGGTCACGTCGGACAAATTGGCGGCGAGCGCATCGCGTTCGCTGCGAAGCCGGGCGGACGCGGCGTCCTCGTCCGCGGCGGGCGGGGCGGGGCGGGCCTCCGCGGGGGTCGCGCGGGGGGCGGCGGGTGCGGGGGTCTCGCTGCGCGGCGCGGGCGCGGGCTTGGCCGCGACCAGCGAGGCCGAACCGCCCCTGCGCGCGGCGAGCCGCTGCTGGGCCGCGTCGAGCGTGGTGCGGTCGAGGGTGGCGACGAGGGTGTCGAGGGCGCGGCCCCGGGTGCCGTTTTCGCGCGCGAGGGACAGCCACACGAACGCCTCGATCGGGTCGGCGGCGACACCGCGGCCCTCGGCGTAGGCCAGGCCGAGGTTGTACTGGGCGATGCCGTTGCCTTTCTCCGCCTTGGCACGGAGCGTGGCCACCTCGCCGCTTTCCTGGGCGGAGGCGGTGAGCGTGGCCAAGGACACAAGCAGCAGGGCGGCAAGCAGGCGGTGGATTTTCATGCGGCGGGCAGGATGGTGGACGGACACATTTGTCACGCTCCGGCGCCGGCTGCAAGCCCGCCCGGTGGGCCGCCGGTAAAAATTCCGCGAGAAGGGCCCCGGTTCAGCCCGGCGGCGATTTGGCGCGGCCGACGGCGGCGTGCCAGGCCGCGAGCAGCCGGCGGCTGGCCGCGGCCGGGGCCCGGGCGCGGAACGTCCGGTCGGCCGACCAGAGGCGCGCGATCTCGGCACGGTCCCGCCAGAAACCCACCGCGAGGCCGGCGAGGTAGGCGGCGCCGAGCGCCGTGGTCTCGGTCGTGCGCGGGCGGATGACGGGCACGCGGAGCAGGTCGGCCTGGAACTGCATCAGGGCGTTGTTGACGGTCGCGCCGCCGTCCACGCGGAGCTCGCGCAGCTTCCGGCCGCCGTCCGCCTCCATGGCCGCGAGCAGGTCGGCGCTCTGGTAGGCGATGCTCTCGAGCGCGGCGCGCGCGAGGTGGGCGGCGGTGCTGCCGCGGGTGAGCCCGGTGATGACGCCCCGCGCGCCGGCGTCCCAGTGCGGCGCGCCCAAACCGGCGAACGCGGGCACGAGGTAGACGCCGCCGTTGTCCGGCACGCGGGCGGCGAGCTTTTCCACGTCGCCGCTCCGCGCGATGAGCCCGAGCCCGTCGCGCAGCCATTGCACGACCGCGCCGCCGATGAACACGGAGCCTTCAAGGGCGTATTCGAGCCGGCCGCCGACCTGCCAGGCGATGGTGGTGAGGAGCTGGTTTTGGGAAAACACGGGCCGGCCGCCCGTGTGCAGGAGCAGGAAGCAGCCGGTGCCATAAGTGTTCTTGGCCATGCCGGGGGACCAGCACGCCTGGCCGAAGAGCGCGGCCTGCTGGTCGCCCGCGATGCCCGCGACGGGCACGCCGCGCAGGGCGGGGAGGGCGGACACCTCGCCGAAGACCCCGCTGCTGGGCCGCACCGCGGGCAGCACCTCGCGCGGGATGCGCAGGAGTCGCAGCAGCTCGTCGTCCCATTCGCCGGTGCGGAGGTCGAGCAGCAGGGTGCGCGAGGCGTTCGAGACGTCGGTCGCGTGGACGCGCCCGTGGGTCAGGCGCCAGAGCAGCCAGGTGTCCACGGTGCCGAAGGCCAGCTCGCCCTGTTCCGCGCGACGGCGGGCGCCGGGGACATGGTCGAGCAGCCAGCGGAGCTTGGTGCCGGAAAAATACGGGTCGAGCAGCAGCCCGGTCTTCCGGCGGAAAAGCGGCTCGAGGCCGGCGCGCCGGAGCCGGGCGCAGAGGTCCGCCGTGCGCCGGTCCTGCCAGACGATGGCGCGGTGCAGCGGCCGGCCGGTGCGGCGGTCCCAGAGCAGGGTGGTCTCGCGCTGGTTGGTGAGACCGATCGCCGCGAGGTTCCGGCCGGTGAGGTTGGCCTCGGCGACGGCGGCGAGCGCGGTGCGGCGGGTGGATTCCCAGAGGTCGCGCGGGTCGTGCTCGACCCAGCCGGGCCGGGGGTAGTGCTGGGGGAATTCCTGCTGCGCGGTTGCGACCACGCGGCCGCGCCGGTCGAACACCAGGGCGCGGGAGGAGGTGGTCCCCTGGTCGAGGGCGAGGACGTAGGGCATGGCCGACCCTGGCCGCGGCCGCCCCGGACGCCAATCCACAAATGCCGGGCGCAGGCCGGGCTTGCAAATTTAGTAAGCTAGCTTACCAATCTGCCCCTCATGTCCGCCTTCCGGCCCAAGCTCGAACACCGCCTCGGCTTCCTTTTGGCCGACATCAGCCGGCTGACACGGAAGGAGTTCGACCGCCGTGTGCGCGACCTGGGGCTGACGCGGGCGCAATGGCTCTTCCTCTATTACCTGGCCCGGCAGCCCGGCTGCACGCAGAGCGAGCTGGCGGAGCTCCTGCAGATGGAAAAGATCACCATCAGCCGCCAGGCCGACCGGCTGGAGCGGGCCGGCTGGATCCGGCGGGGCGACCATGCGGCGGACGCCCGGGCCTACCGGCTGGAGCTCGCCCCCCGGGCGGCGCGCATCATCGCCCGCCTCGAAGACCGGGCGATGCGGCTGCGCCGCGACTACCTGCAGGGCATCCCGCCCACGCGGCGCGCCTGCCTGGTGGCGGATCTCAGCTTGATCAAGGCCAACCTGCTGCGCTTGGATGCCCGGCCCGCCTGACTTTTCATGAATCCACGTCCCTCCTTCCCGTCCTTGATGCTCCTCCTCCTCGCGGGGCTGTTCCTGGCCGGCGGCTGCAGTCGCGGCCCGGCCAACGCGGCCGGCGGCGCGCCGGCGGTCCCGGTGCAGACCGCCGTGGCCGTCCAGCAGGATGTGCCGCGCCGCCTGGAGGCCATCGGCACCGTGCAGGCGCTGCGCTCGGTCGCGATCAAGTCCCAGGTCGACGGGATCATCGCCCAGGTGCATTTCAAGGAGGGCGACGACGTCGCGGCCGGCGACCTGCTCGTGACCCTCGACCGGCGGCCGTTCGAGAACAGCCTGAACATCGCGCGCGCCGACCTGGTCAACGCCCAGTCCGAGGAGAAGCGGGCCCGGGCCGACGCCGAGCGCTATACGCGGCTCGACCAGCAGGACGCCATATCCAAGGAGCAGTTCGCCCAGCTGATCACGCGGGCCGAGACCACGCGCGCCACCGCCCAGGCCAAGGCGGCGGCCGTGGCCAACGCCGAGCTGCAGCTCGCCTACACCGAGATCCGCGCCCCGATCGCCGGCCGCACCGGCCAGCTCCTCCTGCACGAGGGCGCGCTGGTCAAGGCCAACGACAACACCTTCACCGTCGTCACCATCAACCAGCTCGCCCCCGTCGCCGTGGCTTACGCCGTGCCGGAGCGCTCCCTCGACGAGATCCGCGCGGCCCTGGCCGCCGGGACCGCCACGGTGGAGGTCACCGACCGCAGCACCGGCGTGAAGCAGCAGGACGGCCGCCTGGAATTCGTCGACAACGCGGTCGACCCCACCACCGGCATGATCACGCTGAAGGCGGTCTTCCCCAACACCGACCAGGCGCTCTGGCCCGGCCGCTTTGTCTATGTCATCACCCAGGTCGGCATCGACCCCGGCGCCATCGTGGTGCCCTCGACCGCCGTGCAGAACAGCCAGGACGGGTCCACCGTCTACGTGCTCAAGCCCGACCGGACCGTCGAGCTGCGCGCGGTGAAGGTCGCGCGCACCGCCGGCGACGATTCCCTGCTGACCGCGGGCGTCAAGGCCGGCGAGACGGTCGTGACCGACGGCCAGATCCGGCTGCTGCCCGGGATGAAGGCCGAGCCGCGCGCCGCCTCCGGGGCCGCCGTGGCGCCGTCCACCCCCTGAGGAACGCGCTGTGAACCTGCCCGAACTCTGCATCCGCCGGCCGGTGATGACGACGCTGCTCACGGCCGCGCTGGGCCTCTTCGGCCTGATGGCCTACCGCCTCCTGCCGGTGAGCGACCTGCCCACCGTCGATTTTCCCACCATCGTGGTCACCGCGTCGCTGCCCGGCGCCACGCCGGAGACGATGGCCAGCGCCGTGGCCACCGTGCTCGAGCAGCAGTTTTCCACCATCTCCGGCGTCGACTCGATGACCTCGTCCAGCGGCACCGGCGCCACGACGATCACGCTGCAGTTCACCCTCGAGCGCAACATCGACGCGGCGGCCCAGGACGTGCAGGCGGCCATCGCCGCCGTGGCGCGGCGGCTGCCGCAGGACATGCCCTCGCCGCCCTCGCTGCGCAAGACCAACCCGGCCGACCAGCCCGTGCTCTACCTTGCGATCAGCTCGCCCACGCTGCCGCTTTCCGTCGTCGACGAATACGCCGAGACCCTCATGGCCCAGCGCATCTCCAGCGTGGACGGCGTCTCCCAGGTGCAGGTGTTCGGCGCGCAGAAATACGCCCTGCGCGTGCGGCTCGACCCGCGCCTGCTGGCCAGCCGGGGCATCACCCTCGCCGAGGTCGGCGCCGCCCTCAGCGCGCACAACGTCAACCAGCCCACCGGCCTGCTCGACGGCTACCGCCAGTCGGTGCAGATCCTCGCCAGCGGCCAGCTGGCCAACGCCGCCGAGTTCACCGGCCTCGTCGTCGCCTACCGCAACGGCGCCCCCGTCCGCCTCGGCGAGCTCGCGCAGGTCATCGACAGCGTGCAGGACGCGCGGGTCGCCAACTGGTACGGCGAGCGGGACGCCGCCGGCAAGCTCGACGCCGCGCGCTCGATGGTGCTGGCCGTGCAGAAGCAGCCCGGCGTCAACACCGTCGAGGTGGTCGGCCGCGTCCGCGCCCTGCTGCCGCTTTTCGCCCGGCAGCTGCCCGAGTCGGTGCACCTGAGCATCCTGCGCGACAACTCCGAGGCCGTGCGCGATTCCGTCCACGACGTGCAGAACACGCTCCTCCTCTCCATCGCCCTCGTCGTGCTCGTGATCTTCGTGTTCCTGCGCTCGGGCGCGGCCACCGCCATCCCGAGCCTGGCCATCCCCATGGCGCTGCTCGGCACGTTCGTGACGATGTATTTCTTCGGCTACTCGCTCGACAACCTCTCGCTGCTCGCGCTCACGCTCTCGGTCGGCTTCGTGGTCGACGACGCGATCGTCATGCTGGAGAACATCGTCCGTCACATCGAGGCCGGCCTGCCGGTGCGGGAGGCGGCCTTCCTCGGCGCGCGCGAGATCGGGTTCACCATCATGTCGATGACGCTCTCGCTGGTCGCGGTGTTCATCCCCCTCATGTTCATGGGCGGCATCCTCGGCCGGCTGCTGCACGAGTTCGCCGTGACGATCACCTCGGCCATCATCGTGTCGGGCATCGTGTCGCTCACGCTCACGCCGATGCTCTGCAGCCGCTTCCTCAAGCCGCACCCCGCCGGCGGCCACGCGGCGCACGGCAGGATCTACGAGTGGAGCGAGCGGCTGTTCACGGGGCTGGTGCGGTTCTACGAGCGCACGCTGTACGTCAGCCTGCGGCACCGGGCGGTGGTCCTCATCGCCGCGCTGGTGATGGCCGTGCTCACCGTCGGCCTGGTGAAGGTGCTGCCGCAGGGGTTCATCCCGACGGACGACACCGGCATCGTGCTCGTCTTCACCGAGGCGGCGCAGGACATCTCGTTCGAGGAGATGGTCCGGCACCAGCAGGCGGCGGCGGCGATCGTCGCCCAGCAGCCGTACGTCGACGCGTTCATGTCGGCGATGGGCTCGAGCGGCTCAGTCAGCTCCACGCCGAACCAGGGCCGCCTGTTCATGCGGCTGAAGCCGCGCAGCCAGCGGCCGTCGATCGACCGGATCATGGGCGACCTGCGCACGAAGCTCTCGGCCATCCCCGGGCTGAAGGCCTACCCCCAGGTCCCGCCCGCCATCCGGATCGGCGGCCAGCTGACGAAGGCGCTCTACCAGTTCACGCTCTTCGGCAGCGACCTGCACGAGCTCTATGCCGTCGCCGGCGGGCTGGAACAGAAGTTCCGCGCCCTGCCCATGCTGGCCGACGTGAACTCCGACCTGCAGATCACCAGCCCGCAGCTCCGCGTCGACATCCAGCGCGACCGCGCCGCCACGCTCGGGATCACGCCGCAGGAGATCGAGGACGCGCTCTACAGCGCCTTCGGCACGCGGCAGGTGTCGACCATCTACACGCCGACCAACCAGTATTATGTCATCATGGAGGTGGCGCCGGAGTTCCAGCGTGACACCTCGGCCCTCTCGCTGATCTACCTGCGGAGCAAGGGCGGCAAGCTCGTCTCGCTCGACACGGTGGCTTCGCTGCGCCGCGACGTCGGGCCGCTCACGGTCAACCACCTCGGGCAGCTGCCCGCCGTGACGATCTCGTTCAACCTCAAGCCCGGGGTCTCGCTGGGCGACGCGACCGCGGCCATCACCGCGCTCGCCCAACAGGAGCTGCCCGCGACCATCAGCTACAGCTTCGTCGGCTCGGCCCAGGCGTTCGCCTCGTCGCTCAAGGGCATGGGCCTGCTGCTGCTGACCGCCGTGCTGGTCATCTACATCGTGCTCGGCGTGCTCTATGAGGACTTCATCCACCCGCTGACGATCCTCTCCGGGCTGCCGGCGGCGAGCTTCGGCGCGCTGTTCACGCTCTGGGCCTTCCACGAGGAGCTCAACATCATGGGCTACGTGGGGGTCATCCTGCTCATCGGCATCGTGAAGAAGAACGCCATCATGATGATCGACTTTGCCATCGCGAAGGAGCGCGAGCAGGGCGGCTCGTTCAATGCGGAGCAGGCCATCATCGAGGCATGCCTGGTGCGTTTCCGGCCGATCATGATGACAACCTTCGCCGCGATGGCCGGCGCCATCCCGATCGCGTTCGGGCTCGGGGCCGGGGCGGATTCCCGCCGGCCGCTCGGGCTGGCGGTGGTGGGCGGCCTGGTCGTGTCGCAGATGCTCACGCTCTACATCACGCCGGTCATCTTCCTCTACATGGACCGCATCACGCACCGCCGCGCCCGCCGGCCAGCCCCCGGCGCCCTCCTGGCCGCGCCCGCCCCGCTGGCGAAATAGCCGGCGGCCACGCTCCGGCCAGCCCGGGCTAGACGCGGCAGATCTCGCGCAGGGCCGCGACATGGCCCTCAAAGCGCGCCCGGCCCCTGGCGGTGGCGGCCACGTGCGTGCGCGGTTTGCGGGCGACGAAGCTTTTTTCCACCTTGATGTAGCCGGCCTCCTCCAGCGTCTGCAGGTGGGCGCCGAGATTGCCGTCGGTCAGGTCGAGCGAGGTGCCCAGGGTGCGGAAATCAATCTGCGCGCGCGGGGGCAGCGCGCCGAGGGCGGCCATGATGCGCAGGCGCGCCGGGGTGTGGATGACGAGATCGATCTCAGGCATGGTGTTATCTCCAGAATTTACGGATGAGGACGCCGGCCGCAATCAGTGAACCGCCGCCGGTGAACGCCATCCAGATGAAGAAGTAGTCGCCGGCAAAATAATAGCCCAGCACGGTAGCGGCCGTGACCAGAAGGCCCAGCCAGAGCAGGAAGCGGCCGAGCCACAGCCCCATGACCACATAGCCGAACATGCAGACGGTGGCGGCGAAGGCCGCCAGTTTGCGGCCCAGGAGCGGGCCCTGGACGGCCCAGGCGGACCCGTGGGACAGTTCCCAGGGGCCGAGCAGGGCGGCCCAGAGCGCGCCGTAGCCGAGCAGGGCCAGCCAGGCCAGGCTGATGAGTCCCAGGCCCAGGTTCAGACCCTTGACGGGCGCCTGGCGGAAGGAACTCCCCAGCAGGACCGAGCCCGCGATGCCGGCAAGATCGAGCCCGAGCCACAGGCGGAACGCCCAGGCGGGGAAGAACTGGGTGGCGGTGAAGCCGATGACCCAGATAATGCCCCAGAGGATGAACAGCGGCGTGGTGCAGCTCGTGGCGATGGTCTGGCGGGTCAGGGTGACGACCCGGTCGACCTCCGCGAGCGAGGCGCGGGCGGCGTCCGGGGTGATGGGGGCAAGTTTTTCTGTTTCCATAGAGCACTCTGTAATCCAGAGTACTGTGGCCGGGTCAAGCCCCATGTGGCCTATCCGGCCGCCCGGCGCCCCGGTCACAGCTTCGCCGGCGGCTCGTCCCCCGCGGTGAAGATGGCGCCGGAGGACACGGGCGCCGTCCGCCAGTTGAAGGCGATGGTGACGGAGCGGAAGAGGAAGGTCACCGCCATCGCCAGCAGCGCGGCGTGCGGGGCGGTGAGGCCGAGGGTGATGCCGGCGCAGAGGAAGGTGACGGCGCCGGCCAGCGCCGTGAGCAGGTAGAACTGGCCGGGCTTGAACACGAGCGGCTCCTCGCGCGCGAGCACGTCGCGCAACAGGCCGCCGCCCACGGCGTTGATCACGCCGATGAACACGGCGGCCGACGGCGGCAGCCCGGCGGTGAGCGCCTTCTGCACGCCAAACGCCGCGTAGGCGCCGAGCCCGAGCGCATCGATCCACGCGACCAGGCGGGAGAACCGGTGCACCGGCCGCTGCAGGAACAGGCTGGCGACGGTCGCGGCCGTGACGGTGTAGATGTAGGCGGGCGTGGTCAGCAGCGGCGTGAGGCCTGCGTGCAGGAAGAGGCCGTCGCGGATGAGGCCGCCGCCGATGCCCGTCACCAGCGCGAGTGCGAACACGCCCACGATGTCGTAGTTCCGCTTGATCCCCGCCAGCGCGCCGCTCAGCGCGAACGCGAAGGTGGCGCCGAGGTCGAAAAGCACGGGCAGGTCGAAGTTTCCCTTGAGCATGGCGGCGGCATTCAGCCGGCCCGAAGCTCCGCGTCCGCCGGCGGGGTGGCAAGTGCAACCTTGGCCCGCCCGGTGTGCGGAAAAACGGCGCCGTGACTTGGCCGACACCCCGATTTCACCCGGCCGCCACAAAACCGCCCCCTGGCCGCTTGCCTGCGGACGGACGCAAAAATTTCATCGCGGCGTGAAAACACCCGCCACGATCACCACCCTGCTCCTGTTCAACCTGGCCGCCTTCGCGCCCGCCGCCCAGGCGGACGCGGGCGAGTCCCTCCGCCTCGAGGATCTCGAGGTGAAGGCCGCGCGCTCCTCGGCGCTCACCCAGGCGCCGACCGACAGCAGCCTCGACGCGCGCCAGCCGCAGTCCATCCTCACGCTCGAGTACATCTCGAACAACGTCGCCCCCACGGCCGACTACGCCACGATCGCCGCCCTCGCCCCGAGCGTGGCCAACGTCGAGACCAACGGACCCGGCCTGAGCGAGGCCAAGCACACCACCCTCCGCGGCATCGATGACGGCGGCTACAACGTCACCTTCGACGGCATCCCCTTCGGCGACTACAATTCCTACAGCCACCACACCACGAGCTATTTCCCGGCCAAGCTGATCGGCCAGGTCGTGATCGACCGCGGCCCGGGCACCGCCAGCGACATCGGGCTGGCCACCTTCGGCGGCACCATGGCGCTTTACTCGAAGGACCCGCGCACGACGCGGTCGTTCGTGCCGACGCTCAGCGCCGGCAGCTTCGGGACCAAACTGGGCCACTTTGAGGCCAACACCGGCCTGCTGGCCGGCCTGGGCGGCGGTTCGGCGATCTTCAGCTACCAGCGCATGACCACGGACGGCTACCGCACCAACGCCGACATGGCGCGCGACACCTACAACGTCAAATATCTGCAGCCGGTCGGCAAAAACTCGACGCTCACCCTGCTCAGCAGCGTGAACATGATCAGCTTCGGCAATCCCGGCACGGTGACGCAGTCGCAGATCGACACGTTCGGCCGCAACTTCGGCCTGAAGGATGACAACGCGGCAAACCACCTGGATACCCTGAACCGCAAGTACAACTACCAGGACAAGAAGGCGGACTTCGAGTACCTCGGGCTCGACACCAGGTTCGGCAACGGCTGGCGGCTGGAGGACAAGGCCTACACGTATTCCTACGACAACATCAGCCACGAGAAGGCGAAGGCGGGCTCCGGCGCCGCGGCGGGCCAGATGCTCGGCTCCGTCAAGGGGAACGAGTACCGCACCTATGGCGACACCTTCGCGATCATCCAGGAAAGCGATACCGGCACGTTCAAGGCGGGGTTGTGGTACGACACCACCACGAACCACCGCTACACCTACGGCGTCAACTACGACACCACCGGGGCCGATACGATCGACCTGACCCCGACCGCGCTCTACAAGGCGGCGGCGCCCGGCGGCAACCCCGCCACGCTGCCCGGCGCCGCGGCCTACGATTACAAGTACCTGCTGGTGGACAAGGACACCGCCTTCGAGCCGTTCGCGGAATACGAGTGGCGGGTGACCAGCGACTTCAACGTGAACGGCGGCGTGAAATACAACAGCTTCAAGCGGGATTTCAACGCGACGGTCAACCAGACCTCGGGCCGGCAGGCCCTGGTCGCGACCCGCACCGACTCGAGGGCCACCCCCTCGCTGACCGCGCACTACGCGATCAACCAGGACTGGGCCGCCTACGCCGAGTGGGCGCAGGGCATCATGGCCCTGTCCGAGGGCAACTCCTTCTACGTGGCCAACGCCAACCTCGGCGCCATCCACGTCGCGCCCCAGCTCTCGACCAACTACCAGGTCGGCACCGTCTTCAAGCAGGACCGGTTCAACGCGGACCTCGACGCGTACTGGGTCGATTTCAAGAACTACGCCTACAACGGCCCCCCCGACGCCTCGGGCGATCCCACCTACTACGGCGTCGCCCGCGGCGCTTACTACAGCGGCATCGAGACGGAAGCCACCTACTACGTCGGCGGCGGCTTCAGCGTCTACGGCAACGGCTCCCTCAACAACGCGAAGTTCAAGGGCTCCAAGCTCAAGGTGCCCACCGTGCCGGAGGCCACCGCGGCCTTTGGCTTCGTCTATGACCACCGCAGCGGATTCTTCGGTTCGTTCACGGAAAAACATGTCGGCAGCTGGGTGGTCTACGACACGATCACCAATCCCGACGTGGCGGGCGGCGGCGCCTCGCGAGCGGGCCACAGCTCCAGCTACTGGCTCGGCGACCTCTCCGTGGGCTACAGCCGGAAAATCGGCGCCGGCTTCATCCACAGCCTCAAGGTCCGTTTCCAGGTCGGCAACCTTTTCAACCAGAAGGTGCAGGTGCTGGATTCGGTTGATGCCAGCGCCGCCAACGCCTACACCAAGGATGCGTTCAACGTCCTGCCCGTGCGCAACTACTTCCTGACGGCGTCCGCCGAATTCTAATCCGCCGCACCCATGAAATCTTCCCCCCGTCTGCTTCGTCCCGTGCTGGCCGCGCTGTTCCTGGCGCTGGCCGCGCGCCTGCCCGCCGCCTACCTGCCGGCCGGCACGCCCGATGTCATCGCCCTGCTCGCTCCGCCGCCCGCCGCCGGCTCGGCGGAGGCCCGCGCCGACCTGGAGGAGACCTACGCCGTGTACACCGCCGCCACGCCGGCGGAGCACGCGCAGGGCACGGACGAGAACAAGCTGACGATCTTCCACTTCGCCCCCGCGATCGGCCCCTGGTTTGTGCGGGGCAGGTTTCCCAAGACCGAGGCGCTCTTCAAGGAGGTCGAGGCCGAGGCCAAGGCCGCGACCGACGGGGCGAAGGATTACTGGAAGCGGCCGCGGCCCTACCACCTCGATCCGGCGCGCTTCGCCCAGTCGATCGAGCACGAAAGCCCGACGCACTACAGCTACCCGAGCGGACATTCGGCGCGCGGCACGGTCTTCGCCCTGCTGCTGGCCGAGCTGTTCCCGGACCGGCGCGACGCCCTCCTCGCCAAGGGCCGCGAGACCGGCTGGCTGCGGGTGGAGGGCGGGGTGCACTACCCGGCCGACATCTACGCCGGCCGCGTCCTCGGGCAGGAACTGGCCCGCGATTTCCTGCACAGCCCGGCGTTCCAGCACGACCTGGCGGCGGCGAAGGCGGAACTGGCGGCGGCGAAATAGGCCGCGCGATTATTTCCTGGCTGGCGGGGCCGGCGGCGCCTCCGCCTTTTTCTTGGGCGCGTCGAAGGTGACGCCCTGCGCCGCGTCGGCCATTTCCGCCGCGGTTTTTTCGAGCGCGGCCCGTTCGGCGGCCGTGTCCTTGACCACGGGCCGTCCGCTGGAGAAGTCGATCGTCTGGCCGTCATGCTGGGTCAGGTCGACCGGCGGTGGCGAGGGCGGTGGCGGCCGGAACCGCCGCCAGCCCCACCAGGCCGCGGCGCCGGCCAGGAGGACGAGCAGCACCGCGAGGAGGACGCGTTTCATGGGGACAGCTTAGGCGCAGCCCCGCCCAAGGCCAGCGCAACCGCAGCCGGTCAATACCAGACACTGCGGATCTGCACCCAGACCTGGCCGGCGGTGAGCAGGGCCGACAGCGGGATGAGGAACCGGTGCCGCGCCGCCAGGCGGTCGATCGAGCCAAAGAGCACGAGGCCGAATCCCCACAGGGCCGGCAGGACGAGGCGGGGAAGCCAGTAACCGGCGTCATAGGCCCGGTGGACGAAGGGCAGCACCAGCACGAGCGGCAGAAACCAGGCGAGGCTCAGCAGACCCCAGGCCACCAGGCCGTCGGCCGGGGCCGCGGCGGGCCGCCCCCTGGCCCGCGCGGTCCGGACCAGCACGGCGATGATCGCGGCCAGGGCCGGCAGGGAGAACAGCAGCCCGCCCCGCACCGACCACTGCGCGAAGGTGCGCTCGGGCTCGGGCCGCGGGACGTCGAGGCCGGTGACAAAGCGCCGGGAAAAATCCAGCACATCCGTGAAGGTGCCGAGTTGCAGCAGCGCCGGGTAGCTGTAGCTGTTGGCCACGAGGAGCGGTTGGACGATCGCACCATGCTCGGAGTGGTTGTCCCAGTAGCCCGGGGCGGAAAAAATGCGCGTGTCCGTGTCCTTGACCAGCAGCAGGCTGGACCACGTCATCTCCCCCGTGCCCGCCCAGTTGAACTGATGCCGGTCGGGCAGGCCGGCGACGTCCCGCTGGTTCAGGTGGTGCAGCCACAGCCCGGCCAGCAGCGGTGCGAACACCGCGCACACGATTGCCGCCCGAAAATAGCCGCGGCCGATCCGTTCCCACCGGCGCCACAGCAGGAGAATGACCAGGACGGCCGGCGGCAGCACGATGAAGGTGAACTTGGCGAAATTCCCCAGGACCAGCGCGGCGCCGGCGAGCCCCGCCCAGCCCCAGCCGGCCCGCCGCGAAGCCGCGCCCGCGCCCCGCAGCAGGCTCCAGCCGAGCAGGGCAAACGGCAGCTGGGCGACGGCGTCGCCCGCATAGACGACGGACCCGATCAGGGTCGCCGGCAGGAAGGCGACCAGCGCCAGGCCCGCGACCCGCAGCACGGGCGAGGCGATGAACCCGCGCGCGCTGTCATGCAGCAGCCAGAGCGCGGCGGCGTTGAGCACCACGCAGCCCAGCGCCGCGAGCATATAGGGTGCTTCGCCGCCGGAGAGCCGGTGGCAGAGTCCGCCGAGCCAGAAGATCAGCGGCCGGTTTGTCGTGTCCCCCGCGAACCAATGGCCGGGATGCTGGAGCAACTGCGTGGTAAAATGCACGTGCAGGTAGAAGTCCTGCCCCATGTAGGCGCGGTGGTTGACCAGGTTCAGCCCCACCTCGAAAAAAAGCGCGAGCAGCGCCCAGACCGCGATACATTCCGTCCAGGTGCGTGATTCGGTCGGGGCGGGGGCGGGGGTAACCGGCATGGTGGCTAGCTTTTGGGATCGGGCGGGAGGCGAGGCAACCCCGAAGCGGGGTCATGGCAGTGCCGGGCAAACCGTGGGGGCACAGGGGACCCGGGGGAAGAATAGGCTTCAAACGAAATTCAATCTCTGTGTCCTCAGGCCCGGTGAAACCGTCCGACATCTTCCGGGAACTGCGTCCGACGCTGGCGCTGGCGCTGCCCATGATCGTGGGGCAGGTGAGCCAGATGCTGATCGGCATCACGGACGCCGCGTTCATCGGGCGGGTGGGCACGATCCAGCTGGCGGCGGCGGCGTTCGCGCACGGCCTTTTCGGCCTGTTCTATGTCGTGGGCATCGGCCTGCTGCTGCCCGTGGGGGTGTTCACGGCGCGCGACCATGGCGCCGGCGGTTCGGCCGGCTGCGGGACGTGGCTGCGGCACGGGCGCGTCCTGGCCCTGGTGACGGGCGGGGGCGCCTTCCTGCTGCTGGCCGGGGTCTCGGGGCAGTTGCACCGGTTCGGCCAGCCGGCGGCGGTGGTGGCCGTCCTGCGGCCGTTCTTCCTGTTGAACTCGCTGTCGCTGGTGCCGGTGTTTTATTTCCAGGTGCAGCGGCAGTATCTCGACGCGCTTGGCCGGCCGTGGGTCGGCACGACGATCATGCTGGCCGACGTGGCGCTGAACGCGCTGCTCAACTGGATCTTCATCTGGGGGCACCTCGGCGTGCCCGCGCTCGGGCTCACCGGTTCGGGCGTGGCCACGCTCATCGCGCGGACGCTGGCGGTGTCGGCCATCGGCGTGTGGCTGCGCGGGGAGACGGCGGGGACCCCGGGCCTGTCGCGGGCGCGGTTCCGGGCGATGCTGCACCTGGGGGTGCCGGCGGCGGTCTCGCTGCTGTTCGAGTCCGGGGCCTTTGCGGCGGCGGCGCTGATGATGGGCTGGCTGGGGGCCACGGCGCTGGCGGCCCACCAGATCGCGCTGAGCTGCGCGGCCTTCGCCTTCATGTTCCCGCTCGGCCTCGCGATGGCCGCGAGCATCCGGATCAGCAAGGCACTGGGCGAGGGCCGGCGGGAGGTGTTGCGGGCGATCGGCTTCGGGGCGCTGGGGCTGGGCAGCGTCATCGTGCTGGGCTTCGCCATGCTTTTCTCGGCGGGCGGGGAGGCGCTGGCGCGAGGGTTCACCGCGGACCCGGCCGTGATCCGGCTCGCCGCGCGGCTGCTGGTCGTGGCGGCGGTCTTCCAGCTGTTCGACGGCGGCCAGGTGGTCTCGGCCGGGGCACTGCGCGGCCTGGGCGACGTGAAGCTTCCCACGGTCATCACCTTCGTGGCCTACTGGCTGATCGCGCTGCCGGGCGGCTATCTGCTGGCGTTCCGGCTGGACGCGGGTCCGGTCGGGGTCTGGGCCGGGTTGGCCGCCGGGCTCTGCTGCGCCGCCCTGCTGCTCGCCCGGCGGTTCCACCGGCTGACGGCCGCGGCCTGATCCGCCGCTGGTTTGTCAACTAATAGTATACTAAGGATCGCGGGCGCCGGGCCGGGGTCCCGGGCATGGACCCGGGAAGGCGGGCCGCGGGGCGGCGGAAATGGGCAGTTGGCAAATGCCTGAAACCTCAAACCTCAAACCTGAAACCTGAATCTTGAAACCTGAAACTTGAAATCTAAAAATGAGATTTGAGACCTGAAAATTGCGTCGTGGTCATGGCCGCCGGACCGCGGGCGTTAGTATATTATTAGTTGACAAAACAATCCGGGCGGCCGGTTGGCCCGCGGCGGGGCTGCCGGCCGGTCACAGGCCGTCGAGCGCCTCGGCGAGGGTCGCGATGATGTCCTCCACCGGCTCGGTGCCGACACAGAGGCGCAGGAGATCGGGGTCGAGCCGGCTGGCGGCGAGCTCGGCCAGCCCGGCGGGGGTCGTGACGAGGTCATAGTGCGCCAGGTACATGAAGGGACAGATGAGGGTGGTCGTCATGCCGAAGCTCGGGCCCTTGGGCAGGCGGAGCCGGTCGTAGAACTTCTCCAGCGCGCCGGGCGGGCGCAGGGTGAACGTGATCATGCCGCCGGTGGCGGCGGGCGAGCGGGCGAGCTGCAGGTAATTCGCGCGGCTGCCGGCCCGCAGGGCCCAATAAACTTCCGCCACCGCGGGATGGCCCTCCAGGAAGGCGACGACCCGCGGGGTGCCGGCGTGGATCTTTTCCAGCACGGCGGGGGTCCGACCGATCTGCCCGGCGAGGCGCGCGGCGTCACGGGCATAGAGCGGTTCCACGACCGCGACGACGCCGGCGCGCAGTGCGGCGGCGTCCGGGCCGGCGGGGTTGACCGCGACGAGGCCGGCGGTGAGGTCGCCCTCACTGGCGGTGTACTTCGTGAGGCTGCTGATCACGAGGTCGGCATGGGGCAGGACGTCGAGGTTGAAGACCGAGCTGACCGAGGGATCGACGATCAGCCGCGCGCCGTGGCGGCGGCACAGGCCGGCGATGGCCGGCAGGTCCGGGGTCTGGATGAGCGGATTGGTGGGCACCTCGGCGACGACGCCGGCGATGCGTGCGCCGTGGGCGGCGAAAATGCGCGCGATGCCATCGAGGTCGGCCACGTCGCGGACATAAACGTAATCCGCGGCGCTGGCGGTGAATTTTTTCAGGATCGCGATCGTGTCGAGGTAGAGCCAGCCGAGCTGGAGCCAGACCGTGCGGCCGCGCGGGGCCTGCACGGCCGAGACGGCACGGAAGGCGGCGTGCATGGCGCTCATGCCGCAGTTGGCGAGCAGCAGGTCGGCGTCGGCGGCACCCGGCAGCGCGGTGCGGAGCACGCGGCGGATCTCGGCCGGGGCGTCGCCCGCGAACGTCTCCTCGGGATGGACCGAGGGGAGCAGCCCGAGGGCGACCAGCTGGTCCTCGGCCTCGCGCGAAGAGAGGAAACCGCCGACATGCTGGAGATAGGTCTTGGCGAAGGCGTGGGTTCCCGCCGATTCGGGGTGCGATACACCGTGGAGGCCGCGCTGCGCAAAGAGGGCGCCGTCGACCTGGGCGGCCAACGCGCGCGCCATCGCGGCGGAGGAGGTCAGCCAAAGCGTGCGGCCGGCGAGGTCGGGGGTGGTGGCGACGAAATGCGCGGCAAGCCGCCGGGCGCAGGGATGTACCACGAAGCGGGGGTAGCCGTTGGTCAGATGGCGGACGATCTCCGGGTCCTTTTCCTCGTAGCCCCGGACGGCGCGCATCGTGGGCAGGCTGCACGACACGGCGTGCGGGCTGGCCGGAATGGGCTGGCCGAGGGGCAGTGGGGAGAAAACGGACATGCGGAAAAGGGAGGGTCAGCTCACGGCCGGGGGGTGGGCGAGGCAAATGCGGGGTGTGTCATGTGACAGGGACGGGCAGCCGGGCCCGGGCCTCGGCGAGGGTCAGGCCCTCGAGGCGGACGACCTTGTGAGGGGACTTGTCGCCGCGGACGAGGGTGACGGCACGGCGGGGCAGGCCGAGTTTTTCCGCCAGGAAGGCCAGGAGGGCGTCGTTGGCGCGGCCGTCGAGGGCGGGGGCATGGACCTTGACCTTGAGCGCGCCACCCAGCCAGCCCGCGAGTTCGTCCCGGGGGGCGTTGGGGATGGTTTTCAACTCGAGGGTGCAGGCGGGCATCCCGGCAGGGTGGGCGGAAGGGCGCCGGCGCGGAAGGCAAAACATGTTGCGGTCGGCGGGTGAAACGGCGAACTAGGGCCGGATGAAAATCGTCTCGTGGAACGTCAACGGCGTGCGTGCCGTGCTCAAGAAGGGGTTTCTCGACTACATGGCGCGGGTGGAGGCGGATGTCATCTGCCTGCAGGAAACCAAGGCGCATCCCGGCGACGTGGCGCACGTGGCCTGGGTCGCGGGCTACACGCCGCACTGGTATTCGGCGGTGAAGAAGGGCTACTCGGGCACGGTGATCTTCACCCGCGTCCCGCCGCTCGGCGTGACGAACGGCATCGGGCGACCGGGCCACGACGGGGAAGGCCGGGTGATCACGGCGGAGTTCGCCGACTTTTTCCTGGTGAACGTCTACCAGCCCAACTCCCAGCGCGGGCTGCTGCGCCTCAGGTACCGCACGGAGGAGTGGGACCCGGCGTTCCTGAAATACCTGAAAAAGCTGGAGAAGAAAAAACCGGTGGTGTTCTGCGGCGACCTGAACGTGGCGCACACGGAGCTCGACCTGACGAACCCGAAGACGAACCGGCGCAACGCGGGCTTCACGGACGAGGAGCGGGCGAATTTCACCGCGCTGCTGGCGAAGGGCTTCGTGGACACATTCCGCGCCTTCGAGCCGGGGCCGGGGCACTACACCTGGTGGAGCCAGATGATGAACTGCCGGGCGCGGAACATCGGGTGGCGCGTCGATTATTTTGTCGTCTCGGCGGCGCTGCGCCCGCGGCTGAAGCGCGCGTGGATCTCGCCCGAGGTGATGGGCAGCGACCACTGCCCGGTCGGGCTGGAGCTGGCATGAGCGCGCCCGGGGCCGAGTTGAAGCGGCTGCTGCGGCGCGGGCCCGCGCTGACGCTCGCCGTGGCCGAGAGCCTGACCTGCGGCCACGTGCAGGCGCGGATCGGCGCCGTGTCCGGGGCGTCGGACTATTTTCTGGGCGGGATCACCGCCTATTCGCTGGCGCAGAAGGTGCGGCTCCTCGGGGTGAACCGGGCGCATGCGCGGCGGGTCGACTGTGTGTCCCAGCGCGTGGCGGTGGAGATGGCGGCGGGCGCGGGCGCGCGCTTCGGGGCGGATCTCGCGGTGGCGACGACCGGCTACGCCGAGCCCAGCCCGGCGGCGGGGATCAAGGTGCCGATGGCGTGGTGGGCCCTGTGGCACCGCCAGCGCGGCGGGGGCGCGGTCATCGTTTCCGGCCACCTGGAGATGCCCGGCGCCGGGCGGGTGGCGGCGCAGGAACGCGTGGCGCGGGAGGTACTGGACGCGCTCACGGCGTACCTGCGGGAGTGGCGGGCGCAAAAAAGCCCGCCGGGTTGAGCGGCGGGCGGAGCGGGACCGGGCGGCCGGTCACTGCGTGACGCGGGTGACGTAGTCCATCAGGAAGCGGGCCTCGGGCGGGGCCTTGACCCAGTCGCTGAACAGCAGCTCGGGCATGCGGTTGTTGCTGTCGTAGAAAAGGCGGTTGGCGTCGTCGTCCGGCGACATGAAGCCCGTCTTGAGGGCGGCGCCGAGGTAGAAGCCCTCGGTGGTGGAATAGACCAGGACATTGGCCTCGTTGCGGAGGGTCTCGGTCGTGCGCTCGCTCTCAGCGGCGCGGATGCCGGCGACGACCTTGGCCTCGGCGCCGAGGTTCATCTTGGTCTTGAAGAGGAGGCGGGCGGTGGCGTCGTCCATCAGGACGTAGACGGCGTTGATGGCCTTGCCGCCGGCCTGGAGGCCGAAGCTGAGCTCGCCGGCGCGGAGGAAGGCCGGCACGGACCACCGGCCGTTGGGGCGGCGGACGAGGGCGACGGCATAGCCGTCCTTGATGCCGAAGATGAAGCCGGCTTGGAACTGGTTGACGATGACGATGCCCTTGGCGCGGTGCAGGATGTCGGCGGGGATGGCGGTCTTGAAGTTGCCCTGGATGTCCTGGAGGATGGCTTCGCAGCTGTCGAGGCGTTCGACGACGGCCTGGCGGGTGATGCCGGGGGAGGCCGGCAGCGAACCCGCGAGGGCGGTGGCACAGAACAGGGCGGAGAGGAACTTCTTCATGATGTGGATCGGACAATGGGCCTGCGCCGGTGAAGCGCAAAGCTGTTTTCCAAGACGCGTATAAACAGATTCAGGCGGGGAATGAAAGCCCTACTTGACGGGATTGCCCGGTAGGACCGGCGCGCGGCGGGAAGGTTGCCGGGTTATTCGAGGCCGCGGCGGGCGACCTCGTCCTCGTCCCAGCCGAGGTAATGCCCCAGTTCGTGCAGGTAGGTGAGCCGGACCTCGTCGCGGAAAACGGCCGCGTCGCCCGCGGCCAGGTCCCAGAGGTTGCCGAGGAAAAGCAGGATCTGGGGCGGCAGGGGGTCGGCGTCGTCCAGCTCCCCGCCGTGCTCGTGGCCGACGAACAGGCCCAGGATGTCCGCCTCGAACCCCTCGGCGAGGATGGCGGCGTTGGGGTGCGGCTCGTAGCAGACCGGCACCGCGGCGGCGGCGGCGCGGACCTCGGGCGGCAGCCGGCGCTGCGCGGCGGCGACGACCGGTTCGGCGAGGGCGGTGAGCCGGGTGAATTTCATGCGGCGGGAGCGCGGGACGGGACTCAGCGCGCGGCCTCCCGCGACAGGTCAAAGCGGTCCAGCTTTTCCCCCAGCCACCAGATGATCGCGGCCAGTTCGAAGACAAGCAGGCCGCTGGCCGCCACCAGGGCGGTGGTGACGGCGGCCGCGGCGCCGAGCAGCCAGTTCACGATGATGTAGGCCACCGCCGCCACGGCCGCCGCCGGGAGCAGGGTCACGACCAGCACCAGGACGAAGCCGATCATGGAAATGATGCCCTGGCCCACGTTCTCGATCCCGCCGCCCTGGCCCGGGGTCGGTTTCGCCCAGGCCGGAAAATACAGCATCATGGCCAGCGGGATGCACATCATCAGCGCGATCAGCGGCGGCACCAGCAGGGCGATGCCCGCGGCGGCCCCGAAGCCGCCCACCAGCAATCCCGCGAACGGGTTGCGGCCATGAACGGTGCTGCTGGCCAGGACGGCGGTCAGGAGAAACAGCCACTGGATGAACGTCACGACCACCCCCGGGGTCAGCAGTTCGCCGGCGATGATCTGCCAGCCGGGCAGGGGATAGGATTTGGTCATCTCCATCTGGTCGAGGATGACCGTGATATTCCGCCGCATGAAGATCGGGGCGAACAGCAACAGGTAGCAGCCCAGCATCACGGAGGAAAACCCGAGCACCTTCAGGTAGGGCTCGTAGGCGGGCACCTGGCGCAGCCAGGTCGTCACACCCACGATGACCGCCACCCCGATCAGCCAGGTGCGCAGCCGGTAGAAGGGCCCGAGGGTGATCAGCGATTTCCAGAGGAACGCCAGCGGGGCCCAGCCGCGGGCGCCGAGCGACCACGGCGCGGGGCGCGGCTTGTGCGGGGTGCGGCTGTGGAGGCGGCCCGAGCGCATGGCGGCCACGGTCCGCGCGGTCTTCGCAGCGAGCTCGACGGAGGCTTCCTCGAAGGCGACGGCGGAGCGCATCACCCACAGGTAGTGGGCCCCGAGCAGCAGCAGGGCCGGACCGAGGACCAGCAGGAAGTCCATCCAGCCCGGGGCGAGGAAGGGGCGCACCAGCCAGGCGAACGGGACCAGCAGCCAGCCCAGTGGCGGCAGCTCCAGCAGGCGGTCCAGCCAGGTGAGGTATTCGCCCCGGTCATACAGCGCTTTCAGGGCCCGGGCGGCTTCTTCCTGGCGGCCGGCCAGCCACCACGCGCCGGCGGCCAGGGCCAGCCCGGCCACCAGCAGGGCGGCGCGGCGCCACCGGCTGAGGCCGAAGTCCAGCAGCCGCTCCCGGGCGAACGAGGAGGCGATGTAATGCAGGTTGAGCGTGGACAGGATCAGCCACCAGCCGAGGGCGTGCATCAGCGTGCTGCCGCCGAGACTGGCACCGCGCCGGAAGACGAACGAGAGCACGAGGGCGCCGAACAGGATGCCCAGCTGGGAACGCAGCAGCTTGTATTGCAGCAGCCCGCGGCGGGTGAGCGGCGCCGGAAAGAGAAAGGCCGTCTCGGCCTCCGTGAACTGCAGGGCCGCCCGGTCGCGCCCGAAGATCCACCCGAGCAGCACGAGCAGGAACAGCACGGCCGCCCCCAGCGGCACCAAGGCCTCCGGGCCGCCCGCCGGGGAACCCAGCCCGTTGATGCCCGGCCCCCCGTGCCGGCGGAACGCGAACCCGAACACGAAAAAATAAAAATACGCCGCCCCGGCCAGGGCGCCGAACAGGTATTTCGGCCGCCGGAGCCGGCGCAGCCGCTGGCGCACGCTGTTGCCCAGCGAGGTGAAGGTCAGGTAGAGCAGGGCGTCGAACACGGGACCGTTTCAGGCGGAGGCGGGGGGCGGGGCCAGCACCGGCGGCTCCTCGGTGGCGCGGAAAAACACCTCCTCCAGGCTGGCGTCCGGCTGCACCGCGAACCGCGCCCGGATGTCGGCGATCGAACCGTCGGCGATCTTCTCGCCGGCCTTGAGGATGAGCACGTGCGTGCAGACTTCCTCGAGCAGGGTCAGCAGGTGCGAGCTGAGGATGAGCGCGGCGCCCTCGCGGCCGAGCCGGCGCATCGTCTCCTTCATCCGGCGGATGCCGCCGGGGTCGAGGCCGGTCAGCGGTTCGTCGAAGAAAACAACCTTCGGCGCATGCAGCAGGCCGCAGGCGATGACCAGCTTCTGCTTCATGCCGCGGGAGAGCTCGCCCGGGAGCAGGTCGCGCTTGTCGGCCATCTCCAGTTCCTCGAGCAGGGGGCCGGCGCGCTGCTGCCAGTCGGGCACACGGTAGATCCGGGCGACGAAGTTGAGGTGCTGCAGGACCGTGAGGTGGTCGAAGAGTTTGGGCTCGTCGGGCAGGAAGGCCAGCTGCTGCTTCGCGGCCACGGGGTCCGCGGCGAGGTCGACGCCCCCGATGCGCACGGTGCCGAGCGTGGGCGGGATGATGCCGGCGGCGCAGCGCAGCGTCGTGGTCTTGCCCGCACCGTTCGGGCCCACCAGGCCGACAACCTCGCCCGGCCGCACGGTGAAGGACAGGTCGTGCACCGCGGTGAACTCGCCGTAGCGCTTGGTCAGGCCGGAGACTTCGATCATGGGCGCGCACTGTGGGTGATTCCGCCCCCGGAGTAAAGCGGCGCGTGGACGGCGGCCGGGACGGGCGGTTACAACGGGCGGGCAGATTTTGGCCGCCAAAAAAAAGCCCCGCGCGAAACATTGCGGGCGGGCCCGCGTCACAGCCCCCAGCAACCAATTACCTCATGAAAAAATCCAATGAAGTCCTGCTCTTCGTGGCCCTGCTCGGGGCCGCTTTTGTCCTACCCTCCCTGCATGCCGAGGATGCCCCGCCGCCGCCCCCCCCGCCCGCCGACCATCCCGAGCACGGCCCGGGCCGCCGCGGTCCCGGCCAGATGTGGGAACGCGCCGCCAAGGAACTCAGCCTTACCGCCGACCAGGAAGCCAAGTGGAAGGAGATCGGCCAGCAGGAGCGGACCGCCCTGGAGGCCATCCGCAACGACGAATCGATCCCCAAGGAGGAAAAGCGCGCCAAGGCGATGGAGGCGATGAAGCCCTTCGCCGACCAGCGCCGCGCCATCCTGACCCCGGATCAGCAGGCGAAGTTCGACGAGCTGCGCGCCAAGATGCGCGAGCGCGGCCCCGGCGGTCCCCCCAAGCCCAAGGCCGAATAACATTTGCTGCTAGGGTTAGCAGTGTGCGAGAAGCGCCGCGGCGTGGGGCCGCGGCGCTTTTTATTGGTGTAACAACCAGCGGCAACCACCGTCACCGGTTCCAGCAACCCCTCCTGCCATGAAATCCAAGACCCCTGTCATCATCACCGTAATCGGGCTCGCCCTTGTGACCGGCCTGTCGATCGCCGCCGCCACCACCTTGCCGCCGCCGCCGCCCACGCCCGCGGCCGAACCGGCGCCGGCCGGCCCGCCCGGGGGCTTCCGCGCCCGGATCGCCGAAAGACTCGGCCTGAGCGCCGACCAGCAGAAGGCGATCGACGACCTGCACGCCAAGCAGCGCGCCGAGCTGCAGGCGCTCACCGCCAACCAGGACCTCACCCCCGAGGTCCGGCGGGAAAAAGCCCGCGCCATTTTTGACAACTACCGGGCGCAGATGCGCGCCGTGCTCACGCCTGAGCAGCAACAGCTGGTGGGTGACTGGCGCGGCCGGATGGGGGATCGCGCCCGCGAGGCCGGCCGGTCCGGCCCGGCGCTGGCTCCGGGGCGGGGCAACCCGCGCGGGCCGGGGGCCAATCCCCTCGCCGTCGTGGCCATGGGCGATCGCATCAAGGACCGGATCGCGGAGCAGCTGCAGCTGACCGACGAGCAGCGCGACAAGCTGGAACACCTCGGCCGCGCCTACCGCGCCCAGCAGCGCGAGGCGGCGAAGAAGCACCTCGAGGAGATGCGCGCCGTGCTCACGCCGGAGCAGCGGCAGAAGGCCGAGCAATTGAAGCAGCATTTCAATGGTGGCCCGGCTGGCGGGCCTCCGCCGCTGGTCGGCCTGAACGAAGCTCCCGGCGACCTGGGGGACGATGCGGCGGTCGAGTTGCTCCCGCCACCGGAAGAGATCTGAGTCCCCTCTCCGCCAACGGCGCGCCGCGCACCCCTCCGGGTGGCGGCGTTTTTCTTTTTGGACAACCCGCGGCCGTCGCCGCACGCTGCCCGGCCATGGGTCAACGGCGGATCATTGTTGCGGGCGGCGGGGCGGCGGGGTTCTTCGCGGCCATCGCCTGCGCCGGGGCGGATCCCGGGAGCGTGGTGACGATCTACGAGGCCACCGCGCACCCGCTGGCCAAGGTCAAGGTCTCCGGCGGCGGCCGCTGCAATGTCACCCACGCCTGCTTCGAGCCGCGCGAGCTGGTCAAGCGCTACCCGCGGGGCGGCCGCGAGCTGCTCGGGGCGTTTCACCGCTGGTCGCCGCGGGATACGGTGGCGTGGTTTGAACAACGCGGGGTTGCGCTGAAATCCGAGGCCGACGGGCGGATGTTCCCGGTCACGGATGACTCCCGGACCATCGTGGACTGCCTGATGCAGGCGGCGGAGCAGGCCGGCGTGCGGCTGGTCCTGCGCACGGGCTTGAAATCGGTCGAGAACAACGGGGCCGGCTTCCAGGTCGCGCTCACGACCGGCGAAACGGCGGCCTGCGACGGGCTGCTCCTGGCCACCGGCGGCAATGCGAGCAACGCCGGCTTCGCGATCGCGCGGCATTTCGGGCACACGATCGAACCACCGGTGCCGTCGCTGTTCACCTTTCATGTCGATGATCCGCGCCTGCAGGGGTTGTCCGGGGTTTCCGTCGAGGCGGCGGTGACGGCGGTGCGCGGCACGGCGCTGCAGGAGCGCGGGCCGCTGCTCGTCACGCACTGGGGCCTGAGCGGGCCGGCCATTTTGAAGCTTTCCGCCTGGGGGGCGCGCGCGCTGCACGGGTGCGGCTACCGGTTCACCCTGGTCGTGGACTGGGCGCCGGGCTTCAACCCCGAGACGCTCCGCGCCGCGCTGGAACGGGCGCGAGCTGAGCACCCGAAAAAACAGCTGGGCACCTGGTGCCCGCTCGGGCTGCCGCTTCGGCTGTGGGAAAGACTGCTGGTCGCGGCGGGGCTCCGGCCGGAGGCCCAGTGGGCGACCGTCGGCGGTGCGGCCCTGCGCGCGCTGGCGGCGCAGGTGGGGGCGGGAGAGTTCGCGGTCACGGGCAAGAGCATGTTCAAGGAGGAGTTCGTGACCTGCGGTGGCGTGCGGTTGGGCGAGATCGATTTCAAGACGATGGCGAGCCGGCTCCGGCCCGGGCTGCATTTCGCCGGCGAGGTGATCGACGTGGACGGCATCACCGGCGGTTTCAACTTCCAGGCGGCGTGGACCGGCGGCTGGCTGGCGGGTCGCGCCATGGCGGGGAAACCGGCGCCATGATGTCCTACGGCCAGCTTTTCCTCACGCTCCTGCCCGTGTTCGCGCTGATCGTGCTCGGGGCCGGGCTGCGCCATGCGCAGTGGATCAGCGAGCCCGCCGAGGCCAGCCTGTTCAACCTGGTGGTCAAGGTCACTTTCCCCTGCCTGATCTTCGAGTCGGTGGCGGCCAACCCGGCGTTGCACCAGCCCGGCAACCTGCTGCTGCCGCCGCTGCTCGGCTTCGGGCTGACGCTGCTCTCCATGGCGACCGGCTGGTACGTGGCCCGGGCGCTCGGGCTGACGATCGGCCACGGGTTGCGGACCTTCGCCCTGGCGGTGGGCCTGGCCAACTACGGCTACCTCCCGCTGCCGCTGATGGACGCGATGTTCGGGCCGGACAGCCGCGCCGTGCTGCTCGTGCACAACGTCGGCGTCGAGGCGGCCATCTGGACCGCCGGCATCCTGGTGGTGTCGGGCGCCGCGCCGGGCGCCGGCTGGCGCCGGCTCGTCAACGCGCCGATCATCGCGCTGGTGGCGGGTCTGGCCGCCAACCTGTCCGGCGCCATGCCCCATGTGCCCGGCGTGGCGTTGAGCGTGGTGCATGCCCTCGGCCTGTGCGCCATCCCGCTCGGGCTGCTCATGACCGGGGTGAGCATCCAGCCGCACCTCGACGACCCGAAGCAGCTGGTGGACCCGCGCGTGACGCTCACCGCGTGGCTGGTGCGGCTGGTGGTGCTGCCCTGGTTTTTCCTGCTGGCGGCGCGCTGGCTGCCCTGCTCCGTGGAATTGAAGCGCGTGCTGGTGGTGCAGGCGGCGATGCCGTCCGCGGTCATCTCCATCATCATCGCCCGGATCTACGGCGGCCGGCCGCTGGTGGCGGTGCAGATCGTGCTCGGCACCACGGCGCTGGCGCTGTTCACCATCCCATTCTGGCTGCACTTCGGGTTCGGGTTCGCGGGGCTGGGGCCGTGAGGCGGAAAGCTCTGGAATAATCCCGCGGGACGGGCATCTTCGCCGTCATGCAACGTCTGACCTGGATCCTGGCCTTCGCGGCCGCGGCCCTGCTCCGCGGGGCGGATACGCCGCTCGAGCGGGAGGTGACGGCGCTGATCGCCCGCCCGGAGGTGACGATCGTGCATTTCTGGGCGCCCTGGTGCCCGAACTGCCGCGCCGAGATGGGATCCGAGGGCTGGGTCAGGTTCATCGGCGCCAACCCCGGTGTGAAGGTTGTCTTCATCAACATCTGGCACAAGGGCCAGGACCCGCGGCCGCGGCTCGAGGCGGCGGGCCTGGGCGCGCAGCCGAACCTGGTCCTGCTCGACCATCCCAATCCCTCGCGCCTGGAGGCGGACCGGCTGAAGGAGTTCCTCGGCCAGCCGCTGACCTGGATCCCGGCCACGTGGGTCTACCGCGAGGGCCGGCTGCGCACGGCCTTCAACTACGGTGAAATCCGGTTTCCCATCCTGCAGCAGATGGTGGATGACGCGCGCAGCGAATGGGCCCATTGATTTTCCGCCCGGAACCACCCGGACCCGACCAAACGTTGCCATGACCGTCCAACTCAACTGGGGCATCCTGACCACGGGCTGGATCGCCCGGAAATTTGTCACCGACCTGCGGCAGTCGCGGACCGGCCGGCTCGTCGCGGTCGGCGCCCGGCGGCTGGCCGACGCGGAGAAATTCGCGGCGGACTTCGGCGGGGTCCGGGCGCACGGCAGCTATGCCGCGCTGCTGGCGGATCCGGCGGTGCAGGCGGTGTACATCGGCACGCCGCACCCGTGGCACAAGGAGTGGACGCTCCGCGCCCTCGCCGCGGGCAAGCACGTCCTCTGCGAGAAGCCGCTCACGCTCCGGCTGGCCGACAGCCAGGAGCTGGTCGCCGCCGCGCGCGCGCGCGGCGGGCTGCTGATGGAGGCCTACATGTACCGCTGCCATCCGCAGACGCGGCAGCTGGCCGGGCTCGTGCGTGACGGCGCCATCGGCGAGCTGCGGCTGATCCGGGCCTCGTTCAACGTCTGCCGGGACTTCGACCCGGAGCACCGGCTGTTCCAGCGCGCGCTCGGCGGCGGGGCCATCCTCGACCTCGGCTGCTACCCGGTGTCATTCTCGCGGCTGATCGCCGGGGCCGCCCGCGGCCAACCCTTCGCGGACCCGGTGGAATTCCACGCGACCGGCCGGCGGCATCCGCGGTCGCAGACGGACGACCATGCGGTCGCGGTCGCGAAATTTTCCGGCGACATCATCGCCGAGCTTTCGTGCGGCTCGACCGTCGTGCACGACATCGGCGCCCGCATTCATGGGAGTGCGGGCTGGATCGACGTGCCCACCCCGTTCTTCCCGGGCCTGGAAGGCCGGACGGATGGCTTCACCCTGCACCGGTCCGGCACGGCGGCGCCGGAAACCTTCAGCTTTCCGGTGCCCGCGGGCCTCTACGCGTATGAGGCCGACGCCGTGGCCGAGGCCGTCGCCCGCGGCGAACGGGAGGTGCCGCAGATGACGTGGGCCGACACGCTCGGCAACGCCGCGGTGCTCGACGCCTGGCTCGCGGCGGCCGGGGTGGACTACGACGGGCTTTAGGTCCGGCGCCGGGGGATCTGGCCCGCGCCGGGCCCGGCGGACTTTCACCGGCTTTCCGACCGGATTGGATTGATTCGGCGGGGAAAGAATATACCCAAAAACATCGGCCGCGCCGGCTGACCAACACCTCCATGAACGCCAAAGAAATTCTGGCCGAGATCAAGCCGCTGGGCAGCGACAGCTACAAGAGCGTGATCCTCAACCACGGCGTGAAGGAGCCGTGCTACGGCGTGAAGATCGCGGACCTGCAGAAGATCCAGAAGCGCATCAGGCAGGACTACCGCCTCGCGCTCGGGCTCTACGACACCGGCGTCTACGACGCGATGTATCTGGCCGGGCTGATCGCCGACGACGCCCGGATGACCAGGAAGGATCTCCAGCGCTGGGCGGACCGGGCCGGCTGCCGCCCGCTTGCCGCCACGACCGTCGCCTGGGTGGCGGCGGGCAGCGCGCACGGGTGGGAGCTGGCGCTCGAGTGGATCGACGCGAAATCCGAACTCCTCGCCGTGGCCGGCTGGGCGACGCTGGGCAGCCTCGTGGCCGTCAAGGCGGACGCCGACCTCGACCTCGTGGCGCTGAAGCGGCTGCTGCAGCGGGTGCAGAAGACGATCCACCAGGCGCCGGACGACGTGCGCCGCCAGATGAACGCGTTTGTCATCGCCGTGGGCAGCCACGTGCAGCCCCTGTCCGGTCTGGCCAGCGAAACCGGGGGAAAGATCGGCCCGGTCAACGTGGACGTCGGCGACACCGCGTGCCAGATTCCCTTTGCCCCGGATTACATCGCGAAGGTGGCGAAGCGCGGCGCCCTCGGCAAGAAGCGCAAGACGGCGAAATGTTGAACGGCGCCACGCATGCCAGCCACCCAAACCGTAACCGCCTGATGCCGGACGCAAGGCCCGGGCCAGCCCACGATGGCGCTCGACACTCCCATTCTCTTCGCCGCGACGACGGACGCGAAACGCGCCCGGCGGTTTTATGAAAAAACCCTCGGCCTGAAGTTTGTCTCGGAGGACCCGTTCGCGCTGGTGTTCAAGGTCGGGTCGCTGGCACTCCGGATCCAGAAAGTGGCGGCGAAGCCCGCGCTGGGCTACACCGTGCTCGGTTGGCAGGTGTCCGACATTGGCCGGGAGGTCCGCCGGCTGACCAGGGCCGGTGTCCGTTTCGCCCGTTATGATGGCCTGGAGCAGGACCCGGGCGGCGTCTGGCTTTCCCCGGCCGGCGCCAAGGTCGCCTGGTTCCGCGATCCGGATGGCAACACGCTTTCGCTGACGGAATACCAATAAGCCTGTCGCCGGACTTGCGCTCCTACCGGGTCACCCGCCGGAGATTGTCGAGCACGATGGCGGCGGCGATGGCCGCGTTAAGCGACTCGGCGCGGCCAAATTTCGGGATCGTCACGCGCTGGGTCACGAGCGCGGCGACCGCGGGCGAGAGGCCGCGACCCTCGCTGCCGATGACGACGACCGCGTCGCGCCGTGCCGTGAGCGTGTGAATGTTGTCGCCCTGCAGGTCGCAGCCGAGCACCGGGGTCCGGGTGCCGGCCAGGGCCTCCGCCAGCGGCCCCGTGTGCACGGTCACGCGCGCGAAGGAGCCCATGCTGGCGTTGATGACCTTCTGGGAAAAGAGGTCGGCGCAATCCGGCGAGAGCAGCACGCGGTCGAGGGCGAACCAGTCGGCCAGCCGCAGCAGCGTGCCGACGTTGCCCGGGTCCTGGATCCCGTCGAGGGCGAGCGTCAGCCCATGGTCGAGCGCGCCGGCGGCCAGCGGGACGCGCGTGATCCGGCCCACGGCCAGGACGCCGGCGGGGGTGGGGAAGTGGCTGACCCGGGCCATTTCGGCGGGGGAGATCGGGATGATCTGGAGGGGCGCCGCCGCCGCCGCACACCCCGGGCGGGGTCGCCCGCGCTCCCACTCGATCCATTCCGCGGTCGCGTAGATTTCCAGCAGGGGGCAGCCGGCGGCGAGGAGTTCGCCGACGACCTTTTCGCCCTCGATGACATAGAGCCCGGCCGCTTCGCGGTGTTTCTTTTCGCGCAGGGCGCGCAGGCGCGAGATCTCGGCTTTGGCCAGGGGCATCCCGGGACAAGAGCAGCCGGCCCCGCCGATGGCAATCCCCGGGGCCGGATTGTAACAGACAGGTTAAGACACACACCGGGAGCGTTTGTGATTTGACGCGTACGCCGGCCCGGGATGCTCTCGCGGCGCGTTCTTTAGTTCAGTGTGTGTTGCTGCGGCCCGGCTTCCGCAAGGGAGACCGGGCCGCCGCTTTGGCAGGTATTCCAACCGCCGCGTTCCCGCCCGCGTCACGGCCCTTTTTCCTCGAGGTAGGCGCGGAGCGCCTGGAGTTTTTCCGTCCAGAAGGCCTTCATTTTCTCGGCGGCCTCGGGGGTGGTGAGTTTGCCGTGTTGCGGCACGACCTGGCACTTGAGCGGCCCCTTGGGCCAGAAGTTCACGCTCAGGCTGGTGCGGTCGGGCCAGAGGATGCGGATGGATTTGTGCGGCGTGGCCTTGCGCACCGTCAACGGGGTGCGGGGCAGCCATTTTTCCCGCAGGGCGGCGTCCTTCCAGGCGGCGAAAGCCCGGTCCACGGGGGTGCCGATGGTCAGCGTGATGCTGATCTCGAAGCCGTCGGCCTTCTGGTGCCTGACCCGCAGCCCGCGGGCCTGTTCGTAGCCGACCGCCACCATCTGGCACCACCAGTCGGACAACTTGGGCCGGTTTTGCAGCAGCCGGACGATCTCGCGGTGGTTCATTTTCCGGGCCCCGGCCCGGTCGAGCAACGCCAGCCACTCGGCCCAGGACTGTCCGGTGGCCAGTTGAACCGCGGCCGAGCTGATCCCGCCGTATTTGCCCGCTGGGCGCTTCATCGCGGCCAAGGGCATAAGGGAGGGAGCGGTCCGCCTCAAGGCTGATGGCGGGGGGCTGAATCTTTTTGTTTCCGCCGCCGCGCGAAACTGCTAGGCAATAGCCCATGAGCGAAGATTCCGCGCCCAAGCTCCGTCTGAAGCCCAAGCTGGCTGCGGACCCGGCGTCGGCTTCGCCTTCACCGGCCCCGGTCGGCGCGCCGGCGCCTGAACCTGCTCCGAGCGCACCGGCGCCGGCAGACGCGGCCGATTCCAAGACCGTCCGGCTCAAGCCGCGACTGTCCTCCACGCCGCCGGTCCAGGTGGCGACACCTGCACCCGCGCCCGCTGCGGAGAGCCCGGCCCCGGCCGTGCCCGCCACCCCCGCCCCGGCGGAGGCCGAGAAACCGGCGGTGAAATTCAGCCTCCGGCCCAAGGCCGCGGAACCGGCCCCGGCCGGTGCGCCGGCGCCGGAAGCGCCCGCGGCTGACGCCGAGTCCGAGCCACCCGTGCTGGAGGCCCAGACCGACACCGGGGCCGAAGGCGAGCCGGCGGAGATCACTGCGATCCAGATGGCGTCCGGCGCCCCTTTTCCCCCGCCCACCACCGTCAAGTTTCCCACCCCGCCGGGACTGGTGCGGAACCTGGCGGCCGCGGAAAAAATCGCGAAAACCGGCAAGCGGCCCGGCTTCAGCCGGCCCGGGGCCGGGAAGAGAATGCTGGTCTTGGCGGGCGGGGTGGTCGCCGTGATGCTCGTGCTCGGCGGCGTGTTTTTTGCCTACCTGAAATTCACGGCCCCGCCGCCCCCGCCGCCCCCCCGGCCCCGGCCGGTCGTCCAGCCGGTCAAGCCGCCGGAGCCGCCGGTGGTGGAAAAGCCCGTGGTCCCCGCCGTGGTCGAGACGCCGAAACCCGAGCCGGTCGAGGCCCCGCCGCCCCCGCCGCCGCCGCCCGTGGCCTCGGTCGCCTTCAAGGTCTGGGTGGAGAATCTCCGGATCAGCGGCCTGCGCTCCGGCGCCAATCCGCGGGTCTTCATCGGCGGCACCTCCTACGCCCCGGGCGACCTCGTGAATCCGCAGCTCGGGATCACCTTCGCCGGCTACGACAGCGAGACCCGCCTGATCACGTTCAAGGATGCGAATGGGGCCAAGGTCGAGCGCCGCGACTGACGCAGCCCCGCCTCAGCCGTTGCGCAGGGCGGTGACCGGGCTGACCGCGGTGGCGCGCCGGGCCGGGACCAGGCACGCCGCGGCGGCGACGGCGAGCAGCACCACCGCGACGACGGCATAGGTGGACGGGTCCCCCGGCGGTACGCCGTAAAGGAGGCCCGTCATCAGGTGGGCGAGGGCCAGCGTCGCACCGGTCCCGGCCGCCAGCCCGGCGAGCACGCTGCCGAGCCCCTGGCGGAGCACCATCCACAGGACATCGTGCCGGCCGGCGCCGAGCGCCATGCGGATGCCGATTTCCTGCGTGCGCTCGCTGACGGAAAACGCCAGCACCCCGCCGATCCCGGCCGCGGTGATGACGAGCGCGAGCCCGGCGAAGAGCGCGAGCAGCGTCGCGAGGAGCCGGCGCGGGCCGAGAATGCCGCGGCGGACCTGTTCCAGCGTCTCGATCGCCGTGATCGGCTGCTGCGGGTCCGCTTGGTGGATTGCCGCGCGCAGCTCCTGCATGAGGGCGGCGGGCGCCGCGTCGGTGCGCACCAGCACCGTGGCCGCGATCAGCCCGCCGGTGTTGGAGAGCGGCACGTGGATCTCGTCCTGCGGCTCCTGGTCAAGCTGCTGGCGCGCGTTGGCGACGAGGCCCACGATGGTGGTCCACGTGGCGCCGTTGTCGAAGGTGATGCGCTGTCCGACCGGGTCGGCGCCCGGCCAGTGGCGGGCGGCCAGGGATTGGTTGATGATGGCGACGGCGGCGGCCTGGTGCGTGTCGGTCGGGAGGAAGCCGCGGCCGCGGAGCAGGGGCTGGCCGACCGTCCGGAAGTAATCCTCCGTCGACGCCAGCACCACGGCGTGCGGCGCGGGCGCGTCCGCCGCCTGGGCCGGGTGCTCGAGGCGGAAGTTGAGGACGAGGTTCGCGGCGCCGTTGAGCGGCTCCGCGCCCGCCACCGCGGCCGAGCGCACGCTGGCGATCTTCCGCACCTCCTCCAGCGTGCGGGTCCAGAAGCCGAAGCGCTTGGGGAAATCGTCCAGACGCGACCAGTTCAGGCTGATGTTGGCGGCGAGCACACGGCCGGTGTCGAGCCCCGGATCCACGCGCTGCAGGTTGTAGAGGCTGCGCGCGGCCAGCCCCGCGCCCACCAGCAGCGGCACCGAGACCGCGACCTGGCCGGCGACGAGCAGCGCGCGCAGCCGGTGGCGGCCCGCGGTGGCGCCGCGCGCCCCGTCCTTGAGGGTGGAAACCAGCCCGTCGCCCGCGGGGAGGGGCGGGCGCGAGCCGAAGACCAGCCCGGTGAGCAGCGTGACCGCGAGCGTGAAGGCGAGCACGGGGCCGTTGATGGTGATCTCGTCGGCCCGGGGCAGGAAATAGCCCGCGTAGCCGACGAGCAGGTGCAGTCCCGCCGCGGCGAGCAGCAGCCCCGCGGCGCCGCCCAGCAGCGCGAGCAGGGTGCTTTCCGTGAGCAGCTGGCGGAAGATCCGCCCGCGGCCCGCGCCCATCGCCAGGCGCACCGCCAGCTCGCGGTCGCGGCGCAGGAGCCGGGCGAGCGTGAGGTTGGCGACGTTGGCGCAGGCGATCAGCAGCACGAAGCCGGACATCGCGAGCAGGATGAGGAGCGGCCGGCGGGCCTCGCCGGTGAAGGCGCGGGCGAGCCCTGTGGTCTCCACGGTGTAGCCGGCCTCCTTCGGGTAGCTCTGGGGATATTCGCCGCAGAGCTCCGCGCCGACGCGGCGGGCATCGTCCCGCGCCTGGGCGGGGCTCACGCCGTCGTGCAGGCGGGCGAAGACGCTGGAAATGAGGCGGCTGTCGCGGTTGGTGAGCACGCGTTCGGCGCCGCGGAACGGGCAGGCGCTGGCCGGCATGAAGACCTGGTCCGCGTTCGGGAAGGCCGGCAGCGGCGGCAGCACCCCGACGACGGTGTGCGGCTTGTTGTTCATCTCAAAGACCCGGCCGACCACGCCGGGATCGCCGCCGAAACCGTGCCGCCAGTAGTCGTAGCTCAGCACCAGCACCGGCGCGGCGCCCGGCCGGTCCTCGCCGGGCAGGAAGGTGCGCCCGAGCAGCGGTTTCACGCCGAGCAGGTCGAAGAAATTGTCCGAGACGACGCCGGTCTGCAGGCGCTCGGGCTCGGCCCGGCCGAGCAGGATGAAGTACATCGAGTGGTATTCCGCGAGGGCGGAGAACGCCCGGCTGCGCGCGCGGAAGTCCATGAAGTCGGGCACGGAGAAACCCAAGGCTGGCTGGCCAGCCCCGGGCGCGGCCTGGTTCAGCACGACCAGCCGGCCGGGCGCGGCGTAGGGCAGGTCCCGCAGCAGCACGCCCTGCACGATGGAGAAGATCGCGGTGTTGGCGCCGATGCCGAGCGCGAGCGTGAGGATCACGACGGCGGAGAAGCCCGGGTTGTGGCGCAGGCCGCGCAGGCCGTAGGCGAGGTCCTGCCGCAGGTTGTCCCACAGCCGCACGCCCCAGGCGTCGCGGCACTCCTCCTGCACCTGGGCCACGCCGCCGAAGCTGCGGACGGCGGCGAGCCGGGCCGCGGCCGGGCTCATCCCGGCGCGGAGGTTGGCCGCCGTCTCCATTTCGAGGTGGAAATCAACCTCGCGGGTGAGGTCGTCCTCGGTCCGGGCGCGTTGGAAAAGTGATCGCAGGCGGGCGAAAATTTTCATGGCCGGGGTGGGATTCAGGCCGGGCCGGCCTTGAGCACCAGGCTCACGGCGGAGGTGAAGCGGGTCCAGTATTCCGTCTCGTCCGCCAGCTGCTGCCGCCCGTCGCGGGTGAGCCGGTAGAACTTGGCCTGGCGGTTGTTGTCCGAGACGCCCCACTCGGCCTCAATCCAGCCCTGGTGCTCGAGCCGGTGCAGGGCGGGGTAGAGCGAGCCCTGGTTCACCACCAGGGCGTCGCGCGACAGCAGCTGGATGCGCTGGGCGAGGCCCCAGCCGTGCATGGCGCCGCCGACGAGGGTGCGCAGGATGAGCAGGTCGAGGGTGCCTTGGAGCAGTTCGCTTTTGAAGTCGGGCATGGTCTTGTTGTAGACATCCGACAGGAAGAGGCGCTTCTGTCGGATGTCAACAGGAGAAGGCGGCCGCCGGGCTCAGGGGCCGGCCAGGGCGGACTTGATCGCGTGCAGCAGGTCGGGGTCGGTGATGCCGTTGACGACGAACTGCACGCCGATGCACATGATGAGGAAACCCATGATCTTGGTCATGGCGTGGACGCCCACGGGGCCGATGAACCGCACCATCTTGCCCGCCAGGCGCAGGACCATGTAGGTCAGCGCGGCGACGGCCACGATGCCGAGGATGATGGCCGCGTAGTCGAGCCAGCCGGTGGCGAGTGAGGTGAAGCCGAGGGTCACGGCGATCGAACCCGGCCCGCTCAGCATGGGCATGGCCAGCGGGGAGAAGGAGATGTCGACCTTCCGGCGCGCGGCCTCGTGCGCGGCGTCGGGCTCCCGGCCGGCGCCGGCGCCGGTGAGCATGTCCATGCCGATGCCGGTCAGCAGAATGCCGCCGGCGATCCGCAGCCCCGGGATGGAGATGCCGAAGAATTTCATGATGAACGTGCCCCCAATCAGGAAACTCACCAGGATCGCGATCATATAGAGGCAGCCCTTGCGCGCCTGCTCGCGGCGCCGCTCGTCGGAGTCGCCCTCGGTGATGGCGAGGAACGTCGGCCCGGCGGAGAGCGGGTTGATGATCGGCAGCAGGCCGACCAGCGTGCCGAGGAAAATCGCCCAGAGATGAGTGACGTGCAGCATCGCATCAAGGCTGGCGGAGCGGGAGGGGATTGGCGAGCCGTGACTACCAGACATCGACCGGGCCCTTGGGCACGGGGATGGCCGCACGGCGCAGGACGGCGGGATCTTTCGGGTCCTGCATGAATGTGGCCAGCATCGGCGCCGGGCGGTAGGCCGGGAGCAGTTCGCCGTGTTCATCGAGGAAGGGCGCGCGCCACCGCTCGTACTCCGCCAGCAGCGCCTCGAACTCCGCGCGCGAGCCGAACTGGGTGACGCCCCGCTTGAAGGCCTTCGCCGGGCCGAAGCGCCTGGCGTACCACGAGGCCGGCTTGCGGAACAGGCGGCATCCGTGGTCCTCGCCGAAGACCTCGATCATTAGGTCGAGATGCCGCCGCATGACCTGCACGAGCTGGCGGTAGCCCGGCGCGGCCGGCACCGCGCCGGTGCGCAGGTACTCCTGCGTGTGGGCGAAGATCCAGGGATTGTAGAACGCGCCGCGGCCGATGCTGACACCGGCGCAGCCCGTCTGCTGGAACATGTGCTGCGCGGCCTCCGGTGTGGTGACATCGCCGTTGCCGATGACGGGGATGTGCTTCACCGCCGCGACGACGGCGCGGATGCCCGCGAGGTTCACGGTGCCACCGAAGCCCTGGGCGCGCGTGCGCCCGTGGACGAAGATGGCGGCGACGCCGGCGTCCTCGAGCACGCGCGCGAGGTCGGGCGCGGTGAGGTTCTGGTCGTCCCAGCCGAGGCGCATCTTGGCGGTGACGGGGATCTTCACCGCGGCGACCATGCCGCGGACGAGCGCGGCTGTCTTGGCCAGCTCGGTCATCATCGCCGAGCCGCCGCCGATGCCGGTGACCTTTTTCACCGGGCAGCCCATGTTGATGTCGACCGAGGCGATGCCGAGCGTCTCGACCATCTGGGCGGCATCGCGCATTTCCTCCGGGACGGCGCCGAAGAGCTGCACGGCGAGCAGCTTCTCCGCCGGGCAGGTGCGGACCATCTGCAACGCGCGCGGGTTCTTCTCGAGGAGCGAGCGGGCGTTGACCAGGTCGGTCGTCGTCCAGTCCAGGCCGCCGATCTCGCGCACGACGAGCCGGAAGGGCAGGTTGGTGTACCCCGCCAGCGGCGAGAGGCAGAGGTTCGACCCCAGCTCGTATGGCCCGATGCGCATCGCGGGACCAATGGCCGCTCCCCCCCGCCGAGGCAAGGCCGCGTCCTTGTCACCTGTTGGGTTACAAGGACAGGTCGCGTCCGGCGCGTTTCTCGGCCAGCCAGTGCACCAGGCGCAGCAGGAGCTCGGCGTCCGGCAGCCGGGAGCGGCCGCGCAGGAAATCGTGCACCCGCTGGCGGGGAATGCCGAGATAACGAGCCAGCCGGACCTTGCGGCCACGGATCCGCAGTTCCGCGGCGAGCAGGGTGGCGCAGACGTTCCACAGCGGCGTGTCGCGGCCGGGACGGCGGGTCCGGTAGGCGCCCCGGCGCCGGGTCCGCAGGGCGTGGCGGAGGCGGCGGGTGCCGTGCTCGGCCGCGAAGGCCAGGGCCTCGGCGAGGTCCAACCAGAGGGCGAGACGCTGATAGGTGTACTTCATCCTTGTCACCCAATAGGTGACAAGCGGGCTCGCGGCCGAGCGGATTCTTTACGCAAAGGGGCCTAGCGCGCGGCGAGGGCCAGCTTCATCCGGGTGAGCGCCGCAGTGAGCGTCGCGCGGGGGCAGCCGAAGTTGAGCCGGACGTGCGAGCCGCGGGGTGCGCCGAAGAAGGCGCCGTCGCTCAGGCCCACGCCGTGCGCTTCGAAGTGCGCGATGGGATCGGCCAGGTGCAGCGCCGAGACGTTGAGCCACGCGAGGTAGGTGGCCTCGATGGGCGCCTCGACGGTCACGCCGGGCAGCTCACGGGCGGTGAAGTCGAGCAGCAGATCGCGGTTGGCGCGCAGGGTAGTGAGCAGGGCCTGGCGCCAGGGCTCGCTGTCGCGATAGGCCGCCTCGCAGGCGACGTAGCCCAGCGCGGTGACCTCGGCGACGATGCCGGCGGTGGCGCGGACGAACTGTGCGCGCAGCTTCGCGTCGGGGATGATGGCGAGGGAGGTGCCGAGGCCGGGGACGTTGTAGGTCTTGCTCGGGGCCATCAGCGTGATGGTGCGGCGGGCGATCTCGTCGCCGAGCAGGGCGGTGGGCACGTGCGGCAGGCCGTCGAGGATGAGGTCGCAATGGATCTCGTCGGAGCAGAGCACGAGATCGTGGCGCACGCAGAACCCGCCGAGGCGCTCGAGCTCGTCGCGCCGCCAGACGCGGGCGAGCGGGTTGTGGGGGTTGCAGAGGAAGAAGAGCCGGGTGCGCGGCGTGACGGCGCGCTCGAGCGCGGGCCAGTCGATCTCCCAGCGGCGGCGGGCCGCGTCGAGTTGGAACGGCACCTGGACCGACACGCGGCCGCTGTGCTTCGGTGCGCTCATGAACGGCGGGTAGACGGGCGTGAGCGAGAGCACCTCCTCGCCGGCCTGCGCAAAGGCCTGGGCGGTGACGTTGAGCCCGACGACGAGCCCGGGCAGCCAGACCAGCCAGGCGGGATCGATGCGCCAGCCGTAGCGCTGTCCGAGGGCGCCGACGAAGGCGTCGACGGTGGACTGCACCGGGCGGGCATAGCCGAAGGTGCCCTGCGCCACGCGTGCCTGCAGGGCGGCGATGATGGCGGGTGACGACTTGAAATCCATGTCGGCCACCCACAGGGGCAGGATGTCGCGGCCGGCGTATTTCTGCCATTTCTGCGAGTCGGTGCCGCGGCGATCGATCTCGGTGTCGAAGTCGAAGGTCATAAGTGAGGGCCGATTGAAGCGGGGGAACCGGCGGAAGCCACGGAAATTTTTGACGTCCCGGCCGGAAAACGCCTGACTGTGCCGCCATGGATGCTGAAGGACTGCCCGCCCCTTGCGGCGGGGTTTCCCGCGTGAGAGCGGGACGCCGCCCAGCCAGTCCAGTCCCCGGTGCATCTCTCCGGAGGTTATGCCGATGAGCGACACGGGCGAAAAGGCGGCGTTCAAACCCACCCCGGTGTTCCGGCCCGCCCGGCCGGATGAGGCGGCGGCGCTGACGGAGATCGCCCTCGCGGCCAAGCAGTCCTGGGGCTACCCGGACGATTGGCTGGCCGCGTGGCGCGCCGACCTCACGCTCACGGCTGATTATATCCGTTCGCAGCCGGTTGTCGTCGTGGAACTGGACGGCGCGATCGCGGGTTTCTGCGGGCTGGCACGGAAGGACGGTGACTGGCAACTCGAGCACCTCTGGCTGCGGCCGGGGTTTTTCGGCCGCGGGCTCGGGCGCGCACTGTTCGCGGTGGCAGTCCGGCTGGCCCGGGCGGCCGGGGCGACGGAGCTGCACATCCGGTCCGACCCGAATGCCGAGCCGTTCTATCTGAAAATGGGCGCGGTGCACGCCGGGCAGGAGGCCTACCTGCTGCTCGGGAAGATTCCGCGCGAGGTGCCGCTCCTGGTTTTTCCACTCCGGTGGATTAAAAATCACGCTCGGTTCTGGGGCCTAAACTTTCTCCCTATGAGAGCGAGAAGGGGACGAGTGTAATGTAAAATTACGCTCGGTTCTGTGACAGGGCCAAATCAAAAAATACGCTCGGTTCCAGGCATCGCCCGCCGGAGAAATCTGCCGTTTCTTTTGGCCAGCGGAGTTGATTCTGTTTTTCGACGCTCCGTAAGTGGCTGGTGACTGCACGGACCTCGAACGGCAGTCCGAGTTAATTATGTTTTGGCTTTTGCCATCCCCCTAGCGATGACCACACTTCCGTGCTAAGCCTAGACTGCCTTGATGGTTCATCTCGGAAAAATCGTAGAGGAGGCCATCGTTCCACTCACGGCTTGGGGGCGTCAAACGGCTTCGCGCCCGGCGGCAGCGTATCGCGGAGGAGTTTTACGAAACGCGGGTCGCGGCGCAGGACGGTGAACTCGGGTGTGAAGCGCGCGTCCGCGTGCATCCCGCTCAATCCAGGCTTCTTCGCGAGGATGGCTGGCGACAACGCAGCAATGGCCTCCTCGTTACGCCCGAGTTCTGTGAGGGTGACGGCGTTATGGAAGGCCACTTCCTCCATATCCGCGGCGTTCGCCTCGGCCATACTGACATACAGGCGGCGCCCCCGCTCGGCTTCCTCCTTTTCACCGAGATAGGCGAGAAGCCTCGCTTGGACGCTGAGGAGATCCAGATCATTCGCCGCGGTTTTCAACCGCTCGCGCACCTGGTTCAACGCCGTGTGCCACTCGATGCGGGCGGCTTCGGCGTTGCCAAGCAGGGCATAGGCGAGGCCGGTGTAATACCGTTTTGGTCCGCGATAGCCTTTGCCGGTGAAAAATTCCGTCGGGAGTGCATTCAGCATCCGGATGCTTCGCTCTGGTTCGGATCGGGCTAGGAAGATGATCAGCGCCCACTGGACCAGATCTTCATTCAACAGTTCCTCCGCCGACAGCCCGTTGGCGATTGCATAGAGGGCCGACAGGTCCTCGGAGCCCCTCCACTCGATCGCGAACCGCAAGTTGAGCGTGCTCGGATTGCGCGGCTGCGCGAGCGCCATGCGGCGGGCATCGTCGATCCTGCCGGCGATCAAATAGTTCCAACCGGCGGAGCCGAGGTCGTCCGCCCGCTCGAACACCGCTGCGGCTTCCGAGAATTTATTTTCGTCGCGCAGCACCGTGCCGAGATCGGTGAGAACGCGTTTATCGCCAGATTCCGCCGCAAGTGCTCGGAGGATCTTTTCCGCTTCGGCGAGGATGGCCGGCGAGCCGTCGGCAAATGCAAAAACCGCTGCCCGGGCCCAGCGGGCTGCGTGAGAGTTCGGTGCCAGCGTCATCGCGAGGGCGGCCCGCTTCTGGGCTTGTTGGCGGCGTTCGGTCGAACGATCGTAGCCCATGTAAACCATCCAAGCATCGGCCCGGGCCGCGGGACCGAGCACTTCCTCGTCGGTCGGATCGAGCAAGACCGCGCGGCTGGCCAACTCCGAGACCGAATCCATTGATGCGCCCTGCATGCCCGATCGCTCGATGATTTCCTGTGCCCGTTGTATCAGCTTCCGCGCCTCGGAATCCGGTTTCACGGCGGTGGTGGCATTCGCAGGGGAAATGGGCGCTTTTTTGGAAAAATACCAACCTCCTATCGCGACGCTAAAGGCCAGGGCAATGCCCGTTACGACCCACCTCAGCTTAGCTGAACTGCCCTGCACCACATGAGCGACATTGGTCTGCGATCCACCCCGATACTCACGGTGTATAGCCGCTCCGACAGGATCCTCGCCCAGCAAGGTCTGCACCCGCGCGCAAAACGCCGGTGGCGTCTCCCCGCCGGGCAGCTTCGTCCATTGCACTGCCTTGAACTCCGCCGGCACCCGCGCTTCAGCGTCATTGGTGTCGTCGACCACGACGGGCATCAGGAAGGAAGCGTCGTCCGACATGGCATGGGTGCGCTGGGCGGCCAGCCGCCATTCGATCCGGAAATAACCCTCCTTCCTCGCTTGCGTGTTCGCCGAGATGATCGGCACGAACAGCGCGCACGACGAAATCTGGCCACGGATCTTCGCGTCCCACTGGTCCCCGCCCACCAGCTCGCTCTGGTCGAACCACACCTCGACGCCCGCGGCGCGGAGGGCGTCGCAGATGCGTTTGGCCGCATCTGCGTCCTGCGAGGCATAGCTCAGGAAGACCGCGCGATTGGTGGGCGTGGAGGAAGTATCGGGCATGCGGGCGAAGTGATCAATGCCATGAACCCCCGGTGGGGGCTACATCAAAACCTAATGGCATCTATACAGCACTTATGCTCCCCGCCTTCTTCAGGGCGTGCTTTAAGGGGCCGGCCTTAGGGGTGTTGTAGAAGGCTCGGCATTTCCTTCCAATAACAGCGTGGCGGCCTGACATTCGTGGCGTTGAAGGCCCGTCAGTCGGGGCCATGGCCAGAACCGAGCGTAATTTTAGATACCGGAACCGAGCGTAATGTTCAGAACCGAGCGTATTGTTGAGAACCGAGCGTAATTTTTGATCCACCGGTAGCGTGCCGGAATTTCGCAGGTGGGCCGTCGCACCCCGGACACAATTA
>CAYRDN010000012.1:0-79929 GCA_964423065.1 uncultured Oleiharenicola sp. | reverse complement strand
CCCCCGGTGGCACCGGCACGCCCAGCCCCACGCCGACGCCCACGCCCACGCCGACCACGACCACTACGCCAACGGCGACCAACACCGCGTCCAGCGGCGGCGGAGGCGCGCCCTCGGTCTGGTTCTTCGCCGCCCTGTCCTTGCTCGGCGTCGGCCGCCGGCTGCAGCGGTCGCGCGGCTGAGCCGGGAAGTAAAGATCCCCGGAGCAAGCTCCGGGGATCTTTACTGAACCGCGCCGCGCGGCGGTTCGGGAAAGTGGTTCGGCTTATTTTCGCGCGCGAATGCAGCTCTCATATGCAACGATGGTGGCTCGCTTACCAGCCTTGAGGCGGGCGGTAGTGGATCGGCCCAACACGCCCTCCCGGCTCCTGGTGGACTTGCTTTACGGATGTGGGCTGCGGGTGAAAGAGCCCCTGGAGCTACGCATCCAGGATATTCTCTGGGAAGAAAACCATCTCGTTATCCGGGCCGCGAAAGGGTTCAAGGACCGCCGCGTTCCGCTTCCGAAATGCTGCATTGAGCCGCTCCGGGCGCAAGTGACACAGGCGAGCAAAGTATGGGAGCTTGACCGGCAGAAACACCCTGAGGTCGGAGTCACATTGCCCAACTCGCTTGAACGCAAATATCCGACCGCCGCATTCTCCCGGCAATGGTTCTGGGTATTTCCAGCCGCAGAACATTGCCGCAGCCCCTATACCGGGAAACATGTGCGCTACCATCTCCTCCATGATGCCTTGCAGCGCGCCGTTCGGGAAGCGGCCACCCGAATCGGACTGCAAGATTTCCTCACTCCGCATGTGCTGCGCCACGCCTTCGCCACCCATTCCCGAGAGTCGATTGAGGCACTGCGGCAACTGATGGGCCATGTCTCCATCGAGACGACTTCAGGCTATCGCCACGCTGTCGTGGATAAGGCCACAAATCCGCTGGATGACCTTGTCGGAACTTGCTCGGCCTAAGGGGACACTCCGTGGCCTATTCGCGGTGAAATTCGTGAAAAACAACCCCCAAAGAACGGAAGTGGAGGTTTAGTTTGCGAGCCGACTATCAACCTCCAAATCCAGAGACCTCTCAGAAATACGGCTTGATGTTGGTCGCTCATGGCGATCCCGGTTTTTCCACAAATTTGCCAGCGGCCTTGGGAGACAATCGCGGATCGGCCTCAGCCAATGCGATCAGCTCGGCGAAACGCGGAAATTTCCGGAGTGGATCGTACATCGGGTCGTAGCGCAGCCTCGCCGCAGTCGGCACTCTACCGCTGAATGGTCCGCGGACTAACTTCTCAATGACATCGATTGATCGATCAACCGGCTCCATCATCAGCATGAGATATAGGCGGGCTCCCGTCGTGAGATCATCGCCGTAAAGTCCAAGATCGAGCCGCCACAGCCGCTCCGCCTCGGCACGCTGGCCGAGACGTTCGAGTAGTGAAATTTTTTGCTCCAGCAGACCTTGATCGTTCGGCGCCGACGCGAACCTTTGCTCGATCGTTTTCAAGGCCACGCTCCACTCGACCTGCGCGGCGTCCGTGTGTCTACCCATTTCGAGCAGATCGCCCACGAGCAATCCCTTCGGTCCGCTGTAGAGATTCGTAAAGAGTTCGTCCGAGGTCACCATGCGAAGCGCCGCCAGCGCCTTCTCCGGCTCGCGACGATAAGCGTAAACGTACCAGTTGATGACCGCGCCGAGCGACTCCAGCCGCCATGAGGTCGGCAATTGGTGCTCAAGCCGGGCCGCTTCGTCCAAGTCCCCGCGCCAAATCAGCGCGAGATAGATTTTCCAGGAAAGAATCGAGCCATCGTTCGCTTTTGAGGCGTCGTTCGCCAGCGATGCGTCGAGCACCTTCTCCGCCTCCGCATATCGACCAGAGTAGAAATTGGCCACCAATTGCCCGAACGCCGCTTCGGTCGCCAAGCCCGGGAGCTGTGCCGCACGCTTGAACGCCGCCAGGGCTTCGTCGGGGTGATCGGGTCTGCTGAATTCCGCATAGCCCAAGGCCAACAACGCGGCCCCGTCCTGCGGATTTTCCGCAACCAGCGGCCGGAGAATTTCCGCCGCCTCGGTTTTTGCCGCCGGGTCGTAGTCGCTGATCGGTGCCAACGTGATGGCGCGAGCGAAACGCGCATCCCGACTGCGAGGGTCGAGGCTCATGGCCCGTGCCGCGTGCGTCTGCGCCGATGCCTTCCGCGTCGCCGAATGGTCCAGCCATGAATCGAGATATTGCGAGTCCACCATCGCCCACTCCGCCCAAATAGAAGCGTCGTTTGGGTCCAGCTTTGCCGCCTGCTCAATCAACCCTTGGGCCGTTTCGAGATCAGCCCGGCGATTGCCGCTAAAGATCAACGGTCGTGCGCGTTCCGCGAGCTGCCGCGCTGGCGAAAGTTTTTCAGCCGCGGCGGCCGCGACCGAATTCGCGCGGGCCGGGTCGTCGAATTTTTTTCTCAACGTGACCGCAAGCACGGTCACCACGACCACCGCGCTGGCGAGGATCGGACGCACCCAGCGCGGGAAAAATTGCTTTGGAGGTAGCGCCGGCACCTTGTCCGCATCCCGTCCTGAAGGCCGGCTGGAAGCCGGCGCACCTTCACCGCCCAGCAAAAGCTTCAGCCGCTCGCAAAACGCCGCCGGTGTCTCGCCGCCGGGCAAACGCATCCACTGGACGGCGAGAAATGCATCCGGCACGAGGGCGTTGTTGTCGCGTGTTTCATCCACGCTGACCGGCACGATGAACGGCCGGCCCCGCGCAATCAGATGCGAACGCTGCTCCGCCAGATGCCACTCGAGACGGAAATAACCTTCGTGTCGTGCCTGCGTATTCGCCGAGATCACCGGCACGAACAGGGCGCACTCCTTGATCTGCTTCCGGATCTTCGCGTCCCACGCATCGCCTCCGCGCAATTCACTCTGGTCGAACCACACCTCGACGCCCGCCGCGCGCAAGGCGTCGCAAATGCGCTTCGCCGCCTCCGCGTCCTGGGAAGCATAACTGAGGAAGGCGGCACCTGGGGTGGAAACAGGAACAGACATGAATCGCGGAATTCATGCCGTCCGAGCTCAGACCTTGCCAGCTCAATTCCGTACTACCACCCGTTTCCTGCCTCGCCTTCGGCCGCGTGACCGTTCGTTCCATTCACGTATGGGTAGTGATTGCAGGTGAAGAAAACGGCTTTGCCGGGTCAGCCAGGGTTCAAAAACACAATCAGGTTGCAGCGAAACAAGCCCGCGTTCCGCTCATTGCGTTGACGCCGCTGCGGGCGGAGCTCATTTACCCTCATGCTTGTTCCACGCCCTTTGTTCGCGGTTCTCAGTCTGTTGTTTTCTGGTCTCTGCCTTTCGGTTCATGCGCAGCCCGACCGAATCACGGGCCGCGCCTTTGCCACCCGCTCACCCGTCCTCGGTCAGCATGGCATGGTTTGCACCAGCCAGGACCGGAACGATGCCGATGGGCTTTCCACGCAGCTCTGGCCGCTCCACCTGTTCGCAGGATGCGAAGAAGGAGTTGAAGTCAACGGCGAGAGTCCGCAGGGGCATGACCCAACGGTTCGCCTCCGAAAGCCTGCGGTCAAAAACTGAAACGGGCGCAAAATGCTTCCCACGCTAAGCGAGTAGTTTGCCGAAGTTCTTTTTTCCCAGAAATATTCTTGCCGCAGAAACAGCTTCTTGGGGAGAGCGAATGACTAGACGCTACCTGATTTCGACTACATATGCGTCATGGTCGGACAACCCATCGGCGTCTACCTGAACTGCCTTAACAACGCTAACGGAGTTCGGCACCGCAATGTGGTCGATGGAGTCTTGCTTGGGTTTCTGATGGCCCAGTGTGGCCGTTGGCACTTTCAGACCGAGAGTCTTAATGGCGGCTTGGATAGGCGTCTCTGACAAGACTGTCAGACGGCTGATCAATCGCCTTGAACTAAAATCCATCAAGCTGGGTGGTCTGCGGCTCGTCCGGCGTCGTGACTTTAACGCTTACTGGGGAAAACTGAATCAGTCAGGGGGCAGCCATGTATAAACATCTCATTCCTCCCAGTGCAAAGCACCGTACCTACCGGGGCCGTTACCGCGTTGGCGAAAACCCCAAGGTGCATGAAGTCACGTTACACACTACGGTCAAAGAGGTGGCCGACAAATTGCTCAAGGAGATCCACGAGGATGCCCAACGGGAGTCGGTCGGGCTCATTCCAGCGGCGTTCACCCGAAAGGCAAAGCGGCGTCCCCTCGCGGAACTGTTTGAGGAATACTTAGCGTCGGTGCGAAAGAATGGGCGATCGCACGATCATGTACGTGTTTTGAAACTTCGGTTCCTGGCGCTCACCAAGGGATGCCGATGGGCGTGCATGGCGGACGTTACTTCGCGTAGCTTTATGGACTGGCGAAACGCTCAAACCGCCTACCAAGCGCGGACCCTGAACAATTATTACGAAGCGGCCCGGGCGTTCTTCAATTGGGTAGACCGTTCTTACGAGATTCCGAATCCACTCAAGCGGGTCGAAAACCTTTCAGTGCCGGTGAAGTATCCCCAAGGACCGCGGGCGTTCACCTCGACTGAACTTCTGAGCCTGTTCGCTGTTGCCAAGCCAAAGCGCCGATTTTTCTACCGGCTCATGACGTTAACCGGATTGCGGCGCAAGGAAGCTAAACGGCTTTGCTGGGGCGATTTTCGCCTTGATGATCAACCTGGCCAGTTCCTCCGTGCTGAGGCCACCAAGGCGCGCCGTGCTGACTGGTTGCCCATCCTCCAGGCTTTCGTACCAGAACTGCTAGCGGCTCGGCCCGAGAACTGGCATGCTAACATGCTCGTGTTTCCACGGGGTGTCGCTGATCCTGATACGCTCCGGCGCGATATGGTGAAGGCCGGAATCCCGCTGATTGATAAGCTGGGGCGGCCTGTCGGCATCCATACCTTCCGCCGCACGTTTATCAGCCAATTGCAGAAAGCCGGTGTTCACCCTCGCGTGATCATGCAGCTGGCCCGGCACAAGAGTCTGCGCCTGACGGACTCCACCTACACCGATACAACGTTGCTACCGCTGGCCGAGGGAATCGAGGCGCTTGCACCTATCGCCACGCAAATGGTGATTCCAATCGATCCACGCAGTTCTCCACGTTTTTCCGGCCTAACAGGGGTTTCCTTGTCCAAAGCTGTCCAAGTCGAAAAACCAGAGGACAAAGACCCCGTCTCCGAAGTCACTGAATCAGAGGACAGTTGTCTCGCTTTGAGCAATGCTGTCCAAAGCAGTCCAAATGATGAGTTGGTGCCCAGAGTGGGGGTCGAACCCACAAGGTATCGCTACCGGTAGATTTTGAGTCTACTGCGTCTGCCAATTCCGCCATCCGGGCGCACCAAGGCCGCGAAACAAACCCGCCCCCGCGGCAATGTAAACATTGATTTTGTCGTTCCGACGAGGCCGTTGCCACGGAAAATCCGGCCGCGCCCGGATGGCGCGCCGCGAAGGTCGCGCTTGTCTCCCCGCCCCTGCACTTTCACCTTCCCTCTCACTTCCACCCATGCCCGACTTCCGCGCCTTCGCCCCCGCCGCCGCCGCCGACCTGGCGGAGATCCATCTCGGTGCGGACGAGAGCCACCACCTCGTCACCGTCAACCGCTGCGGCCGCGGCGACCCGGTCGTGGCGTTCGACGGCCGCGGGCGCGAGTGGTTCACCGAATGCACCGATGCCGGCCGGAACGCCGCGGTGCTGCGCGTGAAGTCGACCCGCCAGGCCCCGCCCCGGCCTTTCGCCCTCACCCTCGCCCAGGCCCTGCCCAAGGGCACGACCATGGACGACATCGTCCGCCAGGCCACCGAGATCGGCGCGGCGGGCATCGTGCCCCTGCTCAGCGAGCGCACCCAGGTGCATCTCGACGGCGACCGGCAGGACAAGAAGCTCGAGAAATGGCGCACCACCGCGATCGAGGCGGCCAAGCAGTGCGGCAACCCCTGGCTGCCCGACCTCGCCCCGCTGCAATCGCTCGCCGCTTTCCTCGCCGCGCCCGGCGACCATGACCTGAAACTCATCGCCAGTCTGCACGCGGGCGCCCTGACGCTGAAATCGGTGCTCCGGCATCATCACGACAAAGGGGGCGCCGGGCCCCGCCGGGCGCTGTGGCTCGTCGGCCCGGAGGGTGATTTTTCCCCGGCGGAAATGACCGCGGCCAGCACCGCCGGCTTCCAGCCCGTCACGCTCGGCCCGCTGGTGCTGAGAAGCGACACCGCCGCGATCTGCGCACTGGCGATCCTGAGTTACGAATTGGGGCATGGCGACCCGCGGTAAGATTGCGCGGTGGGCGCGCAGGCCCGGCTCACTTCCGCGCCGCGAGGAATTTTGCCACGTCGTCGCCGGAGACACGGCCGCCGGGACCGGTGGCGCTGATGCCGGGCACCGCCGCCGGATCCAGCCCGGCCTCCTGCGCCAGTTTCAGTGCGCGGGGCGTCCAGACCAGACTCCTCGCTGTAGCCGGGGTCGCGGACCCCGGACCGGGGCCGGCGGCCCCGGCTACGACTTCCAGATGCTTCAAGCTCTGGTCCGCCGTCTCCATGCGGAAAAGAGCGTGGCCGGATGACATGACCTCGCCAGGCTTGCCGTTGACGGCGACGATGGCGCCGTCAGCCGGCGATTCGAAATCAAACGCAGACTTGTCGCTCTCGAGCTCGGCGAGCTTCTGGCCCTTGGTCACCCGGGCGCCGGGCGCGACGGCCATGCTGATGATGGTGAGCTCGCTCACCGTGGCGCCCATGGCGGGCATGGGCACGTCAATGATGAAGGTGGACATGGGGGATGTTTTATTGCCCGTCACCATGCGCACGCGGGCGGCGCGGTCAAACAGGTAGGGGCGGCTTGGCCCTAATCCGCTGCGGCGCGTTAAGGATAACGCGCCCTACCCACCTCCAGCTATATCGATCACTCCCGCACGGCGTGCCACACCGCGAGGCACGACGCGATGAGCGCCGGCAGCTCGGCGGACGGGATCTGGTTGGGGCCGTCGGATATCGCGTGGTCCGGGTCGGGGTGCGTCTCGATGAACAGGCCGTCCGCGCCCGCGGCCAGCGCGGCCCGGGCGAGCGGGGGCACGAACTCGCGCCGGCCGCCGGTCTTGCCGCCGGCCGCGCCGGGCTGCTGCACGCTGTGCGTGGCGTCGAAGACCACCGGGGTGCCGAGCGCCTGCATCTGCACGAACGAGCGCATGTCCACGACAAGGTTCTGGTAGCCGAAGGTGGTGCCGCGCTCCGTCTGCCAGATTTCCTTGGCGCGGCCCGCGCGCAGCTTGCCGACGACGAATTCCATTTCCTGGGGAGAGAGAAACTGGCCCTTCTTGACGTTGACCACCCGGCCGGTCGCCGCGGCGGCGAGCAGCAGGTCGGTCTGGCGGCAGAGGAACGCCGGGATCTGCAGCACGTCGCACACCTCGGCGACCGCGGCGGCCTGCGTGCGCTCATGGAAGTCGGTGAGGACGGGGAAGCCGTAGTCCGCCTTGATGAGCGCGAGCAGCGCCAGGCCCTCGTCCAGGCCGGTGCCGCGGTCGTTGGCCAGCGACGTGCGGTTGGCCTTGTCGAACGAGCCCTTGAACACGATGGTCAGCTCCGGGTGCTTCCGCGCCAGTCTCGTCAGCGTGCGCGCGGCGGCGCGGCAGACCTTTTCGTTCTCGAGCGAACACGGGCCGGCGATGAGGAGGAGTTTCTTGGGGTTGAAGAGCATGGAAGGGAAAAACTGAAGGGCGGAAGGACTGAAGGGCCGAAGAGGAAGCGCGGACGAGCTCAGCCTTTCAGCTTTTCAGCCTTTCTCCCGCTGGTGCCTGATGGCGGCGGCGATGAAGGCGGCGAAAAGCGGGTGGGCTTTGTTCGGCTTGGACTGGAACTCGGGGTGGCACTGCACGCCGAGGAACCACGGATGGTTCTTCAGCTCGGCGATCTCGACCAGGCCGCGCTTGGGGTTCCAGCCGGAGATGATCATGCCGGCCTTCTCGTACCGGGCGATGTACTCGTTGTTCACCTCGTAGCGGTGCCGGTGGCGCTCGGAAACGGTGTCGGTGCCGTAGGCGCGGCGGGCGAGCGTGCCGGGCTTCAGCTGGCAGACGTAGGCGCCCAGCCGCATCGTGCCGCCCTTCTGGACCACGTTGCGCTGCTCGTCCATGAGCGCGATGACCGGCTCCGGCGTCTTCGGGTCGATCTCCATCGAGTTGGCCTTCTTCAGGCCGAGGACATTGCGGGCAAACTCGATCATGGCGACCTGCAGGCCGAGGCACAGGCCGTAATAGGGGATCTTGTTTTTGCGGGCATAGCCGGCGGCGGCGATCTTGCCCTCGATGCCGCGGTCACCGAAGCCGCCCGGGACGAGGATGCCGTCCAGCTTGCCCAGCCGGGTCAGGCTGGCCTTGGTCCCGAGCTCCTCCGCGTCGATGCGGACGATCTTGACCCGGGCGTGGTTGGCGATGCCGGCGTGGCTGAGCGACTCGTAGACGGACTTGTAGGCGTCCTGCAGCTCGATGTACTTGCCGACGACGCCGATCTTCACCTCGTATTTCGGCGTCTTGATCCGGCGGACGACCTCGGCCCAGATGTTCTTCGGGTTGGCGCGGGCCTTGAGCCCGAGCTGGTTGACGACCAACTGGTCGAGGCCCTCCTTTTGGAGCATGAGCGGCAGCTCGTAGATGGAGGACTGCACGTCCATCTCCTCGATCACGGCCTTCGCGGGCACGTTGCAGAACATGCTCAGTTTTTCGCGCATCTCCGGGGTCATCGGATGATCGCAGCGGCAGCACAGGATGTGCGGCTGGATGCCGATCTCGCGGAGCTTGGCGACGCTCTGCTGGGTGGGCTTGGTCTTCAGTTCCCCGGCGGCCTTCAGGTAGGGGATCAGCGTGACGTGGATGAAGACGCAGTCCTTCGGGCCGACCTCGAGCGCGAACTGCCGCATGGCCTCGAGGAACGGCAGGCCCTCGATGTCGCCGGTCGTGCCGCCGATCTCGGTGATCAGGACATCGACGCCCTTGCCGCCGCCGTAGATGCGCGCCTTGATCTCGTTCGTGACGTGCGGGATCACCTGCACGGTCTTGCCGAGGTAGTCGCCGCGGCGCTCCTTGGCGATGACGGCCTCGTAAATCTGGCCGGAGGAAAGGCTGTTGTGGCGCGAGAGCTTGCCGGAGGTGAAGCGCTCGTAGTGGCCGAGGTCGAGGTCGGTCTCCGCCCCGTCGTCGAGCACGTAGACCTCGCCGTGCTGGAACGGGCTCATCGTGCCCGGATCGACGTTGAGGTAGGGGTCGAACTTCTGGATGCGGACCTTGAGTCCGCGCATTTCCAGGAGGGCGCCGAGCGCCCCCGCCGTGAGCCCCTTGCCCAAAGAAGACACCACCCCTCCCGTGACGAAAATATACTTCATCGCCCATGGGTAAAAACCGCTCCTCCGGCATACACAAGAAAAAGGTGGCCGGAGCGCAATTTCCGCGCGGAAAAGCGGATAAAATAGTTTGCCGCACCACCGCCCGGGACCATGGTGCCCCTTGTGCAGTCGAAACCCTCCCTCCTCGCCTGGATCACCTGCGATGGCGTCCATATCGACCCCGCTTCCGGCAAGCATACCATCCTCGGCGTCTTCTCCAACATCAAGGCCCGAGCGTTCCCCGTCGTGCACCCTTACATGGTCTGGTTTCTCACCCTGACCGACGTCCAGCCCGGCATGCACATGATCAAGATGTCCATGGGCCTCGACCCGACCAATCCCACGGAGCTGCTCCACCGCGAGTTCGAGTCCCAGAGCCCGCTCCACCGCATCAATCTCATCAACGAGCTCCGCAACCTGCGCTTCGAGCAACCCGGCGACTACTCCATCCTCATCGAGGTGGACGACGACCCCATCCTCGCCACGAACCTGACCGTGAGCTGAGCTCCGAGATCGCGGAACCGCGGAAAAGCGAACCGCGGTCAATCCTGTTTCAGTGCCTCCGCCCTTCCGCGCTGCTGCAATTCGCCCCTGCCAAAATCCATCCGTCTCCACCTGAATTATCTGGGATTGAATTCCCCGCCCCTTTTCGTGTCTTTCCCTTGTTTCGCGGTTAAACCCTTCCTTCTCCCTCATGGCCCAGCCCACCTTTGACCTCGTTGGCGTCGGCAATCCCATCATGGACCTGCTGGCGCACGTCCCGGAATCGTTTCTCGCCGCCCATGTCGCCGGCGAAAAAGGCGGCATGGTCCTGGTCGACGAACAGGACATTGCGCAGCTGGTCGCCCGGCTCGGCACCGACTACGCGGTGTCACCCGGCGGCTCGGCCGCCAACGCCACGCTCGGCGCCGCCCGGCTCGGCCTGCGCACGACCTATGTCGGCAAGATCGGCGCGGACAAGACCGCGTTCGACTACCACACCAATTTCACCGCCGCCGGTGGCGACGGCGCGCGTTTCAAGCGCACCGACCTGGCCAACGGCCGCTGCCTCTCCCTCGTCACGCCCGACGGCCAGCGCACCATGCGCACCCACCTCGGCGCGGCGATGACGCTCAGCCCCGACGAGGTCACCCCCGCCGACTTCGCCGGCGCCCGCCACGCCCATATCGAGGGCTACCTGATGTTCAACCCCGCCCTGGCGGAGAAGGTCGCCGCCTCGGCCCGCGCCGCGGGCTGCACCCTCAGCATCGACCTCGCCTCGTTCGAGGTCGTCAACGTCGCCCGCGACTGGCTCCTCGCGCAGATCAGGCAGGGGGTCGACGTCATCTTCGCCAACGAGGACGAGATCCGCGCGCTCTTCCAGGACACCACCTCCGGCTACGACACCCTCGCCCGGCGGCTCGCCGGCCACCGCGGCATCGCCGCCGTGAAGATGGGCAAGGACGGCGCCTGGATCGCCCGCGGCCAGGAATTGCACCGCATCGCCCCGGTGAAAGTGGACCGCGTGGTTGACACCACCGGCGCCGGCGACGCCTGGGCGGCGGGATTCCTCTACGGCCACCTGCGCGGCTACACTCTGCCCGCCGCCGGCGCCCTCGGCTCGCTGCTCGGCGCCGAGACGGTGCAGCACCTCGGCGCAACCATCCCCGACATGCATTGGCCGCGTCTGCGCGCCCAAGCCGCCGCCTTGGCCTGAGACGGGACAAGGGTTAGGATCGCCATCCGGGCTTCCCGTGTCATGCTCCCGGCCAAGATGCCGGCTGTGAAAGGAAACTTTCCGGGGAAAACCTGTCGCAAGGTCGGACCATGAGACCAGCCGGACCCTTGCTGCTCCTCCTGGTGACCGGAGCCGTCGCGGTGCCGGCCGACGAGCCCGCGGCGCCCGCCCCGGTCAAAACCTCCGCCCGGCTGAGCCAGGAAATCAGGGCGGCCCTGCCCCGGTTCGAACCGCCGGCCGCCGCGCCCGGGCCGGCGACATCTCCTGTCCTTTCGCCAGCCGCCAGCCTCGACCCCGACGTCGTCGAGCTGCCCAAGCTGACCGTGCGGGAAAAACGGCTGCCGGGCCATGATCCCGATGTGTGGTTGAACGACCGCATCGTCCAACGCAAGGCCATGGTCGCTTACCGGGACTCCATGACGGATCTCGAGTGGCTGCTGAACTGCTGGTTCGTACCCCTGTTTTCCGCCCCGCCCTCCGTCCGCGGCCGTGACTATTACGAGGGTCGGAAACGGGCGGAGGAGATCGGCCGGCTGAACAACCTCATCAAGGCCATCGGCCTGACCGATCCCAAGGCCGCCGCCAAGGCCCGCCGGGCCATGGATGTCAACCTGCTCATCAAGGACAATTGAGCACCGGCAGCCGCTGCCGGACTACGCCCGTGATTGTCGCGGCCGGTTGAATTTATGTTGGAAACAACCCCCGATCCGACTGTCCTAATAGGTATCCATGAGAATTGCCGGAACATTTTTGACCCTATGCCTCGCCGCGAGCCCCGTCTTCCTCCGGGCGGAAGAACCGGCCAGACCCGCGGCCGCCCCGGCCCCGGCCGCCCCGGAGGCCAAGTCCGACAAGGTTTCGCCGCAGCTCGCGCAGCAAATGGCCGCGGTCCTCCCGAAATACGCGCCGCCCGCGCCGGTCGAGGCCAAGCCGGCCGCGCCCGATCCCGACGTCGTCGAGTTGCCCAAGGTCACCGTCACACAAAAAAAACGCCCCCGCCTCAAGCTCACGGACGAAGTCATGATGACCCCCAAGAGCTTCAATGAAAAGCTGGCCAAGGAGAACCTGAGCTCCTTTGACCGCAATTTCCTGAACAAATTCACCCTGCCGGGCTGGTTCGGCGGCCAGACCCCCGAGGAGCGCGCCCGCGAGGAATACCGGCTCCAGCAGAAGGAGGCGCTGACGAAGGACGTCCTCGACCTCGCCAAGGTGTCCGAGGTGGTCGATCCCGCCCAGGCCAAGGAGCTGCGCGACGCGATCAACAAGCCCTGAGGGTGCTACCTTGGAGGCGGGACGACCCCGCCCCGCGAGGCATGGGCCATGGGAGCCGGCTCAAAGCAGCGCCCGCACGATCTGCTCCCACTCCGCCGGCAGGTCCCCGTCCGCCGCCGGCCGCCCGGCGCGCCGGTACCAGTAGCCGGCATTGGCCGCGTCCCCTTCCTTCCGGTGCAGGTACGCATGCACCCAGTCGCCGTCGGCCCCGCCCGCCGCCTGCGCGAGCGCGTGCGCCGCGTCCCACTCGCCGCGCGCATCATGCCACAGCGCCCGCAGCGCCGCGGAGAGCGCGGGCGGCGGCCCGGCCCCGGCGGCCGCGGATTTCCGGAATTCCGCAAATGACATTTGCCCAGGCATCGTTCTCTGCTTTGTTAGTCCGCCGGCGCGCTGCGGCGAACCAAAAGTCATGTCCGAAACCGAGATCACCATCCTGCGGGAACTGCTGGCCGCGGAAAACAAACCCGTGTCCGGCGCCCGGCTGGCCCGGCTGCTCGGGGTCTCGCGCGTCGCCGTCTGGCTGCAGCTGCAGAAGCTCGCGCGGTCGGGCTTCGCCTTCGAGGGTCTGCGCAGCCGCGGCTACCGGCTGCTCCGGACGCCGGGCGAGCTTCACCCCGCCCTGGTGTCGGCCTACCTCAGCGGCCGGCCGCGCCCGCCGCACCTGGTCTGCCTCGACTCCGTCGACAGCACGAACAGCGAGGCCGAGCGCCAGCTCGCCGCCGGCTGCGCCGTGCCGCTGGTCATCCTCGCCCGCGAGCAGACCGCCGGCCGCGGCCGCCGCGGCCGCGCCTGGCACAGCCCCGCCGCCGGCAACCTCTACTGCACCTTCGTCTTCCGGCCCAAGCTGGAGCCCGCGCGGATGCAGGACTTCACCCTCTGGATGGGGCTCAATGTCTGCGAGCTCATCGCCAACTTCTGCAAGATCCAGCCCGGCCTCAAGTGGCCCAACGATCTCCTCGTCCACGGCCGCAAGGCCGGCGGCATGCTGACCGAGGCCCGCATCGACGCCGACCAGATCCGCGACCTCGTCTTCGGCCTCGGGCTCAACCTCAACGGCCGGATCGCCGACCTGCCCCGCGACCTGCAGCGCACCGCCGGCTCGCTCGCCGAGGCCACCGGCGCGCCGCTCGACCTGAATCGCTTCGCCGCCGCGCTCATCGGGCGCGTCCTGGGTGCCTACGGCCAGTTCGTCGCCGGCGGCTACCGGGACAAGTTCGCCGACCTGTGGGCCCGCTACGACGTGCTCCGCGGCCGGCCGGTCTCCGTGGTGCAGGGCGACCGCACCCTCACGGGCACCGCCACCGGCATCGACGACGAGGGTTCGCTCATCGTGCGCCTGACCTCGGGGCGCACGGAACGCTTCCGCGCCGGCGAGGTCACCTTGGGCAAGCCCGCCGCGGCCGCCGGCTGATACGCAGGCTTGCTCGCGGAGCCGTTTCCGCGTGTAAATGCCCCGCCTGCATGGCCGAAATCCCCGACATCACCATTGAGGTCTCCCACCTCTGCAAGACCTACGGCCCGCTCACCGCGGTCAACGACCTCAGCTTCACCGTCCAGCGCGGCGAGATCGTCGGCCTGCTCGGCCCGAACGGCGCGGGCAAGAGCACGACCATGCGCATCCTCACCGGCTACCTGCCGGCCAACTCCGGCTCCGTGCGCATCTGCGGCCTGCCGGTCGCCAGCCAGCCGGAGGCCACCAAGCGCCACGTCGGCTACATGCCGGAAAACAACCCGCTGCCGGAGGACATGCGCGTGTCCGAATATCTCTGGTTCCGCGGCCGCCTGAAGGAGATGCCCCGCGCCCGGCTCCGGGCCCGCATCGACGAGGTGCTCGAGCTCTGCGACCTCAAGCGCAACCGCCACCGCATCCTCGGCCGCCTCTCCAAGGGCAACAAGCAGCGCGTCGGCATCGCCGAGGCCATCCTGGCCGAGCCCGCCGTCATCATCATGGACGAGCCGACCATCGGCCTCGACCCGCACCAGATCATCATCGTGCGCGACCTCATCGCCAGCCTGCGCGGCCGGATGAGCGTCATCATCTCCAGCCACATCCTGCCCGAGATCGAGGCCACCTGCGACCGCGTGCTCATCATCAACGGCGGCCGCATCGTCGCCCAGGGCTCGCCCGCCCGGCTGCGCCACGAGATCTTCGGCCACACCACCTACCGCCTCGAGTTCGTGGGCGACCCCGCCGCCCTCCCGGGGCACCTCGCCGCTGTGGAGCCCACCCTCAAGGTCGCCACCGCGGGCGACGCCGGCGCCGACGGTTTCCGCGTGGCCACGCTCATGACCGACACCGCCACCGATCTCGGCGAAGCCCTCCTGGCGGCCCTCCCCGCCCGCGGCTACCGCATCCGCTCGCTCCACCGCACGGAGCCCACGCTGGAGGATGTGTTCCTCGCCGCGACCCGCCGCAGCTGGGATGCGCGCCTGCCCGACCGGTCGCATCCGCGCGGCGACGACCGCGCCCCGCTCCCCAAGATCTGACCCCATGCGCCACTACTTCACCATCCTCTCGCAGGAAATCCGGAGCCTCCTCTACAGCGCGAGCACGTACATCGCCGCGGTGCTGTTTCTCCTCGTGATGGGCTTCATCTTCACCAACCTCCTCGACGTCTACACCAAGGCCCCGCAGGAGTCGCCGCCGGCGGTCATGTTCTTCCAGATCTACTGGTTCCCGGTCCTCTTCATGGTGCCGCTGCTCACGATGAAGACCTTCGCCGCGGAGCGGCGCCAGGGCACCCTCGAGACGCTGCTCACCGCGCCGGTCAGCACGGCCGAGGTCGTGCTGGGCAAGTTCACCGCCGCCTATATCTTCTACCTGCTCCTCTGGGGCTCGACGCTGGGCTTCCACTACATCCTGCAGGTCTACGCCCGCGACGTGCGCTACCTCGACCCCGGCCCCCTCGTCGGCGGCTACCTGTTCATCGCGGTCAGCGGCCTCCTCTTCATCGCCATCGGCATCTTCGCCAGCGCGATGACGCGCAGCCACGAGGTCGCCGGCATCCTCTGCTGCTCCATGCTCATCGGGATCATCCTCGGCCTGAGCTACCTCGCCGACCTGCCCGTCCTCAACCAGGAGGCGCTGCACCCGGCCAAGGTCGCGCTCGATGCGCTGCAGATCGCCCAGCACCTCGACGATTTCACCCACGGGGTCATCGATACGCGGCAGATCATCTTCTACGTCAGCGGCGCGACCCTTGCCCTGATCTTCAGCATCCTCGGGGTCGAGGCCAAGATCCTGAACAGCTGATGCACTTCTCCGACAGCTTCCGCGCCGCGCGCTGGATCCGGTTCACCAACCTGCTCCTCCAGGCCGTGCTTTTCTTCGCCCTGTTCGGCGGGCTCAATTACATCGCCCTCAACCACTCCTGGCGCTTCGACCTCACCCAGAGCCGGCGCCACTCCCTCTCCGCCGAGACGAAATCCTACCTCGACCGCCTCGAGCGGGACGTCCAGATCTACGTCACCCTGACCGACGAGAGCGACAACCCGTTGATCGCGCAGTCCTACCGCGACGTCAGCGGCCTGCTCCGCGAATACACCTACGCCACCCGCACCAGCAGCAAGGGCAGGATCGAGGTCCGCTTCATCAACCCCTACCAGAACCGCCACGAGGCCGAGGAGCTCAAGCTCGACGTGCCCGATGCGGTGGTGCTGGTCTGCGGCGACCACCGCCGCGTGATTCCGATCGGCGAGTTCTACCACGTCAACGTCAAGGCGGGCCGCCGCGAGACCTTCCTCGGCGAATCCGTGCTCACGGCCGGCATCCTCGAGGTCTCCAGCCCCGACAAGAAGAAGATCTATTTCCTCGCCGGCCACGGCGAGATGCGGCCGGACGACGTCGACGGCGTCCGCGGCCTGTCCCAGCTCAGCGACGAGCTGCGCGCCCGCAACTACGACCTCGGCCGGCTCGACCTCAGCCTCACCCACAAGATCCCCGACGACGCCGCGCTCATCCTCATCATCGGCCAGCAGGGCCGGGTGCAGCCGTTCGAGGCGGAGTTGCTGCGCAACTACCTCCAGACCCGCGCGGGCCGCATCATCCTCATGCTGGACCCCGGCCGCACGGACGGCCTGGGGGACCTGCTCTTCGACTGGGGGGTGATCGTGCACGACGACTTCATCTACGACCCCGATCCCCGCAGCCTCACCGAGACCGGCGACCTGCGCCTCTGGCGTTTCGCCGCGGACCCGCTCAGCCACATCACCGACAGCATCATCAACAACGCCCTGCCCGTCCTGGTCGGCCCGGCCCGCGTCGTGAACAAGGACATCGGCAGCTCGAACGACGACGGGCTTAGCATCCGGGAGCTCATCGCCACGAGCGAGATTGCCTGGGGCGAGACCAGCTACCGCTCCCGCGCCCGGCCGGAATACACCCCCGGCACCGACCTCCGCCTGAAGAACGGCCTCGGCGTCATGGTCGTCTCCGAGCGGCTCAAGCCCAACAACAACCTCCCGCTCAGCGTGCGCGGCGGCCGCCTGGCCGTCTTCGGCACCGCCGACGTCGTGACCAACAACCGCATCATCAACGTCGGCAACCTGAACCTCTTCCTCGCCACGGTGAACTGGGCCGTGGACCGCGACACCCAGCTCAACATCCCCCCGCGGCCGATCCCCCGCTTCCAGCTCGCCCTCAGCCAGGAGGAACTCATCCGCCTCCGGCTGGGTCTCTTCCTCATCGTGCCCGGCGTCGTCGCCCTCCTCGGCTTCTTCGTCTACTGGACCCGCCGGAATTAAGGGCGGAAAACTGAAGGACTGAAAGACTGAAACCAACCTCCCCCGCCTTCGCCACCCACCGCCGGCTGCCAAACATTCGGACTTTCTCCCTTCAGCCCTTCCCCCCTTCAGCCTTTTCTTCCGATGCGCTCCAAAGTCACCGTCGTCCTGCTCTTCCTCAACGTCATCCTCTTCTTCTATATCTTCCAGTATGAGGAGAAGTGGCGCGCCGAGCAGAAGACCTTCGAGGCGCGCCGCCGCGTGCTCGGTCCCGAGGCGGCCTCCATCGACGCGATCACCCGCACCAGCCGCGCCGGCCCGCCCATCCGCCTCGAGCGCCGCGGCGATGCCTGGTGGCTCACCCGGCCCTACGAGTGGCCGGCCGACCCCAACGCCGTCGCCCGCATCATCAACGAGCTGCAGTTCCTCGAGCACGAGACGAGCTTCGCCGTCGCCGACCTCGCCAAGAGCGGCCAGACCCTGGCCGACTACGGGCTCGCCGACCCGGCCCTCACCCTCACCTTCACCTCCGCCGGCAAGACCTACCCGCTCAGGATCGGCGACGACACCAAGATCGGCAACCGCCTCTACGTGCTCTCCCCCGACGGCACCCACATCCACGTCGTCGGCCGCAGCCTCGCCGACAGCGTCGGCCTCCCCCTCGACGAGCTGCGCTCCAAGTCCATCTTCACCATCCCCGTCTTCGAGGTCCGCTCGCTCAACGTCCAGACGGCCGCGCCCACCAATATCAAGGTCCGCCTGCGCCGCGACGCCGCCGCCCGCTGGTCGTTCGAGGCCCCCATCCTCGCCCGCGCCAGCAAGACCAACGTCGAGGTCGTCATCAACACCCTCAACGGCCTGACCGCGAAAAATTTCCCCGAGCTCCGCGACACCGACCTCGAGCGCACCGGCCTCAACTCCCCGCTGCTGCGCGTCACGCTCGAGGGCAACGCCCGGCGCGAGACCCTGCTCCTCGGCCGCCCCGTCGCCGCCGGCCCCGCGCCGGCCCCCGACGCGGCCGGAGCCGAAACGGAATATTACGCCAAGATCGAGGACAAGGCCGTCATCTTCACCGTCGTCGTGCCCCTCCCGCTGCTCGAGGTGCTCCGCACCGCCCAGGAGTCCCTGCGCGATCCCCGCGTGCTGGAGTTCGACCCGGCCACCGTCACCGCCCTCACCCTCACCGCCCCGAACCAGCCCGAGCTGACGCTGCAGCGCCTCGAGGCCGGGGCCGCCGGCACCGGCCCGGCCTGGCAGGTTGTCACCCACATCGACGGCCAGGCGCCGCTGACCATCGCCGCCGACACCGCCCTCGTGGACGCGCTGCTCCAGCAGATCTACCTGCTTTCGGCCAAGGAATTCCTGAGCGACGCGCCTTCCGCCGCCGACCTCGAGGACGAGGGTTTCAACCGGCCCGAGCGCGAGCTCACGCTCAGCCTCAGCTCCGGCGGCGGCCCCCGCGGCACCGAGGCGTCCACCCTGACGCTGCAGATCGGCGTGTCCCCCGGCCAGCCCGGCAAGGCGTACGCCCGCGTGACCAACGCCCCGTACGTCTACCGGATCCTGCCCGACATCCTCGAGGCGACCCCCTCCGCCGCGCGCCACTACCGTCAGCGCCTGCTGCGCGAACTGCCCGAGGGCGCCACGATCACCGGACTCGTGCTCACGGACCTCGCGAACCACGCCCCGCTGGTCAGCCTGCAGTCCGGCCCGGACAAGACCATGGCCGCCGTCATCGCCGCCGAACCCGAGCCGCGCCACAAGGCCCTGGCCGGGCTGCTGGCCCAGCTGCAGGTGCTCCGGGCCCGGCGCTTCACCGCCGAGAGCTTCACCCCCGATCATGCCGACACCGCCCAGGGACCGCGGCCGTGGTTATACCGCCTCGACCTGACGCTGCACTTCCCCGGCGGCAATGCCGCGGCCCCGGGGGCCGCCTCGACGCTCTACCTGACCGGCCGCCTCGGCGGCACCACCATGCTCGCCGGCACCACGGAATTCGGCGGCGTGGTGTTCGAGGTCCAGCAGGAACTGCTCGACGCCGTCTTCGCCCTCACCTACGCCGAGAAAAACGACCCCGGCCTGCCGGCCGCGGCACCGGAAACCCAGGCCGCCCCGCCGCCGGCGGAAACCAGGGCGGAACCGAACCCAGCCCCCGCCGCGCCGACGGTGAAACCATAGGACCGTCCCGCTCCCGCCGTGCCCCACCGCCGACAGCCCTGGTATGTCACCGGACTGCACTTTTGCGGCTCCTGCCTGGTGACCCTGGCCTGCTGGGCCGCGTGGCTGGCGCTCAGCGCGAGCCTGGCCTGCCTCCTCTATATCGCCCTCGCCCAGGAACTGCCGGTGCCGGACTTCGTCCTGCGCCGGATCGAGGCCGACCTGGCCCGGGCCAACCTCGCCATCACCTTCGGCCGCGCCCATCTGGACCCCACGGGCAAGATCCTGTTCGAGGACGTCCAGCTGCGCGTGCGCCAGTTCGAGGACCCGCTGGTGACGAGCCGGCTGGTCTACCTGCGGCGCAACATCTGGTCGGTGCTCAGCGGCCGGCCCGTGCCGGACGAAATCCGGCTCGAGGGCGCCGCGCTGCAGCTCCCCGCCATGCTCTCGCCCACCGGCACGGTCGAGCCGCTCATCCGCGATCTCGCGGTGGTGTTGCGGCACGACGGCAACCGGTGGTCCGTGGACCAGTTTGCCGGGCGCATCGGCCAGGTCACGGTCACGGCCGCGGGTGAGCTGCTGGTGCCCGCCCGCCCGGCGGGCGCGGCCCCGCTTTTGCCCGCCGAACTCGCCCGGCGCTTCCTGCAGTTCAGCCGCCAGGTCGCGCTCGAGGTGCACCAGCTCGACGCCTTCGACCAGCCCGTGCTCGCCGTGCGGCTCGACAGTCCCGCCGGTGTCGGCAACACCGCGAGCGTGCTGTTCACCGCCGTGGCCGCCCACCAGCCGTGGGGCCGGCCGCTGACCCTCGGGCCGCTTGCGCTCGCCGCCACGCTGCGGCTGGACGGCGCGGGCCCGCGGCCGGTGCGGGTGCATGCCGCGGTCCGCCGCGCCAACTACGAGGGCCGGATCGCCGTGGAAAATGTGCGCGCGGTGCTCGCCGCGGAGTTCCGGCCGGACAATTTTTCCGCCCGCCCGCTGGAAATCCACGCGGTCGCCGGCGCATTGACCGCGGAAGGCGAGACCGTGCTCGGGCCGGCGGTCCGCGCCGACCTGGCCCGCTGGCCCGCCGTGCACACCACCGCCGCCACGCAGCTTCGCGGGGAGTTCATCGCCGCCGAGGTCGAGGCCGAGCTGGGGCAGCAGAGCGCGCGCATCCACGCGGAGGGCCGGGTGTCGCCCGCGCTGATCGGCAGCGTGCTGCGCCAGCACACCCCGCGGGCCGCGTCGTACTTCGTCTTCGGCGACCCGGTGACCTTCCGCGCCGACGCCACGCTCGCCCCGGGCTGGAAGTTCACGGGGCTGACCAGCCGCGTGGACGCCGGCCGGCTGGACTCGCACGGCGTCCTCATCACCGCCGCCCGGGGGCAGATCGACATCCAGGGCCTGAGCTTCCTCGCGCACGACGCCCGGGTGGAGCTCGGCGACTATTATGCCCGCGGCTCCTACTGGATGGATTTCGGGACGACGGACTACCGCATGCTGCTGGACGGCCGGGTGAAGCCGGTGGCGATCGACGGGTGGTTCATCGGGAACTGGTGGCGGAATTTCTGGGAGGACAACTTCGGTTTCCCCGGCGCGCCGCCCGTCGCGGACGTCGAGGTGGCCGGGCGCTGGAAGGAGCCCGCGCGCACGGTGTACTTCGGCCGGGCCGACACCGTGGCCGTGAACCTGCATGGCGCGGACTTCGAGCAGGCGCACACCCTGATCTTCCTGCGCCCGCATTTCACCCAGGCTCTGGAACTCAGCGCCAGCCGGGCCGGCGGCGCCCAACGCCTCGCCGGCACGTTCACGCGGTTCGCCGAGGCGGACTCGCGCGAGACCCGCCGCCTGGATTTCGACTTCGACTCGAGCCTCGACCTCGCCACTTACGGCCGGATGACCGACGGCAAGTTGGACGCCCTGCTCGGCAGCCTGAAATTCTCCCGTCCGCCGCAGGTGCATGCGCAGGGCGCGATCGCGGGGCCGCCGCCGGAGCTGGTGCCCGCGTACACCTTCACCGGTTCGGCGGCCGGCGGGCTGCAATACTTCGGCTTCCCGCTCGACACGGTACGGGTGGCCGGCGCGGTCGCCGGCCCGGATGTGCGGCTGGACGCCATCGATTTCTCCGCCGCGGGCGGCACGGGGAAGGGCAAGGCGTCGCTGACCGGGCCGGAGTCGGACCGCCGGCTGGGCCTGGAAGTGCGCCTCAACGGCGCCGACCTCGCCCGGATCATCCGGTCCCTGGAGCAGTTTGAGGCCGGCCGGACCGGAGCGAAGCCCAGCCCGTCGCCCGAAAGCAATTTCATGAAGCGCGCCGCCGGCGGCCGGCTCGATGTCGCCTTTGCCGCCGAGGGCGTGCCCGGCAACCTGCCGAGCTTCAAGGGTGCGGGCACCGCCGCGCTCACGGGCACCGAGCTCGGCGAGATCAACCTCTTCGGTGTGCTTTCCCAGGTGCTCAGCGGACTCTCGCTTAACTTTTCCTCGCTGAAGCTGGATTCAGCCCGCACCAGCTTCAGGATGGCGGACGGTCGGCTCTATTTTCCAGACCTGAAGATCACGGGTCCGAGCGCGGTCATCGATGCCCGGGGCGATTACACCTTTGCCGGCAGCGCCCTCGATTTCACCGCCAAGCTCAAGCCCTTCCAGGAAAACCGCAACCCCCTCACCTTCGCCATCGGCATCGTGGTCAACCCGATCACCAGCATCCTCGAGCTGAAACTGACCGGCCCGTTGAGCAAGCCGGACTGGTCCATCGTGGTCGGACCCTCGGCCCCGCCCCCCGCGGCCCCGCCGGCCGGCAGCCCGCCGTCACCCCCCGGAGCCGTGCCGCCAGCGGATGCTGTCAGCGCCCCGAAAAATCCGGTCGGGAGCAAGTAGTGAGTTACTATCCCGATTTGACTGGGTAAAAACCCCTGAAATCAAATTGCTATGAGGGGGACGCCCGCGTAGCAAACAGGCGGCAGCCCATCCATGCCTTCCGCCCCCCATTCCCGCAAAAGATTGCTCCAGCTTGGCTACCTCGCGCCGTTTGCGTTGCTCGTGATTTGCGCCCTGATGGTCCTGGCGGAACTGTTGCAGGGCAACCTGGCCCTCGCCCAGCCGCATGCCTCGGACGCCATCCTGCCGGCCAATGCCTGCGCCTGCCTCGCCCTGATCGGACTCGCGCCTATCGCCCTGGCTTTGCGCTGGAGAATGACCGGCCTGGGCCTGGCGCTCTCGGCCGCCCTGCTGGCCGGAGCCACACTCATTCAGGGCCCGCTGGACATCAATTTCCACCTCGATAACCTCCTCGTCCGCCACGAATCGCTCAGCGCCGGCCAGAACATCGGGCGGATGCCGGCGGCGTTGTCCGCGCTGCTGCTGCTCACCAGCCTGAACCTGCTCTGGCTGGCCTGGCGCCCCGTCGACCGGGAACGGCCCGTGTTGCTCGCGTTGCTCGGTTCCCTGGGCTGCGCCTATGGCCTGACCAGCCTGCTGGGCTCCCGCACCGGCCTCGAGGGCGTGGAAATCTGGCAAAATTACTTCCGTCTCGGGCCGGCCACCGCCGTCCTGCTGATCGTGCTGGGCGCGGGCCTGATCCTGCTGGCGGCCCGGGACAGCCGGGCCGACCGCGCCGCCGGGCCGCGCTGGCTCTGGCTGCCCGTGGTCGTGGGCAGCCTCACGGTCACCTTCACCTTCTGGATCGCCCTGCGCCAGCGGGAGCAGGACTACACCAACAGCACCACCCAGCTCACGATCAACAACATCGCGGCGCTTTTCAGCGGCGAGTCGGAGGCGCACTTTGAAAGCCTTTCGCGGATGGCCAAACACTGGACCCGCGCCACCGGCGAAAACCAGGCGGACTGGGAGGCCGACGCGGCGGAATATCTCCAGGCTTCCGGGGGCGGCCGCACCGTCCAGCGGGTCGATGCCAGCCTGCACACGCGCTGGTACTGGCCCCACCTGGGCAACGAGGATGCGCCGTCCTTCGACCACGCCGCGTCGCCGGTCCGCCTCGCCGCGATGAACGCCGCCCGCGCGTCATTCGGCTTCGCCCTCGCCGCCCCGCTGGTCTCACCGCTCCAGCCGCCCACCTTCGCCGTCTACGCCCCGGTCCTGCACGACGGCCGGTTCGACGGCTTCATCGTCGGTGAATTCTACTACGACAAGTTCTTCGACTCCATCGACCGGCGGCTGAACCTCTCGCCGCGCTACCAGCTCAAGGTCACCGTCCTCAACCCGGCCGCCGCGCCCGCGGACCGCGAGCTGAAGGTCTACGAGGTCGTGGCCCCGGAGGAACCGGTCGACGAGCGGCTGCGCCAGTCGGCCGACTACAATCTCTTCAACCAGCGCATGACCATCGCGCTGGCGCCGCGGCCGGTCTTTCTGGAATCCAACCGCCAGTACCTGCCCGAGCTCACGCTATACGCCGGGCTCGGCGTGAGCCTGCTTTTCGGCCTCGTCGTCAACCTCGCCCAGACCGCCCGCCGGCGCCAGCGCGCGGCCGAGCGCACCGCCGGGCAGCTGCGCGAGGAAAACGAGGAACGCCGCCGCGTCGAGGAACGCCTCAAGACCACCGACGAACGCCTCAACCTCGCCCTCGATTCCACCCAGGTCGGCGTCTACGAGTGGCACGTCGAGTCGGACCAGGTCTTTTGCACGCCGAGCGTCTGGAAGATCATCGGCTACCCGGCCGCCGAGATGCCCGCCACCGGCCGGGGCTGGCTCGACCTCCTCCACGCCGAAGACCAGCCCGCCGTCCGCGCGGTCATCGACGCCCACTTCCGCGGGGAGACCCCCTTCATCGAGATCGAGCACTGCATCCTGCACCAGAACGGCGAGTGGATCTGGATCGCCCTCCGGGCGAAATGCACCTCCTTCACCGCGACCAAGCGCCCCGTGCGCGTCCTCGGCACCATCCAGAACATCAACGCCCGCAAGCGCGCCGACGAGGCCCTGCGCGCCAGCCAGGCCGCCACCCGCAAGCTCTCCCTCGTCGCCAGCAAGACCGACAACGCCGTCATCATCACCGACGACCACGGCCACATCGAGTGGGTCAACGAGAGCTACTCCCGCCTCACCGGCCGCCGCCTCGCCGCCGTGGCCCGCCGCCCGCTCGTCGAGCTGCTCGCCAGCCCCGAGGGCGATCCCGGCGCCGTCGGGCGCGTCAGCACCGCCCTCGGCGAGCGGGAACCCGTCACCACTGACATCATCCAGCTCGCCACCGACGACCGCCGCTTCCACGTCCGCCTCGACGTCCAGCCGGTCATCAGCGAGGAGGGCGTGGTCGAGAACTTCATCGCCATCGAGACCGACATCACCTCGCGCGTCGAGATCGAGCAGTCGCTCCGCCGCGCCAAGGCCGACGCCGACGACGCCTCGCGCGCCAAGTCGGAGTTCCTCGCCTCCATGTCGCACGAGATCCGCACGCCGATGAACGGCGTCATCGGCATGACCAGCCTCATGCTCGAGACCGAGCTCACCGCCGAGCAGCGCGATTACATCAACACCATCCGCACCAGCGGCGACGCCCTGCTCTCCATCATCAACGAGATCCTCGACTTCTCCAAGATCGAGTCCGGCAAGATGGAGCTCGAGAGCCAGCCCTTCGAGCTGGCGCAGTGCATCGAGGAGGCCATCGACATCTTCGCGCTCCAGGCCGCGGCCAAGGACATCGAGCTCGCCTACCACATCGCCCCCGGCGTGCCGGCCTGCGTCCTGGGCGACATCACCCGCCTGCGCCAGATCGTCGTCAACCTGATGAACAACGCGGTCAAGTTCACCGCCCGCGGCTTCGTGACGATCGAGGTGGACGCGGCGCCCCTCCCGGCCGCGGGCGACGGCGCCCCGCGGATGCTGCTCGACTTCCGGATCACCGACACCGGCATCGGCATCCCGCCCGACCGGCTCGGGCTGCTGTTCAAGCCGTTCAGCCAGGTGGATTCCTCCACCACGCGCAAGTACGGCGGCACCGGCCTTGGCCTCGCGATCTGCGCCCGGCTCTGCGAGCTCATGGGCGGCTCCATCAGCGTGGCCAGCACCCCCGGCGAGGGTTCCTGCTTCCGCTTCAGCATCGCGACCGTCGTCGTCGACCTGGCCGATGAGAACGCCCCGCCGCTGTTCGCCCCCATCCCGGGGGGCTTCGTGCTCGCGGTGGACGGCCATCCGGTCAACCGCGACATGCTGCGGGACTGCCTCACCGCCTGGAAGCTCAAACCCCTCCTCGCGGCGGATGCCACCGGGGCCTTGCACGCGGCCGGCCGCCACGAGCTCTCCGCCGCCATCCTCGCCCAGAACCTCGGCGAGGGCGTCGGCCTGGAACTCGCTGCACAGCTGCGCACCGCCCACCCCGACCTGCCGATCATCATCTACACCGGGGCCGCCGAGGGCGTCCGCCGCGCCGACAGCAGCGACACGCACATTTTCCGCCTCCCGAAGCCCATCAAGCCCTACCTGCTGCACGACACCCTCAAGCATGTCATTCACGGTTCCCCCTCCAGCAGTTCCGCCTCGCCCACCACCGCCGGCGTTGCCGTCCGTCTCGCCGACTCCCTGCCGCTCGGGATCCTCCTCGTGGAGGACAACCTCGTGAACCAGAAGGTCGCGCTGCGCTACCTCGAGCGCATGGGCTACACCGCCGATGTCGCGGCCAACGGCCTCGAAGCCGTCCAGGCCGTGTCGGACCGGGACTACCAACTCGTTTTCATGGACATGCAGATGCCCGAGATGGACGGCCTCGACGCGACGCGCGAGATCCGCGCCAAGCTCCCCAAGGAGCGCCAGCCCGTCATCATCGCCCTCACCGCGAACGCCATGCACGGCGACCGCGAACGCTGCCTCGCCGCGGGCATGAACGACTACATCGCCAAGCCCGTGAAGATCGACGAGATCCAGGCGATGATCACCCGCTACTTCGCCGCGAAGGCCGGCTGAGCCCGGCTTTTCCTGAAGCAACCGGGCGAAAGGGGAACCGAGGGATTCAACCCCCTCTGTTGCCTCCTGTAGAATATTATCTACATCAGCGCCACCCGCTCCGCGATCTCCCGCCGCCGGCCGGGGTCGCCCGCGAGGTTCTTCAGCTCGAAGGGATCCTGTTCCAGGTCGAAATAAAGCCAGACCGCCTCGGCCGGTGCGGCGCCGGCCGCCGGGCCCGGCTCCGGCCTGAGCACCAGCTTGTGCCGCGCCGACCGGAACCCCCGCCACGCCCACGCACACTGGTGCGGCAGCGCCGTCCCACCCGGCATCGAGATGACCGCGCTGTCGCGCCGGCCCACCCATTCCCGCCCCTCCGCCCAAGCCACCGCCAGGTGCGGCAGGTCGACGAGTGACACCGGATCGTTGTTCGTACCACCTGTCACTTGCCCCTTGGCACTTGCCACTTGTCCACCCGGCCTGCGCACCAGCAGCGGCACCCGCACCGATTCCTCATACGGCCAGGCCTTCCGGAACACCCCCTGGCTCCCATGCATGTCGCCATGCACCGAGGTGAAGACCACCACCGTCTCCCGCAGGTCGATTCCGGCCAGCAGCCGGCCGAGGGCGCGGTCGGTCGCCTCGATGTGCGCATAATAACCCGCCAGCTCCCCGCGGGCCTGCGGCTCCACCGCGCCGCCCCGCGGGACATTCGGCCGCAGCACGATCTCGCCCGGCGCACGCTCCGCCACGTGCGGCGCCGGCGCGTGATAGGGCGGATGCGGCGCCTCCAGGCTGACCACGCAGAAGCTGGGCCTTCCTGTTCGCTGCTCCCCGCTCCACGCCGCGGCCCTTTGGGCCAGCACCTCGGCCTGGTAACCCTTGAATTTCGTCGGCCGCTCCAGCCGCGTCCCGTGCAGCCACGGGTCGTTCAGCAGGAACCCGCTCTCAAACCCCTCCCACACCTCGAAGCCCCCGCGCCGTGCCGGCGGCACGATCATCCGCGCATGCGCCTCGCCGACCAGCGGCACCGTCCGGTCCCGCTCCGCCAGGTGCCACTTGCCGAAGAACGCCGTCGCATAGCCGCGGTCCCGCAGCGCATGCGCCACCGTCCGCGCGTCCACCGGCAGCGGATCCCAATAATCGGCCACCCCGTTCTCCGGACACAACCGGCCCGTCAGCAGCGCCGCCCGCGCCTGCGGCCCGAGCGGATGCGGCGTCACCGCCTGGGTGTAGTTGACCGCCTCGCCGGCCAGTCCGTCGAGCCACGGCGTCCGCGCGTTCGGATCCCCCGCATACCCCGTCGCCTGCGCCCGCCATTGGGTGGTGACGATCCAAAGAATGTTCGGCGGCCTCATTCGGAGCAGGTTATTGCCACAAGCAGCACAAAAGGGCACAAAAAAGAATTGGAACCCTGCTTTCGTGTCTTTTCGTGTGTTTCGCGGGCAACGTCTTCCCTCTTAATCCGCATTGAACTCCCCGCTTCCGCCGCGCAATCATCCCGCATGCGACTGCGAGTCATCTCCACCGGCGGCACGATCGACAAGGTCTACTTCGACGCTGCCAGCGCCTACGAGGTCGGCGAGCCGCAGGTCGGGCCCGTCTTCCGCGAGTCCAATGTCACCTTCGACTTCGTGGTCGAGTCCGTGATGCAGAAGGACAGCCTGGCCATGACCGACGCGGACCGCGCCCTGATCCGCGCGCGCGTCGAGGCCGCGCCGGAGCAGCTCATCCTCATCACCCACGGCACGGACACCATGACGGCCACCGCGGCCCAACTCGAGGGCCTGCCGGGCAAGGTGATCGTCTTCACCGGCTCGATGCAGCCCGCGCGCTTCCGTGCCAGCGACGCCGTCTTCAACCTCGGCTGCGCCGTCGGGGCGCTGCAGGCGCTGCCCCCCGGCGTCTACATCGCGATGAACGGCCGCGTCGCCCCCGCGAACTCCGTGGAGAAGAACCGCGCCCAAAGCCGCTTCGAGCCCAAGGCCTGAGCCGCACCTTCTTCCCCCGTAGGGCCGGAGCTCCGTGCCGCCGCGCCGCGGGGTCATTCGGTTGTAGGAGCCTGCTTGCAGGGGGGCAAACGGGGGCAACCTCAGCCTGACCCCGTTTCCTCACCCCCACGCTTGCGCTTCCCGCAGTCAGACTCCAGATCATGCGCCTGACCCGGACCCTTCCTCCCCATGAAATACTTCTTCTACAAGCTGATTCCGCCCCGCCCGGACTTTGCGTTCACCCTGACACCGGCCGAGACGGCCATGATGCAGGAACACTCCCGCTACTGGGACCGGGTCATCGCCGCGGGCGGCGCGGTTACGCTGGGTCCGGTGGGCGATCCGGCGGGGGTCTATGGCATCGGGGTCATCCAGGCGGAGACCCTCGAGATTGCGCAGGGCCTCGTCCGCGCCGATCCGGCGCTCCAGGCAGAAACGGGGTGCACGAGCGAGCTTCATCCGATGCTCGGGATCAAGCTGCGGCCAGGCAGTTGAAGCCAGCTGTATCGGGTTTTTGCCAGTCCCGTTGTGGTGAAACCACACAGGGCGACTGGCAAATCCGGGGCAGCGACCGCGGCTGCAGTTATCCATCAATCTCCCGGTTTGCGCCTGGCGCGGGGAAAAACGCAGCCACCTCGCGGATGACCCGCGCGACGTCCTCGCTGGTCAGCCCGGGATGCAGGGGCAGCGACAGGACCTCGGCGCAGGCCTGCTCGGTGTGCGGCAGGGAGAGCGCGGCGTCGTGGTAGGCCGGCTGGCGGTGGATCGGCACCGGGTACAGGATGCCGCAGAGGATGTGCAGTTTTTCCAGGTGCGCGCGGAGCTCCTCGCGGCGGGGGGTGCGGACGGCAAACTGGTGCCAGCAGTGGGTGCGGCCATCCCTGACCACAGGCAGCCGCAGCGGCGTGGCCTGCAGTCCGGCGAGGTATTGCCGGGCGAGGTGGTCGCGCTGGCGGTTCTCGGCCCGCAGCCGGATGAGCTTGACGCGCAGGATCGCGGCCTGGATCTCGTCGAGCCGGCTGTTGCGTCCGGGCGCGTCGCTGATGTAGCGTTTCCGCCAGCCGTACTGGCGGAGCAGCCGCACTTTTTCCAGCAGCAGGGGATCGCTGCCGGCGACCGCGCCCGCATCGCCGAAGGCGCCGAGGTTCTTGGTGGGATAGAAGCTGAAGGCGGCCAGCTGCCCCCAGGTGCCGGCCCGCCGCTCGCCGATCGCCGCGCCGTGGGCCTGGGCGCAGTCCTCGACCACGACGAGGTTGTGCCGCGCGGCCAGCTCCATCAGCCGCGGCATGTCCACCGCCTGGCCGTAGAGGTGGACCGGCACCACCGCCTTGATCTTGGGGTCGCGCAGCTCGGTCAGCATCGTCTCGAGCGCCGCCACGTCGAGGAGCATGGTCGCGGGCTCGACCTCGGCGAAGACCGGCCGGGCCCCGGTCGCCCCGATGGCCGCGGCCGTCGCCGACGCGGTGTTCGCGACGGTGACGACCTTGTCCCCCGGCCCGAGGCCCAGCGCGTGCAGGGCCAGCTCGAGGGCGTCGGTGCCGTTGGCCACGCCCACGGCCCCGGCGGTGCCGAGCCACGCGGCGAACTCCTGCTCAAAGGCCTCGAGCTCCGGGCCGAGGATGTACTGCCCGCTCCGGAGCACCCGCGCGACGGCGGCGTCGATCTCGCTCTGCGCCGCCAGGTAGCCGGCCTTGGGATCAGCTGATAATATTTTGGAATTAGGCAAAGGAGGGAACGGAGAGAACGGAGTTAAAGGTTGGCGCCGGGCAAAGTGAGTCGGGACACACCGTCCGTGAGTTTGGCGGCGTGGAAATTGATCAGCAAACCAATCGGAACTTCGAGAATTTCATGTAGCGGAGAAGCTGCGCCTTGTGGATGGGGAGTATGGCCTCCACCGCCTTGGCTTCGACCAGTACGCAACCTTCGACCAACACATCAAACCTGAGCGGCTCCTCCCGGACAAATCCTTTGTAACTGACCCGGACAGTCCGCTGGCATTCGGTCGATAGCCGGCGCAGCTCAAGTTCACGCTGCAGGCACCACTCGTAGATTGATTCCACCAGTCCAGGCCCCTTGTCCCTGTGCACCTCGATCGCCGCACCGATGATCTGTTCGGTCAAGCCAGCGGCCTTTTGAAACAAAGGATGCATTCTCTCCGTTCTCTCCGTTGCCTCCTGTGAAAGATCACAAGTAGTGCGGGAGCTCCTTGCGGTAGTAGGCCAGGGTGCGGTAGAGCGCCTGCCGGATCGTCGTGCGCGGCTTCCAGCCGAGCATCGACTCGATCAGCCGGCAGTCCGAATAGTAGTCGCCGATGTCGATCTTTTTGCGCCCCGCCGGAAAGGCGCGGACCCGGAAGCTGCCCTGCCGGGCCACGTCCACCAGCGTCTGGGCGAGCTCCAGCAGGCTGACCTGTCCCAGGCCCCCGAGATTGAACACCCGGCCCACCGCCTCCGGCCGGGACGCGGCCAGCAGCAGCGCCTCGACCGCGTCGTCCACGTAGGTGAAGTCGCGCCGCTGCGCCCCGCCCCAGACCTCGATGGGCTTGCCTTGCAGGACGTCGCGGATCCACACGCCGACGAAGGTCTGGCGCGCATCCTTGACGCGCATGCGGGGGCCGATCGTGTTGGTGAGCCGCAGCACCGTGCTGGCGACGCCGTAGACCTCGCTGTAGAGCAGGTGGTATTCCTCGCCGGCGAGCTTGTTGATGCCGTTCACGTCGACCGGCCGTAGCGGGTGCTTCTCGTCCACCGGCAGGTAGGTCGGCCGGCCGTAGATCTGGCGGGTGCTGGCGTAAACGATCCGCAGGCGGGGATTGTGCGCGCGGCAGGCCTCCAGCAGCGTGAGCTGTGCGCGGCAGTTGATCTCGAGGTCGGTCTCCGGGTCGCTCATCGAGTCCATGTGGCTCGTCTGCCCGGCCAGGTTGAAAAGGAAATCCTGCCCGCGCAAAAACTCCGGCAGGGCGTGCCGGTCGCGCAGGTCGGACAGGTTGAGGCTCAGCTTGCGCTCCAACCCGTGCAGGTTGCGCCGGTTGCCACCGTATTCCGGGATCAGGCTGTCGAGGACCGTCACCTTCGCCCCGAGGCCGACCAGCGTCCGCGCCAGGTTCGAGCCGATGAAGCCCAGCCCGCCGGTCACGAGCACGCGCTTGCCCCGATAAAACTTGGCGAATGACGACCGGGAATTCATCCGGGGCGAAAATGGCTTCCCGGGCGGAGATAGACAAGCGCGCAGTAGAGGTGAAATCCAAGACCTGAGACCGGAAACCTGAAACCTGAAATTGGAGAACCGAGTCCTGAAAGCCCAACCGGTCAGTTCCGGATTTTCGGGTCTCAGGTTTCAGGTTTCTTTTTGAGCCGCTCAAAAATCCTGCAGCCTCCCCTCCCCCGTTCCGCGGGCGGGCTCGATGCGCTCGAGCACCTCGCCGAGCAGATAGATTGAGCCGGTGACCACGACGGTGTCGTCCGGTCCGCCCACCGTGCAGGTGCGGGCGTCGGGGAAAATCCGGTCCAGCTCGCCCCGGTGCACGCGGTCCCGCTGCGCCGCCGGGACAAGCGCCAGCAGTTCCTCGTAGCTGCTGGCCCTGGCCTGGCGAGGGGTGACGAGATGGACTTCGCGCGCATGGCGCAGCACGACCGCGAGCAGGGCGCGGGCCCGGAACTCGCCCAGCGCGCCGGCGACGATGACCGGCGCGCGGCCGGTGGCCGCGACGAGCTGCGCCAGGTTCTCGTCCAGCGCCTGCGCCCCCTCCGGATTGTGGGAGGCATCGAGGATCAGCGGCCGGCCACCCAGGCTCGTGCGCTGCCAGCGGCCCGGCCACTGGACCAGCGCCAGGCCGCTGACGATGGCGGCATCATCGGGTGGGACACGGCCCCCGGGCGGGGATGGCGCGTGGCTCGCGGCGGTGCGCTCGCGGAAGACTCTCGCCACCAGGGCGGCGGTGGCGGCGTTCCAGCGCTGGTAGCCGCCTTCCAGCCGGGTCGCCGGATAACCGGCCAGATCCTCGCCAAAAATCCCGCGCACCGAATGCAGCGGCGCGCCGCAGCCGGCGGCCACCTCCCGGACGACGCTTTCCGCCGCGGGCGGCAGCCGGCCCATGACGACCGGCCGGCCGGGCTTGATGATGCCGGCCTTCTCGCGCGCGATCTGCTCGACCGTGCCGCCGAGTTCCGCGCAATGATCAAGTCCGATGGAGGTGATGACCGCCACCTCGGGCAGCACGACGTTGGTGGCGTCGAGCCGGCCGCCGAGTCCGACCTCGACGATCGCGAGGTCGGCGCGCCGCCGCTGGAACTGCAGGAAGGCCATGGCCGTCATGAACTCGAAAAAGGTCGGGTGCTCGTCCGCCGCCTGCGCCGCGATCCGGTCGGCCACGGGCCGCAGCTCATGGGCGTAGGCCGTGATTTCCTCCTCGGTGAGCAGCTGCCGGTCCACCTGCACGCGCTCGCCGAGTTTCACCAGGTGCGGCGAGGTGTAGAGGCCGGTGCGCCAGCCGGCGGTGCGGAAGATCGCCTCCAGCATGGCCGCGACCGAGCCCTTGCCGTTGGTGCCGGCGACGTGGATCACCGGATAACCCTGCTCCGGATGCCCCAGCGCCGCCGTCAGCCGCCGCATGCGGTCGATGCCAAACTTCACGCCCCCCGCCTTCATGGCGTAGAGGTAGTCGGTCACGGCGGTGTAGGCGGCAGGGTCTCTAACCACGGAGGTCATGGGCGAAGATTGAAATCTGACACTTGAGATCGGAAAACTGAGATATTCCTGGAGCGCGGACGCCTTCGCCCGCGAGGATTCCACGGCCGGGTCGCCGTGGCGCCAGAGAATGCCGGTTCCCGGGTTTCAGACTTCAGGTCTCGGGTTTCAGCCCTCAGGTCTCTGTTTACCCGCCCCTTCACCCCGTGCTGGCGGCGGGCTCGGGGAACGGCACGGCGGTCGGCACCTTGCGCGCGTGGTATTTGTGCGAGTGCAGCGCCTGCAGGAGGCTAATGACGCGGTCGCGCATCTCGGTGCGGCTGACGATCTGGTCGACGAGGCCGTGCTTGAGCAGGAATTCCGCCGTCTGGAAGCCCGGCGGCAGGGTCTGCTTGGTGGTCTCCTTGATGACGCGCGCGCCGGCGAAGCCGATGAGCGCCCCGGGTTCGGCCAGGATGACGTCGCCGAGGGTCGCGAAGCTCGCGCTCACGCCGCCGGTCGTCGGGTAGGTCAGGATGGAGATGAACGGCAGCTGGGCCGCGGCCAGCCGGCCGAGGGCCGCGCTGGTCTTGGCCATCTGCATCAGGCTGTAGATGCCCTCCTGCATCCGGGCGCCGGCCGAGGCACTGACGATGATGCAGGGGATCTTCTTCTTGAGGGCGCGCTCGACGGCCCGGGTGATCTTCTCGCCAACCGCCGCGCCCATCGCGCCGCCGCAGAACCGGAAATCCATCACGGACAGCGACACCGCGATGCCGTCCATCCTGCCCAGGCCGCAGATGACCGCCTCGGGCAGGCCGCTCTCGTGTTCGTATTTCTTGATGCGGTCGGGATACGCCGCGGAGTCGACGAACTTGAGCGGGTCGGTCGATTTCACGCCGGCGTCGAACTCCTCGAAGGTGCCCTCGTCCAGCATGCTCCGGATCCGCTCGCGCGAGCCGATGGGGAAGTGATAGCCGCTCTTCGGCACGACCATGAGGTTGGCCTCGAGGTCCTTGGTGAAGACGATCTCCTCGGAGATCGGGCACTTGGTCCACAGCCCCTCGGGGATGTTCTTCTTCTTCTTGGAGGCGGAGAGCTTGGGTTTCGCGAAATGGGTCATGCAGGAGTTCAGCCGTGGCCGAAGGTGACGACGTCGAGGTTCAGCGCGCCGGCACGGCGGAGCACCGCCGCGCAAGCGTTGAGAGTGGAGCCCGTGGTAAAAACATCATCGACGAGGAGGTAACGTTGGGCCGGATTAATGGAGGCGCCCGCAGCCAAAGCAAAGGCATTTTTGAGGTTCTGCTGCCGCGCGGCGCGGTCATAGTGCGTCTGCGATTCCGTATCCACCACGCGGCAAAGCAATTCCCCGACCACCGCCCCGCCCCCTGCGGCCTGCGCGCAGCACCCGGCCAGCAACCGGCTCTGGTTGTAGCGCCGCTCGCGCAGTTTCCGCGGATGCAGCGGGACGGGGACCAGCACGGCGCCGCGGAGATAGTCCGCATACCCCGGCGCCGCCGCCATGATGGCGGTTATGTCCTCCAGCACGTGCAGCCCGTGGTGGTATTTCAACGCGTGGACGAGCGAGCGGCCCGGGCCCTGGAGCAGGATCGCCGTCTTCCCCTCGCCAAATTCGGGATTCAGCGTCTCGCAATGCGGGCAGAGCCGGTTCACCACGGTCTCGCCGAAATAGGGATGGCCGCACGTCGGGCAATGGGGTGCCTGCACGATGACCAGCCGACGCTCGCACGCCGGGCACAGGTGCCGCAGCCGTCCCTCCGGCAGTCCGCCGCAGTGGACGCAGCTGCGCGGGAAGATCACATCCAGTTTGTCCCGCCAGAGCTGCGTGAGCATAAATTGCGTTGAGCGGACCACATTTTAGCGCACTTCCGCCTTCAAAAATAGCACCAGCGAAGGGAGCCCGGGGCAAATATTATGTGCTCGTATTTTCGCGACGAAAGGGTCCGCCAATTCATCACGGGAGATGAGCTCTCCGCTGGCAGGTCGAGCTGGCCGAACCGCTGGCAGGATACAAGGCAACCAATTGGTTGTAACCGAGATTTCGCAGGTGACAGGCGGGACCGGGTTGTTGCCACCCGCTGGCATAATCAGAGGAAAGCTTATGGACAATCGTCGAAGAGCGACGTCCGCACATCGGAATGGGCCGGCATGGGCGCGTCTTCCAGGTTCTCCCGCTCACGCCGCAGGGTGGCCATCTCCCGTTTTGCCCTCGTCGGTGAACTGACCAGTTGTCCGGTGTTTTCCGGGCCGTTGACCTGCTGATGAAGACGGCTGGGCGAGAAGTGCGGCGGGATATTCGCCTTCAAACAGGCGGTTGCTTCCAGCCAGTTGTCAAGGTCATGGCCGTGCGCGCCGCTGCCCTGTTGATACAGGTGATAGGCGTATGCACGGACCGCATCCTCCCCTGGCTCTTGGACCGGGGCGGCCGTGAGCGCGGATGGATTCTGGGCCGGCGATAATTTAGACATGAAGCGGCGGTGCTGACGTTACCGAGGACCCGAGTGTAATCTTGCTCGTCGCCGGGCGGTATGGGGTGATAACCCAAGCAGGCTGCCGGTTTTTGCCATGCACACCTGCCGTCACGGATGGTGTAGATTCGAGCGAAAACCATACCGGGGCTTCGTCGGGGAGCGCCACGAGCGCCAGCGCCGGACACTGGTGGACGGTGAACCTGGTCGAACCCGATTTTCTCCGGCTGGATCCCGGGGCCGGACTGCCGCGGGGACGCGGCCGCGGTCGCCCGGTGCGGCCGGGGCACAGAGTGGCGCGACCGTGAGCCGATCGCGGCGGAATCCGCTTAGGGCCGGTGGCCATGTTCCGCGCCGGCACCGACGCAGGGGATTGGTTGGCCATGAGGGTAACTGCATCGGTCTCCAGACCTTCATGTCACCCGCAACACGATTTTGCCCCGGCCATGACCCCGTTCGCTCAGTACCCGGCCGCGGGTGGCGGCGGAGAGCGGCAGGATGGTTCCCCGATCACCTTGAGCTTCTCGGGGTCGGCCTGAGGGAACCGCCTGCCAGGGTCGGTTGAAACCCTTTTGTCCGACTATCTCGGTTGCGGTTCATCGACGACTTCCGCGTCGATCACCGGTTCTCCATCTTGCTTGCCGTCGTCATGATTGTGATCCGCTTCCGGCGCATTTCCACCTTGGGGGCCGGCCGGGCTCGCCGCAGTTTTGTAGAGTTGCTTCGAAACCGACTGCCAGATGTCGTTGAGCCGTTCGTGGGTCGACTTGATGGCGGCGGCGTCCGTCCCTTTGAGGGCTGCCTTCACCTCGTTGGCCGCGGCTTCGAGCTTTCCCTTGTCGACGGTGGATATCTTGTCCGCATTCTCCTTCAGCATCTTCTCCGTGCGGTAGACCGCGCTATCGGCCTCGTTGCGAGACTCCAGCTCCTCCTTCCGCTGCCGGTCTTCGTCCGCATGGAGTTCGCCCTCGCGGCGCATTTTCTCGATCTCGTCCTTGGAGAGACCGCTGCTGGCCGTGATGGTGATCTTCTGTTCCTTGCCGGTGCCGAGATCCTTGGCACTGACGTGCAGGATGCCGTTGGCATCAATGTCGAAGCTGACCTCGATTTGCGGCACGCCCCGCGGCGCGGGCGGAATGCTATCAAGATTAAATTTGCCGATGGTCTTGCTGTCCTTGGCAAACTGCCGCTCGCCCTGCAGGACATGGATCTCCACGCCGGGCTGATTGTCCGACGCCGTGGAGAAAGTCTGCGCCTTGCGGGTCGGGACCGTGGTATTGCGCTCGATCAACTTGGTGAAGATTCCGCCCATGGTCTCAATGCCGAGCGACAGCGGTGTCACGTCGAGCAACACCACATCCTTGACCTCGCCCTTGAGCACGCCGGCCTGGATGGCGGCGCCCACCGCCACGACCTCGTCCGGATTGACGCCCTGATGCGGGGCCTTGTTGACCAGGGTGTGCGCCGTTTCGACCACCCGGGGCATGCGGGTCATGCCGCCGACCAGCACGAGTTCGTCAATCTTCGATGCCTCGATGCCGGCATCCTTCAGGCAGGCTTTCACCGGCGCGATGGTGCGCTCAAACAACTTGTCGGTGAGCTGCTCCATCTTGGCGCGGGTGAGCGTCTTCTGGATATGCTTCGGCCCGCTCGCGTCTGCGGTGACAAAGGGCAGGTTGATGTCGTAGCTCGTCGCGCTCGACAGCGCTATCTTGGCTTTTTCGGCTTCCTCCTTGATGCGCTGGAGCGCTTCGGGCTGCTTGCGCAGATCCATGCCCGATTCCTTTTTGAACTCGTCGAGAATCCAATCCATGAGCACATTGTCCCAGTCGTCGCCGCCGAGGTGCGTGTCGCCGTTGGTGGCCTTGACCTGGAAGACCCCGTCGCCGATTTCGAGCACAGAGATATCGAACGTGCCGCCGCCCAGGTCATAAACCGCGATTTTTTCGTCCTTCTTCTTGTCGAGGCCGTAGGCGAGCGAGGCCGCCGTCGGTTCGTTGATGATGCGGAGCACCTCCAGGCCTGCGATCCGCCCGGCGTCTTTCGTGGCCTGGCGCTGGGAATCATTGAAGTAGGCCGGGACCGTGATGACGGCCTGCGTGATTTTTTCGCCCAGACGCATTTCCGCGTCGGCCTTCAGCTTGGCGAGGATGATCGCGGATATTTCCGGCGGCGAAAACCGCTTCGGCTTGCCCGCGACCTCGACTTCAACCGCGACATCACCGTTCGCCGCCTTCACGACCTTGTAGGGCACCAGTTTGATTTCCGCCTGCACCTCGTCAAACTTGCGGCCCATGAAACGCTTGATCGAATAAATCGTGTTGCGCGAGTTCGTCACCGCCTGACGCTTGGCCGGTTCACCCACGATGCGCTCCCCGGTCTTGGTAAAGGCCACGACCGAGGGCGTGGTCCGTTTTCCCTCGGCATTTTCCAGCACCAAAGGCTCCCCGCCTTCAATGACTGCCATGCAGGAGTTGGTCGTGCCGAGATCAATGCCGAGTACTTTTGACATAAAATAAATATTCCGTTTTGAAGTTTCGGGTTGCCCGTCGCTTTCGATTCTTACCCGGCTCTACCCTAGGCCGCGGCGCAGTTTCCTGCTATGGGGTGAAGACCTAGCTGGGTTTTCATTGAGGTCTCTTCGCCTGGACGCCGCCCGCCGACACCCGCCTCAGCGCTTATCATTCGTGATGCGGGACACCGCTGGCAGTCCGCGGACCCGCCCGGGGCCCGGGGAATCTCCGCATTCACCGGGGAGATTTGGTTTCAAGCCGATTTCCGCGGATTGAAGGTGGCTGCACTCGCCAGCGCTTTCCACAGGCGCTCGTCCTCCTGGTTGACGTGGAGGGGAACCTGGACGGAGACTTCAAGATAGAGATCGCCGGACATCGCCGCTCCGGCGGGCAATCCCTTGCCGCGAATGCGAAGTTGCTGTCCCTGCTGAAAGCCCGGGGGAACTTTGACCGAGACACGACCTTCCAGGGTCGGGACCACGACCGTCGCCCCCAACACGGCCTCCCATGGTGCCAGCTCGAGCACGCCGATCAAATCCAGGCCGCGCACCTGCCAGTCAGGATGCTGCGCGTAGCGCACCCGCAGATAGATGTCCCCGGGGCTGCCTCCATTCGCACCCTCCCCCCCTTTCCCGGCGACCCGGATGGACTGACCGGCTTGGACACCTTTCGGGATCCGGACCTGGTAGGTTTCCGTCTCTTCCTGGCCGGTTCGCGCCGCGGTCCGTCGCACCGAGATGGCCCGCATGGCGCCCTTGAGCACCTCATCCAGCGAGATGAGTATGTCCCCTTGAATATCCTGACCCCGGCGCGGCGCCGGTGGCTGACCCCTACCACGTCCTGATTCCTCCGGATCAAACGGTGAACCTCCGCCAGCATGATCCGCGCGTCCGCCGAAAAATTGTTCGAAAAAGTCGCTGAAACCCGTGCCGCCAAACTGGAACTCGTCCCCCCCTCCGGGCATTCTCCCGCCCGCGGCCCGGCCGGCGGCGCGGCCCGGCGGTGGCCGTGACGCTGTCCCGTTCTTCCAATCGGCTCCCAGCTGATCAAATTTCCTGCGACTCTCGGGATTGCTCAAGACCTCGTTGGCCTCGTTGATCTCCTTGAATTTCTCCTCCGCCGACTTCTTGTCCTTCGCGACATCGGGGTGATGCTGGCGCGCGAGGGCGCGGAACGCCTTCTTGATTTCCTCGTCCGTCGCCTTGGGCGTCACCCCGAGCACGCGGTAATAATCCTTGAATTCAACGGCCATCGTGACGCTGCGGGGAGGCCGTCAGATCATTGACCGTCACCTTGGCCGGCCGGATGACCTTGTCGCCCCGGCGGTAGCCGCGCTGGATGACCGAGAGCACGGCATGCTCGGGCTGCGCCGGATCATGGCCCGACGCCAGCGCCTCATGCCGGTGGGGGTCGAACGGCTGGCCGACGATTTCGTCGCTGTCGACTCCATGCGTGCGGAGCAGCTGCTGGAGTTGTTTCAACGTCATTTCCACGCCCTGGTGAAATTGCGCCGAGTCGCGGGCAGCCCCGGCGGCCAGGGCCCGCTCAAGGTTGTCGAGCACCGGCAGCAGCTCGGCGATGAATGCTTCCTTTTGCGCGGCGGCCCGGCTTTCCGCCTCCTGCCGGCTGCGCCGCTTGAAGTTTTCAAAGTCCGCGGCCAGGCGCAGGTGCAAATCCCTTTGGGCGGCGAGATCCTTGAGCAGCGCCTCCGCTTCCCCGGCTGCCGTCCCCGCGGGCTCGCTGACATCCGGCTTGGCCGCCGGCTGTATTTTCGATTCGGTTTTCATAGGCTGACTTTATGTTTGTGGGTGGTTCTTCCGGCCGGAGCCGCTTCTTTTGCCGCCGCCGGAGAGCTTGTTCACGGTGGCCCAAGCCCGCGCTCCCGCTGTCTTGGGGCCAACCCCCTTCTGCTCGTAGCCGGCTTCAATCGCTGCCGCCTGCCGCTTCTGTTTGTCAGTATAGCTGGATTTGTCGCCTTGAGGCATGGTGTTTCCGCCAGCATGCGCTGATTCGGAAGCGCCCGCCATGGGGTGTAGGCCTACAGCCCGCAGCCTGACCACGGGCATGCGGCCATGAGGGGGCGCCCCAGGGCGCAAGATCCACGGCGGCCAGGCGGCGCGGCCCGGATGTCGGGCCGCAGAACGATGCTGCCGTCACCGGCGCAGCGGCAAAGGCAGATGGGTTCGAATCGTGCGCCACCCAGGGAAGGAAAACGGGCCGGGGGGTCCGCGGGGGTTCAAGCCGGCGACCGCCGGGGGTGCCGCAGGTTGGCGCGGACGCGGAGCGCGGCATCTTCGCAACGGGCGGATGGGCGATGCCGCCGGGAGGTCAAGCCGCCCGAACCTGACCGTCCGCGCGGGGCGAAGGCCCCATATCGGGAAGGCATCATCGGGTGCATTCTCCACAAATGAACACCGCCCAACAGCCCGCGGCACCCGCCGCCCGCACCCCGCCGCCCATGACGGCCGCCCGCCCGGCGCCATCAGCACGGCAACCATGCGCGAGCGCGCCGCAACCGTCGGAGGACGAGATTCGCGATTATGCCAATCATCTCTATGTCCAACGCGGGGCGGCGAACGGGCACGACCGCGATGACTGGCTGGAAGCCGAAGCATGCCTCCGCGCCGACATTCCGAAGGAAGCCTCGCGCACCCGGATGCACCATCACACGCAGATCACGGAGCGTGCGGTGCTCCCGTTGGTAAAGCACGGCAGATCCCAGCGCATCGAGTGACGAGGAGCTGCGTGAGCAAGGATCTGCCCGGCAACTCCACCAAGCGAGCGATCTGATGTTCTGGACCGACTTGAGCCAGCTTACGGGCGCCGTGCTGCTGATGATTGGCGCGTTGTTGCCCGTCGTCAATCCGCTGGGCGACGCGCCGATCTTTCTGGCCATGACCCCCGGCTGCGATGAACCGACCCGCGCCGACCTTGCGCGCCGCATCGCCGTTTACTCTTTCTTCCTGCTGCTGGGGGCCATGTTGTTCGGCTCGTTCGTTCTCCTGATGTTCGGTCTTTCCATCCCCGTGGTGCAAGTGGGCGGCGGCGCGGTCGTCTGTGCCCTGGGCTGGAAACTTCTGGCCGACAATCCGAAACCGCCCGATGTGGCCCTCGACGCGATCCACGCCAATGCCATCGCCCTGAAACGGGTGTTTGCGCCGTTGACCATGCCCCTGACGATTGATGCCGGGGCGATTTCCGTCGCCATTACCGTGGGCGCCAATCACGCCCACACCTTCAAGAGCGCGATGATCCAGGTCTTCGCCTCCGGCATCGGCGCCGGGATCATCGCGCTGTCCATTCTGCTGGCCTATCATTATGCGCAGCGAGGTGGCCGGCGGATCGGGCACGCCGGGATGACGGTGGTGGTGCGGCTCTCGGCGTTCATCATGGTGTGCATCGGGGTCGGCATCAGTTGGAACGGCGCGAAGGCGCTGCTGACGGAAGCGGGGATTGCCGGGCAGCCTCCCGTGGCAATCCAGAGGGCGCGGTGATATGGTCGTGCGAAAGCCTCCCCTCCTCCTTTATCCCAAACTCTGAGGGGAGATGCCTGCTGTTCACTGGACTTGACCGCAGGTCAAACAATGCGGCGGCCCGACGACCAAGGCGGCTTCCCGCACGCCGGGCACCGGTGCCACCGCCCCTCCGGCCGCGCGCCGCAGTGGACGCAGCGGCACGGGTACTCCGTTCCCGCAGCGGCCTCCTGTAAAATAGCGCAGCTGGCGTGCCCGAATCCCGTCATCCGCGGCCAGCCGCTCTTTTCATCCTCAGTAAATCACCTTCACCAGAAACAGCCCCTGCGGCGGGGCGGTGACGACGGCCGGGATGCGTTGGCGATTCTTGATCAGGCGCGCCAGGTCGGCGGGCGTCAGCTTGCCGAGGCCGACACTGACGAGGGCGCCGGTCAGGCTGCGTGCCATCTTGTAGATGAAGCCGTCGGCCTCGAAGGTGAAGGTCACGCGCTTCCCCCGGCGGCGGAGCTCCAGCCGGCGCAGGTCGCGCACCGTGGTCTCATACGTCCGGTCATTCTCGCCCGAGAAGGCCCAGAAGTCATGCCGGCCCCGCAGCACCTTCGCCGCGGCCCGGACCGCCGGCCAGTCGAGCTCCCGGTTGAGCGACCAGCAATACGCCGTCTCGAACGGGTCCGCCACGCCCAGATGGAGATGGTAGCGGTAGATTTTCCCCTTCGCCTCGAAGCGGGCATGGAATGCGGCCGGCACGGCGCGCAAGGTCTTCAGCTGGATGCTGCGCGGCAGGCCGGTCTGGAGCGCCCGGCGCAGCTTTTCCGCGCCATGCGGCCACGCGGCGTCGAAATGAAAGACCTGGGCGTGCGCATGGACGCCCGAGTCCGTGCGCCCGCTGCCCTCGATGCGGATGAGCCGGCCGAAGATCTTCCTCAGCTGTTTCTCGACCAGATCCTGGATGGTGTTCCCGCCCTCCTGGCTCTGCCAGCCATGGAACGGCCCGCCGTCATAGGCGCAGACGCATTTCCAACGCTGGTTCTGATTGACCACGGATTTCACGGATGAACACGCATACTACAACCGCCCTATCCGTGGCAATCCGTGTAATCCGCGGCAAAAGACCTTGGATTATTCCGGCCCTGAAGTTTGCGGCGGAAATCGCTGGTCGAGGAAATCCTGCAGGATCAGGCAGGCGGCGCGCGAGTCGACCCGGCCGGAGTCGCGCAGGCCGCGCCGGTCCTTTTTCGGGATCGAAGACTCCGCCTCGGAGCTCGTGAGGGTCTCGTCCACCAGATGCACGGGCAGGCCGAACTGCGCCGTCAGCCTCGCGGCGAAGGCGTCGACCTCCTTGGCCTTGAAGCCGGCCGAGCCGTCCATGTTGTAGGGATAGCCGACCACGAGGTCGGTGATCCGGCGCCGGCGGATGACCTCGCCCAGCCGGATCCAGCGCGCGTTTTCCTCCGCGTCGACCAGCGCGGGCAGCGGCGTGGCGACCCCGAGGTCGTCGCCGGCGGCGAGCCCGACGCGCTTCGTGCCGTAGTCGATGCCGAGGCAGCGCATGGCGCTCACAAGAACCGGGTCTTCGCCGGGTCCTGCTTGAGCCGCTCCAGGAGCAACTTGATCTCCTGGGCCCGGTCCTTCGGGCAGACCAGGGTCGCTTCCGGCGTGTGCACCACGACCAGGTCGCTCACGCCGATCACGCCGATCAGGTGGCCGTCGGTGGAGACAACGATGTTGTGCGTGCCGCCCTCGACCAGGGCGTGGCCGCGCAGCACGTTGCCGTGGCTGTCCGGCGTGAAATGCTTGGCGATCGCCGGCCACGCGCCGACATCGTCCCAGTCAAACGTCGCCGGCACCACGACCACATTGGTGGATTTCTCCATCAGCGCGTAATCGACGGAAACCTTCGGCAGCGTGGGTTGGATGGTCCGGAGCGCCTCATCCCAGTCCGCCGGGGTCTGCACAAATTGCTCGATCTGCCGGAGCCCGGCATAGAGTTCCGGGGCGTGCGCCTGGAACGCGGCCTCGATGACCGGCACCCGCCAGACAAACATGCCGGCGTTCCAGAAATATTCGCCCGAGTCGAGGTAGGCCTGGGCCGTGGCCAGGTCGGGCTTTTCCACGAAGCGCTTGACCGCCAGCACCGCGCAACCGGCGATCGTCCGCCAGGGGCCGGCCTGCTGGATGTAGCCGAAACCCGTCTCCGGACCGGACGGCTTGATGCCGAGCGTCACGAGCACATCCGCCGCCTCGGCCGCCGCGAACGCCACGTTGAGCAGCCGGGCGTACTCGGCCGTGTCATGGATGACATGGTCCGCGGGCAGCATGGCGAAAGTCGCGTGCGGATTCTTCCGCTTGATCATCAGCATGGCCAGGCCGGTGGCCGCGGCGGTGTCCCGGCCGACCCACTCGGCCACGATGTTGCCCTCGGGCAGGTCCGGGCAGGCCTCGGTGCAGCCTGCGAACTGGGCCCGCGTGGTGAGGACACAGATGTTCTCGCGCGGCACCACGCCGGCCACCCGGTCGACCGTCTGGGCCAGCATCGACTTGTCGCCGACGATGGGGAGCAGGTGCTTGGGCGTGGCCTGGCGGCTTTGCGGCCAGAAGCGCTCGCCGCGGCCCCCGGCCATGATCACAACATAACGATCGGACATGCCCCCACGATTTGCCCGGCGCGGCACGCGTCAACGGCGAACTGGCCGCCTGGCCGCGGGCGGGGTCGCCCGCGCTCCATCCCCCTGGAGCCAAGGCGGCTCTGCCGGGGACTGGCAGTCCCTTCGGTCCTTTCCGACCGGATCAAAGAACCACTTGGGTTGCATTTCACGGCCCGTGTCCCATGTTGCCCGAGCCCATGGACGCCCCCCTCGAAATCGACGTGACCGCCGCCACGCAGATGCTGCGCGCCGGCGCGCTCCTGCTCGATGTGCGCGAGGACTCCGAGGTCGCCACCTGCCGCGTGGCGGGCAGCCGGCACATCCCGATGCGGCAGGTCCCCGAGAACCTGGCCGACCTGCCCCGCGACCGGCAAATCCTCGTGCTCTGCCACCACGGCGGCCGGAGCCAGCGCGTGACGCAGTTCCTGCGCGCCAACGGCTTCGGGCAGGCGACGAATATCGCCGGCGGCATCGACGCCTGGGCGGAACAACTCGACCCCGCGATGCCCCGGTATTGAGTTTGCCAGCACGCTTGACTCCCGTCCGCGAATTTGGAGAACTCTCCCCCCACTTCATCACTCTATGGGACAACAATTCAACAAACACATCAAAAAGAAACGCCGCGTCGCCTACCACAAGCGCCGCAACGCCCGCCTCAAGGCCGCCGCCGCCAAGGCCAAGAAGTAACCAGCGGGCCCGTTGGCCCTCCCTGTGCGCGCCGGTGACGGCGCGCCTTTGTTTTTACAGGCCATGATCAAGGTCAGCCTCATCTCCCTTGGGTGCGCCAAGAATCTCGTCGACAGCGAGATCATGGTCGGCCACCTGCACCAGGCGGGCATGGCGGTCATCCCCGACGCCGCGCAGGCCGACGTGGTCATCGTCAACACCTGCTCCTTCATCGACTCGTCCAAGGAGGAGTCCATCGCCCACATCCTCGAGGTCCACCAGCACCGCGGCATGACCAAGCGCCGCAAGGAGCAGAAGCTCATCGTCGCCGGCTGCATGTCGCAGCGTTTCTCGAAGGACCTCTCCTCCTCCCTCCGCGACGAGGTCGACGCCTTCATCGGCCTCGACCAGCTGACCAAGGTCGCGCCCATCATCGCGGAAATCTACGCCAAGGAGCGCGGCGCGGCGGAGGCCCCCGCCAATTTCATCGCGGGCAAGTCCACCTACATCCCGGACTACGACACCCCCCGCTTCCGGCTCACGCCGAAGCATTTCGCCTACATCAAGATCGCCGAGGGCTGCAACCACCCCTGCACCTTCTGCATCATCCCGCAGATCCGCGGCCGCCACCGCAGCCGCACCATCGGGAGCGTGGTCAAGGAGGCCCGCCAGCTCGTCAAGGACGGTGTCAAGGAACTCAACCTGATCTCCCAGGACACGACGTTCTTCGGCATGGACACCTGGGAGCAGCGGCCCAACCCGCGCACGCCCGTCGACTCCACGCGCGGCTCCGCCCTCACCACCCTGCTCCGCGAGCTCAACGCCATCGAGGGCGACTTCTGGATCCGCCTGCTCTACACACACCCGGCCCACTGGAGCGACGAACTCATCCGGACCATCGCCGCGTGCCCGAAGGTCGCGCGCTACATCGACATCCCGCTCCAGCACATCAGCGACGCCATGCTCGGGCGCATGCAGCGCGAGACGAGCGGCGATTATATCCGCGACCTGCTCAAGCGCATCCGCGCCGGCATCCCCGGCATCGCGATCCGCACCACCTTCATTGTCGGCTTCCCGGGGGAGACCGAGGCTGACGTCGACGAACTCTGCGCGTTCATCCAGGAGACCAGGTTTGAGCGGCTCGGCGTCTTCCGCTATTCGCAGGAGGATGGCACGCGCGGCGCCAAGCTGCCCGACCAGATCCCCGCCAAGGTCAAGGAAGCCCGCTGGCACCGCACGATGGCGCTGCAGAAGAAAATCGCGGCCGAAGTCTCGCGGCATTACGTCGGCCGGACGCTGAAGGTCCTGGTCGAGGAACCCGGCGTTGCCCGCGGCGAGGCGGACGCCCCCGACATCGACGGCCGCGTCTACGTGCCCCGTGACCTGCCGGTCAGCGAATTCGCCGAGGTGAAGATCACCGGTTTCCACGACTACGACCTGCTCGCCCTGCCGAAGGGGCAGATGCCGGCGGAGTTCAAGGTCGCGCGCCAGGCACAGTAGACCCCGGCCGCCGGAAACGCTTTTGGCTTCGCCGCATGCGCAGCTGCATCGCGAGGTGGCGCAACAGCCAAACTAATCGGGCCGCTCCGCCACACCGATGCAGCCTAATGTGTCTCCCGGATAAAGTTTCCCCTTGTCCGTGCCGTGCCCAGGCTGTATTCGTCAACCCATGCGGTTGCGAGCCAGGCTGCTGTTGGCTGTTGTCGCCTGTGTCCTTGCCGGCACGCCCGGCCGGGCGCAGACATGGCTTGGCCATGTCAGCGGCGACCTGGAGGATCCCGCCAACTGGAGCAGTGCGCCAAATCTGGCTGCCGGCACGGCCAATCTCACGTTTGGCCCAAGTGCAAACTACTCCCTCACGTTCAGCTCCCCCATCAGCATCAACAGTATCACGCTGGGCAATGTTTCCTCCGGGTATTACCAATTCAGTGATTACCCGTCCTACGCGCCGTTCACGCTCGGCGCCGGCGGCATCACCATCGCAAACAACGCCGCGCTGTATCTCTATAGTTACGGCGGCCTCAACCTGGCGGCCGCACAGACTTGGAACGCTGGCTCGGGCAATATCTATCTGGGCAGTGCGCTCACCGGTTCGGCGGCCCTGACGCTGACGGCCGGTTCGCCCTACACCATCATGGGCTTTTTCTCTGACAACAGCGGCTTCTCCGGCCCCATCACCCTGGCGACGGGGCAATTGGTTGCCAGTTTGGATAATGCCGTCGGGACCGGTCACCTGACCCTGAAGGCCGGAACCACCGTTTATGGTGGCAATTCCGACGTCACTTTGCCCAATGCCGTCACCCTTGAGCCCGGGGTGACCTTCAGCTCAGACTACTATGGCAGTAACGGCCAGTCCCTCATCTTCAGCGGAATGATCACCGGCGCGAGCCAGGCGATGAACCTGACCGTCTCCGGCCCCGGCCAGATTCGGCTATCCGGCGGGCTGACCGGCCCGGCCGGCACGAGCTACCAGTTCAACGGCGACGGCACCGCCGTGCTCAGCGGGACCAACGTCTACGCCGGCGGCACCATCATCAATGGCTCGCAGGTCATCTTTGATGGGGCGGCGGCGCTGCCCGGCGCCGGCCTGATCCAGGCGGTCGATTCGTCCAGCTATGCCGGCGTGGCCTCCCCTTCCACTGTGGCCGCATTTGTCGCCAAGCTCGACCCCGCGAATTTTTCCGGGGTGGTGGGCATCGACACTTATCTGGGCGGCAGCAGCGCGGCGGCGCAGATCTTTTCCTCCGCCGTGGACCTTTCCGGCTTCAGCGATCCGTCCGTCCGCTTCGGCACCGCCACGCGCGCCATCTACACCGGTGTCTTTACGCCACCCACCTCCGCCCCCAACTATGAATTCGGCGGAAGCGGCACGCTCTTCCTGCAAAACAGCGCCCCGCTGTCCGGCACGCTCGGCCTCCGCGCCTCCACGACCTATGGGGCCCGCGCGCCCTTCACGCTGGTCATGGGTGGTAGCGCGACGAACAACTACACCGGCGTCACCACGGCCGATGGCGGCGCCATCATCCTGGACTCAGTCACGGCCGCGCCGGCCACCGGGAGCTTCACCCTCGCCGCCCCGGGCTATGCCAACTACTACGGGTATGTCGCCTCCTACATCGGCGTGACGGAGCGGGGGCCGGCTCCCGCAACCATGATCAGCCGGCTTGGTTCCTATGACCCCGGGAGCGTCCTCGGCCTCGACTCGCATGACTTGATCGCCAACCTGAGCAACCCCGGTTCGGTCGAGAGCCCGGCGACCAACATCGTCAACGGCCTGGACCTTTCCAGCCTGGCTGCGCCGATCTACGTCGGCAGCGCCACCGCCGCCACCCTGACGGGGACCATCCTGACCACCAACGGCAACACGGACGATTATTATTTCACCGGCTACAATGGCGGCCAGTTCACGGTCAGCTCCACGCTGGATGGCGCGGAGCGCAAGGTCTACATCGGCCTCAACGCCGTGGGCTACAACGACACGACCTCGGCCGTGTATCTCACCGCGGCCAACACCTATGGCGGCGGCACGGAGTTAATTTCCGGCAATCTTCATGTTGAAAACCCCCAGGCTCTCGGCCCGGGGCCGCTCACGGTGGAAAGCTCAAGCTCGGGTAATCACATGTTGGCAGCGGGCAGCGATGTCACACAGCTCAACAACCGCATCGTCCTGAATAATTACGCCAGCCTCACCATCCAGGCGGGCAACAGCAGCGAAGGGTTGAGCCTGACGGGTGACATCTCCGGAATCGGTTACCTCCTCTTTAGCGCGGGTGGACCGTATTCCCTGAGCGGGAACAACACCTTTGACGGCGGCACCCAAATTGACGGCGAGGACACCACCATCAATGCCAACAGCGACAGCCCCTTCGGCATCGGTTCCCTCGAAGTCTACTCTGGCGCGGTGCTCTTCTCGACCCAGCACCCGTCGATCGGCTCGCTTTCGGGTGATGGCAGCACGCTGAGCCTGGCCGGGGGATCCACCCTGACGATCACCCAGACGGACAACACGACCTTTGGCGGCACGATATCCGGGACCGGCGCGAAGCTGGTCAAGACCGGATCCGGCTCCCTCACCCTCAGCGGCACGAACACCTACGATGGAGGCACCGTCATTTCCCAGGGCCAGCTCGTCGCGGGCGCGGTCGGCGCGTTCGGCCCCGGGTCCGTGACACTGAACGGTGGCAACCTCGGCGTCGCCACCGACATCATCTTCACCAACCCGCTCACCTTCGGCGCCAGCGGCGGCACCCTTTCGGGCAACGGCACCATCGCCGCCCCCATCACCGCCGGCACCCTGGTCGTCCTGTCGCCCGGCAACTCGCCCGGCACCCTGTCGTTCACCGCGGGCCTCACGCTCGCCCCCGCCGGCACCCTCGTCTTCCAGGTGCAGGATGCCGCCGGCGTCGCCGGCACCGACTACGACCTGCTCGCCGTCAGCGGCGTCCTGGCCGGGCCGGGCACGTCCCTCGACATCACCGCCACCCCCGGCGCGCCGTTCATCGTGAAGCTGTTCTCGCTCGACAGCGGCGGCAATGCCGGCGCGGCGGCCAATTTCAACGCGGCGGCGAACTATTCCTGGACCTTCGCCACGGCCGCCAGCGGCATCTCCGGTTTCGCTTCGGACAGATTCGTCCTCGATCCGACCGGTTTCACGAACGGCCTCGCGGGCGGGAACTTCAGCATCACGGAAAATGGCAGCAGCCTGGTCCTGAATTTCACCGCGGTCCCGGAGCCCCCGACCTGGGCGCTGCTGGCCGCGGGATCGCTGGCCACGCTGGCCCGGCGTCGGCGCACGTGACCGCGGGGCGGGATCAGCAATTCTGCCCTGCAATATGATCGGCCGCTCGCGCTACAACCTGCGGTGGGCGCCGGCGAACTGCTGGATGATCCCGTCGAACGACCCGTTCGTGAAGAAAACGATCACCTGCGGCTCCCCGGTCCCCGCGGTGTTCGCCGTGAGTTTAGCGAGCAGTCCGGCGTTCGTCGCCGCCGTGCAGGCAGGCACGCCCTGCAGTTCCAGATGCTGCCGCACCGCCTCGGCGTCGAACCGCTCCGCTTCCTTCAATTTCTCCGCCCGGCTGACCGCGCCGAGATAAACCTCGTCGGCCGTCGCCAGCGCCCGGGTGAAGCCGGCCTGCATGACCTTCGTGCGCGCCGTGTTGCTCCGGGGCTCGAAGACCGCAATCAGCCGCGCGCCGGGATGACGGCTGCGCAGCGCGTGCAGCGTCTCCGCCAGCGCCGTCGGGTGGTGGCCGAAATCCTCGATGACCTTGAGCGCCGGGGTGTCGACCAGCAGTTCCTGCCGGCGCTTCACCCCGCGGAACCGGGCGAGGCAATCGAGGTTGAGCAACGTGGGATCATCCGCCGGCCGGGGCTTGTCCCCGACCCCGCCCGCAGACGGGGATGAACCCCGACCCCCATCAGCCGCCAGCGCCAGCCCGGCCGCGCCGGCGGCCATCGCCGCGTTGCGCGCGTTGAACAGGCCCGGCTGCGACCATTTCACCTCGGCCCAGGGCGCGCCCTTCCAGACCAGCTTGAAAACCGCCCCGGCCGCCGTCTCGGCAAAATCCACGATCCGGAGGTCGTTCTTCACCCCCGTGCCGACGCGCACCACGCGCGTCCACGGCAGCGGACCGAGGGCGCGCAGGTTGTCGTCGTCGCCATTGAGCACGATCCAGCCGGAGCGCGGCACGATCCGCGCCAGGTGCAGGAACGTCCGCTGCACGTCCTGCAGGTCGCGGAAGATGTCGGCGTGGTCGAACTCCAGGTTGTTCAGCACCGCGATGTGCGGCGCGTAATGGATGAACTTGCTGCGCTTGTCGAAAAAGGCGCTGTCGTACTCGTCGCCTTCGATCACGAACGGGTCCGCGGACGCGCCGAGGTGGCCGCCCATCGGCGGGTCCTGCGGCACCCCGCCGATCAGGAAGCCCGGGTCATGCCCGTTCTCGCGGAGCAGGAAGGCGGTCAGGGCCGTGGTCGTCGTCTTGCCGTGGGTGCCGGCGATGACGATGTTCCGCCGGCCCTTGAGGACGAATTCCGCCAGCAGCGCCGGCAGCGAGGTGAAGGCGATGGCCCGGGTGTCGAGCAGCCACTCGACCTCGGGGTTGCCGCGCGACATGGCGTTGCCGATGACGACGAGGTCGGGCCGCAGCCGCTCGAGCCGGACGGGGTCGTAGCCCTCGTGCAGGGGGATGCCCGCCGCCGCGAGCACGGTGCTCATCGGCGGGTAGATCCCGGCGTCGGCGCCGAGGACCTCGTGCCCGGCCGCGCGCGCCAGGAGCGCAGCCTGGCCCATCGCGGTCCCGCAGACACCCATGAAGTAGATTTTCATCGCGGTCGGCGCCGGCGCACCCGGCGGGCTAGAGCACGGTGGTGATGAGCCCGTAGATGCCCACGCTGAGGGCGGCGAGCGAGTCGCCGGCGATGAGGCCGCCGCCGAGCAGCGACATCGTGCCCATGTCGGACGGCAGCGCCGACTCGTTGTGGGCCGGGGCCCGGGCCTTGCTCCGGGCCTGCATCACGTCGTACAACGAGGCGGTGACGCCGCCCGCGCCCCACCAGAGGACGGTCGGCAGTTCCACGAAGCCGCCGAAGGACGAGGCGTAGGGACTGGACAGGACGGTGGTGTCCAGGATGAAGGCAACCGTCTTGCCGGCCGCGGAGCCCCGGATGAACGCCTGGTAGCCCTGGCTGCGCTTAAGCAGCTTGCGGATGATCTCGATGCCCAGGCCCAGCGCGAGGCCAAGCTGCAGGGCTTTCATCACCTGCGGCTGGTCGGTGGTGATGCCGCGCAGCGCCCCGACAAACTTGTACGTCATGGCCGACTGCCATTTCGCGGCGCCTTCGAGATGGGAGTTGGCAAACTGGTCCAGCTTCAGCACCGGATAGGCGTCCATGAAGATCCAGGCGAGTGCGACCGCGAGGATCGCGCCGACAACAATGCCGATGACCTGGTAGCGGAACTGCACCACGCGGTTGGTGCCCAGCCGCCAGCCGGTGGAACGGTCCTGCTGCATGTCGCCCCCCTCGCTGCAGGCGATGAGCAGGATGGAGCCGCACATCAGGCCCACCGCCGGGTCGCGCAGCCCCAGGGCCGACAGGATGAAAATGGACATCACGAACGCGCTCGAGATGGGATTCCAGTCCGAGATGCCGAGGGAGATGCCATTGACGAGCACGAACACGAAGCACAGGGCCACCGACACCGTGAGGAAGAAGACCGACTGATGCAGCAGATAGTGGCCGAGCACGACGGTGGCCGCGGCCCAGAACAGGATCCAGGCGAAGAGCCGGTACATGTTCACGCGCTTCCAATCCTCCTCCGCCTTGGCCGGCGCCGCGGCCCTGCTCCGGAACTGGCGCACGGCCTCGATCATGATCAGGGTGATGTCGAGGGCGGCGGCGCCCAGCACGGTGCCGAGGGAGATGACAAAGCCGATCTTGCGGTAGGGTGCGTCCGCGCTCAGCCAGCCCATCGCGACGAGGTGCGGCTTCTGCCAGATGCCGACCAGCGCCACAAAGAGCGCCGGCAGCGCCAGCCGGGCGCCAACGATCAGGCCGGCGCCAAAGGTCGAGGTGGAAAGCCCGATCGCCCCGACGGCGGCGACCTTCAACGAGGCGATCCCGCCCACGTACCCGAGGCCCATGCCGCTGCCGAGCTTCGTGATCGACTTCTTGAGCAGGCTCCGGTCCGTCAGCGCCCGCAGGATGTTGGCCACCGCGTAGCCCGAGGGAAAGTTCAGCTGCATCCGGTCGACCAGCAGCGGGGTGTAGAGCATGCCCAGGCCGACGCCGAACATGCCGATGCTGGTGAAAAACAGCACCAGCTGCCAGGCCGGGGGCTGCGGCAGCCCCATCCAGACCATCGCCTGCACCAGCACCGCCATCGCGCACATGCCGGCCACGGAGGCCGCCATCGTCTGGATGTAATTCGCGCCGTGCTTGCCCTCGGGGCCGTACGGCAGCGTCACCGTGCTGCCGAGGATGCCGGCCAGCACCTGGCCGCCGACAAAGAAGCCGATCGAGAAGTTCATGAACGCCGCCGAGATGCCGCCGAGCGGCCCGAGAATGAAAATGGCCACCACGGCGAGGAGCAGATGATAGCCCGGGGAGTTGATCCGTGGAAGATAGCGGGGGACGATGGTGGCGGGGGTCGGGGTGGTTTCAGCCATGCAGGTTTTGGGTTGCGGCGAGCATGCGTCGCACCGCCGCGAGGCCAACAAGATTTTATGCCTCTCCCCGCCTCTCCCCGGCGGACGTCGGCCGCATGGTTCCCGTTGACATCCGGTCGCCGAACCCGTTTGGCATGGGCCGATGTCCTTGCCCCCGCCACCCGGCATTCGTGTCGTCGCCCTGAGCAAGCGCTACGGCCCGGTCGCCGCGGCGCAGGAGGTCGGCTTCGCGGTGGCGCCGGGCGAGATCTTCGGCCTCCTCGGGCGCAACGGGGCCGGCAAGACCACGGTCATCGAGTGCCTGCTCGGGCTGCGCGAGCCGGACGCGGGCGTGATCGAACTCGCGGGCGTCGACGCCCGGGCGCAGCCGCGGCGGGCGCGGCGGCAGGTGGGCGCGCAGCTGCAGTCCGCCGCGCTGCAGGACCGGATCACCCCGCGGCAGGCGCTCGGGCTTTTCGCCGCGTTCTACCCCGGGGCGGCCGGACCCACCGCCCTGCTGGAGCGGTTCAACCTCGCGGCGCAGGCGGACGCGCCGTTCGAGGCCCTTTCCGGCGGCCAGCGCCAGCGGCTGTTCCTCGCCCTCGCCTTCGTCAACCAGCCGCAGGTGCTTGTGCTCGACGAGCCCACCGCGGGCCTCGATCCGCAGTCGCGCCGGGAATTGCACACCCTGATCCGGGGGCTGAAGTCCGCCGGCCGCTCGGTGCTGCTGAGCACGCATCACCTCGAGGAAGCCCACGTGCTCTGCGACCGCGTCGGCGTCCTGCACGCCGGCCGCCTGATCGCCACGGCGGCGCCGGCGCAACTGATCGCCCGTTCGGGCGCGTCGCCGCGCGTCTCGTTCCGCACCACCCGGCCGCTCGACCCCGCCGTGGTCGCCGCCCTGCCGGGGGTGACGGGAAAAGAGTTGCGCGCGGACGGCTGGTGGCTCGCCACCCGGGAGGTGAACCGGACGATCAGCTCGCTTGTGCGGGCCCTGGAGCCGGACGGGAACGAAATGCTCGACCTGCAGATCCACCGGCCGTCGCTGGAGGATGTGTTCCTGGAACTGACCGGGCAGCCGTGGCCGGATGCCGCCGGGGAGGCTGCGCCATGAAATCCGGTTCCACCTTCGCCGGCCTGCGCCGGCATTTCCTGCTGACGCTGCAGCTCAACTTCCGCAGCAAGCAGGCGCTGATCTATGGGTACCTTGTGCCGGTCTTCTTCCTGCTCGCGTTTGGAAGCGTGTTCCGCGCCGACACCCCGCCCCTGCTGGGTGAGATGGGGCAGCTCGTCACCATCACGATCCTCGGCGGCGCCTGCTTCGGCCTGCCCACGGGGCTGGTCGCGGAACGCGAACGCGGCGTCTGGCGCCGTTATCGATTGCTGCCGGTGCCCACCGGCGGCCTGGTCGCAAGCACCCTGCTCGCGCGCCTGGTCATCGTGGCGAGCGCCGTCGCGCTGCAGATCTTCCTGGCCCGCGCCGTGTACGGCACGCCGCTGCCGCAGCATCCGGGGCAGACGCTGGTGGCCTTTCTCGTGGTCGCGTTGTCCTTCCTCGGCCTCGGCCTGCTGGTCGCGGCGCTGGCCGACGACGTGCCGGCGGTGCAGGCGCTGGGCCAGAGCCTGTTCCTGCCGATGATCATGATCGGCGGCGTGGGCGTGCCGCTGGCGGCGCTGCCCGTCTGGGCGCAACGCGTCGCCGGCTTCATGCCGGGACGCTATGCGGTCGACGTGCTGCAACGCGGCTTCACCGGCCCGCAGGGCCTGACCGGGGCGGGCTTCAGCCTGCTCGCGCTCGTCGTGATCGGCGCGGCCGCCGCCGTCGCCGGCATCCGGTTGTTTCGCTGGCACACGGGTCCGCGGCAGCTCCGATCCGGCCCGGCGTGGGTCGGCGCCGCCCTGCTTTCGTGGCTCGCCATCGGGGTGGCCGCGCTGGCCACCGGGCATCTGCAACCCATCCTGCCCCCCGGGGAGGCTTTCGAGTCGATCACCGACGCCCAGGCCGACCAGATCACCTATGAGGACCTGCCGGGCGACAACGAAATCGTCACGCGCCTCGCCCCACCGTTCCCGCCCGCCGGGCCGCCGGAGTTTGCAGCCGGGTTCGCGGCGAGGCTCAAGACCTGGCCGCCGGGCCTCGTGGAGGATCCCATCAAGTCCACCTGGAATCTGCTGAGCGTCGCGGCGATCGCCGACATCAGCGCGGATTTGCACGAGGCCGAGATCGGCCGGGTGGTCTACGACGAACTGCAGGCGCGCCAGAAGCGCGCCAAGCTGCGCCGCATCCTGGTGTGGATCATCCTGAACCCCGATGCGGGCCAGGTGGTCACCCAGGCCCCGGAACTCGGTCTTCGGCGCCATCCGCCGGAACCGCTCACCCGCGAGCGGGCCGTCCTCTACGCCAAAAAATATCTCGGCCGCCTGCTGGGGAAAATCGCGGATTAGGGCGTGTTTACAAAAAGCCAGCACCCCCCGCCGCTGCACGCCACCTCTCTCGAGAGGGGACCCAAATCCAGACTGGCAAAATTCCCTCTGGAGAGGGGTGCCCGGCAGGGCGGGGGGTGTTGGGTAATTCACGTTTTCCCAAGCGATTCTCCGCAATAATATTTTGCAAACACGTCCGAGGCCGGCGGTGAGGCGGGATCGCTAATCCCGCCCCCATCACACCAGGCTCATCGGGTCCACGTCGAGCACCTGCGTGACGTCCTCCGGCCACGCGAAGCCGGCCTGCAGCCGCACCAGCGCGGGCACGACTTTCGTCGCCCGCGCGCAGAAATACCAGACCTGGAAGCGGTACTCGTCCTTCACCTTCTCGATCGGCGCCGGCGCCGGACCGCGGATCTCGACCGCCCCGCCCAGTTCTTTCTCCACGAGCTTCACCCAGTGTTCGGCATAAAATTTGATCTTCTCCGGATTCGGCCCGCGGAAGAGGTGGTGGATCAGGTGCCGGTAGGGCGGATAGTTGAACTTCCTGCGCATCGCCAGCTCGGCCTCGGCGAAGCCGTCGTAGTCGGCGTGGCGCGCGAACTGGATCGCCTCCGCCTTCGGCGTGAACGTCTGCACCACCACCTCGCCGGCGCGGTCGCCCCGCCCGGCCCGGCCCGCCACCTGCACCAGCAGCTGGAAGGTGCGCTCGTTGGCGCGGAAATCCGGCACATGCATCGACATGTCGGCGTCGACCAGGCCGACGAGCGTGACGTTGGGGAAATCCAGCCCCTTGCCGATCATCTGCGTGCCGATGAGCACATCGATCTTGCCGGCGCGAAAGTCGCCGAGGATCTGCCGGAAGCGGTGCCGCTTCGACATCGTGTCGGTGTCCACCCGCTCCATCCGGGCCCGCGGCAGCGCGCGGCGGACCGCCTCCTCCACGCGCTGCGTGCCCAGCCCGCGCCAGCGGATGTCGGCCGCCGCGCACGCGGGACACACCGCCGGCGCCCCGCGCTCGTGGCCGCAGAGGTGGCACTTCAGCGTCTCGTCCGCCCGGTGGTAGGTCATGGCCACGCTGCAATGCGGGCATTCCTCCACGTGCCCGCATTTCCGGCACTGCATGCTCGAGGAGTAGCCGCGGCGGTTGATGAACAGGATGGTCTGCTCCTTGCGTTCAAAGCGCTGGTGCATGTGGTCCACCAGCAGACGCGAGAGCGTCACCAGCCCGCGCTGGCGCATGGCCTCGATGCGCATGTCCACGATCTGGATGTCGGGCATTTTCTTGTCGTCGACGCGCTTCGTCAGCACGTCGAGCCGGTACTTGCCCGCGCGGACATTGGCGAAGGATTCCAGCGACGGCGTGGCCGAGCCGAGCAGGCAGACGGCGTGGGCGAGCTTCGCGCGGTAGACCGCCACGTCGCGCCCGTGGTAGCGCGGGGTCTCGTCCTGCTTGTAGGCCGGCTCGTGCTCCTCGTCGACGACGATGAGCCGCAGGTCGTGCACCGGCGCGAAGACGGCGGAACGCGCCCCCACCACCACCCGCGCCCGGCCGGTGGCGAGGGCCGTCCAGCCGTCGAAGCGCTCGCCGTCGCTCAGGTGGCTGTGCCAGACGACCGTCTTGTGGCCCGCCGCCTCGAACCGGCCGCGGAGCCGGGCCACGGTCTGGGGCGTCAGCGCCACCTCCGGCACGAGGTAGATCGCGCTGCCGCCGGCGGCGAGCACCTGCTCGACCGCGCGCAGGTAGACCTCCGTCTTGCCCGAGCCCGTGACCCCGTGCAGCAGGTGCACGGCGAATTTTTCCCGCTCCAAATCCCCGCCCACGGCGGCCACGACCGCAGCCTGCTCGTCGTTGAGCTTCGGCGGCAGGCCGTTGACGATCTCGCCGCCGGTCCAGTTGTCGGCGTAGGCAACGCGCTCGACGTGGCGGGTCTCCACGTGCGCGAGGCCGCGCCTGACCAGCCCCGCGACCACGGCCGCCGTGAGGCCGAGGCGGGAGAGAGCGAGCGCCTGGGGGACGGGCTGGAACTGCGGCCGCAGGAATTCGTAGAGCCGCGCCTGCTGCGGGGCCTTTTTGGCCAGGGCCGCCAGCTCCGCCGCCGTGGCCGGGCGCGCGAGGCCGAGGTATTTCTCCGCCTTGAGCTGCGCACCGCCGCGCACCGCCGCGGGGATCATGGCCTCCAGGACGCTCTCCATGCGCGCGGCATAGTAGGTGTGCATCCAGCGCGCGAGCTCAAGCAGGTCGGGGGTCAGCGCCGGGACGCCGTGCAGCACGGCGCTGACGGCCTTGAGCTTCGCCGGCGCGCAGTCGGGCACGGCATCGACCTCGAGGACGAGCCCCAGGTGCGAACGGTTGAGGATGGGCACGCGCACGAGCGAACCCAGCCGCACGTCCGCGCGCAGCGTCTCCGGCACCCGGTAGTGCAGGAGCTTGTCGAACCCCGCCAGCGGCTGGACGCCCACGATCATCCGGCCAGTCAGAACGCGGCTTCGCCGGTGGCAACGCGTTTCCGGGGTGCCCGTCGTAGGCGAGCGAGCTTGCTCACGCTCCGAGGTCCCTAAGCGCGAGCAAGCTCGCTGGCCTACGCGGACCCGTGGACCTCAATCCCCGGGCACGCTTCCGGGTTGACACCCGGAAACGGCCGGGACGACATTGCCCCGGTGAGCGACGACATCCCGCGGGACAAATTTCAAGCCTACCTGGCCGCCCAGGGTCTGCGCGTGACCAACCAGCGGCTGGCGATCTTCGCCGCCGCCTGTGCGCAAAAGGAGCATTTCACGGCGGAACAGCTGCTCGACCATGCCCGGGCCATCGACGATTCCGTATCCCGCGCCACCGTCTACCGCACCCTGCCGCTCATGACCGCCAGCCACATCCTCCGCGAGGTGGACATCGGCACCGGGGAGAAGTATTATCTGGCCGCAGCCAACGGCAACTCCCAGGTCGCGCAGGTCGTCTGCGTCGACTGCGACAAAATCTTTGAGATCAGCGCCCCGTTCATGGAATGGTATGGCAGCACCGTTTCGCTCAAGCTCGGCCTGAAACCCATCTCGCAGCGCCTGCAGGTGAGCGCCGAGTGCATCGCCTACCGGCAGGGCGGCCGCTGCCCCAACCGTCTCAAGCGCTGATCATGTCCCGCCAGACCAGGCCCGATCCCCAGTTTGAAATCGAATTCTTCGAGGCCGTGCACAGCCGTTGCCCGGGTTACGTGGAGGTGGTCGGGCTGCTCGGCGGCCTCTACACCAAGGTCGGCCGCATCGCCGACGGCCTGCGGATGGACCGCAAGCTGGTGCGGCTCGAGCCCGACAATCCCACCGCCCATTACAACCTGGCCTGCAGCCTGGCGCTGTGCAAGAAGCGCCCCGACGCCTTGCGCTCCCTCCGCAAGGCCGTCTCCCTGGGCTATGACGATCTCGCCTGGATGCAGCAGGATCCCGACCTGGAACTGCTCAAGAGCGAGCCGGAATTCCAGAAGCTGCTGCGGCAGCTGAAGCCACAGAGCTGAGCAGGACACCAATGCTGAAGTCCGCGGGACCACTGGTCCCGCCTCCAGGGCCCGCGCCTCACCTGATCCCGAACACCTGCCCGAGCATGATCTTCAGGTCGGTGCCGGGCTCATAAGCCGACCCGTGCTGCCGCACGAGTGATTTGCAGCGGTAGGCGCGGACAAGGGCGGCTTCGACCGACACGATCCGGGCGGTCTCGGGCCGCAGCCCGGCGACATCGCCTGGGCCGAGCGGCGTCCACGCAAACGGCAGTCCGGTGGAGTTGCACTCGATCTCCCAGCCGGCGACGAGGCCGGCGGGCAGCGGCCGGCGCAGAAGCGACGGATAACGCTGGATGAAATCCGGCGTGCGGTTCGTGGCAACGCGCACGCGCACCACGCTGCGCAGCCGGTCAAAGTACTGCTGGAAATTGTCCACCCGGCGGCTGCGCCACTGCCGCAGGAAATCCTGCGGGTCGATACCCATCAGGTTCATGCCGTTCCACAGGCCCTGTTCATTGGGGCTCCCGTAGCCCCGGCCCGCATACCAGGCGGAGAAATTTGTCGTCATCATCAGCCCGATCTCAAAATGCATGTGCGCGCGGTCCTTCGGGATGCCCCCGCCGCCCGCGCTGTGACCCATGAGCGCGATCGTCTGCCCGCGCTGCACGCGGACGCCCGGCCCGATGCCGGGCTCGATCCGGGCGAGATGGGCGTAGAGCGTGTACACGGCCGGCTCCACGCCCGGGTGCTCGATCACGATGTAACGGCCGTAGTTGCTTTCCCCGGCCTTGGTGTTCACATGCCGCACGATGCCGTCCATCGCTGCAAAGATCAGGTCGGTCGGCTCACCGCGGGCGTCTCGCCCCACCGGCTTGAGGTCGAGGCCCTCGTGGAACTGGGTGCCGCCGCTGCGCACGCAGCCGAAGGTGCCGGACTCGGGGTCGCCCGAGACGGTCGGCTGTGCCCAGGCCTCGACCCCCCGGCCCTGCTCCCACGCCCGGTTCGGCGTCGGCCAGCTGATGTCGATCCGCTGGGCTTGGGCGAGCGTGGCGGCGAAAAGGGCGAACGTCAAAAGAACGACTGATCTGATTTGCCACCAAGAGGCCCAAAAACCAGAGGCTTCGGCTGAAATCCCCCACGCGCCCATAGGCGCACGGGAAGTTTCCGTCGGTAGCATCGAATCTTTTTGCGCTTTCATGCGGCCAGACCCGTCTTGGAATTTTTCCGGCCAAAATGCATGTTCTGGGAGGATGGCTGGGATCAGCGGGATTTGTTCGCTGCCGCGGCGAGATCGGCGGAGGTGTGCTTCAGCCGCTGCACCAAACCCGGCAGCTCGGCATCGGGGCGCTCGATGAAGACCAGGACGTTGCCATCCGGCAGCGCCTGCTCGATGCGGTGCACGCCCAGCGGCGCGCCGTCCACCAGCAGCACCAGCCGGCGCCCGATGCTGGCCACGGACAGCCGGTATAGGTCGCGGGCCGCCGCGGGAGAAAACTGCAACAGCAGGCACGGGCCGAGCTCAACCCGCGCAACCTCGGCGTTCACGAGGTCGTATTCCGTGAAAACCGGCTTGGCGCCGACTGCAATCTCCACGCCGCTGACCGGCAGCCGCACCGGCACACCCGCCTCGCCCGGCCGGGTCTCAAGATAAAGGCGCGCGGCGAGCGGCGCTTGGGCGGGCGCTGGAGCCGAGTGGCAGGCGGACAGGACGAAGAGACCGGCGAGCAGAACGGACAGGCCCGGGGTCAATCTTGTAGGAGCAGGCTTGCTCGCGATGCTCACGAAATCGCGAGCAAGCTCGCTCCTACGAGAAGATGGCATCACCCGGCGTGTCATTTCACCGCCACCTTGGCCGGGGTCTCGAAAGCCTCAAGGATTTCCGCGCCGATGGCGTCCGCGATCAGCCGGCCGCGGTCGGTCAGGCTGATGACTCCCTCTGGCGTGGCGACGAGCAGGCCGGCGATCAGGAATTTCGGCAGCAGATCCTGCAGATGCGGCCACCCGGCCGAGGGAAACCGCCGCAGGAGGCGGGGCATGGACACCCCCTCGTTCATGCGCAGACCGAAAATGACCGAATCGGCCGCCAGGAGATCGTTCGTCAGCGCGACGCGGTCGCTGGTGGCGCGGCGGCCGGCGGCGATTTCAGCGAGCCACAGGCCGAGGTCGGGGGGATTGCTGCTGCGCCAGCCGTCGTGCTGGGACGCGGCCGAGGGTCCGAGCCCGACCCATTCCTGCATCTGCCAGGTGTTGACGTTGTGGCGGCAGGCGTGGCCCGGCCGGGCGAAATTCGAGACCTCGTATTGCGCGTAGCCGGCGGCGGCGAGGTATTCCCAGGTGTGAAGGTAGAACGCCGCCTCCTTCTCCGCATCGAGTTTCACCCTGCCCTGCGACAGTTTCACCCAGAGGGCGGTGTCCTCCTCGAAGGTCAGGCAGTAGGTCGAGAGGTGGTCGGGCGCGAGCCGCAGCGCCTCGTCGAGGTCCGCCCGCCATTGCGCCTCAGTCTGGCCTGGCAGCGCGAACATGAGGTCGAGGTTGACGCTGGCGAAGCCGTGCGCGCGGATCAGCTCATAGGCGCGGTAAATCTGCGCCGGCGTGTGCTGCCGGCCGAGGGCGTCGAGCAGGCCGTCGTTGAAGCTCTGCACGCCCATCGAGATGCGGGTGACGCCCAGCGCCTTGAAAACGGCGAGCCGGTCGGCGGTCACGGTGGCCGGGGCGAGTTCGACCGACCATTCCGCCGGCGGGCCGCCGCAATACTGCAGCATGGCCCGGCCGAGTCGCTCGATTTCCGCCGGCCGGAGCAGCCCCGGCGTGCCGCCGCCCCAGAAGGCCGTGGCAACGCGGCGGGGGTCCCGCCCGGGGCCCGGTGCCGGGGCCCAGTTGACCAGCGCCGCTTCCGCCTCCACTCCATCAAGATATCGCCGCACCGCGTCGCCCTTGGGCACCGTCTGGTAGAACGCGCAGAAATCGCACGTCGTCGCGCAGAACGGCACATGCACGTAGACGCCGAGGGGCGGCTGCGCTTTTTCTTGCCCTGAGGGGATTTCGGCCATTATGAAACTTGTCAATTTACGATCTGCCAACACCCTACGCGGGGCGGGCGGTCATTCATCCCATGCAAAAGACTCCTTTCACTCACGCGAGCAGAATTTTTTCGGCCATGGCCGCGGCCCTCCTGCTGCTGGTCCTGACCGGCTGTAATCTCACGATTACCAACCTGACCCCGGACAAGGTGCCGCAGAACCCGTCGCAGATCTACACCATCACGGCCAGCTTCCGGCCCTCCTCGACCCAGATCATCACCGCCTCGATCGAGCCGCGCATCGTCATCGACGGCCAGAACTACAAGATGACCAAGAGCGCCGTGAACGGCGACGTGTGGGAGTTCGACTACCAGCTGCCCGCCGGCCGCACCGGCGCCTCCTACTACTTCATCTGCGACTACAAGCTCGAGGGCCAGACCAGCGACCAGCCCCAGGAAGTCTATTCCGACCTGCAGACCATGACCATCGCCGGCCGCTATGTGATCCGCTCCGAGGCCACGCGTGCCCCGGTCGGCTCGCGCGTCAGCGTGCTTGGCGCCGGGTTCACGCCGCAGGACGTCGTTTATTTCGACCAGACCCCCACCCGGACCGTCTTCGAGTCGCCGAGCTCGCTGAGCTTCTTTGTCCCCGTCATCACGCCCGGCCGCAACTACCGGATCAGCGTCGTCGGCTCCGGGGCCAACCTCGACGTCGGCACCTTCCGGGTCGACGCCATCAGCTTCCAGGTGACCCCCGCCGCCCTCACGCTCCGCTCCGGCGAGCAGCAGGCGCTGACCTTCACCATCCCGACGCCCGCGCCCGCCGGCGGCATGCTGATCGACGTGACGACCGACGTGCCCGCCAGCGTGGTGATGCCCGAGGTGATGGTGTCCGCAGGCCAGTCGAGCGTCACCGTGCCCGTCCAGGGCGGCAAGCCCGGCAGCGGCTCGCTCTTCTTCAAGAGCAGCGCCGGCGACACCTCGGTGGCGGTGACGGTCACCGGCAAGTAAGCGGGAGGGCGAGTCGTCCCGACGAGCCTGTCTTGCAACTTGCGATTTCACGGGCGAGGTCGCCCGCACTCCAGTTCAATCGCTTCCGGCTGGAGCCACGGCGAACCCGCCGTGGTGAAACCGGCGCAACGCCCGCATGATTCGCTTGCCGATCTTCGCGGCGGCGGGCACAAACGGGTTGTCCCCGTCCGCATCAGCCTGCCGCTTCCCCGCATGCCCCTCCCCCCCGCCTGCTCCCGCCGTGACTTTCTGAAAACCTCGCTGGCCGCGTCGTCGCTGTTCGTGCTGCCGCGCTTCGCCATCGGCCAGGAGGGTCCACCGCCGAGCCGCAAGCTCAACCTCGCCTTCATCGGCGCCGGTGGCATCGCCGAGATGGCCTTCACCGGCTGCGAGGGCGAAAACTATGTTGCGCTCTGCGACGTGGACGACCAGCGCGCCGCCGCCGCCTACGCCAAGTATCCCGGCGCGAAGCGCTTCAAGGACTTCCGCGTCATGCTCGAGAAGATGCACCGCGAGATCGACGCGGTCGTCGTGCAGACGCCCGACCACATCCACTTTTCCGCCGCCTACCTCGCGATGCAGCACGGCAAGCATGTCTTCGTGCAGAAGCCGCTGACGCACGACATCTGGCAGGCGCGGACCCTGCGCCGGGCCGCCGCGCAGTTCAAGGTCATCACCCAGATGGGCAACCAAGGCCACGCCACCGAGGGCATCCGCTACGTCAAGGAATGGTACGACGCCGGCGTGCTCGGCGAGGTGCGCGAGGTCCACGCCTGGTTTGACGGTCCGGATTTCAAGGACGGCCCCTATTTCCGCATCCCGGCCGCCTTCCCGCCGCCGCCCGCCCCCGTGCCGGCGACGCTCGACTGGGACCTCTGGCTCGGGCCGGCGAAGAAGCGGCCGTACAGCCCGGGCTACGGTCCGCTCATCTGGCGCGGCTTCTGGGATTTCGGCTGCGGCGAACTCGGTGACTGGGCCTGCCACACGCTCGACGCCCCGTTCTGGTCGCTCGACCTCGACGCGCCGACGCGCGTGTCGGTGGTCAACCTCGAGAGCATCCACGAGGGCTTCGTGCCGCGCTCCTCGCACCTGAAGTTCGACTTCCCGGCCCGCGGCGCCAAGCCGCCCGTCTCGCTGCACTGGTACGACGGCTACCAGCATCCCCCGCTCCCGCTCGACTGGGACCGCAAGAAACCGTTTCCCAAAAACGGCATGCTCATGGTCGGGGACAAGCAAACGCTCATGACCGAGGGCCGGCCCGACAGCCCGCGCCTGCTGCCGGATGCCGTGTGGGACGAGTTCAAGCGCAACCTGCCCGAGAAGAAGATCCCGCGCGTCAAGGGCGGGCCGTTCAAGGAGTGGATCCGCGCCATCAAGGGCGAGGGTCCGCTGCCCGGCTCGCAGTTCGACTACTCCGCCCGCCTCACCGAGATGGCCCTGGTCGGCGTGATGGCCCAGCGCACCAACCAGGACATCGAGTGGGACGCCCCGAACATGCGCGTGAGCAACCATGACGGCTGCGAGCACATCGTCCGCCAGCCCGCGCGCCGCGGTTGGGATTTCGGCCACGAGGTCTGGCGCACCTGAGCGCGGACCGGGAAATATCGGTGACCGGACCTTCTTCCGCACTCCATGAAAATCGGCTGCCTGTTGCTTTTGCTGGCCCTGGCCCCCGGGTGCGTTTCTGAGAAATCCCCGCCGCCGGACGTGAAGACAGCCGGCGTCTACTCCTCGGAAGACGGGATCGATTCCTGGGTCACGATCGAGCTGGCCGCGGACCATACCTACACGGAATGGTTTGCCGGCGGCACGGTGATGGTGATCACCGCGAAGAATCCCACCGGTGAAATGCCCCGCCAGCGGGTGGCGGCGGGCCATTGGACGCGGGAAGGTGACCATGTCATCCTCCGCGCCGATGTCGGGCATTCGCGCCGGCTGCGCCTGGGCGGGCAGGACGGGCGGGTGTTTCTGGAGCAGCCGGCCCCCAGGGGCGTTTACCGGTTTTATCGGAACAAGGCCTGAGGGCCGGGATCAGGCCGTTGGTCGCAATTCACCTCCCGGTCGGACAAACTGAATTATTGGCGGCAGGCAGCCCGGTTGCAGGCGCCCGACGAGCGCGAGCGAGCTCGCTGACCCACGACCAAATGCTTCATCCCCCTGAGGGCCGGCCCGCGTTTCGGGTTGGTTTTTGCAGGGGAGCCCGGCAAGGATGTGCCCGCCGCCATGCCCACCGCGCCCGTCGAAATAGTGATCAGCCTGCTTGAACTCGGCCTCCTCCTCGCGGGCGCATTCCTGGTTATCCGATTGCTGGCCAGCCCGGAGCGGCGCACCCGCTGGCTCGGACCGCGGACCCTGCCGCCGTGGCCGGTCACGATCCCGGAGTTCGCCATCTTCGTCTTTCTGATCCTCGGCAGCGGCATCCTCTTTTCGCTCGGCCTGCAGTCCCTGCTGCATGGCGTGATCGCCCGGGCCGTGGACCAGGACGGGCTGCAGACCTGCGTGAACGGCCTCGCCCTCGACGGCGGCGGGCTCGCGGGCTGGCTGTTGTTCCGCTCCATGCAGCAGACCTGGCACCTCGACCCCACCGGCCAGGTTCTGGCCGAGCCGCCGGCCGCGCCGCTGCCCTGGAGCCGGGTCTGGCAATATGGCGGCGCCACCCTGCTGCTGGCGATACCCGTGCTGGTCCTGTGCAATTACGGCTGGCTGTTCGCGCTGAAGAAACTGGGCCTGCCCGACGAACCGCAGGACCTGCTCGCCATCTTCACGAAGACGCGGTCACCGTTCGTCGTGGCCGGACTGCTGGTGGTCGCGTGCGGGCTGGCGCCACTGTACGAGGAACTGCTCTTCCGGGGCGGGGTTTACCGCTTCTGCCGGCAGCGGCTGGGCCGCAACCCGGCGCTGGTCATCAGCGGCTGCCTGTTCGGGGCGATGCACCAGAACCTCGCGAGCTTCCTGCCGCTCTCGCTCTTTGGCATCATGCTGGCCCTGGCCTACGAGGCGACCGGCTCCCTCCGCGTCGCGGTCGTCGCCCACGGCCTGTTCAATTTGAACACGGTGTTCATCCTGCTCTCCGGACTGACGTGACGGCCATGACGCCAAGCCGACACACCCCGCCCTGTCGGGCCCCCCTCTCCAGAGGGGAGCCGGAAATTTCTTACTCCCCTCTTCGAGAGGGGTGGCGCAGAGCGCCGGGGTGTGTTCGGTGTAATTGCCACATCACCCCATGACGCCCTTCACGAAAATCCGCGCTGCGTCCGTCGCCAGCCAGGGCGAGCGGCGGCTGATCACGGCGATCCGCGGCTGGCTGGGCCGGGCGTCGCCCCGGTCGCCCTTCGGCATCGGCGACGACTGCGCCGTCCTGCCGCCCAGCCGGCGCGCGCAGCTTGTCACCACCGACCCGGTGATCTACGGGCAGCATTTCGATGCCGCGGTGCCCCCCCGCGCCGTGGGCGCCAAGCTGCTCAAGCGCAACCTGAGCGACATCGCGGCCATGGGCGGCCGGCCGGGGGCGGCCGTCATCTCGCTCGCCCTGGCGCCGGACACCCGGCTCGACTGGCTGCAGGAATTCTACCTCGGGCTCGCCGCGTGCGCCCGGCGCCACCGGGTGAAGATCGTCGGCGGCGACATCACCCAGGCTCCCGCCAATTTTTTTGGCGCCTTCCTGACCCTGTACGGCGAGGCCACGGCCCGGCGGATCGTCTCGCGCGCCGGGTCGCGGGCGGGTGACCGCATTTTTGTCACGGGCGAACTCGGCGGGAGCCTGCTCGGGCACCACCATGCGTTCACCCCCCGGCTGGCCGAAGGCGCCTGGCTGGCGCGCCGGGCGGAGGTTCGCGCGATGATGGACGTGAGCGACGGCCTCGCCCAGGACCTCGGCGCCCTGACGCCCGCCGGGCTCGCGCCCGCCCTGGACGCCGCGGCGGTCCCGGTCAGCGCCGCCGCGCGGCGCATGGCGCGGCGCACCCGGCGCAGCCCGCTCGCGCACGCCCTCGGTGACGGCGAGGATTACGAGCTGCTGGTCGTGGTGCGTGGCCCGACCGGAAAGTTCGCGCGCGACTGGCGGAAGCGGTTTCCCCGCGTGCGGCTGACCGACCTCGGAAAATTTGTCCCCCGGAACAAGGTGCCCGCCGGTGCGCTGCGGCTGGCGGATTACCACGGTTATGAGCACCTGCGGTGAAAGTGAACCAAGCCATTTTTCACAGGAGGAAACAGAGAGCACGGAGCCGGAAGCTGCCCCACTCTGTTCCCTCCGTTTCCTCCTGTGCAATCATCCTCCCGGGCCCATCTCGCCATGACCATCGTTGAAAGACTCAAGGCCGGGGTGACGACCGGTTCCGCGGAGCAGACCCGGGCGCTGGCGGAGGCGCTCGCGCGCGCGCTGCCGCCCGACGCCACGCTCGCCCTGCACGGCGACCTCGGCGTGGGCAAGACGACCTTTGTGCAGGGCCTCGCGCGGGGCCTGGGCGTGGCGGAGCATGTGACCAGCCCGACGTTCGCCATCTATTCGGTCTACCGGGGCCCGGCCCGGCGGCTGGTGCACCTCGACGCCTACCGGCTCGAGCACGAGCGGCAGATCGAGGCGCTGCTGCTGGAGGAGTTCCTGATCAGCCCGTGGTGCCTCGCCATCGAGTGGCCCGAAAAGATCGCGGCCCTGCTGCCGGCCGACGCCTGGCAGCTGACGCTGTCGATCGTGGACGGGGAGAAGCACCACGTGGTCCTGCGGTAGCGCGCGCGGCTAGTCGGGACGACTCACCCTGCCCGGGCACAAAAAAGCCCGCTCGGATGAGCGGGCTTGAACTGACTCAGGCCTGCGCCTCGGGCTTGGGCGCCTCGGCCGGTGCGGGCGCCGGTTCGACCGGAGCCGCGGCAGCCTCGGAAGCAGCCGCCGGCGCGGGCTCAGGGGCCGCGACCGGAGTTGGTTCGGCCACGTTGGCTGCAGTCAAGGCTGGTTCGGCCTCGGCGGGCCTGCCCTCCGGAACCTTGGGGGAGGAGGGGGCGTCGGGGAAGTCGACCGGATCGTGCTCGTCCTCGCCGGCCTCGGCCCGCTTCGCGGCCTGGGGCGCCATCGGCGGCGGGGCGAAGAGCTTGCCGTCGGAGAATTCGGTGACGTAGCCCTCCATGACGAGCCAGCGGAGGTCGTTGCTCATCTTGCGCAGGCGCTCGGACTGTTCCGGCGCCAGGGCCATGAACGGGGCCTGGGACTGCGGCGTGCCCTCGGGAACGGGTGCGGCGGCCAGGGCGGCGGCGACGTCGATCGCGAGGAAGCCCTTCGGCAGGTCCTTCACGTGCACCATCGGGTTCTTTTCGATGAAGTCGATGAGCGTGGTGATGGTCTCGGAGAACACCTGGCCGGGGACGCGGAAGCGGCGCTTGACCGCGCAGACGAAGGAGACGCCGCGCGAGCCCTTCTTGAAGATGGTGAAGCCTTCGCGGCGCAGGCGGCCGCGGAGGGCGTTGGCGGTGTCGAGCGGGAACCGGCGCTGGCGCTCCACGTGGCCCTCAAGGGCGCGGCGGATCTCGCCCGGCGGGAGCTTCTCGATGAGCTTGCCCTGGAAGCGCACGCTGTCGACGGCGCGCACGACCTTGTCGCGGGCGTTGGCCAGCAGGTGCAGGCGGGCGTCCTCGATGGAGTCGAAGGAGATCGGGGCCGGCGCGTCGGCCACGGGCGCGGCCGGAGCCGCGGGGGCCGCCGCCTCGGGGGTCGGCGTACCGTCGGCGGGGGCGGTGACCGGGGCGGATACCTCCATCGGCGGCGTGGTGGCCGGACGGGCGACGGGCGGCTTCCAGGTGTAGCGGGTGGCTTTCTTCATCTTTTCCATCCACTGCGCGATGATCTCGGGCTCGCGCAGGGAGACGATGCTTTCGCGGAACCGCTCGAACGGCATCCGGCCGAGCTTGGCGGCATGGTGCTGCTGGAGGACCTGCTGGTAACGGTGATGGTTCGGCGGCCCGAGCAGTTCGCCCGTGATGCCGCACTTGTTGATGATGGGGAAATTCCCCTTCGGGGCCTCGACCTCGACCTCCTGCAGGTCGAAGAACGCGCCGAGGTTGTTGCCCAGCACGTGCTGGATGGCGGCGTCCTCGGTGTCGAACGGCAGGTGGTCCGGCAGCGACATGTAGATCGGCGCGGGCTTCTCCGGCGCGGCGGGCCGGGCGGTTTCGCCCTCGGCGGCGGGGCCGCCCTCCGGCCGCGCGGGGCGCTCGGGCCGGGTGCGCTGAACGACGACGACGAAGCGGTCGTTCTTCTCGAGCACGGCCTTGGTGATCTCAAACAGCTGGTAGGTGCGGCAGGAGGCGCGCACGGCCTTCACCATGGCGGCGAAGCCGGTGTCCTCGGGATAGCAGGTCGCGACGAAATACGGGCTGACGTAGGGGGCGCGGTCGAACGGCTGGCCGCCGCCCTCGCGGGGGTCGCCGCGCTCGCCGCGGAAATCGCGCCGGCGCTCGCCACCGGCCGGGGCGCCGCGGTCGAAGCGGCGGCGGTCGCCGCCCGGCGGCTGGCCATCGCCCACGGGGGCGCCGGGAGCCGCGGCGGGGCCGGCGGGGGCGGGCCCGGCCGGCTTGTGGAAGGTGCGCCGGTCGCGCGGCGGGGCGCCATGGCCGCCGCCATCGTCGCGCCGTTCGCGCCGGTCCCCGCGATCAAAGTCGCGGCGGCCCGGGGTGACGGGCTTCACCTCGGTCCACTGGGTGCCGAAGCTGAAGGTTTGCAACTGGCTGAGGTCGATTTTGTTCAACCCCGGTTCGTTGGTTTCGTTGTCGGGCGTAGTGTCGTCCATGTATGGGCGGAAAACGGGCGTGGGTACCCGGTATGTCTCGGATGAGGGCTTGGTGTTCCGCGACATCAGGTCGGACGCGCGGTAAAAGAGCAGTGTGCTCTGAGAAGAAACCTCGAAGCAAGCGCATTTCGGGGCTTTACAAGCCGGAGGGGATTTACCTTATGTCACCGTTCCCATGGTTGGTTAATGCTCGGGTGGTGGAATTGGTAGACACACACGTTTGAGGTGCGTGTGCCGTAAGGCGTGCAGGTTCGAGTCCTGTCCCGAGCACCAGCCTTCGCCGGGCCTACGGCTGGCCGGCCAGCCCAAGACCGGGCTGGGTGCGGCGTGGCGGTTGGCCTCGGCGCAGATCAAGGCGAAGGCTGCCGTCCGTAGGCTTGGCGAAGGACGGCTTTTCACTCACGCTGCGCGCGGATGACTTACGTCTACCTCATCGAAAGTGTGCACCAAAGGATGCAGCGCTCTGTCGGGCTTACGCACGACCTGAAACAGCGCCTCGCCGACCACAACGAGGGCAGATCACCCCACACCCGTAAATTCAAGCCCTGGCATCTGGTCGCCTATACGGCATTTGCCGACGAGCAAACCGCCCGGGCGTTCGAAAAGTATCTCAAGGGCGGATCCGGGAAAACTTTTCTGAAAAGGCACTATCTCCGGGCCGAATAGTCCCCCTATGACAACCTTCCCGACCAACACGTTTGACCGCGGGGCGTTTTTGACGATGGTTCGAACCCGATGAACACCGACGCCATCAAGCAGGCCCTGCTGGACTCCTATGCCCGCGACGGTGGCATCAACCATCTCGACGGCGTCAACCTGCCGTCCCAGGACACGGTCAGCGAACTGGCGCGCGACCTGATGCACGTGCTTTTTCCCGGCTATTTCGAGAACTCCAGCCTGGCCAAAAGCGACGTGCCCGCCTGGCTCGAAAGCCTCCTGGCCAAGATCGACCAGCGCCTCGCCGCCGAGATCGAGAAGAGCCTGCGCTTTGCCCGCGACCCCGCGCCCGCGGCCAGCACCCGGCGCATCATCACCGCCCTGTTCAACCAGCTGCCGGAAATCCGCCGCGTGGTGCAGACCGACGTCAACGCCGCCTACACCGGCGACCCGGCGGCCCGCAGCATCGAGGAGATCATCCTCGCCTACCCCTGCGTGCTCGCCATCTCGCTCCAGCGCATCGCGCACGGGCTCTACGGGCTCGGCGTGCCGCTGCTGCCGCGCATGCTGACGGAATACGGCCACGAGCGCACGGGCATCGACCTCCACCCGGGCGCGCGCATCGGCACCCATTTCTTCATCGACCACGGGACCGGCGTCGTCATCGGCGAGAGCGCCACCATCGGCAACCACGTGAAGCTCTACCAGGGGGTCACGCTCGGCGCGAAGTCGTTCGAGGTCGACGGCGCGGGCAACCCGGTGAAGGGCACGAAGCGGCATCCCGACATCGGGGACCACGTCACCATCTACGCGCACGCCACCATCCTCGGCGGCGACACGCACATCGGCGCGCACTCCGTGATCGGCGGCAACGTCTGGCTGCTCGAATCCATGCCCGCCCAGAGCATCGCCTACTACAAGGGTGACGACCTGATCATCCGCGCCCGCCAGCAGAAGGAATCGCTCGTCGCCGAGGCGGCGGACTGGGTGATTTGAGGATTTATTTGGAGGCGGGACCATCAATCCCGCGAGGCCTTGGCTGCTTTCTCGGACTGAAACCCGCGGGACCGATGGTCCCGCCTCCCCTTCACCCCCGCTGCCGCTGCGCGAGGGCGTGCGCCACGTCCCGGGCGAAAAACGGCCCGCGGTAGATCAGGCCGGTGTACAGCTGCACCAGCGTGGCGCCGGCGTCGAGTTTCTCGCCGGCCGAGGCCTCGTCCATGATGCCGCCGACGCCGATGATCGGCAGCCGGCCGCCGGTGGCACGGGCCACGTAGTTGATGATCTCCGTCGAGCGGTGGCGCAGGGGCCGGCCGCTCAGCCCGCCGGCCTCGGTCACGCCGGCGAACACCCCGGGCCGGGCCAGGGTCGTGTTCGTGGCGACGAGGCCGTCGAGACCGAGGTCGGCGATCACGCCGAGGACGGCGTCGATCTGGGGGAAGCTGAGGTCGGGGGCGATCTTGAGCAGCAGCGGCCGGCGCGGCCGGCCCGCCGCGACCCGCGCGCGGTTCCCGGCCACGAGGGCGGCGAGCAGCGGCCCGAGCCACGCCGCGTCCTGCAGCTCGCGCAGCCCCGGGGTGTTGGGGCTGCTGACATTCACCACCAGATAGTCGGCGTGGTCCGCCAGCAGGCGGAAGCTGCCGAGATAATCCTCGGTCGCCTGCTCGAGCGGCGCGACCTTGCTCTTGCCGAGGTTGATGCCAAGGGGAATGCGCCGGCGGCCCGGGCCGGGCAGCCGGGACAGGCGCGCGGCCAGGGCGGCGGCGCCATGGTTGTTGAAGCCCATCCGGTTGATGACGGCCTCCTCGGCCGGATAGCGGAAGGCGCGCGGTTTGGGGTTGCCCGGCTGGGCGTGGAGCGTGACGGTGCCGATTTCGACGTGGCCGAAGCCCAGGGCGGCCGCGGCGGGCCAGGCAAAGCCGTTTTTGTCGAAGCCCGCCCCCAAGCCCACGGCGTTGGGAAATTGCAGGCCGAGGCACGCGACCGGCCGGTGCGTCGCGGGCGGCAGCCGGTGGAGTCTTTCCAGCAGGGCGCAGAGCGGCCGGACGCGGCCCAGCAGGGCCAGGCTGTGGACCGCCAGCTCGTGCGCCGACTCCGGATCGGTGCGGAACAGCACCGGTTTGATTGCGTGTTGGTAGAGCCAGCCCATAGGCCGCGGACTGTGGGCCGGCGGGGGCGAACTTACAAGCACCGGCGGGCCGCGGCGGCGGGCAATTTTTTGGTCTTGTTTTTTGCGCCTCCCGGCCCACTCTGCCGCCGAATTTCCACGCACGGGACGAGGGGACAAAGATATTTCATGATTCTGCGTTTCAAGATTTGACAAGGGCGGAACCGCCCCCTTTTGGTGCAGCGAATTCAGATCACATGGCGAAAGGAACCCCCCAACTCGAATGGTGCATAGTCCGGCTCGGTGACGACCACAACTGGTGGGTCGCCGAGGTCAGCGATCCGGTCCACTGGGACGTGGACGGCCTGAGCATCATCGACCCGCGGCAGGTCGACCACATCATCGAGCTGATCGACCCGCTGCGCGAGTACGGCTTCGACCCGAACCTGTTCGAGCGCGCGTTCATCCCCTTCCGCATCACCAAGGACCTGGGCAAGGGCCGCGTGCGCCTGGCCCGCACCAAGCAGCCGCTGCTCGAGTCCGAGGAAAAGCTGTTCGCCCTGCCCGATGTCATCGACGAGGAGAACGGCCCGTACGCCGACTTCCTCGACCACATCACGCGCCTGCGCGTCAAGCTGCTCAACGACCTGCTCGACTTCGAGGAGAAGCTCACCATCGACGAGGTCGAGGACCAGCTGCGCGAGGCGCAGAACAACGACTTCATCGAGGGCAAGGCCGTGCACCTGTTCCAGGAGATCACGGCCATCCTCGACTTCATGCCCGCCGGCCACGGCGACGACGAGGAGGAGGCCGAGAAGAGCTCCGCCGAGGACGAGGACGACGACCTGCCCGAGGTCGAGGAGGGCGAGGAGGAGAAGCTGAAGGGCGACGCCTCGCTCAAGTGGGATGACGACGAGGAGGGCGGCGAGAAGGACGACGAGGACAAGCCCGGCAAGGAGGACAAGGACAAGGAGGACGACGACGAGGAGGACGATGCCGAGGAAGAGGACGACAAGCCCAGTCGCAGCAAGCGCGGCCGCGGATAAAACGCTTGTTGCCACCCTGCGGGCAATCGCTCAGTTACGGGTCACGCATGTTTTCGCACCGTCTGACTAGGGCGTGTCTCCAAATTGGCTTGGTGGGCCAGCGAGCCTGCTCGCGTTTCATCCGCGCCTGCCAGCGGGCTGCCTACCGTGGCTTGACCGGCCATATCGGGTTGTTGAAGACACGCCCGGGTTTCCTGGCCGCGCTCACCTGCGTCCTGCTGTCGGCCGGCTGCGCCACGGACGGCACCGGTCCCGGCCAGACGGCCGCCAGCAATCCCCGCCTCGCCGCGCCCTCCCTTTCCGCCCAGCTGCGGCCGGGCGACACCATGACGGTCTCGCTGCTCGGCATCCCCGAGCCGATCACCAGCCCGGTCCAGATCGATGAGCAGGGCCTGATCCGCCTCCAGTACATCGGCGCGGTCATGGCGGGCGGGCTCACCACCTCCGAGCTGTCGGACCACATCCGGGAGGAGTACATCACCAAGAAATTCTACACCACGCTGGAGGTGGCGGTGAACGTGACCGAGCGGTACGTCTACATCGGCGGCGAGGTGCAGCGGCCGGGCCGCATCATCTGGTCCCCCGACCTCACGCTCTCCAAGGCCGTGCAGTCCGCCGGCGGGTTCACCCTCTACGCCAAGGAAACCCGGGTCACCCTCACCCGCGACCGCAAGGCCTATGAGCTCGACGTGAAACTGGCCCAGCGCCAGCCCGAGCAGGATCCGATCCTCTTCCCCGGCGACTCCATCCAGGTGCCGCGCTCGGCCTTCTGATTTCCGGCCCGGCTGGCGCGCCTCCTGCGGTCAGACCAACCCGACCCCGCATGCGCCTCTTCCAGACCAAGCCCGTCGCCACCCTGATCGCGGAATCGACCGCCACCGCGGACGGAGGCATGAAGCGCGAACTCGGACCGCTGAACCTGATCAGCCTCGGCATCGGCTCGGTCGTCGGCGCCGGCATCTTCGTCCTCGCGGGCGTCTCCGCCGCCCAGTACGCCGGCCCGGCCATCGTGCTGTCGTTCATCTTCTCCGGGATCTCCTGCCTCTTTGCCGGGCTGTGCTACGCCGAGTTCTCGACCATGATCCCGGTCGCGGGCAGCGCCTACACCTACACCTACGCGACCATGGGCGAGTTCCTGGCCTGGATCATCGGCTGGGACCTCATCCTCGAGTACCTGTTCTCGGGCGCCGCCGTCGCGGTCAGCTGGTCGGGCGCCGTCCAGGGTCTGCTCGCGGAGTTCGGCCTCACCCTGCCCGCGGCCGTCGGCACCGCGCCGTTTGCCATCAATCACGACGTGATGGTCACGACGCACTTCCTCGGTCTGGCCTTCGACCATCACCCGCTGGTGACGACCGGGGCCCTGATCAACCTGCCCGCGGTGTTCATCTCGCTCGCGCTGACGGTGGTGCTGGTGATCGGGATCAAGGAATCCGCCAACTTCAACAATGCGATGGTCTTCATCAAGGTGGGCGTGCTGGTGGTGCTGATGGCCTACGGCGCGTGGTGGATGCTCGGCCATCACGCGCTGGTCGCGGCCAACTGGACGCCGTTCGTCCCGCCGAACAACGGCAACTTCGGGGAGTTCGGCTGGAGCGGAGTGTTCAAGGGCTCCGCCGTCATCTTCTTCGCCTACGTCGGCTTCGACAACGTCTCCTGCGCCGCGCAGGAGACCCGGAACCCGCAGCGCGACATGCCGGTCGGGCTGCTCGGCACGCTCGCGGTCTGCGCATTCCTCTTCATCGGCGTGTCCCTGGTGCTCACCGCCATGGTCAAGTACACGGCCCTCAACGTGGACGCGCCCTTCATCGTCGCCCTGCAGCACGTCCACGCGCCGGCCGCGCTGCGGTTCAGCATCGAGATCGCCACGATCGCAGGGCTGACCTCCGTCGCCCTCGTGTCGCTGCTCGGGCAGCCGCGCATCTTTTTCTCGATGGCCAAGGACGGCCTGCTGCCGCCGTCGTTCAGCCGGCTGCATCCGCGTTTCCGGACCCCTTACGTGACCACGATCCTCACCGGTGTGGTCTGCGCCATCGTCGCCGGGTTGCTGCCGCTCGACCTGTTGGGCGAGCTCATCTCCATCGGCACGCTGATGGCCTTCGCGCTCGTCTGCGCGGGCATCTGGGTGCTGCGGGTGAAGCGGCCCGACCTGCCGCGGCCCTTCCGCACGCCGTGGCTGCCGCTGGTCTCGATCCTCGGCGTGGCCACCTGTGTGCTCCAGATGTACATGCTGCCGCCCGACACCTGGCTGCGGCTCGGCATCTGGATGGCCCTCGGGTTCGCCGTCTATTTCGGCTACAGCATCCGGCACAGCACGCTGCGGCACGGGCCGGGAAAATAAGGCGCATAAGCCCCTCATCGCCGCGGCGCGTTAAGGATAATGCGCCCTACCCTTTCAGCGCCCGCGCCACTTCCCTGGCGAAATAGGTCAGGATCATGTCGGCGCCGGCGCGCTTGATCGCGAGCAGCGACTCGTCGCGGCAGCGGGCGAGGTCGAGCCAGCCGAGCCGGGCCGCGGCGTGGATCTGGGCGTATTCGCCGGAGATCTGGTAGGCGGCCACGGGCGTGCGCACCGCGTTGCGCACCTCGCGGATGATGTCGAGGTAGAGCCCCGCGGGCTTCACCATCACGATGTCCGCGCCTTCGAGCACGTCGAGCTGCACCTCGCGGATGGCCTCGCGGCGGTTGGCCGGGTTCATCTGGTAGGTCGCCTTGCTGAGCAGCCGCGTGCCGGCCGCCTTGGCGCTGCCGACGGCGTCGCGGAACGGGCCGTAGTAGGCCGAATTGTATTTCGCCGCGTAGGCGATGATGCCGGTGTCGGTGAAGCCCGCCGCGTCCAGCGCCTGCCGGATCGCGCCGACGCGGCCGTCCATCATGTCCGACGGCGCGACGAAATCCACGCCGGCCTCGGCCTGCATGACGGCCATCCGGCAGAGGATCGCCACCGTGCGGTCGTTGTCCACATCGTCCAGCGCGGCGTTCAGCACGCCGTCGTGCCCGTGGCTGGTGTAGGGATCGAGCGCCACGTCGGTGATGACCGTCAGCCCCGGCACGGCGCGCTTCACGGCGCGCACGGCGCGGAGCACGAGGGTGTTCTTCTTCAGAGCCTGCGTCCCGTTCGCATCCTTGAGCCTGGCCTCGAGCTTCGGGAAGAGCGCGACGGCCGGCACGCCGAGCGCGTGGAGCTCGGCGCATTCCTTGACGAGGTCGGCGATGTTGAGCCGGCTGACGCCCGGCATCGAGGCGATGGGCTCTGGGGCGCCCTTGCCGTCCACGACAAACAGGGGGGCGATCAAATCCTCGACCCGCAGGACGGTCTCGGCGACGAGCGCACGGCGGCTGTGCTGCCGGCGCAGGCGGCGGGGACGGTGGGTCAGGGCGAGCTTGAAGTTCTTGGCCATGGGCAAACCGAAGAATTAGACCACGGATAACACAGATCAATCCCGGATAAATCCCCCTCTATCCGTGCCATCCGTGTAATCCGTGGTTGAAAATATTGCGCTTTCTGCGGCTTTTGTGGCTGAATCCTGCCTACTTCATGCCCATTCGGCTTCACGATTCCCTCACCCGCAGCCTGCGGGAGCTCAAGCCCGCCCAGCCCGACGGCGTTTTCCGCTTCTATAACTGCGGCCCGACCGTCTATGCGCCGGCCCACATCGGCAATTTCCGCACCTTTGTCATCAACGATGTCCTCCGCCGGCTGCTCGAGCTGGAATTCGGCCCGGACAAGGTGAAGCACGTCCGCAACCTCACGGATGTCGATGACCGCACCATCGGCCAGACGCAGAAGGAAAAGCGCCCGCTCGCCGAGATCACGAAGAGGTGGACGGACATCTTCCATGCCGACTGCGCCGCGCTGAACTGCCTGCCCCCGCACGCCGAGCCCACCGCCACCGGCTACATCCGGGAGCAGGTGAACATGATCGAGGTGCTGATGGAAAAGGGCAACGCCTACCGCGCCGCCGACGGATCCGTCTATTTCAAGCTCAGCTCCTTCCCTGAATACGGGGCGCTCTCGCACATCAGGGAGCGCGAGCTGAAGGTGACCAACACCGTCGCCGACGCCGACCACAAGGATTCCGTTTCCGATTTTGCGCTCTGGAAGGCCTACAAGCCCGCAGAGGACGGCGATGTCCGCTGGCCCGGCCCGCGCGGCGCCGGAGAGGGCCGGCCCGGCTGGCACATCGAGTGCAGCGCCATGAGCAAGGCCCTGCTCGGCGACACCATCGACCTCCACACCGGCGGCGTCGACCTGCTGTTTCCCCACCACGAGAACGAGATCGCCCAGAGCCAGTGCTGCAACGGCACGCTGTTCGCGCATCATTGGTATCACAGCGAGCACCTGCTCGTCGACGGCACGACGATGAGCAAGAGCAAGGGCAACTACTACACCCTCGGCGACCTGACCGCCAAGGGCTACTCCGCCATGGCCGTGCGCTACGCGCTGCTGATGGGCCACCCGCGCAAGCAGCTCAACTTCACGCTGGATTCGCTGCACGCGGCGGAGAGCGCGCTCGGCAAGCTGAGGTTTAGTTATATTGCCACCAAGAACGAAGCTAAGTTCGCCGCAGCCAAGCCTTCTAAGCGGTATGATTCTTTTTTTGAACTCCTAAGAGATGACCTGAATATTCCAGCTGCCGTCGGTGCGTTCTTCTCGATCGATAACATGATTCGAATCGGTTCCGGTACACCTGAAGATCTCGCTGCATTTGACCGTGTATTATTTGTCCTCGGGCTGAATCTTAACCTGATCGAGGAACCGAAGGCAGACATCCCTGCTGAAATTATTACCCTCGCCGCCAAGCGCTGGGCGGCGAAGCAGGCCAAGGATTTTGTCGGGGCTGACGCCCTCCGCAAGGATCTGGCCGCCGCCGGCTGGTCTATGCTCGACGGCAAGGACGGCTATTCGCTCGAACCGACAAAGTAATGTCAGCCGAGCGCACCAATCCTGCCGAGAACGGGGACACTACGTCAAAGCCCCCTATGACCATGGACCAACGTGACAAGGTGATGGACGCCATTATTGATGCGCTTAGCAACCATCGGGCGGATGCTCTTGAGCCTTACACCCTGACCCAGCTGATCGACGCTATCTATCTGACAGTTGCTTTGGAATACTACAACTGTCTTGGTCGTCCCGATGCCTTTAGAGAGGCTGTCAAACACTACACAGGCGTTCCATGGCAGCTAGGTATCTTGTCCAATCGATTCAGCCTGATTGACCCCAAGACAATGGAGATGAGGCCGGAATGCGCACATGCGGAGACAGTGGATAGCTTTGCTGAATTCTGTATTAAGACCGGCCACAACGCCATGTTCTGGCGAGCCGTGTATGCTCGAGTAGGAATGGCTTGGCACGATGGACTACCTTACTTTGAACATCCACCGGCGCCGCACAAACCAACGCTATGGGAGCGCCTGTTTAAGTAGACTGGCCAATACTCGACCTCATGGACGGCTATTCGCTCGAGCCGCTCAAGAAATAGCCCGGCATTGACAGGCGGCGAAATTTCCCGCCACCCTGCGCATTCGGCCCTGCATTCGTAGGCAGGACCAAAACCAACCACCGCCATGTCGATGACCCCATTGGAAGAACTCCGTCACTCCGCCTCGCACGTGCTGGCGACCGCCGTCCTCCGTCTCTTTCCGGACGCCAAGCTCGACATCGGGCCGCCGACCGACACCGGCTTCTACTACGACATCGACCTCGACCACAAATTCACCGCCGAGGACCTGGTGAAACTCGAGGCCGAGATGAAGAAGATCGCCGACGAGAACCAGCGCTTCGACCGCTCGGAGGTCTCGCGGGAGGAGGCGGTCGCGATCATCAAGGCCCGCGGCCAGGAGCGCTACAAGCTCGGCCGCCTGGCCGACATCCCCGCGGACGAAAAGATCTCGTTCTACACCAACGGCGAGTTCACCGACCTGTGCGCCGGGACCCACGTCCGCTACACGGCCAAGCTGAAGGCCATCAAGCTCCTCTCCATCGCCGGCGCCTACCACCGCGGCGACGAGACCAACCCGCAGCTCCAGCGGATCTACGGCACCGCCTTCCCGACCAAGGAGGAACTCGCCAACTACCTGGTGCAGCTCGAGCAGGCCAAGCTCCGCGACCACCGCAAGCTCGGCAAGGAACTCAAGCTTTTCCACATCGACGAGGACGTCGGCCAGGGCCTCATCCTCTGGACGCCCAACGGCTCGATCCTGCGCCAGCAGCTCCAGGACTTCATCTCCGGCGAGCTCCGCAAGCAGGGCTACGCGCAGGTCTTCACGCCGCACATCGGCCGGCTCGCGCTCTACAAGACCTCCGGCCACTTCCCCTATTACAAGGACTCGCAGTTCCCGCCCGTGGTCGAGCGCGAGTTCCTCGACCAGCTCATCTCCTCCGGCTGCTCCTGCGCCGAGATGTCCAACCGCATCGAGGCCGTCTCCGTCCACCTGGCCGAGAAAGTCAACAAGCTCACCGGCGTGGAGACCATCGCGAAGGACCGCGTGCTGCCCGACGACCAGCTGATCGACGGCTTCCTGCTGAAGCCGATGAACTGCCCGCACCACATCAAGATCTTCGCCTCGCAGCCGCACTCCTACCGCGACCTGCCCGTGCGCTTCGCCGAGTTCGGCACCGTCTACCGCTGGGAGCAGAGCGGCGAGCTCAACGGCATGACCCGCGTCCGCGGCTTCACCCAGGACGACGCCCAC
>CAYRDN010000011.1:5140-82754 GCA_964423065.1 uncultured Oleiharenicola sp. | reverse complement strand
TAGATCGCGATGGCCACCCGGTCCTCCGGCCGCAGCCGGTCCACCAGCAGCCGCAATGACTGCTTCACGAGCGGCAGCTTGTTCGGCTCGTCCATCGAGCCCGACACGTCGAGCAGGAAGACCAGATTGGCCGGCGGCCGCGCGGCGTCGCTGACCTCGCGGGCCTGGAGCCCGATGCGCACCAGCCGGTGCGCCGGGGCCCACGGCGCGCCCGCCACTTCCAGGCTGGCGGCAAACGGCGCGCCGGCGGCCGGCGGCGGATAGGCGTAGGGGAAATAATTCACCAGCTCCTCGATCCGCACGGCGTCGGCGGGCGGGCGCTGCCCCTGCGTGAGGAAGCGCCGCACGTTCGCATACGACGCCGTGTCCACGTCCACCGCGAAGGTCGACAGCGGGTCGGCCGCTGCATTCTGGTACTCGTTATCCCGGCGGAAAGCGTAGGCCTCGGTGTTGGCCGCCCCCCCGGCGGGCGCCGGGACGGCCTCGGCCTTTTCCTTGACCCCGGCGGTGACGATCCGCGTGCCCGCCAGGGTGTGTTGGGCGGCGGGACGGCTGGCGCCCGAGACCATGAAGGGGCTCAGCACGATCTTCCCGCCCGCGTCCTCCAGCCGGCCGGCGGCGACGGGCGCATTCCGCAGCTCCGGCGGCGGCGGGACGCTGCGCGGCGCGCTTTGGGCCTGCCGGGTCGTCGGCAAGGTCGCGGCGCCGGCGTCAATGCCGAACCGCGCTTTCTGCTCCGCCATCCCCTGGTCCTTCAATGCGTCCTCGATGCTCTTTTTGTCCAGTGTGTCCGCGGCCGGCGCCTTCATGTCGTCGTGGCCCGCCCGGTCCTGCGCGGCGGCCGCCACGTCGGCCGCCGCGCTGGCAACCGGCAGGCCCACGGCCGGCGCCGGGGCGACCTTTTCCGCCGGGGCCGTCAGCGGCACCTCAAGGTATTGCTTCTGGCCCGGCAGGCCTTCGTGCTGCTGCCAGTAGATGAAAAACACGGCGAAACAGGCCGCCGCGAGGCTGGATATGGTCCAGTACGGAAACCGCACCACCTTGGCCAGGGGGCCGCGCGGAACCGCGGGCGCGGCCGGTTCCATGGGTTCGTGCTCGAGGGCGGCCGTCAGGGCCGCGGCGGTGCCGGCGATCTCGGCGACCAGCTGCCGGGCCGCGGGGTCCTGCGCCAGGTCCTGCTCAAATTCGGCCCGTTCCGCCGGCGCCAGCTCATTGAGGGCGTAGGCGGTCAGCCGGGGATCGTCGGGGGAAATGGGGTTGGTCTTCATGTTTTGCTGTTCTCTGTTCTCAGTGCTCGGTTCTCGGTGTTCGGGGCCGGGTCATTCGGTCTGCGCGGCCATCTCCTGCCGCAGCGTCTTGAGCGCGGTGTGCAGGATGAACCCGACGTTGGTCACGGACAGGGCCGTGATGCGGCTGATTTCCTGATAGCTGAATCCGTTCTGGAATTTCAGCCGCACGACTTCCTGCTGGTTGGGCGTGAGCCGGCCGATCAGCTGCAGCACCGCCGCGTGCTGCTCGGCCCGCTCAAGGGTGCGGCCGGGCCGCGGGTCGGGGGCCGTCAGCTGCTCGGCCTGGCCGTCGGCAAAGCGCTTCATGCGCCCCTCCTTCCGCAGCACGTCGTGCGTGCGGTTGCGGCAGACGGTGAAAAGCCATTCGGCCACGTGCCCGTCCACCGCCGCGGGCGGCTGGGCCATGAGCCGGACGAAGGTGTCCTGGACCACGTCCCGCGCCCGGTCGGCGTCGCCGCCGAGGAGTCGGGTGGCATAGCGCAGCAGCGGCGCCTGATGGCGTTCCACCGCCGCCGGCACGAAGGAGCTGGCATCGGGGCTGGCATGGGGTTGTTCCGGTTCGGGGTTCACGTTCCTTGCTCCTCCGACGGATGATTGCCGGGTTTATTAGGCCTTGGACACAGAAATATTCCGCCCGCCCCTTGCCCGCCGCGAAATTGGCGCTTTAATCGCGCCATGCCTCGCCGCCCGGCCTCCGTTCTCTGCCTGCCGTCCTCCGTCCTCCGACAGTCGGCCGTAGCTTTATGCGTAGGTGGATGTCTGCTGTCCTCCGCCTGCGTCCGCCGTGAAACCCAGGTCGAGACCGGCAACCGCGCCCAGATCCTCCACCTGGGCAACGGCGCGGAGCCGGCCACCCTCGACCCGCACCTGGTCGACGCCTACACCGACGCGCGGCTGATCGCCGCGCTGTTCGAGGGCCTGACCGCGATCGACGAAACCAGCTCCCGGGCCGTGCCCGCCGCCGCCGAGCGCTGGGAGACCTCCGCCGACGGCCTCGTATGGACATTCCACCTTCGCGCGAACCTCCGCTGGTCGAACGGCGAGCCGCTCACCGCCGATGACTTCATCCAGTCCTGGCGCCGTTGCCTTTCCCCGGAACTGGCGTCGCCCTATGCCTATTTCCTGTTCCCGGTGAAAAACGCCGAGGTTTTCAACAGCCGCCAGGAGCCGGACCCCGGTGCCCTCGGCCTGGCCGCGCCCGATCCCCGCACCCTGGTCATCACCCTCGGGCACCCGACGCCCTATCTGCCCCTGTTGCTGGCCAACTCCTCGTGGTATCCGGTCAACCCGCGCGTGCTGACCCGGCTTGGCGGACTCACCAACCGGGACACGCCCTGGCTGACGCCCGACAATTTCGTCGGCAACGGCCCCTTCACCCTGAAGGAGTGGACCGCCAACGCCCGCCTCGTCGTGACGAAGAATCCGCTCTACTGGGACGCCGCCACGGTGCGCCTCAACGGCATCGTCTTCTATCCCATCGACAATCCCGACGTGGAGGAGCGCGAATTCCGCGCCGGCCAGCTGCATCTCACCCACAACCTGCCGCTCTCGAAAATCCCCGGTTACCGCGCCAGCGATCCCGACAAGCTGCGCCTCGACCCTTTCATCCAGACCATCTTCATCCGCTTCAACATCACCAAGCCGCCGTTCAACAACCCGAAGCTGCGCCGCGCGCTCTCGCTCGCGATCGACCGCGATTCGATCGCTCGCAACCTGCTCCACGGCTCGCACGCCCCGGCGCATGGCTTTGTCCCGCCCGGGATGTCGGGCTACGAATCCCGCGCGACAATGCCGGATGATTTCGCAGCGGCCCGCCGGCTGCTCGCCGAGGCGGGCTACCCCGGCGGCCGGGGCCTGCCGCCCTTCGAGCTTCAGGTCCGCAGCGACGAGCTGCAGCCGAAGATCGTCGAGGCGGTGCAGGCGATGTGGGAGCACGAACTGGGCGTCCACGCCACCATCGCCCAGCTCGAGCAGAAGACCGCCATCCAGAACCAGCGCGTGCTGGATTTCACCGTCGGTGCCAACGCCTGGGTCGCCGACTTTCCCGATCCGGTCGCCTTCCTCGACCTCTTTGTCACCAACGGCGGCAGCAACTGGACCGGCTGGGGCGACCCCGCCTACGACCGGCTCATCGCCGCCGCCGCCCGCAGCGCGGACGAACGCGAGCGTTTTGCCCTCTTTCAGCAGGCCGAGGCCATCCTGCTCGAGCAGGCCCCCGTCATCCCGCTCGTGTTCGGCGCGCGGACCTACCTCAAGGACCCGGCCGTCCGGGGCTGGGAACCCTCCACCACCGGCATCTACCAGTACAAAAAGGTTTACCTGCAGGGCCCCTGACCGCACCTTCTCCCTGTGACTTTCCGCCGCCTGCTGCTTCTTCTTGCCGTCGCCACCGCCGCGGCCCTGCCCGCCGCCGCCGGAGCCAAGGAGGGCGGCGTCACCATCGTCCGTGTCTTCACCGGCTGGCGCGACGCCGATTCCTTCAAGCGCATCTCCGAATATTTCACCAACCGGGAAAACACCGGCGGCGAAACCGTCCTGCGCTCCCATCCCGACCAGCGCGCGGGGTATTACTTTCTCGTGCGGGCCGCCAATCCCGGCACCCCCCTCGCGGTCCGCCTCAGCGTGCAGATGGTTGCCCCGACGGACGCCAAGCCGCGGACCTACGATTTTGCCGCCAAGCTGAAATCCGGCCAGAACGTCCTCAATCTTGGCCTCACCGGCCCCGACTGGCCCGACGCCAAGGCGAATCCCGTCGCCTGGAAACTCAGCCTGCTCGCCGCCGACGGCCGCCTGCTGGCCTCGGAAGAGAGCTATCTGTGGGAAAAGCCAGCCTCCCCGTAGGGCATGACTGAGCCGCTTTGGTCCGGGTGGCAGCCGCTCTCGCCGCGGTTCACGCCGCCCCCTCCCGTCCTCGCCGAAACCCTCGACGGCGGGCAGGCGTTCCGCTGGCGGCAGACGGACGGGGTCTGGACCGGCCAGTGGGCCGGACACCTCGTCCAGCTCCGGTCGGCGGCCGGCGGATTGGACTGGCGCAGCCCGCCGGCGCTGCAGGCCGCGGCGGCGGCGGCCCTGCCGCGTTACCTCGCGCTCGACCATGACTGGGCCGCGCTGACCGACTCGCTGCCCTGGCGCAGCGATCCGCATCTCGCGCAATGCCTCGCGGCCTTTCCCGGCCTCCGGCTGCTGCGCCAGCCGTTCGGGGAAACGCTCCTCGGTTTCCTCTGCAGCGCCACCAAGCAGATCGTGCAGATCAAGCAGATGGTCGCCCTCCTCGCCGCGCGCCACGGTTTGCCGCTGCTGCCCCTCCCTGCTCCCCGCTCCCGGCTCCCGGCTTCATTCCACCGCCTGCCCGCGTGGTCGGAGCTTGCGACCATCCCCGAATCGGAACTCCGCGCCTGCCTGCTCGGCTTCCGGGCGAAATACATCCATGCATCCGCAGTCTTCATCGCCGCCCGCCCGGGCTGGCTGGAGGAAACCGAGCACCTGCCCTATCCCGCGGCCAAGGCGCGCCTGCTGGAACTGCCCGGCGTCGGGGAGAAGGTCGCCGACTGCGTCCTGCTCTTCGGCGCGGGCCGGCTGGAGGCCTTTCCCGTCGACACCTGGGTGCTCAAGTCGCTCGCCCGGCGCTACGGCCTCGTGGGCTGGCAGCCGGCCCAGGTCGCCCATTTCGGCCGCACGCATTTCGGCGCGCGCGCCGGGCTGGCCCAGCAATACCTGTTCGCCTGGGAGCGCGAGTTCGGCGACCGTTCGCTGGAGGGCGGGACCGCTGGTCCCGCCACGGGCGCCGCCCTATGAGGTCGCGGGCTGATCCCGCTTCACCAGCCGCCACGGGAAAAAGTACGCCGCATACACCACGGCGTAGACGAGAAAGTTCTCCAGCTTGGCAAAGTGCGCGAACGCGAAGAAGAAGATCAGCAGGTGCAGCCGGACGACATTCCTGTAGGGCGCCATCATGCCGGTGAAGCCGGTCTTCCGGGCCGCCAGCCGCCGGTTGACGTCCGCGGCCTTGACCGAGGTGTCCGGCGGGGTGGACCCCGCCGGTTCCGGCCGCCGGAACGCCTGCCGCTCGGCCACCGCGGCCACAAGGACAAAGGGCCAGTATTCGCGCACGACCTCCGCATAAAGCGCCCAGCTGGGCCTGGAGTTCCGTCCCGGCAGGAGCGGGAAGAACGAGTTCAGGAAAACCGAGTGCACGAAATGGAACATGCCGAAATGCACCGTGAAAAAAGCCAGCAGGAACAGCCCGCCGAGCAGGAAAACCGCCGCGCCCGCCACCATCGGTCCGCGCGGCTCGCCCGGGAATTTGCCCCGCTCGCCCCAGGCCTTGGTGACGAGGAATGCGCCCGTCCCGAAGATGCCCCACACGATCATCGCATAGCCGATGAGCAGGCTGGAAAGCCACAGGCTCCAGACCAGGTCCTTCGTCTGCCACTGGTTGAACCACGCCAGCGCCAGCCCCGCGGCAAACGCCAGCGCATCCGGCCAGGTGTCGGCCCAGCGGCCGGGCGGGGTGGTTCCGTTTTCGGTCCTGCAGGGCGCAGCGAAGGATCCCGTGCTGATCGAAGCGGTGGATTCTTCCCGTTGCACCGGATGACAAGCTGCGGCGTTATTTCGCCCGCTGGATCAGCTCCACCTCGTAGCCCTCGGGTGCGTCGATGAATGCGATCATCGAGCCGCTGCCGGACTGCGTCGGGCCGTCGCTCAGCTTAAAGCCCTTCTTTTCCAGCTGGGCGGCGAAGGCCGTAAGGTCGTCGACCTCGAAGGCGAGGTGCATCAGGTCCGGCTGCACCTGCACCGCGGGCGCGTGAGGCAGCTGGCAGAGTTCGATCTCCTCCTCGCTGTTCGGCGTGGTGAGAAAGACCAGCTGCGCCCCGCGCGGGGAGGTGTGGCGGCGCGCCGCCACCAGGCCCAGGGCCTGCTCGTAGAATTTCACGGTGCGCTCGAGGTCGTTTACCCGCATGCGGGTGTGGAGAAGCTTTTTGACTGTCATGATGCGCCAGCGTAGGGTGGTCCGCTCCAAAGGCAAACCGCATGTCCCTCGATCTCGCCCTCATCCGTGCCGCCCACGAACGCATCCGGCCCTTCATCAAGCGCACCCCCGTCCTCACCAACGAGGCGCTCGACGCGGCCGGCGGCGCCCGGCTCTTCTTCAAGTGCGAGAACCTGCAGGCCGCGGGCGCCTTCAAGTCGCGCGGCGCGTGCAACGCCGTGTTCTCCCTGACCGACGCCGAGGCCGCCCGCGGCGTCGTCACCCACTCCTCCGGCAACCACGCCGCCGCCCTCGCCCGCGCCGCGCAGCTCCGCGGCATCACCGCCCACATCGTGATGCCGGCCGGCGCGCCGGAGTCCAAGGTGCACAACGTCGGCAGCTACGGCGGCTGGATCACCTTCTGCGCGCCCAACCTGACCGCCCGCGAGGCCGCCTGCGCCCAGGTCGCCGCCCGCACCGGGGCCACCCTCGTCCATCCGTTCGACGACCTCCGCGTCGCCGCCGGCCAGGGCACGGCCACGCTCGAGCTCCTGGAGGACGCCCCCGGTCTGGATGTCATCCTCTGCCCCGTGGGCGGGGGCGGCCTGCTCTGCGGCACGGCCGTCGCGGCCAAGGCCCTCCACCCGGGCATCCGGGTGGTCGGCGTCGAGCCGGCGCTGGCGGACGACGTCGCCCAGTCCTTCCGGGCCGGCCGGCGCATCTCCATCCCGACGCCCGCGACCATCGCCGACGGCCTGCGGACCAACTGCACCGGCGAGAAGAACTTCCCCCTCATCCAGCGCTACGTGGACGACATCGTGACCGTGTCGGAGGAGGCGATAATCGCCGCCATGCGGGAGCTGTGGGAAAAGCTGCGCATGGTCATCGAGCCCTCCGCCGCCGTGCCCTACGCCGCCATCCGCGAGGGCAAGCTGCCCGTCGCCGGCCTCCGCCTCGGCGTCATCCTGACCGGCGGCAACGTCGACCTCGCCACCATCCCGTGGCTCAAACCCTGACACCCGTGTCCGCCCCCGGCCCGGCCGCGGACGGGGCCGGTCAGCGGGGGACAAGGCGGCGGCGCGGTTCCACCTCCGGGAGGAAAGCCGTCAGCAGCCCGAGGAGGGGGAAAAACGCGCTGACCTGGAACACATGGCCGATGCTGGTGTGGTCGGCCAGCCGGCCGAGCAGCGCCGAGCCGATGCCGGCCGCCCCGAACGCCAGGCCGAAGAACAGCCCGGCCATCAGCCCGACGTTGCCGGGCACCAGCTCCTGCGCATAGACGATGATGGCGGAGAACGCCGAGGCGAGGATGACGCCGATGAACACCGTGAGCAGCACCGTCCCCGCCAGCCCGACGTGCGGCAGCAGGAGCGAGAACGGCGCCACGCCGAGGATCGAGATCCAGATCACCCGCTTGCGGCCGATGCGGTCCCCCACCGGCCCGCCGATGATCGTCCCCGCCGCGACGGCGAAGAGAAACACAAACAGCCCGAGCTGGGAGGCCTGCACCGAGACGTGAAACTTGTCGATCAGGTAGAACGTGTAATAGTTCGTGAGGCTGATCAGGTAGAAATACTTCGAAAAGATCAGCACGATCAGCACGGCGAGCGCCCGCACCACCTGGCCGCGCGGGAGCCGCGCCGGCGCGGCCTCGCCCGCCGCCGGGGGCCGCGGCTGGAGGCGTCCGAGATTGCGCCGGTACCAGCGGCCGACCCGGGCCAGCAGCAGGATGCCGGCGAGGGCCAGCACCGTGAACCACAGGATGTGGGCCTGGCCGCGCGGGATGATGATGGCCGCCGCCAGCAGCGGCCCGAGCGAGGTGCCGAAATTGCCGCCGACCTGGAACAGCGACTGCGCAAAGCCGTGCCGCCCGCCCGAGGCCATCCGCGCCACCCGCGACGCCTCCGGGTGAAAGACCGACGACCCGAGGCCCACCGTCGCGGCGGCCAGGCACAGCGCGGGAAAACCGGAGGCCTGCGAAAGCAGCACCAGCCCGGTCAGCGTCGCTCCCATGCCCACCGCCAGCGCGTAGGGCTGCGGCCGGCGGTCCGTGTAGAATCCCACTATGGGCTGGAGCAGGGAGCCGACCACCTGGTAGGTCAGCGTAATCAACCCGATCTGGGTGAAGCTCAGGTGATAGGAAGCCTTCAGCAGCGGGTAGATGGCCGGCAGCAGCGACTGCAGGGTGTCGTTGATCAGGTGCGACACGCTCAGCGCCCACAGGACTTTCATCACGGTCGCTTCCGCGCCCGAGGGGGCTCCGCCGCTCTCAGACTGGGTCCCGGCCTGTTGCATGGCCGCCGATTCCGCCGCGCGCGACCAGCCCTGTCAAGGGTGCCCCGGACGGGCCGGCGCCATTTTCGGTACAGTTCCCTCCAAAAATCCCGCCGTCGCGGTCAGCCGAGCGTGGCGATGATTTTCGTGCCGTCCTTCAGCCGGTCGACGGGGAGGAGGTTGCCCGCGATGACGCGGCCGTCGACGGTCAGGGTCTTCACGCCGCCGCAGACGCCGGCGGGATTCCGCACCTCGATCTTCAGCTTCCGGCCACGAAAGTTCCGGGTCATTTTGAAGCCGGGCCAGCTTTTCGGAATGCAGGGGTCGATCCGCAGGCCTTCCAGCTCCGGCCGGATCCCGAGCAGCCATTGCGTGGCGCTGTAATAGCTCCAGGAGGCGGTGCCCGACAGCCAGGGCACGCGCGAGGCGCCCTCGTTGATGTTGTAGCGCGAGTAGGTCGTCTGGCAATGCACATAGGGCTCGATCTGCCGCAGCTCGGCGCGGTCGTTGTAGGCCGAGGGCATGAACGCGCGGTAATATGCGTAGGCCTGGTCGCCGTCGCCCTGCAGGCACTCGGCGATCACGCCCCAGCTTTGCGTGTGGGAGAAGATGCCCGCGTTCTCCTTGATGCCGGCGTTGAAGAGCGTGGCCTTCATGATCTCGGGGTCCGCCTTGATGAACGGCGGGGCGCAGAGCATCACGCCGTAAGGCGTGGCGAGCCGGTCCTTCATCGTGCGCAGCGCCTGCTTCGCCTGGGCCGGGGTGGCGGCACCGGACATGACGGCCCACACCTGCGTGTTCATGTACACCTGACCCTCGGCAAAGTCCTTCGTGCCGTAGACGGTGCCATCCTGCCCGATGGCCCAGATGAACCACTCGCCGTCCCAGCAGACCCGCTGGATCTTCTCATCGAGCCGCGCGAGCTCGGTGCGCGCCCAGGCGGCCTCGGCGGGCTCGCCGAGTTTTTCCGCGATGCCCGCGTAGACGTCGAGTCCGAGCCGGACCTGGAACGCCACGAAGACGCTCTCGCCCTTGTAGCCGAGCTTGATGCAGTCGTTCCAGTCGGCGGCCAGGCCGCAGGGCAGCCCGTGGCGGCCGGTGCGCTCGAGGTTGAACTCGAGGGCGCGGCGCAGGTGGCCGAGGACGGTCGCCTCGCCGCGGTCGGCGTACGGCAGCACTTTCCGGTAGAACCCGGCGTCCCCCGTCTCCGCCACGAAGGCGGGGATGGTATTGAAGAACCACAGGCAGTCGTCGCTGCGGTATTCCTCGTCCGGCGGCGGCGGTTCCGCACCCGGCCGGTGCGAAAACGGCTTGATCACCGGGATCGCGCCACCGTTGGCGAGCTGGCCGGTGAGCATGAGCTCGAGGCGCGGCTGCACCGCCGCGCCGAGCAGCGGGAGGGCGCCGAGCATGTCCTGCACCGTGTCCCGGTAGCCAAGGCCGTCGCGCTCGCCGTTGTAGATGAGTGACGCGGAGCGCGACCAAGCATACGTGATCAGGGCGTTGTAGGCGTTCCACACGTTGATCATGTGGTCGAAATCGGCGTCCGGCGTCTGCACCTGCTGCGCCGCGAGCGGGGCGTGCCACGCGGCCTTCAGCTGCTGCAGTTCCGCGGCGCAGCGCTCCGGGCTGGCGAATTCCGCCACGGTCTTCCGACCGTGCGAGCCGACGGTGCCGAGGCCGAGCAGGACGATCAGCTCGCGGGTCTCGCCGGGTGCCAGCACGAGGTCGGCCTGCTGGCCGCCGACGACGTTGTCGCCCTCGGCGAGGAAATTGGAGCAGCGGCCCCGCGCCACCGCCTCGGGCGCGGCGTAGCCGCCGTAGCTGCCGAGGAATTTCTCCCGGGTGGTCTCGACGCCGGCGAGCGGCGCCCCGGTCAGGGCCATCCAGGTGCGGTTGCAGCCGGTCAGGTCCCGGCCGTCGAAGCCGAAGTTCGGGTTGCAGGTGACGCCGAGGATGCCGTCCTCGAGCGTCGCCCGGGTGATGAACTGCGAGTACTGGAGGTTCACCAGGTCCTGGTAGGTGTGCCAGAGGTTCGCGAACTCGCAGTAGGTGAAGACCGAGAGCCGGCGCTCGCGCCTGGACTGGTTGGTCACGCGCAGCCGCCAGTACTCGAAGGTCTGGCCGAGCGGCACGAAGTACGTCGCCTCGGTCGCGATGCCCGCGTAGCGGCTCTCGAGCACCGTGTAGGCGGTGCCGTGGCGGCAGGTGGACTGGTATTGCGCCAGGGGCTTGGCGACGGGTTGCCAGGAGGCCGACCAGAAATCGCCATCCGCGTTGTCGCGCAGATAAAACAGCCGGCCCGGCTGGTCCAGCGGCACGCTGTTGAAGCGCATCCGCAGGAAGCGGCCGGTGGCGCCGCTCTTGTAGAACGAGTAGCCGCCGGCGTGGTTCGTGATGATGGCCCCGTATTCCGTCGAGCCGAGGTAGTTGGACCAGGGGCGCGGGGTGTCGGGGCGCGTGATGACGTACTCGCGGGCCTTGTCGTCGAAATGACCGTATTGCATGGGGAAGCGGGGCGGGTTCAGGCGGGCGGCGGGGGGGCGCCCTGCCGGACCAGGAATTCGCGCACCTGCGCCAGCTCCGGTGGATGCACGCAGCCGGGGGCGGTGGTGCAGACCAGCGCGGCGACGGCGCAGGCGAAGCGCAGAGTGTGCTCGTCGGACCAGCCGTGCAGCAACCCGTAAATCAGGCCGCCGCGGAAGCTGTCGCCGGCGCCGGCGCTGTCCACCACCGCGACGGGAAACGACGGCAGCTCGCCGCGGGCCGGGCCGCCGGCGCGGCCGTACCACAATCCGCCGGCGCCCGCGGTGAACACCACCAGCCCCGGGCAGCGGGCGAGGTAGTCGGCGAAGAGGCGCGCGCGCGGTTCGCCCGGCGCCACGGCGGCGGGATATTCGCGCCGCAAAAACTCGTTGGAGATCACGAGCGCATCCGCCAGCGCGGTGAGCGGCGCGTCGGCCCGGGCGTCGCAGGTGACGAGCGGCCGGCCGGCGGCCTTCGCCGTGCGGGCGACGAGCAGCGTCGCGGCGCCGAACGCCGGGTCGACACACACGATGCGGGCGGCGCGGATGCGCCCGGCATCCGGCGGCTCCCACTGTGGCGTGGTGAAAAGCAGGTCAATATAGCGGCCAAAAACCGTGCGCGTGTCGCCATCGGAAACCACGATTTCATTCACGCCCGGGTAGCCGGGTTTCACGGCCAGCCCCGAGCAATCGATGCCGCGCGCCCGCAGAAAATCGAGGGTGCGGCGGCAGGCCGGCGTGTCGCCGATCCAGTTGCCCTCGAGCGTGACCGCGGCGCCGAGTTGCGCGAGGACGAGGGCGCTGCCGGTGGCTTCGCCGGCATGATTCTCGAGGGTCTCGGCGATCTCGGCATAGCCATCGGGTGCCGGATAACGACCCTGCAGACGAAGGATCTGCCCGGTGCTGACGTGGCCGAAGCAATAGACGTCCGACATGGCGGCCGCGGCGTGGACCTCAGCCGAGCTCGGCCACGATCCGGGAGCCGCGCCGGAGCCGGGCGGCGGGGATCAGGTTGCCGGTGACCGGCTGGCCGTCGACCATGAGCGACTTGACCCCGCGGCAGACGCCGGCCGGGTTCCGCACCTCGATGTGCAGGGTCTTCCCGCGGAAAACACGGCGCATGGTGAACCCCGGCCACGCCTTCGGGATGCAGGGATCGATGCGCAGGCCAGCGGGTTCGGGGCGGATGCCGAGGATGTAGTTCGTGGCGGTGTAATGGGCCCACGAGGCGGTGCCCGAGAGCCAGGGCACGCGGGACCTGCCGTATTTTTTCGAGGCGGGCGCGTGGGTGCTCTGGCAGTGCACGAAGGGCTCGATCTCGCGGACATCGGCCCGGTCGTTCTGCGCCGAGGGCAGGAACGAGCGGTAATAGGCGTAGGCCTGGTCGCCGTCGCCGCGCGCGATCTCGGCAAGGACGATCCAGCTCTGGGTGTGCGAGAAGATGCCGCCGTTCTCTTTGTTGCCGGGATTGAACAGCACGGCGCGCATGACCTTCACCGGCGTGTCGGCGAACGGCGGGTGGCAGAGCGCGACGCCGTAGTCGGAGGCGAGGCGCGACTTCACCGCGGCGAGCGCCTGGTCGGTTTGCGCCGGAGTGGCGGCCCCGGAAAGGATCGCCCAGCACTGGGTGTTCAGGTAAACCTGCCCTTCCTTGGCTTTCTTCGTGCCGAAGACGACGCCGTCCTCGCTGATGGCCCAGATGAACCATTTGCCGTCCCAGCAGACCTTGGCGATTTTCTTGTCGAGCTTGGCCAGCTCGGCGAGCGCCCACTTTTGCTCCTTCGGCCGTTGCAGCAGGGCCGCGATCTCCGCGTAGGTCCGGAGCCCGAGCCGGAGCTGGAAGGTGACGAAGACCGACTCGCCCTTGTAGCCGAGCTTGAGACAGTCGTTCCAGTCGGCGAGCAGCCCGCAGGGCAGGCCGTGCTTGCCGGTGCGTTCGAGATTGAATTCCAGCGCCCGGCGCAGGTGGCCGAGCACCGTGGCCCGGCCCTTGTCGGCGTAGGGCACGACGAGATCGTAGAAGGCGAGGTCGCCCGTCTCCGCGACGTAGGCCGGGACGGAGTTGAAAAACCACTGGCAGTCATCGCTGCGGTAATGGCCCGGAGGGGTCGGCTTCATTTTGCCCGGGACGTGCGACCACGGCCGGATCTCGGGCTGGGCGCCGCCGGTCGAGTCCTGGCCGGAGAGCATGAGGATCATCCGTTCCCGCACGGCCCCGGGGATCATGCCGGTGACGCCGAGGAAATCCTGCACGGTGTCGCGGAAGCCGAAGCCGTCGCGCTGGTCGCCGGTGTAGACGAGGGAGCAGGAACGCGACCACTCGAAGGTCATCAGGGCGTTGTAGGCGCCCCAGACGTTGGTCATGTGGTCGAAATCGGCGTCGGGCGTCCGCACCTGCAGGCGGTCGAGCAGGCCGTGCCAATACTGTTTCAGCTTCGCCAGTTCGCGCTCGCAGGCGGCGACGTTCCCGAATTTCGCGCGGACGCGCCGGGCCACGGGCGCCTTGCCGATGCCCAGGAGCACGATGACGTCGGTGGCCTCGCCGGGCGCGAGGGTGAGTTCGCTCTGGATGGCGCCGCAGCCGTTGTCGGAGAAATGCTCGTGGTTGCCCAGGATGCCGCGCTCGACGGCCTCGGGCCGGTCGAAGCTGCGGTAGACGCCGAGGAATTTTTCGCGCTCGCAGTCAAAGCCGGCGATGGTGCCGCCGACCTGGGTCATCCACCACCAGCGCGACTGGTCCCAGTTGGCGAAGTTGGCCGGGTCCTCCGGCAGCCGCCGGCACGAGGACGCCAGGATGAACCCGTCCTGCCAGTTCGCCTCGGAGATGTACTGCGCGTACTGGAGGTTGAGCAGGTCCTGCCCGAGGCTCCACTCGGTGGTGAACTCGCAGAAGGAAAACACGCTGAGCGCGCGCGGCGTGGCGCCGGTGTTGATGACCTTGAGCCGCCAGTATTCGAAGTCCTGGTTGAGCGGGACAAAATAGGTCGCCTCGGTCCGCACCCCGCCATACTCGCTGTCGATCACCGCGTAGCCGGGACCGAAACGCGTGGTGGTCTGGTATTGGTCGAGCGGCTTGCCGACCGGCTGCCAGGCAGCGGACCAGTAATCGCCGCTGGTTCGGTCGCGCAGGTAGAACTGGCGGCCGGGCATGTCCATCGGCACGGAGTTGTAGCGGTGGCGGAGAAAGCGGCCGGACGCCGGCGAGCGCGTGAAGCTGTAGCCGCCGGCGTTGTTGGTGATGATGGCGCCATAGCGACGGGAGCCGAGGTAGTTGGACCACGCGCGGGGCGTATCCGGACGGGTGATTACATACTCGCGCGCCGCATCATCGAAGTGGCCGTATTTCATGGGGTAACTGGGCATTCGGAACAGTTTGGCGGATTTTTGCAACGCCGGCGGCTTAAGAACGGTTATGCGGCGATTGATTTTTATGCCGGCCGACCACGGTGCATCATACCGCCCTGCGGCGCCAATTGCCCATTACTCCGGTGGCTGGCCTGCAGCCGTAGCTCCAGAGGAGCGAAGGCTGGTGCTCGGGACAGGACTTGAACCTGCACGCCTTGCGGCAAGGGCTTCTAAGACCCTCGTGTCTGCCAATTTCACCACCCGAGCGGGAACAGCGGCTAGTTTTCCGTTTTCCGCCCCGGGGAGGCAAGCGGGAATCCCGCGCTAATCCAGCTTCACCGTGGATGGAAACTGCGGTTCCCGGCGCGCCTGCGTGTGGGCTTCGAAATCGGCGGCCAGCGCGAGCAACCGGCCGTCCGTCCAGGCGGGGCCGATGAACGACAACCCGACCGGCAGGCCGAAGACCTGCGCCGCCGGCACCGTCACACTGGGATAGCCGGCGACGGCGGCGGGCGTGGAGCTGCCGCCGGTGAAGGTGTCGCCGTTCACGGGATCGATCAACCAGGCCGGCCCGCCGGTGAGCGCGACCAGGGCGTCGAGCTTGTGCTTGGCGACCAGCGCATCGATACCGTCGGTCCGGGCGAGCTTCAGGCAGAGCGCCCGGGCGTCGCGGTAGGCGGCCTCGGTGAGCGGGCCCTTGCCCTCGGCGCGCACGAAGAGTTCCTGGGCGAAAAACGGCATCTCCTGCGCGTGGTGCGCCTCGTTGAAGCGGATGACGTCCGCCAGGGTCTTGACGGGCGCATCCGGCCCAAGACCGGCCAGGTAGGTGTTGAGGCCATCCTTCAGCTCATAGAGCAGCACCTCGAGCTCGGGATCGGAGACCTTGCCCAGGTCCGGGAAATCACCGAGCTCGACGATCTCCGCCCCGGCGGACTTCAGCCGGGCCACGGCCGCGGCGAGCACGGCCTCCATCCGCGGGTGCAGGCCGAACGGCCCGTGCAGCACGCCGATCCGCGCGCCTTGCAACGCGCCGGGCTGCAGGGCCGCGGCGAAATCCAGCGAAAGGCCGGCGGGGATCTGCTTCGTCGCCACATCGCGTTCATCCGGCCCGGCCAGCGCCGCCAGCAGGAGCGCCGCATCGCGCACCGTGCGCGTCATCGGTCCGGCGGTGTCCTGCGAGGCAGCGATCGGGATGATGCCGGCGCGGCTGACCAGGCCCACCGTCGGTTTCAGCCCGACCACGCCGCAGGTCGCGGCGGGCGAGACGATGGAGCCGTCCGTCTCGGTGCCGACGGCGAGCGCGCAGAGATTCGCCGCGACCCCGGCCCCGGAACCGGAGCTGGAGCCGGAGGGGTCGCGGTCCAGCGCGTAGGGATTGTGCGTCTGCCCGCCGCGACCGCTCCAGCCGCTGGTCGAGGTTGTTGAGCGGATGTTGGCCCATTCGCTGAGATTCGTCTTGCCGAGAATGATGGCCCCCGCGGCCCGCAGCCTGGCCGCCACCCCGGAGTCCTGCCGCGGCTTGGAGCCGACCAGCGCGAGTGACCCGGCGGTCGTGGCCAGGTGGTCGGCGGTGTCGATGTTATCCTTGATGAGCACCGGGATCCCGTGCAGCGGCCCGCGGACTTTGCCGGCCTTGCGTTCGGCGTCGAGCTGGTCGGCGATCGCCAGCGCGTCGGGGTTCACCTCGATGACCGCGTGCAGGCCCGGGCCGGACTGGTCGATGGCCGCGATGCGCTGCAGGTAGGCGGCGGTCAGCTCATGGGCGGTGAATTTGCCCGCGGCCATCCCGGCCTGCAGCTGATCAACCGTGGCCTCCGCGTAGGGGAAACCGGCCCGGACCGTCGCGACGGCCACGCAGAGCATCAGGAGGAGTCGTGTTTTCATCAGGCGGAATTGACCACGGATTACACGGATGGGCACGGAAAAACCACCGAAGTGCTCAGAATGACAGGCTTGGGTTCACCATCCGTGTTCATCCGAGAAATCCGTGGTAAAGTGATTGGTTGGTCTCAGCCGGCAGCGCCCAGCCGGTCGCCCATCCGGGCGTAGACCTCGAGGCCGTCGGCGCTGTGGCGCACCAGGTCGGCATCGAGCTTGATCCGGCCGCGCTGGAAAATCGTCACGACGCACGAGCCGCCGAACTTGAAGAGGCCCTTCTCCTCGCCCTTCGCGACCGCGCGCCCGGGCACGAACGTCTGCAGGATGCTGCCGACCATCGTCGCGCCGACCTCCACCACTGCGACGCGGCCGAACACCGGCGACTCGACCAGGGTCACCGCCCGCTTGTTCTCCCAGAGATAAGCGAGGTTCCGCCGCAGCGCGATCGGGCTGACGGAGTAAAGCCAGCCGTTGATCAGCCGGGGCTCGTCCGGGGTGCCGCTCACGGGAAAATGAAACCGGTGGTAGTCCACCGGGCACAGCCGCGAGATCAGCAGCGAGCCGCCGCCGAACTCCGCCGCCAGCGCGGGATCGCCGAGAAAGGCCGCGAGGTCGAACCGCTGGCCCTTCGCATAAAACCCCGTCGCCGCATCATAGGTCTGGAACGCGAGGTGCCGGCCGTCCGCGGGCAGCACCGCCACGTGGTCGCCCGGCGCGATCGGCCGGGCGCCGGCCTTCAGCGCGCGGGAGAAGAACTCGTTGAAGGTCCTGAACGCGTACGGCTTTTTCGCGAACTCGTCCACATCGAGGTTGAAGTCGACGATGAACGGCAGGATCCGGTTCGCGCTCGCCCGCCACGACATCCGCCAGCCGTAATAGCGCGAGGCGATGGCCCGCCTCACCAGCAGCCAGAGGGCGAAGCGACCGAGCGCGGTCCCGTAGGTCCAGCGCAGCCAGCGCTCGCCGTAGACCTGCTCGGTCTCGACGGTCTGCTTGTTGCGGTGGAAATAGCGGATGGGCTCGGCGGACATGCGGGCCGAATCTCACGCAAAGTCGCCGGGACGCAAAGGAAGAAATGGCGGGGTGCGTTGGCCTTGTTGAGCCCGGAACGAAAAGAAGGACACCGGGGTCAGCGACCCCGGCTATATTCACCCCAGCACCAGCTCGCCGCCCTTGACCTTGAAGGTGACGGTCGAGTCCTCGGTGACCTCGCCGCCGATGAGGGCGCGCGCCAAGCGCGTCTCGAGGTGGCGCTGGAGGAAGCGCTTGAGCGGGCGCGCGCCGAAGACCGGGTCGTAGCCCTTCTCGGCCACCCAGGCCTTCGCCTTCGGCTCGAGCACGACCACGACGCGCTTGTCCGCGAGCCGCCGGTTCACGTCGGCGATGAGGAGGTCGACGATCTTTTCAATCTCCTCCAGCGAGAGCGGCTTGAAGAGCACGGTCTCGTCCACGCGGTTGAGGAACTCCGGCCGGAAGGCCGCGCGCAGGTCGGCCATGACGGCCTCGCGCACGCTCTCGGGGATCTCGGTGCCGGTCACGCCCTCGAGCAGGTGGCGGCTGCCGATGTTCGAGGTCATGATGATGACGGTGTTCTTGAAATCCACCGTGCGGCCCTGGCTGTCGGTGATGCGGCCGTCGTCGAGCACCTGCAGCAGGACGTTGAACACGTCCGGGTGCGCCTTCTCGATCTCGTCGAAGAGGACGACCGAGTAGGGCTTGCGCCGCACGGCCTCGGAGAGCTGCCCGCCCTCGTCGTAGCCGACGTAGCCCGGGGGCGCGCCGATCATGCGCGAGACGGAGTGCTTCTCCATGTACTCGGACATGTCGAGCCGGATGAGGTTGTTCTCGGAATCGAAGAGCTGTGACGCGAGCGTCTTGGCGAGCTCGGTCTTGCCGACGCCGGTCGGGCCGAGGAACAGGAAGCTGCCGATCGGCCGGCGCGGGTCCTTGATGCCGGCGCGGGCGCGCAGGATGGCCTCGCTGACGAGGCGGACGCCCTCGTCCTGGCCGATGACGTGCCGGTGGAGCTCGTCCTCGAGCTTCAGGAGCTTCTCCTTCTCGCCCTCCAGGAGCCGGGTCACGGGGATGTGGGTCCACTTCGAGATGATCTCGGCGATCTCCTCGGACGAGACCTCCTCCTTGACCAGGGTGGTCTTGGCGGTGCCGGTCTTCTCGGCCTTGGCGAGTTCCTTCTCGAGCTGCGGGATGCGGCCGTGGCGGAGCTCGGCGATCTTGTTGAGGTCGTAGTTGCGCTCGGCCTTGGCCATCTCGAGCCGGGCGGCCTCGAGCTCCTCGCGCACCTTCTGCACGCGGCCGAGGGATTCCTTCTCCTTGAGCCAGATGGTGCGGAGCGCGGTGGCCTTCTCCTTGTCGTTGGCCAGCTCCTTGCGCAGCTCGGTCAGCCGGCGCTTGGAGGCGTCGTCCTTTTCCTGCCGGAGCGCGGTCTCCTCGATCTCCAGCTGGAGGACGCGGCGCTGGAGCTCGTCCAGCTCGGTCGGCAGCGAGTCGATGTCGGTGCGGATCATGGCGCAGGCCTCGTCCACGAGATCGATGGCCTTGTCCGGCAGGAAGCGGTCGGCGATGTAGCGGTGCGAGAGCACGGCGGCGGCCACGAGGGCGTTGTCCTGGATGCGCACGCCGTGGTGCAGCTCGTAGCGCTCGCGCAGGCCGCGCAAAATGGAAATGGCGTCCTCGACCGTCGGCTCCTCCACGACCACCGGCTGGAAGCGGCGCTCGAGCGCCGGGTCCTTCTCGATGTGCAGGCGGTATTCGTCGAGGGTGGTCGCGCCGATGCAGTGCAGCTCGCCGCGGGCCAGCATGGGCTTGAGCAGGTTGCCGGCGTCCATCGCGCCCTCGGTCTTGCCGGCGCCGACGATGGTGTGGAGCTCGTCGATGAACAGGATGATGCGGCCGTCCGCCTGCTTGACCTCGTTGAGGACGGCCTTGAGCCGCTCCTCGAACTCGCCGCGGTACTTGGCGCCCGCGACCAGCGCGCCCATGTCGAGGGCGAAGACGGTCTTGTCCTTCAGCCCCTCGGGCACGTCGCCGCGCAGGATGCGCTGGGCCAGGCCCTCGACGATGGCGGTCTTGCCGACGCCGGGCTCGCCGATGAGCACGGGGTTGTTCTTGGTCTTGCGGGACAGGATGCGGATGGCGCGGCGGATCTCGGCGTCGCGGCCGATCACGGGGTCGAGCTTGCCCTTGCGCGCCTGCGCCACGAGGTCGATGCCGTATTTCTCGAGGGCGTTGTAGGTCGTCTCGGGGTTGTCGGAGGTGACGCGCTGGCTGCCGCGCATCAGCTTGAGCTCCGCGAGCACCTTGGCCCGGTCGAGGCCAAAGCTGTCGAAATATTTCCTCAGGGCCGCGGGCTGGCCGACCTTGATGAGGGCGAGCAACAGGTGCTCGACGCTCACGAACTCGTCCTTGAGCTGCTCGGCCTCCTTTTCGGCCTGGGTCAGCACCTCGTTGAGGGCCTGGGTGACGTAGACCTTCGAGACATCGACGGCGCCGGAAACCTTCGGCACGCGCTCCAGCTCGCGGTTGGCGGCCAGCTGCATGGCACTGACGGTCAGACCGAGCTTCTCGACGAGCGCCGGCACGATGCCGCCCTCCTGGGCCAGGAGCGCGACGAGCAGGTGCCACGTCTCCACCTCGTTGTGCGAGCGGCGGCGCGCCTCGTTCTGCGCCTCCTGCACGGCCTGGCGCGACATGACGGTCATTTTTTGCTGGTCCATGTTGTTAGGACCGAGGGATTGCAGGAGGCGTTCCAGCTTTCACGATGGGTTTTCCCCGGGCCGGACAGTTGCGCGGTACGCGGGCCGCGCCAGGGTGCACCGGCGGTGGCCCGGCGGGGTGACAATCTGGCGTGGCAAAAGCCCGCGGAAGCGGACACGGAAAAAGCGAGTTACATCCCCTATGCATCCACTTTTCCAATGGACCGCCTCCGCGGGCAAATGGTTGGCCGGCAAGCCTGAAAAAACCGGGGCCAGATTGCAAAGCGGGTTTTCGGCTGTCCAGCCCGCAACCCGCGCGGACCCCGGGATATCATGACATAAGTTGACTCGCCCGGGGCGGCGGCTACTGACTGAGACTCCATGGCCGACTTTCCCCTCGAAGAAAAACCCGCCCAGCGCGCCCTGCTGGTCGGCCTGCAGACCCCCGACATGGCCGCCGGCGAGGGCGAGGAGCTGCTGGGCGAGCTGAAGGAGCTGGTGGAGAACCTCGGGCTGACGATCACCCGCACCACCTTCGTCAACCTGCGCCTGACCCAGGCCAAGTTCCTGGTCGGCAGCGGCAAGGCCGCCGAGCTGATCGCGCTGGCCAAGGCCGACGGCGCCGACCTCATCGTGGTCGACGCCGAGCTGTCGCCCAGCCAGCAGCGCAACTGGGAAAAGGAATCCGGCGTGGCCGTCATCGACCGGCAGGAGGTCATCCTGGAAATCTTCGCCGACCGCGCCCAGACGCGCGAGGCCGTGCTGCAGGTCGCGCTGGCCCGCATGGAATACTCCCTCCCCCGCCTGACCCGGGCGTGGACCCACCTGTCCCGCCAGCGCGGCAAGGGCGCCATGGGCGGCGAGGGCGAGACCCAGCTCGAGCAGGACCGCCGCGTTGTGCGCGACCGCATCGCGCACCTGAAGGAGGAGCTGGTCGCCGTCATCTCCCAGCGCGCCACCCAGCGCCGGCGGCGCCAGCGCACGCCCGTCCCCGGCGCGGCCATCGTCGGCTACACCAACGCCGGCAAATCCTCGCTGCTCAACAAGCTCACCGGCGCGCACGTGCTCGCGGTGGACAAGCTCTTCGCCACCCTCGACCCGACCACGCGGCAGTTCGTCCTGCCCGACGGCCGGACGCTGCTCGTGACCGACACCGTCGGCTTCATCCGCCGGCTGCCGCACCGGCTGGTCGAGGCCTTCAAGGCCACGCTCGAGGAGGTGGTGGTCTCGGACTTTCTCATCCACGTCATCGACGTCACCAACCCGAACTTCGAGCAGCACCACGCCACCACGCTCGCCGTGCTGGCGGAGCTGGGCGCGGCGGACAAGCCCACCATCACGGTCTTCAACAAGGTCGACGCCGCCTCCGCCCACACCGTGGCGCGTGTGCGGGCGCAGCACCCCGAGGCGCTGTTCATCAGCGCGCACGCCGGCACCGGCCTGGAGGCCCTGCTCCGCCGCTGCGAGGAGCTGGCCGTCGACAACCTGGAGCCGCTCGAACTGCTCGTGCCGCACAGCCGCTACGACATCGTCGCCAAGCTGCACGCCACCGGCCACGTCCGGAAGCAGGAGTCGCTCGACGTCGGCGTGCGGCTGAGCGGCCGTTTCCCGCCGAAGTCGGCGGCGCTCTACACGCCCTTCATCCTGCCCGTCCCGGCCAAGCCGGTGAAGGCTCAGCGGAAAAGACGGTAGTAGAGGTTGCCGTAGATCTCCCGCAGCGTGGTCTCGGTCTCGCCCAGCGCATCGGCCGCGGGCAGGAAATCGATCAGCGTCAGCGGTCGCCCGGGATCATGGCGGAAATCCACCGGAAAGAAAATGCAGTCCACGCCCGCGCGGTGGAAAAGGTAGGCCGCGCGCGGCAGGTGCCAGCCGGTCGTGACCAGGATGATGCGACGCCAGTGCCGTTCCTGCGCCAGCCCGGCCACCGCGCGCGCCTCGTCGGCCGTGTTGGCCACCTCGCGGGTGAGGAGAATCCGGTCGGCCGGCACCCCGCGCAGGAGGGCTTGCGCGCGTGCGTCCTCGCCCTCGGTCCGGACGTGGCCTTCCCAGGGTATCCGCCCGCAGGTGAAGACCAGCCACGAGGCCCGGCCGGCCTGGGCCAGCCGGATGCCGGCCTCGAGCCGCGCCGCCGTCGCCGGCAGATTGGGCACCAAGCCGGGCGCGGTCGGCGGACCAAAAATCCCCCCGAGCACCACGATCGCGTCCGCCGGCCCGGCCTGGTCGACCGCGACCGCCGGATAACGCGACTCGAGCCAGCCGATCAGCCGGCCGCCGACGAAGGGGATGCTGCCCAGATAAAGCAGCAGCAGGGCGGCGACCACCGGCCAGCGCTTTTTCCGCCACAGCGCGGCGAGCAGCAGCAGCAGCGCCAGGCCCAGCGGCAGGACAAAGACGGGCAGGAGCTTGTTCAGGAAAAGCATGGGATCAACGCGGCCGGGGAACTTTCAACCGGCCCCGGATAAGCGCCTGCTTTTGTGCGCGGGTCAACTGCTTCAACTGGTGTTCGCGTTGCAGCGCGCGGGTCAGGCTCATCGGGCCCTCCGACCAGACCAGCCGGACCGGCAGCCGCGGCCGGGTGTATTTCGCGCCACGGCGGGCGTTGTGGACGGCGAGCCGCCGGCGGACATCCTTCGCCGTGCCGATATAGAACGTCCGGTCGGAGCAACGGACGATGTAGACGAAGGCGCGCTTGGCGGGCATGGCTGGCCGCCCAGCTTGGGCCGCTCCGCCGCCGAGTGAAGCAAATCCGCGAGTAAAGATCCCCGGAGCAAGCTCCGGACAATTGACCCAAGCCGTTTGGTGTAGCCGGGGTCGCTGACCCCGGACCCTTTCGTAACCGGCCTCAGCGAGGCCGGCTACAACGAAGCCGAAGCAAGCTTCGGTGTATTGGACCCACCGGGAATAAAACAGGCCGGCGGGATATGCTCCGCCGGCCTGACCCAACCTTCACCCGTTGCTCAGGCGCCGAGCGTGACCTCGACCTTCACGGCGGTGCGGCCGTCGGTCGGGAGCGGGATGAGGTTGCCGGCGACCTTTTGGCCGTCGATGACGAGCGACTTCACGCCCTTCGATCTGCCCTTCGGGTTTTTGACCTCGATGCTGTACGTGACGCCGCGGAACTTGCGCGAGACCGTGAAGCCCTTCCACTTCTTCGGTATGCACGGGTCGATGCGCAGGCCGGTGAAATCCGGCTGGACGCCGAGGATCGACTGGCTGGCGACGACGAATGACCAGGCGCCCGTGCCGGTGAGCCAGGAGTTCTTGCCCTCGCCGGGTGTGGGCGAGAACTGCGAGGCCGTCATCTGCGCGTAGACATAAGGCTCCGAGCGGTAGACGTCGTGGTCCTTCTTCGCCGAGGGGCAGATGCTGAGGTAGTACTCGAGCGCCTTCTCGCCCTCGCCAAACAGGGTCCAGCCGATGTGGATCCAGGTGTTGTTGTGGGAGAAAACGCCGGCATTTTCCTTGTAGCCCGGCGGATAGCTGGAGACCTCGCCGAGCTCGAGGTGGTAGGTCGAGTACGGCGGATACTGCAGCGCGCAGCCGTACTCCGGATTGTAGAGATATTTGTCCACGGCCTGCAGGGCCTTCTTCGCGCGGCCGTTGTTCCGGCCGGCGCCGCCGAGGACGCACCAGGCCTGGCTCTCGATGTAGATCTTGCCCTCCTTGCAGACCTTGGAGCCGACGGGATTGCTCCGGGCGTCGAAGGCGCGGGTGTACCACGCGCCGTCCCAGGCCTGTTCCTCCACGGTCTTGAGCATGTCATCGTAATGGACCTGGATGCGGGCGGCGTCGGCCGCGCGGCCCATGAAGCCGTAAAGCCCGACGAGGTCGCGCGCGGCGTAGAGGAAGAGGCCGGCGATCATGACGGACTCGGCCTTCGAGCCGGCGATGTCGCCGGTGACCTGGAAGGATTCGTTCGGCTCCGTCGAAAAACAGTTGAGGTTGAGGCAGTCGTTCCAGTCGGCGTGGCCGATCAGCGGGAGGCTGTGCGGGCCGCGGTTGTTCAGCGTGTAGCTGATCGAGGTCTCGATGTGGTGAAGCAGCGAGTCCGTGGAGCCGGGCTTGTCGGCGTAACCGCACGGCTCGGCGAGGATCGTCAGGTCGCCGGTCTCGCGGATGTACGCGCAGGTCGAGAGGATGAGCCAGAGGGGGTCGTCGTTGAAGCCGCCGCCGATGTCGGCGTTGCCCTTCTTGGTCAGCGGCTGGTACTGGTGGAAGCAGGTGCCGTCGGCGAGCTGGGTGGAGGCGATGTCGAGGATGCGCTGGCGGGCACGGGCCGGGAGCAGGTGAACGAAGCCGAGGATGTCCTGGTTCGAGTCGCGGTAGCCCATGCCGCGGCCGATGCCGGTCTCGTAGCCCGAGGCGGAGCGGGATAGGTTGAAAGTCGCCATGCACTGGACCTGGTTCCAGGTGTTGACCATGCGGCGCAGGTGCTCGTTGGGCACGTCGGGCGACTGGTAGATCGACAGCAGCGACTCCCAGCGCGCCTTCACGGCGGCAAACGCGGCGTCCACGACCTTCAGGTCGCGGTACTTGGCGAGGATCTCCCTGCCCCGGGTCTTGTTCATCACGAGCGGCGCGTCGAACTTCGGCCGGTCGCCCTGCTCGACGTAGGCGAGAACGAAGGCGAAGGTCTCCTCCTGGCCGGGCTTGAGCGTGAGGTTGACCTGGAGCGCGCCGACGGGATTCCAGCCGTAGGCATGGCTGTTGGTGCATTTGCCGGCGAGGACGGCCTGCGGATCGTGCAGACCGTGGTGGACGCCGACGAAGGCGTCGCGCGACGTGTCGTAGCCGTCAATCTTCCGGGTGCAGCCGAAGAGGGTGTAATGGTTGCGGCGCTCGCGGTACTCGGTCTTGTGGTAGATCGCGCTGCCCTCGATCTCGACCTCGCCGATCGAGTAGGTGCGCTGGTAGTTCGTCATGTCGTTCAGCGCCTCGAAAAAGCAGAACTCGACGTAGGAGAAGAGGCTCAGCTTCTGCGGTTTTTTCGTCCGGTTGCGGACCGAGACCTTCCAGATCTCCAGGTTTTCCTGGGGCGGCACGAACATCAGCTGCTCGACCTCGATGCCGTCCTTGCGGCCGGTGATGCGGGAGTAGCCGAGGCCGTGGCGGCACTCGAAGGCGTCGAGCTTGGTGCGGGTCGGCTTCCAGCCCGGATTCCAGACGGACTGGCCCTGCTTCACGTAGAGGAAGCGGCCGTCGTTATCCATCGGGTTGTTGTTGTAGCGGTAGCGCGTCAGGCGGCGCAGCTTGGCGTCCTTCCAGAAGGAATAGCCGCCGGCGGTCTGCGACGACAGGCCGAAGAACTCGTCCTGGCCGAAATAATTCAGCCAGGGCAGGGGCGTGTCGGGGCGGGTGATGACATATTCGCGGCGGGCGTCGTCGAAGTAACCGTAGTTGGCCATGGTGGGATGAGAGTAGGTAGAGACGGGGGGAAAGGTTCTGTTTATAGGTAGCTTGGCGATTGGATTTCGATCTAAATCGCCGGCCCGGCCCGGTGGTTGTTAGGAATCATGTTGGCCGGAAACAGGGAATTTACTTTTGGCTGGGGCTACGCGAATATTTGTGTCAACTGACCTGAGTCCGTGATTTTGTCCCGGTCCGTCCGGCCCGCTCTTCATTGCCCCCACCACCCCATGAAAAAAACCATCCTCGTGCTATTTTGCGCGATCTGCACCGCAGGTTTCGCCCAGAAATTCGAAGGCCTCGCCCTCACCCCGCCCATGGGCTGGAACAGCTGGAACACCTTCGCCGCGAACATCAATGAAGACCTGATCAGGGAGACGGCGGACGCCATGATCGCGAACGGCATGCGCGACGCCGGCTACACCTACATCGTGATCGACGACTGCTGGGAGAGCAGGGAGCGCGACGCCCAGGGCAACCTCGTGCCCGACCCGAAGAAATTCCCCCATGGGTTGAAGGCGGTCGGCGACTATCTTCATGCCAAGGGCTTCAAGTTCGGCATCCACAGCTGCGCGGGCACCAAGACCTGCGCGGGCTTCCCCGGCGGCCGCGGCCACGAGTACCAGGACGCGCTTTCCTACGCCTCCTGGGGCATCGATTTCCTCAAGTACGACTGGTGCGAGCACGGCACCGCCGACGCGCGCGAGACCTACAAGACGATGCGCGACGCGCTGCACGCCGCCGGCCGGCCGGTCCTGTTCAGCCTCTGCGAATGGGGCCAGAACAAGCCCTGGGAATGGGCGGGCGACGTCGGCCACATGTGGCGCACGACGGGCGACATCTACAGCTCCTACGACGGCCGCAAGGGCTGGGAGAGCGGCTGGAAGCGCAACCTCGACCTGCAGTACAGCCTGGTGGAGAGCAACGGTCCCGACGGCATCGGCAAATACGCCGGCCCCGGGCACTGGAACGACCCCGACATGCTCGAGGTGGGCACCGATGGCCTGACCTACGGCGAATCGCGCGCCCACTTCAGCCTCTGGTGCATGATCGCCGCCCCGCTCATCGCCGGCAACGACGTGCGGCACATGAAGCCCGAGTATCAGGCCATGATGACCGACAAGGATGTGCTCGCCATCGACCAGGATGCGCTCGGCAAGCAGGGCTTCCGCGCCCTCGCCGATCCCGGCAAGAACATCGAGATCTGGGTCCGCGAGCTCAGCCACGGCGAATGGGCCGTCTGCGCGCTCAACACCAACGCCGCCGCGACGGAGATCACGGTCGAGTGGAACCGGCTCTGGACCATCCAGGGCGCGTTCAAGGTGCAGGACGTCTGGGCGAAAAAGCCCGCCGGCGACAACTCCAAGCCCTATACCGCCAAGGTCGATTCCCATGACGTGCTGCTCTTCCGGCTCACCCCGGTGAAGCCGTAGCCGGTTGCCGCAGGGCTGCACCTTGGTGCAGCCGATGGCCGCGAACCGCCGGCTCGCGGCGTTCCTGCCCGTTCGCGGCTGGACCAAGGTCCAGCCCTGCCGCGGGCGGGTGGGTGGCCATGGGAAGATCCGAATTGCGCCGGGTTTTCGTGCAAAATTTATCAACGTTCCGGACCAGCCGCGGCCGGGACCGCAGGGGGGCTTCTCAAGCGAGGGACAAAGGATCTCATTAACATCCGGAGGCGGCTGCCGTACTATCCCGCCCCTGGTCGCTTTGCCCCGCTTGACCTGCTGTCAGGGTTTGACCGCCGGCCCAGTTTAAATCCGCCCCCAATTCCCCATGAAGTTCCAGATCGTCGGCTCCGCCCTTCCCAACATTCCCTGGCAACCCCGGGCGGCCGGCAACTCGGACCTGCTCTGGCGCTACGACGCCAATCCCGTCATCGGCCGCCGCCCGCTCCCGCACGTCACCGGCATCTACAACAGCGCCGTCGTGCCCTGGCAGGGCGGCTTCATCGGCGTGTTCCGCACCGAGGGCATGGACCGCGTGCCGCACCTGCACGTCGGCCGCAGCCCGGACGGGCTCAAGTTCACCTTCGAGCCCAAGCCGATCACCTTCACCGCCGGCGACCCCGAGGTGCTCCGCCACGAATACGCCTACGACCCGCGCGTCACGCTCATCGACGGCGTGCACTACATCACCTGGTGCAATGGCTACCACGGCCCGACCATCGGCGTCGCGAAAACGACCGACTTCGTGCATTTCGAGCAGATCGAGAACGCCTTCCTGCCCTACAACCGCAACGGCGTGCTCTTCCCGCGCAAGGTCAACGGCAAGTATCTCATGCTCAGCCGGCCGTCCGACACCGGCCACACGCCCTTTGGCGACATCTTCATCAGCGAGAGCTCCGACCTCGTTTATTGGGGCAAGCACCGTCATGTCATGGGCCGCGGCTGGCCTTGGTTCCAGGGGACCAAGATCGGCGCGGGCCCCTCGCCCATCGAGACCAGCGAGGGCTGGCTGCTGATCTACCACGCGGTCACCGGCACCTGCAACGGCTTCGTCTACTCGATCAGCGCGATGGTGCTCGACCGCGAACAGCCGTGGAAAGTGGTCGCCTCCGCCCGGGAGGCATTGCTCTGCCCGGAGGCGCCCTATGAGCTCAGCGGCTTCGTCCCGGGCGTGTGCTTCCCCGTCGGCTGCCTCTGCGACAGCGCGACCGGCCGGCTCGCGATCTATTACGGCGCCGCCGACACCGTGTCCGCGCTCTGCTTCGGCTCGGCCGAGGAAATCGTCCGCTTCGTGCTGGACAACCCGCTCAAGAAGTAAGCCCGCCCGCGGGGCCCGGTCCATGCGTTCGCTCCCCCTGGCCTCCGCTGCGTGGCAATTCCGCGACGCCACCGCGGCCTCGCCCTGGCGCCCCGCGGTGGTGCCGGGCTGCGTGCACACCGACCTGCGCCGGCTCGGGCTGATCCCCGATCCGTTCTGGGGCACGAACGAGCTGGAACTGCAGTGGATCGAGGAGCGGGACTGGGAATACCGCGCCACGTTCAATGTCCCCGCCGCGCTGCTGGAGCACGGGCACGTGGACCTCGTGGCCGACGGCCTCGACACCGTCGCCACCGTCCGGCTGAACGGCCGGGAGATCGCGCGCACGGACAACATGTTCGTCGCCCACCGCTGGGACGCGAGGCCCCGGCTCCGCGCCGGCGCCAACGAGCTGGTCATCCGCTTCGGCAGCGCGATGGAGTACATCCGCACCCACCGGCTTTCCCACCAGCCCCGCGAATTCAACGACCCCGTCGGGCGCAGCCAGGTGCTGCGCAAGCAGCCCTGCCAGTTCGGCTGGGACTGGGGCCCGCGCCTCGTCACCGCCGGCATCTGGCGCGACCTGCGGCTGGAATCCTGGAGCACCAACCGGCTGGAAAGCGTCCGCGTCCTCCAGTGGCACCACCGCGGCGCCCGCGGCGACGCCGTCATCCTCCGGCTCGCCCCCGAGTTCGCCCGCCGCGCCGCCGGCCTCTCCTGCCACCACCGGCTCACGCTCAACCGCATCGTCATCGCCGAGGGCGTCGGCACCGAGATCCTGGTCGAACACCCGCAGCTCTGGTGGCCCAACGGCCAGGGCGCGCAGCCGCTCTACCAGCTGGAGACCGAGTTCCTCGCCCCGGACGGACGGCGCCTCGGCCGCTGGTCGCGGCGGCTCGGCCTGCGCACCGTCGAGCTCGACCGGCGCGCCGACGCCGCGGGCGAGACCTTCCGCTTCGTCGTCAACGGCCGGCCGGTCTTCGCCAAGGGCGCCAACTGGATCCCGGCGCACAGCTTCGTCGCCGGCCTGCAGCGCGAGGACTACGCGCGCGACCTGCGCAGCGCCCGCGCGGCGCACATGAACATGATCCGCGTGTGGGGCGGCGGCGTCTATGAGAGCGAGGATTTCTACGACCTGTGCGACGAGCTCGGCCTGCTGGTGTGGCAGGACTTCATGTTCGCCTGCTCCATCTACCCGGGCGACGCCGCGTTCCGCCGCAGCGTGCGGGCCGAGGCCCGGCACCAGGTCCGCCGCCTCCGCCACCGCGCCTGCCTCGCCCTCTGGTGCGGCAACAACGAGGTCGCCCAGCTCAACCACTTCGGCCACGGCCGCGGCGACCTGGCGACCCATCCGCGCCTGAAAAAAAACTACGAGGCGGTCTTCCACCGCGACCTGCCGGCCGTCGTGGCCGCGCTCGACGGGGTCACGGCCTACTGGCCCTCCACCCAGTGGCGCGGCAGCTTCGCCGACTCCGTGGCCAACGCCACGACGCACGCCGCGGGCGAAAGGCGCGGCGACACGCATTTCTGGGACGTGTGGCACTCGCGGGCGCCGGTGAAGGACTACGAGAAGTGGCGGTTCCGCTTCGTCTCGGAGTTCGGCATGCAGAGCTACAGCTCGCCCGGGACGCAGGCCACCTTCTGCCCGCCCGGCGACGCCAACGTCTTCGGCGCGCCGATGGAGAACCACCAGAAGAACCGCGCCGGCAACCAGATCATCCTCGACTACGTCTCGCGCCACTACCGCTTCCCCAAGTCGCAGGCGGACCTCATCTACCTGTCGCAGCTGAACCAGGCCTACTGCATGCAGACGGGGGTCGAGCACTACCGCCGGCAGATGCCGCACTGCATGGGCGCGCTCTACTGGCAGCTGAACGACTGCTGGCCCGCCGCGTCGTGGAGCTCGATCGAGTTCACCGGCCGCTGGCGCGCGCTGCACCACCTGGCCCGGCGCTTCTTCGCCCCGGCGATCGTCAGCGCCCACGTGCCCGGCGGCGAGGACACCATCATCGGCAACTACCGGCGCACCACCGTGCGGCTCGTCCACCTTTACACCGTCTGCGACGCCCCCGAGCCCCGGCGCGGCGAGCTGCGCTGGACGCTGTTCCACCTCGACGACCGCGTGCTGCTGCGCGGGAAAAAGCCGGTCGCGCTGCGCCCCGGCGAGAGTGTCCGGCAGAAGACGCTCGACCTCGGCCCGCTGATGGCGAAACACGGCCGCGACAACCTGCACCTGCGGATCGCGCTCTTCGTCGATGGCGCCCGCGTGAGCGAGGACACGGTTTTCCTCTCGCCGCCGCGCCTGCTGCAGCTGCGCCCGGGGCAGGTGACCGCCGGCCTCCGGCTGGTTTCGCCGCGGGCGGCGGAGGTCACGTTCGCCACCACGGCCTTCCTGCACCGCTTCGCCTTCGACCTGCCGGGCGTCGCCCACCGGAGCAGCGACAATTATTTCGAGCTCTATCCCGACGAGCCGCGGACCGTGACGCTGGAGTTCACCCGCGGGCAGACCGAGGGGAAACTCCGGCGGGCGCTCGTCCATCATTCCCTCGTCGACACCTATTGACCGCATGAACCGCACCGCCCCCGGACGCATTTTCCCCACCCCATGACCACTGACGCCCCCGCCCCAGCCCCCGCCCACGGTCCGACCACCACTCCCGAGGACCGGGTGCCCGTCAAGACCAAGATTGCCTACGGTCTCGGCGGCTCCATCGACATGTGGGGGCACTGGCTCTACCCGAACCTCGCCTACCCGGTCTTCAACATCTTCCTCGGGCTGTCGCCGCAGCTGGTGGGCCTGGCCCTGATGCTGATCCGCATCGTCGACGCGCTGTCCGACCCGCTCTTCGGCTGGCTGTCGGACAACGCCCGCACGCGCCTGGGCCGCCGCCGGCCGTTCATCCTCGTCGGGACGCTGTTCGTCGGCGTCGGCCTGCCCTGCCTGTTTCTCGTCCCGCCCGGCTGGACCGGCAACCAGCTGTTCTGGTGGATGCTGCTCTCGAGCCTGGTCTACATCCCGTTCGTGAGCTGCTTCAACATGCCCTACCAGAGCCTGGGCAACGAGCTCACCCCCGACTACCATGAGCGCACCAGCGTGATGACCTACAAGGGCGTGATCCAAAAAGTCTTCGAGGTCGCGTTCTTCATCGGGCTGCCGTTCACCAACCTCGCCCTCTTCACCAACGCGGCCACCGGCAAGCAGAACATCCTCCTCGGCGTGCAGGTCTACTGCAGCATCCTCGGCGCGCTGATGCTGATCAACGGCCTGCTCGTGTTCTTCAACGTCAGGGAGCGCTATTACGGCATCGTCGCCGCGCGGCAGGCCGAGAAGGTCTCGCTGAAGGCCTCGGTCTACGAGACGATGAAATGCCGGCCCTTCCGGCTGAAGGTCATCGCCGGGCTCGTCTTCTCCCTCGGCTCGAGCATGGTCGGCTCGCTCGGCTATTACGCGACCGTCTATTACGTCGCGCACGGCGATACCAAGCTCGGCAACAACTGGAACGGCGTGATGGGCGCCGCGTGGATGATCGGCGGCTTCCTCGGCGTGCCCGTCATCGCCTGGATCTGCAACCGGCTCGGCAAGCTCCCCACCATGCTGCTGACCTGCGGCATCGGCTTCGCCGCCTACGGCGCCACCTGGTTCCTCTATTCCCCCTCGCTGCCCTGGCTGCAACCGTTCGCCTCCGCCGCCATGGCCCTCACGGCCGCCGGCTACTACATGCTGGATCAGACCATCGGCGCCGACATCATGGACTACGACGAGCTCCAGACCGGCAAGCGCCGCGAGGGCGCGTTCTCCGCCTGCGGTTCCTGGATGAACAAGGCCGGCAACGCCCTCGGCTACTTCCTCGCCGGCCAGGTCCTGGGCCTGACGGGTTTCGCGGCCGACAAGGTCGCGCAGAGCCCGGAGACGATCTTCTGGATCCGGGCCCTGCTCGCGGGCATCCCGATCGCGGGCGTCTGCGTGGCCGCCGCATTTTGGTGGAGTTATCCGCTGACCCAGCAGAAAATGGCCGAGATCCGCGCGCAGCTCGAGGCCCGCCGCGGCAAAGTCTGATTGGCCTGCCCCACCCCTACCCCCATGACCACCCCCCCGCTGGACAATGACAAGCTGAGCGTCCGGGAGAAATTCTCCTACAGCTTCGGCGACCTGGCGTCCTGCCTCTTCTGGCAGACGTTCATGCTCTACCTGACGTTCTATTACACCGACGTGTTCGGCATCAGCGCGCTGGCGGCCGGCGCCATGCTCGGTCTGAGCCGCTCGCTCGACGCCTTCTTCGACCCGATCATGGGCATGCTGGGCGACCGCACCAAGACGCGCTGGGGCAAATACCGGCCCTATCTCCTGTGGATCTGCGTGCCCTTCGCCGTGGCGGGGGTGATGACGTTCACCACCCCGGGCACGACCATCACCGCCAATCTGGAGGGCGCCTTCGGCGGCCTCATGCGCTCGGTCCTCGGGCTGCTGGCCACGATCCTGCCGCACGGCATGGCGACGATGGCCGAGACCCTGAAGCATGAGGTCACCGGCAAGCTCATCTGGGCGATCCTGACCTACAACGCGCTGATGATCCTCTACACCGCCATCAACATCCCCTACACCGCGATGCTGGGCGTGCTGACCCCCAACCCCAAGGAGCGCACCGCGCTTTCCTCGATCAAGTTCCTCGGCGCCTTTTCCGGCGGCATCATCATCTCGTTCTGCCTGCTGCCCGGGGTCAAGCGCCTGAGCGCCGGCAGCACCGCGGAGCACGGCTGGCAGATGGCGTTCGTCGTCATCGGCGTCGCCGTCGTCGTGCTGTTCCTGACCACGTTCCTGAACACGCGCGAACGCGTCCAGCCGCCGCCCAAGCAGGACACCTCCGTCGGCCGCGACCTGGCCGACCTCTTCACCAACGTCCCCTGGCTCGTCCTGCTCGCCACCACCCTCACCTTCATCCTCTACGTGGCCGCCCGCGGCAGCGTGACGGTGCACTATTTCAAGTACTACGTCGGCACGCAGACCATCACGCTGCCCTCCTGGCTGCCGAAGATCGGGGGGACCCAGCAGTGGCAGTTCGAGGAACTCGTCTCCTGGTTCAACGGCACGGGGCAGATCGCCTCGCTGATCGGCGTCATCCTGCTGCCCTTCGTCGCCAACCGGCTGGGCAAGAAGCTCGCCTTCATCAGCATCTTTGTCGTCGCCATCGCCAGCACGGCCGCGTTCTACGTGCTCAAGCCCGACCAGATCGGCCTGATCATCGGGATCAACCTCCTCGGCTCCCTCACCGGCGGCCCGCTCAGCGCCCTGCTCTGGGCCATGTACGCCGACACCGCCGACTACGCGGAATGGAAGCGCGGCCGCCGCGCGACCGGTCTGATTTTCTCCGCCTCGATCTTCTCGCAGAAGCAGGGCTGGGCCATCGGCGCCGCCGTCTCGCTCGGCCTGATGTCCAGCGTGGGCTTCCAGGCCAACGTCGCCCAGACCCCGGAATCGCTGCACGGGCTGGTGTCGCTGATGAGCGTGATCCCGGCCGGGCTCGGCATCGTTTCCATCATCCTGGTGCTCCTCTACCCGCTCAGCGAGGTGAAGGTCACCCAGATCTCCGCCGAGCTGAAGCTGCGCCGCGCCGCCGAGGGCAACGTCCCGGCCTGAGGCCGCGCCCCCGACCGTGAGCCCCGCCGACGCCAGCGCCGCCATCGAGGCCGACCTGCGCGGGAACATCCTGCCCTTCTGGATCGAGCGCGTCGCCGATCGCGCGGGCGGCACTTTCCTCGGGCGGCTGAGCAACGACCTCGTGCCCGACCGTACCGTCGAGCGCGGCGCGCTGCTGACGGCGCGCATCCTCTGGACCTACGCCGCCGCGCACCGGCGCTACCGCGACCCGGCCTCGCTCGCCATGGCCGACCTCGCCCACGCGGATCTGATGGGGCGATATCATGACGCGGCGCACGGCGGTTTCTTCTGGTCCATCGCCGCCGACGGCACGGTCCTCCGCGACCGCAAGCAGGTCTACGGGCAGGCCTTCGCGATCTACGCGCTGAGCGAATACCACGCCGCCACCGGGCGGCGCGAGCCGCTCGACCAGGCCGTCGCCGTCTACCGGCTGCTCGAGGCGCACGCCCGCGAGCCGCGGCACGGCGGTTACCTCGAGGCCTTCGGCCGCGACTGGTCGCCCATCGCCGACGTGCGCCTGAGCGTGGTCGACCAGAACGACCCGAAGTCGCAGAACACGCTCCTCCACATCATGGAGGCCTACACCAACCTCCTGCGCGTGTGGCCCGACGCCGGCCTGCGGCAGGCGCTGGCCGGGCTGGTGGAGATCATGCTCACGCGCGTGGTCAACCCCGCCACGGGGCATCTCGGGCTCTTTTTTGCGGACGACTGGACGCTGCGCTCCGACCAGATTTCCTACGGCCACGACATCGAGGCCGCCTGGCTGCTGACCGAGGCCGCCGGCGTGCTGGGCGACCCGGCGCTCACCGCCCGCGTCCATGCCCTCGCGGTGAAGATCGCGGCGGTCACGCTCGCCGAGGGCACCGACACCGACGGCGGCATCCACAACCTGGGCGGACCGGCCGGCCTCATCGACCCCAACAAGGAATGGTGGCCGCAGGCGGAGGCGGTCATCGGCTTCCTCAACGCCTGCCAGATATCCCGCGAGGCACGCTTCCTCGCCGCCGCACTGCGCACCTGGGAGTTCATCGCGACCCGCCTGATCGATCGGAAAAACGGCGAGTGGTTCCGCGGCGTCACGCGCGATGGCCGGGTCATTGCGACACTCGAGAAGGCCGGCTTCTGGAAATGCCCCTATCACAATGGCCGCATGGGCCTCGAGGCCGTCCCCCGCCTGCGGGCGATCGCGGCGGGGAGCCAGCATTTGATTTGACCACGGATTTCACGGATGTACCCGGATCAAGCCAACGGTCCTGCGCCCTGCGGGGTGAGGGCACCCCGCCCACAAAAAATCCGGATCCTTCACTGCGTTTCATCCGGGCCCATCCGTGAAATCCGTGGCTAAAAACCGCTCCCCTTCCCACCTTCCTCCATGAAAAAGAAAACCTCCCCGACCAAGACCAAAGCCCCCGCCGCCTGGACCGCGCGGCTCAAGCAGCTGCGCGCGAAGCATGAGAAATTCCTCGCGCGCCGGAACCCCGTCGACCCGGAGTGGGACAACGGCGTCTTCGAGCGCTTCGTGCACCCGGCGATCACATACCGCCACGCGCCGATCGAGTGGCGCTACGACCTCAACCCGGCGACGAACCCGTTCCTGATGGAGCGGCTCGGCGTCAACGCCACGCTCAACCCCGGCGCGTTCTACTGGAAGGGGAAGGTCCACATGGTCGTCCGCTTCGAGGGTTATGACCGCAAGAGCCTCTTCGCCATCGCCGAGAGCGCCAACGGCATCGACGGCTGGCGCTTCTGGGCCGAGCCCGTCGACCTGCCCGAGCTCAAGCCGGAGACCAACGTCTACGACATGCGCATCACCTTCCACGAGGACGGCAACATCTACGGCGCGTTCTGCGCCGAGGCCAGGGACCCGGACGCGAAGCCCGGCGACCTCTCGAGCGCGGTCGCGCAGGCCGGCCTGGTCCGCACGAAGGATTTCAAGACGTGGGAGCGCCTGCCCAACCTGAAGACGCCCGCCTCGCAGCAGCGCAACGTCGTCCTCCACCCGGAATTCGTCGACGGCCAGTACGCGTTCTACACCCGCCCGATGGACGGCTTCATCGACGTCGGCTCCGGCGGCGGCATCGGCTGGACGCTGTGCAAGGACATCACCACGGGTGTCACCGGCCCGGAGAAAATCATCGACGGCCGCGCCTATCACACGATCAAGGAGGTGAAGAACGGCCAGGGCCCGGCGCCGATCAGGACGCCGCAGGGCTGGCTGCACCTCGCGCACGGCGTGCGGGCCTGCGCGGCCGGGCTGCGCTATGTGCTCTACATGTTCATGACCTCGCTTGAGGATCCGAGCCGGGTCATCGCGCGGCCCGGCGGGCATTTCCTCGCGCCGTACGGCGGCGAAGGTTTCGGCGACGTGTCGAACGTGACCTTCACCAACGGCTGGGTCGAGCTGCCCGACAAGGCGAAGACGGTGCTGATCTACTACGGCGGCTCGGACACGCGCTGCTACGTCGCGCGCACGACCGTGGCCAAACTGGTTGACTGGTGCCGGCACACGCCCGAGGACGCGCTCACGACGCGCAAGGCCGTCGAGCAGCGCCTCGCGCTGATCCGGGCGAACCGGGCGCTGGCCGGCGGCTGAGGCGGGAGCGGGCCGTCCACGGCAGGGCTGGACCTTGGTCCAGCCTCATCCGCACGCATCGTTGCCCTTTCTCGCTGGACCAAGGTCCAGCCCTACGGTCGCACCGCCGCCCGCGCTTGCCTACAGGGCCGATCTTGCCAGCGTCGCGCCATGAGACCCCAGGTGCTGCTCGTTTTCCTGACCCGCTTCGAGGAAAGCATGGCCATGCTCAAGGGGATCGCGCACTACGAGCGCACGCACCAGCTCTGGGCGGCGTTCCACGACGACCAGGCGCGCGCCGAGACCGACCCGCGCTGGCTGCAGAGCAAGAAATGGCACGGTGTCATCAGCCGGCACACCACCCCCGGCCTGGTGCAGATGTGCGCCCGGCTGAAGATCCCGCTGGTGGACGTCAACGACGTGCCGCCCTTCCCCGGCGTGCCCAAGATCCGGCCCGACAACGTCGGCATCGGCCACCTCGGGGCCGAGCATTTCCTGGAGCGCGGCCACCAGCATTTCGGCTTCGCCGGCTTTTCCAACGACGAGTGGTCGTGCGAGCGGCGCGACGGCTTCGTCGAGGCGTTGCGGCTGGCGGGCCGGACCTGCCATGTGTTTGACGTCAATTACCCGGGCGACCTCACCCCGGTCTGGGATCTCGAGCAGATCACGGCCCTCGCCGACTGGATCAGCCGGCTGCCCAAGCCCGCCGGGGTGATGGCGTGCTTCGACCTGCGGGCCCAGCAGCTCATCAGCGCGGCCCAGGCCAGCAATGTCCTGGTGCCGGAGGAAGTCGCCATCCTCGGGGCCAACAACGATCCGATCCGCTGCGAACTTTCCTACCCCCCCCTGTCCAGCGTGGCGCCCAACGGCTTCCAGTCCGGTTACCGGGCCGCCGAGACGCTCGCCGGCATGCTCGCGGGGCGGGCGCCGGCCAATCTCGACCAGCGCATCGAGCCCCTGGGGGTGGTCACCCGTCCCTCCACCGACGTGCTGGCCATCGACGACCGCAATGTGGCCACCGCCCTGAGCTTCATCCGCGAACGGGCCTGCCAGGGCATCAGCGTGGACGAGGTGGTGACCCATGCGCACGCCTCGCGCAGCCAGCTGGAGAAGAAATTCCGCCATCACCTCGGCCGCTCGCCCCAGGCGGAGATCCGGCGGGTGCAGGTCGGAAAAATCAGGCAGTTGCTGTTCGAGACCGATTTTCCCCTGAAAAAGATCGCGGAATTGACCGGATTTGAACACGTGGAATACATGTGCGTGCTTTTCAAGCGGCTGACCGGCGACTCCCCGGGCATCTACCGCAAGAAAACACAATCCAAAGTTGCTCAATAGAAACCCGGGCGACCGGAGCCGGAAATCGCCGGGCCATGAGTGATAATGCCCATATCCGGATTGGCAAAATATCTCAATTCACGAGCAATTGAACTCATTCACGGTTGACGCGCCGCCCCCTATAGTGATGATGCTGATACCCGGATTTCCCATCCGGCTCAGAACGGTCCAGTCCTTAACCGGGCCGTATGGCTAAAACACCCCCCTAACCCTAACGACTATGAATCGACTGCTCTCGCGAGCGGGCGCTGGTGCGCTCACATTCGCGTTTTGCTTGATCACCGTGGGGCGCCTGACGGCGCAAACCACTGCCCCGGCTAGCACCAGCCCGGCAACCAACGCGGCCCCCGGCAGCGTCGTTGCAGACAACAAAACCGGCACGGACGAAACCATCGTCCTGTCCCCCTTCATCGTCGAGGCATCGGAAGACGCCGACAGCTATTCCGCCAAGAACACCCTGGCCGGTACCCGCGTCCGTACCGAGTTGAAGGACGTCGGCTCGGCCATCCAGGTCGTCACCGCGAAATTCCTCCAGGACACCGGGGCCCACAGCTCCCAGGAACTTCTGGTCTACACCACCAACACGGAAGTCGGCGGCTCGTCCGGTAACTTCACCGGCGCCGGCAACGGTGCGCAGATCGACACCCGCTCACAGCGGACCAGCCCGCAGACCAACACCCGCGTCCGCGGCCTGGCCTCGGCTGACAACACCCGGGATTTCTTCCTGACGGACATCCCGTGGGACAGCTACAACGTCGGTCGCGTCGACCTGCAGCGCGGACCCAACTCCATCCTGTTCGGTATCGGCAGTCCCGCCGGTATCGTCAACAGCAGCCTGAATACCGCCAGCTTCCGTGACTCGAACACGGTTGAGTTCCGGTACGACAACAACGGCACCACCCGCGAATCAGTGGACCTGAACAAGGTGCTGCTGAAGGACCAGGTGGCGATCCGCCTCTCGCTCCTCGATGACGACACCAAGTACCAGCAGAAACCCGCTTACAACCACGACAAGCGCGTCTTCGGCGCCATCACGATCGACCCGAAGTTCCTGAAGCATGACGGCATGGACACCTTGCTCAAGGTCAACTACGAGTCCGGCAAGGTCGACGCCAACCGCCCGCGCGTCATCCCGCCGGTCGACGCCATCTCGCCCTGGTTCAACCCGGCGTATGCGACCACGTACAAGAAGACCTTCAACGACCAGGACATCAACAACCTCAACATTTCGACCGCGGTTGATCCCACCGCCGGCGCCCTGAGCCACTATCTGGCCGACAATGTCACGGTCAATCCGACCTATTCGCCCTGGCTCGGAGCCTACGGCGGTCAGATTTTTGACCAGCCGACCGCCATGTTCGACAATCCGAACAGCGGCAAACTGGCCGCCATGGCCGTTCCCGGCGGCGGGACCACCGGTTATTTCATGCCGTCGGGCAACTTCACCGGCCCGGTCGCCCACCCCGCCACATTCAACAGCGGCCCCTGGCTGGTTTACAAGGGCATCTCGAATTATTCCGATTATGCCGTGATGACCCAGCAGCCGAATTATCTGCTGGGCGTCTACAAGTCCAAGACGATCGCCGACACGGGCATCTTCGACTATCTGCACACCCTCATCGACGGCCCGAACAAGCAGGAATTGCAGAAATTCCATGCCTTTGATGGCGCGCTGACGCAGACCTTCCTCGACAACAAGCTGGGCGTCGAGATCGCCTATGACCGCCAGGGCTACAAGGAAGAGAATGACAACCTGATCGCCACCGACTACCTGACCGTTGAAGTGGCCAACACCCTGCCTGACGGCCGCGCCAATCCCAATGTGGGCCGCGCCATGACGGTCGGCGCCCCCAATTCCAACGGTGGCCGGCAGACCACCCGCGAGGCCATTCGCGCGACCGGCTTCGGCGAATTGGATTTCAAGCAGATCATGGGTGACACCCTGCTGAGCAAGATCCTTGGCGTTCATCGCTTCACGGCCTTGGAATCCACGCAGCAAAATGACACCTTCGGCAGCAGCTGGTACAGCTATGTGACGGAAAACGCCAGCTGGCGCCCCTGGCAGGACGTCAGCCTCGATTCCCGCCGCATCCCCTCGGTCAGCTACCTGAGCGGCAATCTGACCGGTGTTTCGGCTGTCAACCAGGCCCACATCGGCGGCATCAACGCCGTGCAGACCCCTTATACGGATAACATCTATTGGTTTAATCCGCTGAACAAGTCCGGTATCGCCCAGGGTTCCGAGGCCAGCGTCGCCGACCTCCTTGGCTGGCAGAGCAAGCCCTTCCGGGTCATGGACGGCTACCATGACCAGGACCGCCTGGCGCTCACCACCGCGAGCAGCGTGAACATGACCCGCGACAAGATCAACTCGCAGGCGTTCATCTGGCAGGGTTATCTGTGGGATGGCGATATCGTTCCGACGGTCGGCTGGCGCAAGGATACCGACCAGAATTACAACGCGGGCAATGCGTCGGCGAACGCGGACAATTCGTGGAATTATGCCGACAAGAGCTATCGTCTGCCCTATGGGCCTGACGACAGCACCGTGGGCACCAACAACCGGAGCTACAACTCCGACCATGGTGAGTCCCTCAGCTGGAGCTTCGTCGTCCACACCCCGAAGGAGCTCAAGAAGCACCTGCCCCTGGGCACGGACTTCAGCCTCTTCTACAACCATTCGGACAACTTCCAGCCGGCCGGCGGCCGCCGGGATGTGTTCGGTGATACCATCCCCTCGCCCACGGGCAAGACCAAGGATTACGGCGTCACCATCACCACGCTGGATGACAAGCTGACCTTCAAGATCAACTGGTACACCACCGCACTCACGAACGCCAGCCTCGACGGCGGCGGCACGGGCGCCCTGCAGAACGTCTACCGCGTCAGTTCGAACGAGGCCTGGGGCTATATGTTCGGCAAGTGGGCCCAGCTCAATGTCCCGGGCACGGGATTTGATGACAACTACGCCCACGTCGTTTCCGGCGACCCGACCTCGCCGCTCATCGACCCCAGCGTCACGGTCCTCCGCTACCAGCCCCTCCCGGGGCAGACCGTGGCCGCGGCCCTGGCTGCGCAGAACCTGGCGATCAATACGTTCCTCGACCCGGCCAACAAGCCGCCGGAGAAGTTCCTCACCTTCTGGGGTATCAACCGCGATACCTGGGATCCGACCCTCGGCTGGGCGGGTGGTGGTGTTAACTTCAACGTGCCGAGCTCGCTCGCCGTCACGGGTGACACGCTCTCCAAGGGTACGGAGTATGAGCTTTCCGCTCAGCCCATCCCCGGCTGGAACATCACGGTCAACGCGTCCAAGACCAGCGCGCAGCGCGAGAACCTGGCCGGCTCATTTGCCGCCTGGGTTGATAACCGCAACACCTTCTACAACAATACGCCCGGTGGCGATGTTCGCATGTGGAACGGTTCGGTCGCCGGATCGCAGACGCTCAAGTCGGTGTGGAATACCGACTTCTATTCGAGCTACCTCCTCTATCGCCTGCAGGAGCATGCCGATGTGCCGGAACTTCGTCCGTGGCACTTCAACCTGATCACGAATTATGACTTCCACAACGGCAGCCTCAAGGGCCTGAACGTCGGTGGCGGTTATCGCTGGCAGGATGGCATCGTGGTCGGCTACCCCGTCAAAAACGGCTTCTTCGACCTCAACAATCCCTACATGGGACCGAAGGAGACAACGGTCGATCTCTGGGTCGGCTACGAGCGCAAGCTCTCCAAGTGGCTGACTTGGCGCATCCAGTTGAATGCGCGCAATATTCTCGGGACCAATAAGCTGATCCCGATCACGGTTGAACCGGACGGCTCGCCGGGTACCTCGCGTATCCCGGAACCGAAGGTGTTCACCCTGACGAACACGCTGAAGTTCTAACCTCATCCGGTTGGCGCTCCGCGCCGACCAGGATTTGCTTTCAAGACGCCGGGGATTTTCCCCGGCGTCTTTTTTGTGCCCGCATCCAACAGCCCGGCACCAGGGCAAGCCCCGAGACATTTGATGTACCGGGGTCGCTGACCCCGGACCTTTTCGGAACCGGCCTCGGAGGGCCGCCAAACCCAGACCAACAGAAATCCCCTCTGGAGAAGGGTGCCCCAGGGCGGGGGGTGTACGGCCATTCACATTTCCCCGCAAAGAGAGTGGCTGTATGGACCCGACCTGCAGCATGGCGGTGATCGCTGATCACTCGGAGAAGGTTCGCATTAGGTTCGAGTATCCTTCGTGTAACCTTCGTAATCTTCCTGCGACCTCCGGGGATCGTTCGTACATCGTTCGAGGATCCCGGCTGGATCCTTGCTGAATAATGTTACCCCAGAACAAAATCACCCATTCGGTGTAGGTCGGGCTTTATCCCCGACCAGGCGGAAATGTCGGGCGCAATGCCCGGCACGGCAAAGGCAGGTCAGTTCTGGGCCACCACGGTAGTCCGCCTGGGACTGGATGGCGCCCGCCCGCTCCTATTGCCCCAACAGCCGCTGAAACTGGAGCACCCGGGCGCTGTCCTGCAGCTCAGTCGCAATGCCCAAACCCGTGGTCCAGGCCTGCCGGGCCTCGGCCGGCTTGCCCTCGGCGGTGAGGGCCGATCCCAGCAGGACGTAGGCAGCCGGATTGCGCGGATCGAGGCGGAGAAAGGTCTCAAATTCCGTCCGGGCCTCGGGGTAGCGGTGCAACTTTCCGTAAAGCATGCCGAGCGCACCGTGGAACCGCCCGTCGCGATCATTGGCGGCGATGCCCTCCCGGTAAAGCTGCTCGGCCTGGTCGTGGGCGCCGCGTTCCGCCGCGAGATTGCCGGCGCGAAAGAGGGCGGCCGCATGGATCGAGCGGTATTCCGCCACATTGAGGCCGCGGCGGTAGAGTTCCCGCGCGCTGGTCAGGGCGGCATCGACATCGCCCTCCTGCAACTCCGCCTCCGTGAGCAGCGCGAGGGCATCGAGGGCCTCGGGCCGGATTCTCAATGCCTGCTCCAGCCAGGCACGGGCCGGGGCCGGATCACCCGACCCGAGATGGCACCGGGCGAGATTGACCCGGGGATCGGCAAAGTTGGGATCCAGCTTCGCGGCAGCCGTGAAGGCCACGATGGCTTCCGGCGTACGCCCGAGCGCCAGCTGGGTGATGCCGACACTGTTCGCGATCAGGGCGCTGTCCGGACGGCTCCGGCGCACGCCGTTCAGCAGGTCCAGGGCCTCGCCGGCCCGGTTTTGGGCGATCAGCACCTCGGCCAGGCGGTCGTAGAGGACGTCGTTGGGTCCGATCCGCTCGAGCGCGAACCGCAACGCGTGCGCGGCCTCGTCCAGGCGCCGGGTCCCGATATAGGCCCGTGCGAGGGTTTCCTGGATTTCCACATCCTTGGGTTCAAGCCCGGCGGCCCGTTGCAGATACGGGACCGCGCTCCCGTACTCCTGGGCCATGCAGCGGGCTTCGCCCTGTGAGAGGAGCCGGAAGCTGTCGTAGCAGTATGGGATGCCGCCATCGAGCCACGGATCAGGGTCAGGCGGTGAACCCTGTCCGCCATACAGAAAAGCCCGCTGCTCCTCGGCCAGCGACGCCTCGCCGGCCTTGGCGAGGAGATCGGCGAGCATGAGGTGGGTCTCCTGATATTTCGGAAACTGCCGGACGGCCCCCTGCAGCCGGGCGATGGCGGCGGGTTCGTCCCCGCGGGCAAAGTCGAGTTTCGCCAGGCCGAATGGAATCCGCGGATCATCGGCCCCGAGTCCAAGGCCCTGCTCGAAGAGGCGGCGGGCCGGTTCGGCCCGGCCGAGCAGGGCCTGCAGGTTGGCCAGATGGATGAGCGCGGGGGCGTAGCCGGGCGCCAGCCGGACGGCGCCGGCAAACTGCGCCTCGGCCCCCTCGCGATCGCCCGACCTCTCCTTCAGGATGCCCAGCAGGTAGGGCCAGCGGGCCTGGGCGGGATCCAACTGGATGAGTATGCCCAGTATCTGGACCGCTTCCGCCGGGTAGCCGTTGGCAAAGTAGAGCCAGGCCAGCTCGCCCGCCGCCTTGACCGTCGTGCCGGGATCGGCCGTCGCAGCGTACGCGGCGGCCACCCGGTCGCGCATCTCCTGGGGCCAGCGACTCAGGTCCGGCACCGCTGGCAGCTCGGCCAGGATCGGGTCGCCGGGCGGCTGGCGCAGCAGGCGAATCCCCGCCACGACGGCCAGAACCAGGGCCAGGCCGAGCCCGGCGTAGGCCGTCAGCAGACGACCTCTCATTTGCGCCCTCCGCGCCGCGTCCATACCGTGATCCGGCTCAGGTCCAGGTAGGGCGGATACATGTAGAACGTGCCGGTGACCAGTTCCGGCCGGCCGTCACCCGCCAGGTCCCCCGCGGCGACGGTGAGCAGATGGGTCGGTGTGTGTGCGAGCGCCACCTGGCGGAAATTCTGCTTACCATCGTTGTACCATGCCATCATCGAGACGGCGGCCGGATTGTGCCATTCGTTGAACGCCGACACCGCGACGATGTCCATGTTGCCGTCGCCGTCGAGGTCGACGCAGATCGGGCTGTAGCATCCCGGGAAATCCCCGATCCGGTGGTATTTGAAATACCCGTTGCCCCGGTTTTCCAGCCATTGCAGGCCCTGCCATGCCGGCAGGTTGACCTCCCCGTTGAAGCCGTCGCCGTTGGCGTAGACCAGATCGGGCCGGCCATCGCGGTTGATGTCCCCGACCTCGAGGCCGCTGCTCCCCCAATCGGGGTTGGACGAGCTCCAGAGCACCTCGTCGCGAAACGCCCCGTGCCCGTCGCCATGGAAGAGATGCACGGCCTCGGAGTCCTGCGACACCAGGGCGGCAAAGGTGGGGCGGCCGTCGCCGTCGAAATCGGCCACCGGCACGGTGATCGTGCCGGGTTCGCTCAGCAGGATGTGGCTGCGGAACTTCCAGTCGCCGAGGTTCTCCATCCACTGGACGTATCCCTCCACGTAACCGAACTGGCCCACGACCAGGTCGAGCTTGCCGTCGCCGTTCACGTCCACGGCGCGCACGTCGGTCACGCGGGCGATGTTCTCGGCGATGACATGATTGCGGAATTTCCCGCCGCCCAGATTCTCGAGGATCACCACGCTGCCGATCTTGTCGTTGTCCGGGAGCACGACGCCCATGCTGGCGATGAGGAGGTCCGGTTTCCCGTCGCCGTTGATGTCGCAGACGGTGGCATGCACCGGGGCCGGGATGGGATCGCCGATGGCCTGCTCGGTGAACACGCCGCGCGGATACTGCCGGAGCCAGCGCACCGTGTTGGTCTCCGCATCGCAGGCCACGATGTCGGGCAGGCCATCCTGGTCCAGATCCGCGATCATGACGTGGGTGATCATCGGGTGCCCGCGCGGCGGGTCGCCGACCTGGCGGGGCTCGTACATCTGCGACTCGTCGGCGATGGGGCTGGCCTTCACCGCCGGGACCGGCGCGGGCGGGTGCGGCCGCGCCCGCGGCTGGAAACGCAGGTACGCCACCACGCCCCAGGCCACGCAGGTCACCAGGACGAAAATGCGCAGGATGTGCGCGTGCCGGGTTTTCATGGGCCGATTGATCCCGGACCGTCCGGCTCCAGGTGGAGCCGGACGGGAAGTTTTTCCGGGCCGTTGTCCTGCTTTTTCACAAGTGGGAACGCAGATCCGGGCGCAGCAGCGACCGGCTGAGGGCGCGCAGGGCCGGATCCTGGATCTCCAAGCCATAGTTCTTGCACAGCAGGTCGAAGCGGTAAAGCGAAACCGTGGTCAGCGAGCGCAGCTTGTCCGCGTCGATCTCACCCAGGCAGGTTTCCATCTGGGGCCGGGCCAGGTCATGACGCTTCTGCTGCGCGAGCGTGATGGCCACGCTGACGCGCCGGTCCCAGGCCAGCCGCCGGTGCTCGGGCCGCGCGAGCGCGGCATACAGCCGTTCGCGCGCCGTTTCCAGCCCCGGGCCGTCGTTGGTGGCCGCGGCCACCTGGCAGCCGGCGGCGAGCGCACCCCAGTCATTGGGATATTCGGCGAGTTCCCGGGCCTTCTCGCGGGCGCTCTCCAGCTGGTCCATTTCCAGCAGATATTCCACCAGGCGGGCCAGCGCCACCGGCGGCGACTGTTCGTCCACCACGGCATAAATCACGACCAGGCCGTCGACGCCCGGCGCCGCCGGCAGCCGGTACGGGATCGGGCGCAGCCATGGCGGCAGCTTCCAGTGCTGCAGGCCCGAGAGCAGCGAGGCATCGATCCGTTCGGCCCCCGCATCCTTGCCCGCCCCGAGCCGGACATAGGTGTCGAGGTAGGAGTCCCAGAACGGGATGACGATGTGCGTCAGCTTGCGCGCGTCGACCAGCGCCTGGGCCTCCTCGACGGACAGGGCGCTGACGATGCGGATCGCCGCCGATGTCCCGGCCTGGTTGTCGCGGTCAAACGTACCCAGGCCGGCGAGGCCGCCGTAGAAGCAGAGCGCGCTCGTCACGCGCGGCGGGGCGAGCACCGCCGGGGTCTCCGGGGCATGCTGGCGCAGCCAATGCGCGAGGTCCCGCTCGACATAGCTCTCGAATTCCACGGGCGAGAGCGGGGCATCGGCCGGAACCGGCCGGAAATCCCGGCCCAGGCCCGGGAGCAGGGTCAGCAGGAAAACGCCGGCGTTCACCGGCGCGAGCCATCCGCCGGGCGGCGCGCGGAGGCTGGCCGCGAGCGCGACGGCCAGGGCCAGCAGGGCGACATCGAGCCGGGGCCAGTACGAGAGCTGCGTCAACCCCGCCGCCAGGCCCAGGATCACGGGACCGAGCGCGAGCCCGAGCACCACGCGCCGGGATGCATCCACCCGGAACAGCAGGCCCACCGCCCAGGGGATCAGCAACAGCGGCAGCAAGGTCGCCGTGGCGAGGGAAGAAAGCCCGTCCCGCTTCAGCCAGGCGGAGACACCCGGGGCCGCGACGCTGGAAACGGGATCGATCCGCAGCGCATCGGGCCCGTCGGGGGTGTACAAGTCCGTGTGCGTGCGGGCCAGTGCGACCGGCAATTGGAGCAGTGCGACGGCCGCCACGGCGGCCAGGGCCGCGCGCCGGGCATTCCAGGGCCGGACCGGCTGCCGGAACCGGCCGGCCAGCAGGATGACTTCCGCGGCCCCGACCCAGGCCACGGCATAGAGCGGATGCAGGTAGTGGAGGGCACCCGTGCCGCGCGCCGGAAAATAATCGATGAAGTAACCCGCCAGCAAGGTGCCGGCCCCGGCCAGACCCCAGGCCCGCCACGGGAGCAAGGCCGCCGCCGGCGCCCGCGAAAACAATGCCAGCAACAGGCCGGCCGCAGCCAGTCCGCCGATGAAGGGCAGCCCGCCCGGCAGGTCCAGCCACAGGCCGAGCCCCCCGGTTATCCCGCCGGCGACAAACCAGATCGGCGCCGGGGCCCACGCGGTCTTTTCGCCGGCCGCCGTGCCCGCCGTCCGCCGCGCCGCTTCCCCGCCCGCCAGCATGGCCAGGAGGCTGAACAAGATGACCAGGACCTGGAGACTCACGGGATTGGGCGCACCGGGCACAAAGGCGGCGGCAAACGGATATAGCACCGCCATGCCCGCGGCAAGCAGGGCCCCTGACAGCAGGCCGAACACCCGGGCTGTGAGCAGCGAACCCGCCACCAGTCCGAGGAGCAGGAGTCCCGGGTTGATCAGCAACGCGACGGCCTCCACGGCGCGGCCGGCGGGGCGGCCACCCAGGCGGTGGTCGACCGCGGCGGTCGCCGCGAGCACCCAGGGGTAGACGGAGGCGAGGTGCGAGACATGGCCTGCGGGTGTGTTCTCGTTGTCAACGCGCTCAACCCGGAATTCGCCCCGCGCCAGCATCTGCTGGGCGTTCGCCACCATCGCAAAGCTGAGCTTGTCATGCCCGGGCACGATCGCGATCCGCTGTCCCGCCTGGTAGCCTGTCGCCGAGCCGGCCTCGGTCTCGGGGGTGTTCGACGACCACTCGGGCAGGTTGCTGACGTATTCCGCCCGCCGCGCCGCGCCGCGTGCGCGCATGAACTCGAGGCTGATCGCGCCGGTCAGCACCACGACGAAGAGGATCGTGGGCAGGACGCGCGCACCCAGTCGCTGATTTGGCATTGCGCCGATGTTGCAGGGAGACACCATGGCACTAAAGCCAAAACTAAAAATAGCCGAACCAGAACCGCCGTGTGCCGACCATGCCAGATGACTCAGGTGATTGCCGTTGCGTCGCCCTAAAAGACCGCCGGCGCCGGACTGATCGTGCCGTAATCCCGCCCCCTCCCCGGCATGTCATCCGGCAGGCGATGAACCGGCCCGGCCGGTGGCCGCTGGCCCTGCTGCTGCTCATGACTGTCGCCCTGCAGGCGCAGGATCCCGCCGGGGTGGTGTCGCGCCCGTTCGCCGTGCGCTCCGGACCCGCCGGCAAGACGATGTTCACTGAAATGCCCGCCGCGCAGACCGGCATCGTCACCGCCAACCCGTATGACGACCCCAAAATGTGGAACGAACTCTATCTCGAGTTCACCCTCGGGGAAATCGGCACGGGGGTCGCGATCGGCGATTTCGACCACGACGGGCGGCCGGGCATCTTCGTGGTCAGCAAGACCGGCCCGAACCGGCTGTTCCGGAACCTCGGCAACTGGAAATTCGAGGACGTCACGGAACGCGCCGGCGTGGCGGGGCCCCCCGGCAGCTGGAAACAGGGCGTCACCTTCGTCGACATCAACAACGACGGCTGGCTCGACATTTATGTCTGCCGCTACAATGCGCCGAACCTGCTTTATATCAACCAGCACGACGGCACGTTCAAGGAGATGGCGCACGCCTACCACCTGGATGTCACCGACGCCTCGTGCATGGCCGCCTTCTGCGACTACGACCGCGACGGCCGGCTCGACGTCTTCATCCACACCAACCTGCTGAACGCCACCAAGGATCCAAACGGGCAGCGCGACTACCTGTTCCACCATGACGCGGGCGATACCTTCACCAATGTGACCGACGCCGCCGGCATCAGCGGGGTCACCGAGGCCCATTCCGCGACGTGGTGGGACTACGACAATGACGGCTGGCCCGACCTCTACGTCGCGAACGACTTTGCCACCCCCGACCAGCTGTACCACAACAACGGCGACGGCACCTTCACGCAGGTGCTGGACGCCACGGTGCCGCACACCCCGCACTCGTCGATGGGCGCCGACCTGGGCGACGTCAACAACGACGGGCTGATCGATTTCTTCGTCATGGACATGGCCGCCAGCACCTATGAAAAGGACCAGCGCGGCATGGCCGGCGAGCGGGCCCGCAGCATCGACGCGCCGGAGGGGCCGGCCGCGGCGCCGCAATACCTGCGCAGCGCCCTTTTCCTCAACACCAACACCGGTGTGATGCAGGAGGCGGCGCGGCTGGCGGGCATCTCGGCCACCGACTGGGCCTGGTCGGCGCGGTTCGAGGACCTGGACAACGACGGCCGGCTGGACCTGTTCGTGACCAACGGCATGATCCGCGAGGAGACCAACACCGACCTGCTCGCGCGGATGATGACCGCCGAGACCCCCGCCGAGCGGATCCGCCTCCTGCGCTCGAGCCCGCCCCTGCGGGAGGCCCACTTTGCCTTCCGCAACCAGGGCGACCTGTCCTTCCAGGACGTCAGCGCCGCCTGGGGCCTCAACCAGATCGGGTTCAGTTCCGGGACCGCGCTCGGCGACCTCGACGGCGACGGGGACCTGGACATCGTGTACGCCAACTTTGACGGCGGCGTGACCGTGCTGCGCAACGACGCCCCCGCCGGGCACCGCGTGATCTTCGAGCTGCACGGCACGCGCTCGAACTCCTACGGCGTCGGCGCCGTGGTGCATGTGCAGACGGCGGCCGGCGTGCAGGTGCGCTCGCTGGTGCTGGCCCGGGGCTATCTCTCCAGCTCGGAGCCGATCCTGCATTTCGGCCTCGGGGAGGCGACCCAGATCCAGCGCGTGACGATCGACTGGCCCAGCGGCCTGACCCAGGTGCTGGAGAATCTGGCGGTCGACCGCCGCTACACCGTGACCGAACCGGACGAGGTGCCGAAACCGTTGCCGCCCGCCAAGCCCGCCCGCGCACTGCGCGCCGACGGCCAGTTCACTGAGATCGCCGCGACCGCCGGGCTCGGCTTCGTGCAGCGGGAACAGACGGTGGATGAGGTGGCCGACCAGCGCCTGCTGCCGGTCCGGCACAACGCCCGCGGGCCGGCCATCGCCGTGACCGACCTGAACGGCGACGGCCGGGACGATGTCTGCTTCGGCGGCACCATGCTCGATCCGGCGCGCGTCGCCCTCCAGTACCCGCCGGGAAAATTCACCCCGCAGCCGCTGGCGGCCGTGCCGGGCGCGGTTGACGACGGACCGATCCTCATCTTCGCCACCCAGGGCCATGGCCAGGACGACATCCTCATGACCCGCGGCGGCGCCAGCCTGCCGGATGGCTCGGCCGAATATCAGCCGCTCCTCTACCTGAACTCGGGCCAGGGACTCGGGCCGGCGCCCGCGGGGACGCTGCCGCCCCTGCACTTCAGCGTCGGCACCGCGGTGGCGGCGGATTGGGACCACAGCGGGACGCTCGGTCTCTTCCTCGGCGGGCGCCTCTCTCCCGGCGAGTACCCCTTGGCGCCGGGCAGTGCATTGCTCGCGAACCGGGGCGGGCGCTTTGTCGATGTCACCGGCACCGTGGCGCCGGAGCTGGCCCATGTCGGCATGGTGACGGCCGCGTTGTGGACGGATGTGGACGGGGACGGCTGGGTGGACCTCCTCCTGACCCTGGAATGGGGCGGCGTGCGCTATTTCCACAATGACCACGGCCGCCGGCTGGAGGACTGGTCGGAGCGGGCGGGATTCACCGCGGCGGGCACCGGCTGGTGGAATTCGATCGCCACGGCCGATTTCAACGGCGACGGCCGCATGGATTATGTCGTGGGCAACGCGGGCCTGAACACCCCGTACCACGCCGACCCGGCGCATCCGGCCCTGCTGTATTACGGCGACTTCGGCGGCAGCGAGGGTCCACAGATCATCGAGGCCCGCTGGGACGGTGACCGCATCATGCCCTGGCGCAGCCGGAGGGAGCTGGGTGCGGTGCTGCCCGCGATCCTGCGGGCGTTCCCGAGGAACGATGTCTTCGCGCAGCAGTCGCTCGAGTCGATCCTTGGCGCCGGCAAGCTCGCCGCGGCCCGGCGTTTCGCCGCGACCGAGCTGCAAAGCGGGGTCTTTCTCAGCCAGCCCGACGGCACGTACCGTTTCGTCGCCCTGCCGCGGATCGCGCAGATCGCCCCGATCTTCGGGGTGGCGGCCGGCGATTTCGACGGTGACGGCCGGGCGGACATCTATGCCGTGCAGAACTCCTTCGGCCCGGTCGCCTCGATCGGCCGGTTCGACGGGGGCCTCAGCCAGCTGCTGCGCGGCGATGGCCACGGGCATTTCACCGCGGTCCCGCCCGCCGAGAGCAGCCTGGTGGTGCCGGGCGATGCCAAGGGCCTCGCGGTCCTCGATGTCGACCAGGATGGCTGGCCCGATTTCCTCGTCAGTCGCAACAATTCCTCGCCGCTGCTCTTCCGCAACCGCGGGGTGGCGGGCCGGCATTCCTTCCGCGTCGTGCTCCACGGCGGACCCGGCAATCCCCGGGCGGTGGGCGCCTGCGTCCAGGTCGAGCTGGCGGACGGCACGCGCGAGGCCGGCGAGATCTCCGCCGGCAGCGGCTACCTGAGCCAGTCGGCCCCGGCGTGCTTCTTCGGTTATGGCGACGGCAACCCGCCGCGCCGGATCACGATCCGCTGGCCGGACGGCCATACGACGACCGAGCCGTGGGTGGCAGGCATGGCCCGGCCGCAGCTGGATTTCGACGCGGGGCAAAAATGAAGCCTCCCCTGCCCGTCCCGGCCCGGCGTCGGACCTGGTTCATCGTCATCGCCCTGGCCGCCGCCGGGGCCGCCGCCCTGGGTGCATCCTGGTGGCGCGGCTCGGTGCGCGCGCAGATCGCCCGGGATGCCGCGGCCAACGTGCCGGACCTCCGCGAGGCCCATCCGGAACTGGGCGAACGCATCCGGTCCGCCCTGGACCAGATCAAGCACCACCAGCATCCCGCCGCCGCCCTTGCCACCCTCACGCGGCTGTACTATGCGAACGGCTGGCTCGAGCCCGCGGCCGCCACGTGCGCGGGCATGATGGAACTCGAGCCGCGCCAGCCGTTCTGGACTTACCTGCTCGCCCGGCTCCGGTCGAACCGCGGGCAGCTGGACGAGGCCCTGCCCCTGCTGCAGCGGACGATCGAGCTCGCGCCGGACTACCTGCCCCCGCGGCTCAAGGCCGCCGAGGCGATGGCCAAGCTGAACCAGGCGGACGATGCGATCGCGATGGACCGGACGGTCCTGGCCAGGGACCCGGCCAACATCTATGCGTGGGTGGGGCTCGGCAACATCTACTCCGCCCAGCAGAAATGGGACGCGGCGCGGGACAGCTTTCAACACGCCATCGCCGCCGCGGACAGTTTCCGGCCGGCCTGGCTCGGCTTGGTCTCGGTCTACGACGCCACCGGCAACGCGGCCGCGGCGACGGAAGCCCAGGAGCATGTGGACGACGTGTCCCGGTCGCCGGATTCGCCCGACCCGTGGATCGACGGGCTGATGGAGGAGTGCTACAACGTCTATTACCTGCGGGTGGCGGCGTTCAGCAGCACCGACCTCGCGTATTCCCGGCGGCTCCTCGAACGCGCCGTGCGGCTGCAGCCCCAGGACGCGGCGTCCCAGCGGGATTACGGCATGCTGCTGTTCCAGGCCAAGGCGTTCGCCGAGGCGCAGCGCACGCTGCTGCTGGCGACGACGCTGGCCCCGGACGATTCCGAAAACTGGCTCAGCCTGCTCGTCTACCTGCGCGCCATCCGGGACGAGGCCGGCACCGAACAGGCGATCCGGGACGGCCTCGCGCACTGTCCCTCCTCGCCGGGGCTCTGGCTGGAACGCGGCCGCCTGCTGGCGCGGGCGCGGGCCTTTGACGGCGCCTTCGCCGCCTTCGCCAAGGCGGCGGCCCTCGAGCCCAATGACGCGGCCCCGCACGTGGAAAGCGCGGTGGCGTACTTTCAAATCCAGCAGACGGAATCCGCCCTGCGCGAGCTGAAGCTGGCACTGGCGATTGAGCCCAATCATCCCTTCGCCCAGATCGTGATGGCCCGCTACGCCATCATGGCCGGCGACCAGCCCACCGCGCAGTCGTTTCTCGCCAAGGCCCGCCTGAACCCGAAGGTGAGCCCCGAGGACAAGAAACAGCTGGCCGAGGCGTACGCGGCCGGGTTCGGGCCGCCGGCCCGCTGAGTACCGGCCCGCCGCCGGGCCGGATCGGGCGCGGGCTTTTTTCGTTGTCGCCCTCCGCCGCCGCCGGTAAATTGAAAAGATGGCAACCTGTCTTCGGTCGCGCATCCGCCGGTGGCTGCAGCTGGGCCTGTGGGTGGCGCCCGCCGGCCTTTTTTTCAGCGGCTGCGGCCGGCCCGAGGCCGCCCCGCCCCGCCCGCCCGCCGCGGCCCCGCTGGTGGAGGATGTTGATTTCCTGAAATCGACCCCCGTCGGCGCCGCCATCGACGGCCGGCCCTGGATCGCGCACGTGACCGCCGTCGACCTCGACCAGGACGGGCTGATGGACATCGTCGCCTGCGACGCCAAGGCGAACACCGTCGTCTGGCTGCGCCAGACGAAGCCGGGCGTGTTCGTCGAATCGGTGCTCGCGGCGGACATCCCGGCGCCCGTGCACGTCGAGGCGGTGGACATGAACGGCGACGGCCACCTCGACCTGCTGGTCGCCAGCATGGGGCAGATCTTTCCGAACAACGAGAAGATCGGCTCGGTCATCATCCTGGAAAACGACGGGCACGAGCACTTCATCAAGCATGTGGTCGCGGACCACATCGCGCGCGTCACCGACGTCCGCGCGGCCGACTTCGACGGCGACGGCAAGCTCGACCTGGCGGTGGGCCAGTTCGGCTACGACCAGGGCGAGATCCGCTGGATGCGCAACCTCGGCAACTGGCAGTTCGAGAGCCACATCCTCCTCAACCGCTCGGGCACGGTGAACGTCTGTGTCGGCGACCTGACCGGCAACCACCACCAGGACATCGTCGCCGTCGTGTCGCAGGAATGGGAGGAGATCTACCTGTTCACCAACGACGGGCACGGCAACTTCACGTCCAAGATCATCTACGGCTCGACCAATTCGGACTACGGCAGCAGCGGCATCAGCCTGTGCGACCTGAACCGCGACGGCCGGCCCGACATCCTGTACACGAACGGCGACGGCTTTGACTACGCCCAGCCCGGCTCGCGGCCGTGGCACGGCGTCCAGTGGCTGGAAAACCGGGGCAACGGCTATTTCAAGTTCCACCGCATCGGCGACCTGAAGGGCGCGTACAGCCCGGTGGGCGTGGACCTCGACGGCGACGGCGCGATCGATGTCGTCGCGGTGAGCTGCTTCAACGAATGGAGCGATCCGTCGGCGGTGTCCCTGATGTACTTCAAGAACGACGGCAAGATGAACTTCACACCCCACGTCCTGGCCCGGAGCCCGACCCATCTGCTGACCTGCGTGGCCGCCGACCTCGACGGCACGGGACAGCCCGTGCTGGTCACGGGCGGATTCCACGCCTACCCGCCCTGGGACCGGCTGAGCCGGATCCTGATCTGGCGGAAAAACCCGCGGCCCTGAGCCCCGCCGCACCCCGTAGGCCAGCGAGCTCGCTCGCGCCACCCCGGCCGGATCACCGCGCCGGCGCCGCGATCGTGATCACCTTCTGCGGTCCCGGCCACGGCTGTGTCGTCATGCCGCCCAGGGGCCAGCGCACCCGGATCTCCTTCGGCGGATTGTCCAGCGGATAGCCGAAAAAGGAAACCGCGCTCGACTGGCTGAGATAGCCGCCGCCGGCCCGCACCTCGCCGGTCTGCGTGCTGCCGTCGGCCAGCTCCACCGTGATCAGCGCCCCCACCGCGGTCGGGTTGCCGGCCGCGCCGCGCAGGGCGACGCCGAAGCAGTTGCGCCCGGGCACGCCGCGGTTCAGGTAGACCAGCGTGATGTCGTTGTTGCGCGTGATGAAAAAATCGGGCCAGCCGTTGCCATCGTAGTCCGCAACCGCCACCCCCTTGGCGTCGCCGGGCACGATCAGGCCGCTTTCCAGCGGAGGCATGGGCGTGAAATGCCCGTGGCCGTCGCCGCGCAGGAAGAGGCCGAGCCCGCCGTCAAACCGGCCCACCTCGGGGATCGGCGCATAGGAATTGTGCACGACAAAGAGGTCGGCCTTCCCGTCGCCGTCAAAATCGCCGGCCGCCAGGCCGTAGACCGGGCCGATCTGTGCCAGGCGCGGCAGCGGTTCGAACCGGTAGGTGCCGTCGGGCTGGCTCAGGAAGACGCCGCTCTGGAATTCCGTCGCGGCGAACCGCTGGGCCGCCTGCAGCTGCGCGGGGGCAAAGATGCCCTCCAGCGTGGCGGTGGCATACGCGGCGTTGTTGGTGAACCGGCGCAGCACCGACGGGATGGCCGCACCCAGCTGCTTGCGCGCCCGGACCGGGTACAGGTGGCCGGCCTCGGACTGCGCCTCGATCAGCTGCGGCGGGCCGCCGGGCTCGAAGGTCCCGTAGTAAAGCAGGGCGGGATTTTCACGGCTCGCCTGGTAGCGGGTGTTGAGTCCCACATTGCCCGCAACGTAGTCCAGCCGGCCGTCGCCGTTGAAATCGGCGGCCGCGAGCGAATTCCACCAGCCGGAACCGGCGGAGTCGAAGCCCAGCCGGTGCGTCCAGTCCTCGAACCGCCGCCCGCCGTCGTTGTGCCAGCAGCGGATGCCGCCCCATTCGAGCGCGATCAGCAGGTCGGGCCAGCCGTCGCCGTCGACGTCGGTCCAGAGCGCGGCGGTGACCATGCCCACATGGGCCAGGCCCGGCGCGAGGGCGTCCGTCACATCGACAAACCGGCCGCCCTGGTTCATCAGCAACGCGCTGCGCGGCGCCGTGGGATAGGCGCCCGGCACGATCCGGCCGCCCACGAAAAGATCCAGCCGGCCGTCATGGTTGAAGTCCGCCGCGCAGACCGGCCCCGCGCTGACGGGCAGATCCGGCAGTGTCCCGGCCGGCGCCTCGGTGAACGCCCCGTTGCCCTGGCCGAGGTACAGCCGGGGCTGGTAGTCGGCGCTCCCCGCCGGCGAGGCCACGCCGCCCTTGGCGATGAAGAGGTCGTTAATCCCGTCCCCATCCGCATCGAAGATCAGCGGCGCGGCGTCCGCCGTCGCGATGGCCGGCGTGAAAAAAGGCGCGGGCTGCGGCCGGTACGCGGCCGGTCCGGCGCTCAGCCGGATCTGCGCCGGCTCCCCGGCCGCGCCGCCCACGAGCACGTCATCGATGCCGTCGCCGTTGAGGTCGCCCACGGCCACGCCGGGCCCCAGCCGGTTGTGCAGCCGCGGGAGGAGCGGCTGCGCCGCCAGCTCGTTGAGCGGCCGCTCGTGCGAGGCGAGCGTGAGCCCGAGCGGCCGGCCGACCTCGGCGAAGAGTCCCGTGCGCGACACCGCGCCGGCGGGCTTGGCCGGGGCGAGCGGCGGGGCCGGACCGTCGGGTTCGGTGATCGTGAGACGCTGGTCTCCCGCCAGGTTCTCGAAGGTCTGCACCTTGCCGCTCGGCCAGTTGACCGTCAGGCGCCGGATGATCGCATCGCCGCCCAGGCCGAAATGCAAAATGGGCTCGCTGGTGGAGTCGTAGCCGCGGGCGAGAACCAGCTGGCGCACCTGCGGTCCGGCGGCGGTCTCGATGCGCACCAGCGCACCCACGCCGGAGCGGTTGGAAATCGTGCCCCGCAGTGCCACGATCAGGCGGTGCCCGTCCGGGCTGTCGTTGCGCAGGATCGTGGGATCGCCCTTGTAGTTGGCGTAGACCAGATCGAGGTCCCCGTCGCCATCGAGGTCACCGAAGGCCGAGCCGGTGCTGATCCCGACCTGGTCGAGCCCCCAGGCGACTTCGGTGCGCTCGAAGCGGAGGTCGCCCATATTCCGGAAAGCCAGGTGCTTTTGCGGCAGCTCCGGGGCCGAGAGGACCAGCCGCTCCCGGGCCAGGGGATTGGGGGCGTTCTCCTGGCGGTACATGAGGTTCGAGTTGAGATAATCGCGCACCATGCCGTTGGTCACGACGAGGTCGAGCCGGCCGTCGTTGTCGAGATCCTCCAGCCGCGGCGACCACGTCCAGTCGGTGGCGTCGAGTCCCGCGAGATAAGCCGCCTCCAGGCACAGTCCTGTGCCGGTGTTCAGCTCGAGCATATTGTGCAGATACTGCGGCGCCACGCCGGGGGCGTTCAGATCCGACGCGCCCGCCTGCACCCGCATCTCGATCATGCCCTCGAGGTCCTTCTCGTGGCTGGTCGGGGCCATCTCGGCGACGAAGAGGTCGATCAGCCCGTCGTTGTTCACGTCCCCGAGGTCGGACCCCATGGCGAACCAAGGGATGTGCGGCATCACGAGGCCGGGCATGTAGGTGAAGGTGCCGTCGCCGTTGTTGTGATAGAGCTGGTCGGGCGTGCCGTAATCGTTGCACACATAGAGATCGGGCCAGCCGTCGTTGTCGTAGTCCCACCAGATGGCCGAGTGGCCCTGGGTCTCGCCGAAGATCCCGGCCCGGTCGGTGACGTTTTCAAAGGTGCCGTCGGGCCGCTGGTGAAACAGGTAGTCCCGCTGGCCCCGGGGCCGGTTGATCCCGTCGAGCAGGTTGGTCTGGATGTAGACATCGAGCCGGCCGTCGCGGTCGTAGTCGCAGAAGGACGCCATGACGCAGGCGTCCTTCACGTCGAGCCCGTAGGCGTGGGCCATTTCCTTGAAGGTGCCGTCGCCCTGGTTGATGTAGAGCAGGTTCGGGGCGTTGAACCGGCAGATGTAGAGATCGAGCAGGCCGTCGTTGTTGATGTCGACGAAGGCCGCGCCCTGCTTCCAGGCATCAGTCGGACCGGCCACACCCGCGCGCTCCGTGACATCCTCGAAATGGAAATCCCCGAGATTGCGGAACAGGTGGTTGGGCCCGGTCTTGCTGACGACAAAGATATCCGGCCGGCCGTCGCCGTCATAGTCCCCGATGGCGATGCCCGTGCCGACGGAGCCGTAGGTGAATTCCCGGAAATTCTCCCCCCACATCTTCGGGTCGTCGTAGCGATCCACCGCGTGCACCCCGGTCCGCTCCGGCGGCAGCAGCGTGAACATCGTCTTGCCCGCCGGCCCGGAACGGGCCGCCAGCGGCACTGCCTGCAGCAGCGCGCCCGGCTCCGCCGCCAGGCGCGCTTGGGCCAGAGCCAGCACCATCAGCCAACCGGCGACAGGCAGCAGACAAGGGCGGATTCTGGCCGGGAGGGACGTGGGCATAGGGCGGTAAGGCCGCGTTGATTGCATGAATTTCGCCGGTGAAGTCACGAGCGAACTTCGCCGCGCCCCCCCGGCATCCGCAATGGGCATTGCCTCCGCCCCATCCGCGGTCAATTCTGCCCGGACGCGCCCTCGCCGGCCCTGCCCGCTCACCGTCGGGCGCCAGCCGGTTCCCGTGTACTCCCCATGAATCGACGTGATTTCCTCGGCGTCACCGCCGCGGCCGCCGCCACCGGCCTGTTGCTGCCATCCACCATGCATGCCTCCCCCGCGGCCCGGCCCCAGCCGCGCATCCCGCGCTGGCGCGGTTTCAATCTCACCGAGCTGGCCGGCGGCCGCCCCGGGCAGCATTACCGCGAATCGGATTTTCAATGGATGGCGGATTGGGGCTTCAACTTCGCCCGCCTGCCCTGCTCCTACTGGACCTGGTCCAAAAAGGAAAACTGGCTGGTGATCGACGACGACGCACTCAAGCCCCTCGACGAGGCCGTCGAGCTCGGCCGGCAGTATGGCATCCATCTCAACCTGAATCTCCACCGCATCCCCGGCTACTGCGTCAACGGCCGCGACCTGGAGCCGCACCTGCTGTTCGACAGCACGCCTGAAGACATGGACCGCGCCCTCGCGGCGGCGGTGCACCACTGGAGTTACCTGGCGAAGCGCTACCAGGACGTCCCCGCGTCGCGCCTGAGCTTCGACCTGCTCAACGAGCCGCCGTTCATGGCCGACCAGACGCACTACGTGAAGATCGCCCGGACGCTCATCGCCGCCATCCGCGAGGCCAGCCCCGCGCGCCTGATCGTGGCCGATGGGGCCGACATCGGCCAGACCCCCGTCCTCGGCCTCCTCGACGAGGGCATCGTGCAAAGCACGCGCGGCTATCTGCCGAAGATGGTCAGCCACTACACCGCCACCTGGGTGCCGGCCAACGAGTTTGAATCCCTGGAAACACCCACCTGGCCCATGACGGACAAGCACGGCGTCCTCTGGAACAAGGAGAAACTCCGCGCCGAGCTCATCACCAAATGGAAACCCCTCACGGATGTCGGCGCGCCGGTGCATGTCGGCGAATGGGGCTGCTTCGTCAAGACGCCGCACGACGCCTGCCTCGCGTGGATGGCCGACCTGCTCGCGCTCTGGCAGGAGGCCGGCTGGGGCTGGTCGATGTGGAACCTGCGCGGCGGCTTCGGTCCCGTCGACAGCGGCCGCGCCGACGTGGCCTACGAGGATTTCAAAGGCCACAAGCTCGACCGGAAGATGCTCGAGCTGCTGCTGGCCGGCTGAGCAATTTTGCTTCAGATAGACGCATCTCGTCCAGCTTTGACATCGAAATTTGGAGCGCGGGCGACCTCGCCCGCGTGGGGAACTGCGGCGGGGTCGCCGCAGCTCCAGTCCTTTGGCTGCGGCTATCTAAACCGAAGATGCTCTAAGCGCCAAGATCCCTCCACCCCGGCCGGACCCGGTAAGGCCGCCGGATCAAGCGCCGGGCTTCTTCAGGCTCGTGTGGAATCCCAGCTCCTTGCGCGGAACCGGCGGAGGATTCAACAGCGGCCGAAGCTTCTCGTAAACATCGCGCAGGATCACGTCGTGGGTCACGAGCTTCTTGTCAATTTCCGCCAGGCGTTTGAAGACAGTCGCGTGAGCCAGTAGCTCCTCCCGCATCTGCACAAACGCCCGGACGACGAAAAGGCTCATCTGCACCGCGCGCGGACTGTTGAGCACGGTCGCAGCCATCAGCGCACCATGTTCGGTGAAGGCCCAGGGAAGCTTGCGTAGACCACCGTGCAGTGAACCCATCGCAGGTTGCGATGAATTTGTAGCATCTTGCTTTTCACCAGCACTATCTGAACTTGATATCGCAATTTGCGATATCAAGTTGGCATATTCCTCGCGGGTAAGTTGAAACCGGAAATCAGCCGGAAACCGGTCCGCGTTGCGCCGGATGGCTTCATTGAGCCGATGCGTCGGCACACCGTACAGCTTCGCAAGATCACGATCGAGCATCACGCGCTGGCGGCGGATGCTACGGATGGGAGGCAACTCGTTTTTCATGGGCCTGGATTTTCTCGCTGCAAACGGCAGCCGCGTGGCCCGGTGATCAAGTAGCCGCAAGGAGCCCACAGCGACGAGTCAAAAAGCAGCTTTTGCGTCAAAGACTACCGGACTATATTGGACCTTGTGGCTCGACCGATGTGGCCTACGAGGATTTCAAGGGCCACAAGCTCAACCGGAAAATGCTCGAGCTCCTGCTGGCCGGTTGACCCTCTAAGGTAGCGCTGATTTGCCGGATACAACCAACTATCGCCGCGCGCTTTTATTCAGCATCACAACGTAGCCGCCAACCCAGTTGGCAATCGGCCAGTTTTTTCGTTCGACCGTGTAGAGCTCCCAGTCTCCCGTTGCATCGTGTTGGGAAAATTTTTCGCCTGCCGCTCTTATTTCAGGATTGTCGATTAGTTGGGTCGCCATGTTGAGGACAAAATCCCAAGGCAGCCTGGCATGGGTGGAATCGTTGAGTTGATTGGCAATAACCTGAACGGCTTTGTCGGAGCCCCCTTGGTTATAAATGAGATTCACGATAGCGGTTTGAACGACCTCAGGATCGGTGCTGCTAAGAGCTGCCTCCAAGACGGGTTTCACCCGTGGATCCTGGATACACCCCAGGTCCTTGATGACCTCCCGGCTATCAATATCTCTCGTCGGCGCATGGACCGCGGACTGCGCGACTTGAAGCAGGAAAGCTGTCGCATCGAGGTCACCTGTCATCGTCGCCAAGGCCCAAGCGGCAGCAACTTTAACATCTGGCTTTTTCGAACTTTGAAACGTGGCTGTGATCTGCGGAAGAAACTGCCGCACTTCTGCTTTCCCATAATGTATCATCGAATTTGATTCCGCATAAAATCCCCTTGCTTGAACGATTGGGGCACCTTCAGCAGCTTGGAGAGCTTCCAGCGCATAGATTAGCTCCCCGTTTCTTGTCTGCTGGTAGAGGTTGAAAATGGCCTGTGTTGCACCTGTTTGACCAAACTGCGCCAAATTACGGGCTGCACTAATTCATACATCATTCTCTATTCCTTCGATGCGATTGGATGCCTCAACCAAGGCTAGTAATGTAGCATATCCATCCGTCTCTCCGACGATAAAAAGATCGTTCGCCGCGTTGTAGCGAACATATGGATTTGGGTCATTCAGAAACATTTTCACTACAGGAATGACCACGTTTATCTTCCAATGCCGCGCATAGATAGCGTCCTGAAAGGCCCGAAGGATCTGTCCTCTGTCACCACTGGCCACGGCCTCGTCCAGGAATTGTTTTGCTGGCGGTATTATTTTCACGACACCGGTCTTCTCTAATTTCTCAAAGTTCGCTTTGAGGACTTCCCCAAGTTTTGCCTGGTCCGCCGGTGATTGGGTAACGGAACCTGAAAGTGGATAGTTCGGAAGCGCGGCGCCCAGCCGCTCCAGCCGCTCGATCAGCTCGAGGCAGCTGCGGCTGTTGTGGTAGGGGCATTTCCAGACGCTCAGCTTCATCCGCGGCAGCGGCGTGCCGTCGCGCTTGAGCGACTCATACCAGTCGCCGTGCAGCCGGTCGACGAACTTTGCGTCGATGAAATTCCAGGTGCGCACCGTCGCGGCGAAAAACTTCGGGTCGCCGGAAAGCTGGTAGGCGTTCAGGAAGCCCACCGCGGCCTCGGCCTGCGGCCACCAGTCCTTGTTGGTGTTGGTCCAGCCGCGGGCGTTGCCCTCGTTCACGATGCCGCCGTCCGTGTCGACGCCCTCGGCCGCCGTCGTGCGCGCGATGGCCAGCGCCACGGGCCTGACGCGCGCGATCAGCGCCGGATCGCCGAGCACGTCCGCCGCCTCGACCAGCAGCCAGCTGAGCTCGATGTCGTGGCCGTAGGAAAATTCCTCCCCGATGGGCGTCCAGTCCGCCTTCATGAACAGCACCAGGTGGTGCGTGCGCTCATCGACAATGCGGGTGAGCATCAGCTCGATCAGCTCGCGCTCCCGGGCCCGCAGCCCCGCGTCCGGCCAGACGCGCAGCAGGCTGGTGAAGGCCTCCATGATGTGGATGTGGGAATTCTGCGACTTCGGCGCCTCGCCCGGCCCGAGCAGGGTCTGGCCCGTGTTCTTCTGCGGCTGCCACTCGCGGGTGAGCGTGTCGAAGTAGCCCCGGTCCCGGGCGTCGTGGGCGTGCTGGTCGACCAGGCGATAGATGGCGATGGCCTCGGCCAGCGCCGGCGGCTCGCCCGTCGCCCGGTAATATTCGCTCAGCGCGTAGAGGCCGAAGACCTGCCCGTAGATCTGCTTGTGCGCGTCGAGCGGCTTGCCGTCGGGCGTGATCGACCAGAAGAGACCGCCGTGCTCCCGGTCGCGGAAATTTTCCATCTGGTCGCGGTACGCCCAGCGCGCCATCTCCAGGTACTCCGGATCATGGTAGCGCCGGTAGGCGGCCGAGAACGTCCACAGGATCCGGCTCGTGAGCAGCGCGCCGCGCGGCGAATCCTTCTGGATGTTCATCTGCTGGTCGATCGCGCCGCGGAACCCGCCGCGGTCCCGGTCGCGCGCGTTTTTGAGCCAGAACGGCAGGATGTTGCCGCGCAGTTCCTTTTCCGCCCGGGCGGAGAGGGCCGACAGGTCGGCGGGAGTGACGGCGGGCGTGGCGGACAGGACCGTCCCGGCCGCCAGCGCCAGCCAGAGCGGGACGAGGCAAGGTTTCATGGGGTATGAGGGGTGAAAGCGCCGGCCGGCTCAGCCGGCCAGGATCTGCTCGATCTTCGCCAGCTCGCCGGTGTCCAGCGCGGGTTGCTTCAGCGCGCCGTGGATGTCCTCGATCTGGCTGACCTTGCTCGCGCCGATCAGCACCGTGGTGATCTCCGGGCGGCGCAGCAGCCACAAGGTCGCGAGCTGCGCGAGCGTGGCGTCGCGGGCGACGGCGACGTCGTTGAGTGCGCGCACCTTGGCGAGCACCTCGGGCGTGATGCGGCCGGGGTTGAGGAAGACGCCGGACTTCACGGCGCGCGAGTCGGCGGGCAGGCCGTGGAGGTAGCGGTTGGTGAGCAGGCCCTGCGCGAGCGGGGAGAACGGGATGCAGCCCGCGCCGACCTCCGTGAGCGCCGGCAGCAGCTCCGGCTCCACCCAGCGGTTGAACATGTTGTAGACGGGCTGGTGGATGAGCAGCGGCACGCCGAGGCTCTTCAGGATGGCGGCGGCCCGGCGCGTCTCGGGGGCCTTGTAATTCGAAATGCCGGCGTAGACCGCGCGGCCCGAGCGCACGGCGTCGGCGAGGGCGGTCATGCTCTCCTCGAGCGGCGTGTCGGGATCGGGCCGGTGGTGGTAGAAGATGTCAACGTACGGCACGCCCAGCCGCTTCAGGCTCTGGTCGAGCGACGCCAGCAGGTATTTGCGCGAGCCCCATTCGCCGTAGGGGCCGGGCCACATGTAGTAGCCGGCCTTGGTGGAGATGACCAGCTCGTCGCGGTGCGCGGCGAAATCCTCGCGCAGGATCCGGCCGAAGTTCTCCTCGGCCGACCCGGGCGGCGGCCCGTAGTTGTTCGCCAGGTCAAAATGGGTGATGCCCAGGTCGAAGGCCCGGTGGAGCAGCGCACGCTGGTTGTCGATCGGGTCGAGTCCGCCGAAATTGTGCCAGAGTCCCAGCGAGACCCGGGGCAGCTTCAGGCCGCTGCCGCCGCAGCGCGCGTAGGGAATCGAGTCGTATCGTTGCGGATTCGGGGCGTAGGCAGTCATGCCCCAAGGCTTGCCGGCGGCGGATTAATTGGAAGGGAAAAGCGCGAGGGCCAGCAGCGTGTCGCCGGGCGCCGCCACCCCCTCCTCCAGCGTGGCGGCCAGCGCCGCGGCGACGGTCCGGCCCTGGGCCGGCGGCAGGCCCGCCAGGAGCGCCAGTGGCTCGGCCGCGGGCACGTCGTTGCCGGCCGGCGGCCGCACGAAGAATCCCGGCGGCAAGGCCGGGGGTGTGGCGAAATACCGGCCGCCGCCGTCGGCGAGGAACAGCGTCCCCGCGCGGGCGAGCAGCTTGGCGGCCAGGGCTTCCGCCTCGGGGCGTTTCGCCGCCCGCGCGAACTCGCGGCAGCCCAGCGCCACGGCCGCGTAATCCGCCGGGGCGGCGGCCAGGTCGGAGCCGGGCTGCCGGCGGAGATCGCCGGCGGGAGAGAGCACGAACCCCTTCGCCAGCGTCGCATACACGTCGGCCGCCGCCGCGAGATAGCGCGCCCCGCCGGGCTGCGCGCCGGCGCGGGCCAGCGCGGCGAGCAGCAGGCCGTGCGCCCCGGCGGTCGCGCCGTCGGCCGTCGGCGGCGCGGGCCGCTGCGCACGCACGGCCAGCAGCCGGGCGGCCGACGCCGCGAGGCCGGCGTCCACCACCGGCGGCGCATGCAGGAGATTGCGTTCCTTCAACTGCCCGGAGGCATCGTCCTCCGCCGCCACGTTCCCGCCCGGGAGGACCCCGTATGCATGCTTGAAGGCCGCGGCATCCGGCCCGAGCGCCGCGTCGATCTCCGCCTCCTTCCACGCATAGTAGGCGGCGAAGGGCTCGCCGGTGGCGTCCTCCGCCGCGGCGAACGTGCCGTCGGGCCGCCGAAGCCGGCGCAGGGCGTAGTCAAGCGCGCCGCGGGCGGAGGCGGTGAACGCGGCCGCATCGTCGCCCTGGCCCGCGTCGAGGTACGCCAGCGCAAGCCGCGCCTGGTCGGCCAGGTGCTTTTGCTGGTAGGGAATGGCCCAGGCCGCATCCGCCGCGTAGTGGAAGAATCCGCCGTCCAGGGGATCGCGCACCGCCTGGCCGGCCATCGCCCGCAGGGTCGCGAGCGCCTCCGCCCGGTCGGCCGGGGTTTGCCGCAGCAGGAAGCGCAGGAGCTCGGGCTCGGGTTTCTTGGGCGGATCGCCGAAGCCGCCGTGGGCGGAGTCATATTGCGCCCGCCAGACGCCGGCCGCGGCCGCCAGCCGGCCCGGGAGTTTCTCCGGCGCCCACGCCGCGGTGGGCGGTGGCGCCGCCAGCTGGGCCACCGCCTCCGCCGCCCGCGTGCGGCAGCCGGCCGGATCGCCGGTCCAGGCCGCCAGCGCCTGCTGCGCGACCTTCATGAAGCTGGGCTTGCCCCACTCCTCGCTCGGCGGCAAGTAGCCGGCGCCCTCGAAGGGCTGCAGCTCGGGCGTCAGCCAGACGTGGGCCGGCCAGGTGGACGTCTGCTTCACCGTCCGCAGGTAGTGCATGATGAGCGCGGCGACGTCCGGCTCGGCCTCGCGGTCGACCAGGATGCAGATGAAGTTCTGGTTCAGGAACGCCGCCGTGTCGGCGTTGGTGAAGCTCTGCGCGCAGGTCGCCCGGCTGAGCTCGTTGAGCCCGGAGCCGGCGAAGACATAGACCGGGCGCCCCTCGGCCTTGGCGCGGAGGAGCACCGCGGCGTCCCACGGCTGCCAGGCGACCGGACTGACGGCACTGGCGCGCAGGAACGCCGTGGGCGCGCCTTGGAGCCAGTCCGCCGCCGGGCAGACCGCCAGGCTGGTGACAAATCCGAGCAGCGCGAGGGCGGCCCGGGACAGATTATAGCTTGAGCGTGGTCTGGAGGTAGAAGAAGTCGGCATTACTGGACGCACCGGTGGCGCCCAAATATGGGCCGGCAAAGAAGCGAGACCAGCCCAAATCGACCGCGACCCACGCTGTCGGTGTCCAAGTGAAGGTCAGGTCGAGTTCGTCACCCACACCCTTCGGCGCGACCTGCGCCGCGGGGTTGAGGGGCCGCACCGTGGCCACGCCGTTCTTGCGGTACCAGGCGTCCTGCGACGAGAAGAGCGAGAACCAGTGGTAGTCCAGCCGGAGCAGCGTTTTGGGCAACGGTGTGCACCGCGCGGTCGCGACAAACTCGCGCATGTTCTTCCAGGCGATCAGGTCCATGAAGCCGTACCATTTGTGGCCGCTGGGAAACATCGTCATGAACGACCCGTTCTTGTTGTCGGTGCGGTCGGTGTCGCCGGAGGCGACGTTGTACTCCAGGTCCAGCCGCAGTTTCCCCGGCGCCCCGATCGGCGTGTAGCCGAGCAGGGAGTGCAGGGCCCAGGCCTGCTGGGAAAGCTGGGGGGTGCCGCCGGCGTAGGGGCCGGTCGCCGCCGTCGTCTGGCGGTTGACATTGCCCCACTGCCAGGCGCCCTCGAACTCGTAGTCGAGCTCCCCCGCCTTGGGCGGCAGGACGTAGCGCGTGCCGAGGGTGAAGACGTCCTGCCCGATGTCATAGGCCGCGGCCGTGCGCGCCGCCGCCGGGATCGCGGTGGTGGGCGCGTTGTAGACCGGGTTGTTGTCCTTCTTGTCGCGCCACAGGATGTAGCCGTCGAGCGTGCTGGCCGCGTCGGGCTTGGTGGTGACGTAGACGCCGCTGAAGATGTCGTTGGTGCTGGAGCGGTCGAACTCCCAGCCGTCGCCGAGGTTCGTGCCCTCGATGTTCACCACGCTGCTGACGAACGCGGTGGCCATGGTCTTGCCGGGCGTGATGTTCCAGGTCGCCTTGGCGGCGTCGAACGTGCGGGCGAAGTTGTTCCAGTCGGCGGGCCCGACGAGCCGTTCCTCGCCGAACGACAGCACCTGCCGGCCGACCGTGAAGACCACCGGCGATTTCCTGGGGTCGCCCCAGGAGACGGCCGCGATCCGGAGGTCGAGGGCGTCGTTGCCCTCCGCGCCGAGGATGAACGGGACCTTGGGCCGCTCGGAGCCGAACTCGCGCGCGTCCTGCAGCTGGAGCTGGAAGGACAGCCCCGGATCCGGCTTCCAGGTGAAGCCGAGGCGCAGGCGCTGCAGGAACCAGGAACCGTCGGTGGGCGAATGGGCGGCGGAGTTGAAGTCGAAGTTGTCCTGCCGGTCCTCGTAGCGCAGGCGCTCGTTGAACTCGAAGACGCCGCGGCCGTCGTCGAAGGTGAGCGGCGCGAGGGTGGCGGGCAGTCCCGCGGCCGGGGCGGCGGCCGCGGGGGTATCGGCAGCCGCCGCGGACAGGGCCGCGCCGGCGAGCAACAGGGAGATGATCGCTCCGGGTGAGGAGTAGTTCATGGGTACGTGGGTGTTGGACCTAACTTAACGGTTGGCGGGCGTGAAAAGCAGCACGGGGCCCTCGCAGCGGGACACGGCGATCGCGGGTGTCTTGGCGCCGGCCGGGCGGATGGCGACCGCGGACCGGGCGTCGCCGGTGACGAGCAGGCCGGACTGTGCCGGGGAGAGCGGCGTGAAGCCGCCGTGGCCGTCGCCCTTCAGCAGCACGCCGAGCCCGCCGTCGAAGCGGCCGGTGCTGGCCTCCGGGCCGAAGTTGTTGCCGACGCAGAGGAGGTCGAGCTTGCCGTCGCCGTCGAGGTCGCGGGCGACGATCGCGTTGATCGGCGCGATCTGCGCCAGGCGCGGCAGGGGCGAGAACCGGAAGGTGCCGTCCTTCTGCTGGAGGAACACGCCGCTCGCGAGCTCGGTCGCGGCGAGTTTGCGCACCGCGGCGAGATGTTCGGCGCCGAAAATGTCCTCCACCGTCGCCGAGGCGAACGCCTTGTAGGTCGGGAATTTCTTCGGCAGCCACGGGAAGGAGTAGGCCAGCTTGCTGCGGCCGCGCAGCGGGTAGAGCCGGCCGTTCTCGTACTGCGCCTCGACCAGCTGGTCCTTGCCGCTGCCGTCGAGGTCGCCGGCGAAGAGCACCGTGGGCTCGGCGGCCGTGGCGTGATACTTGGTGTTCAGGCCGACGTTGCCGACAATCAGGTCCAGCCGGCCGTCGCCGTTGACATCGGCCACGGCCAGGGCGCTCCACCAGCCGATAATGCCGGCGAGGCCGGCCTTGGCGGTGAGATTTTCAAAGCCCTTGCCCGTGTTGTGCCAGTAGGTGACGGGACCCCACTCGGTGGCGACGATCAGGTCGGGGCGCTTGTCGCCGTCGACGTCGGCCCAGACGGCGGCGGTGACCATGCCGACGTTGCGCAGGCCGGGGGCGAGCGTGTCGGTCACGTCCACGAACCTGCCGCCCACGTTGCGGTAGAGGAAGCTGCGCGGGGTCTCGGGATATTTGCCCGGCACCACGCGGCCGCCGACGAAGACATCCACCTTGCCGTCGCCGTCGAAGTCCGCCGCGGCGACCACCCCGGTGCTTTCGCCGTCGGCCGGCAGTGTGCCGGCGGGCGCGAGGGTGAAGTTGCCGTGGCCGTCGTTGAGGTAGAGGCGGTCGTTGAGCAGCGCGTCGCCCCGGGCGCTGCGCACGCCGCCGGCGGAGACCAGCAGGTCCGGGTGGCCGTCGCCGTTGACGTCGAGGAAGGTGGCGCCGACATCGTCGGACTCGGCCGCGTCGGCCCACGGCTGCGAGGGCGCCGGCTTATAGGAGCCGTCGGGCTGGCCGAGGAAGAGCTCGCCGGCCTGGCCGGCGGTGCCGGTCACGAAGAGGTCGTCGATGCCGTCGCCGTTGACGTCGGCGACCGCCAGCACGGGGCCGAGGCCGTTGAGCCGGCGCGGCAGGAGCCGCTGGCGGGTGATCTCGTCAAAGGGCCGCAGCGCGGCGGTGTGCTGGAGGCCGCGGCCGGCGGCCGACTCGGCGAACAGCGCGTCGGGTGCGGGCGCGGCCTTGAGGATGGCGGGGGCGGGCTTCGTCCCCTCCGCCAGTTCCGGCTCGCTGATGGTGAGCAGCTGGTCGGCGGGCAGGTTTTCCAGCACCTGCACCTGGCCGCGCGGCCAGTGGATGGTGAGCTTGTTGATGCGGGTGTCGTCGCCGAGCCCGAAGTGCACGAGCGGCGGCTCGCTGGCGACGATGCCGCGCTCGGTGTAGAGCTGCCGCACCTGCACGCCGGCGGCGGTCTCGATGCGCAGCTCGGCGCCGATGCCGTCGAGGTTGGGCGCGCGGCCGGCCAGCTTGATGAGGGCGCGGTGCCCGGTCACCGTGTCGTTGCGGATGATGGTCGGCGGCTCGTTGTAGTTGGAGAAGATGATGTCGAGGTCGCCGTCCCCGTCGAGGTCGGCCAGGACGCAGCCGAAGCTGACGCCCAGGTGGTCGAGCCCCCAGGCCGCGGAGACGTTTTCAAACTTCAGGTCGCCGAGGTTGTGGTAGGCCTGCGTGGTCTCGCGCCGCGGCCCGGCGTTTTTCCAGACGTTGGCGCGGGCGGCGAGCGTGGGGGCGACGTTCTGCTTGTCGACCAGGTCGGCGTCGATGAAGTTGCGGATCATCCCGCAGGTGAAGAACACGTCGAGCTTGCCGTCGTTGTCGAGGTCGCCGAGCCGGCTGCCGAAGGTCCAGCCGGTGGCATCCATGCCGGTCAGGTGTGCGACCTCGGCGAAATGGTCGGTGCCCGTGTTGAGGTAGACCGCGTTCCACATGTACTGCGGGATCAGGTCCGTGACGCGCTCCATCTCCCAGAGCCCGCGGCCGATCTCCTCCATGCCGGTCATGAATTCCGCGTGGTTGCGGTCGCGCATGTCGGTGACGAGGAAGTCCACCATGCCGTCGTTGTTGATGTCGCCGGCGTCGGCGTTCATCGAGAAATAGGTGACGTGCGGCAGGCGCTCGTCGACGACATCGGTGAAGGTGCCGTCGCCCTTGTTCAGGTAGAGGCGGTCGGGCGTCTCGAAATCATTGGCCACGTAGAGGTCGGGCCAGCCGTCGTGGTTGATGTCGACCCAGATGGCGGTGTGGCCCTGGGTGAGGCCCCAGATGCCCGACTTGGCGGTGACGTCGGTGAAATGGCCGTGGCCGTCGTTGTGGAGGAGATAGTCGCGGCGGCCCTGCGGCGCCTTGGAGAAATCGAGGATGTTGGTGACGAGGTAGCAGTCGAGCGCGCCGTCGCGGTCGTAGTCGGCGAAGATGGCGTGGACGGAGGCGTCGGAGATGTCCAGGCCGTAGGCCTTGGCGCTCTCGGTGAACGTGCCGTCGTGGTTGTTGATGAAAAGCAGGTTCGGGGCGTCGTAGCGGCAGACGTAAATATCGGGCCAGCCGTCCTGGTTGATGTCGACCACGGTGGCGCCGGTCTTGCTCGAGCCCGGCTCGTCGCAGGTGACACCGGCGGCGGCGGCGACGTCGGTGAACTTGAAGGGCGCGGTCTGCCGGTAGAGCGCGCAGGGGCCGTTCTTCGACACCGCGAAGATGGCCGGCCGGCCGTCGTGGAAGAAATCACCCACCGCGATGCCGGTCTCGACGGCGCCGAGCGTGAGCTCGCGGAAGCGCGCGCCCCACATGCGGGGATCGTTGAAGACGTTGGGCACGTTCACGCCGGTTTCGGCGGGCGTGAGCACGGTGAAGGCCTTGCCCCCCGCGGGCGGGCCGGTGCGCACGGCCAGGGGCACGGCGGTGTAGTCGGCGGCGATGGCGAGGGTGGCCGTGCAGAGCAGCGCGGCGGAGGTGAGCGTGGATTTGAACATGGGGTGGGGCGTGGTTAGGTGGCGAAAACGGAGCCGGCGGCGGGAACCGGCCGCGGGCGGGTGAGCAAAAGCGCGAGCGCCAGCGGCGCTGTGTAGCTGCCGAAGCGCTCGATGAGCTCCCAGACGGGAGCCCCCGCGACCAGGAACAGGGTCTCGGTGGCGATTTTCCAGCAACAAAGGGCGAACAGCAGGCCGGGCCGGGGGCGCACCAGCACCAGGCCGGCGAGGAAGAACTCGACCAGGCCGATGCGCGGCACGAGCGCCGCGGCGTCGGCGACGCCCAGCGCGGTGTAATGGCGGGCGAGCAGCGCCTTGTGCGCAAAGAGGCCCAGGCCGGCATGGCCGGCGAGCAGCGTGAACGTCGTGAGCCGGAGCGTCCACGCGAGGCGGTTGCGCGCGGCCCCGGCGGGGACGGGAGCGTCCGCATGCAGGCGGGTGAACCAGGCCCCGCGCAGACCCACGAGCGCGAGCGCGGCCAGCGGCACACCGTAATTGCCGGCGCGTTCGAGCGCCTCCCAGAACGGCTCGCCGGAAAGCGGCCGCAGCAGCGCCGTCCAGACCGTCCAGACCACGGCCCAGGCAAACAAGGCCCGGCTGGGCCGGAGCAGGGCGAGGAGACCGATGGTGATGTCCATGGCGCCGATCCAGGGCATGAGCCGCCAGGCCCAGGGCTCGCTGATCCCGCCGACGGCGAAATAGGGCACCCACGCCGCCTTGGTGATGACACCGAACGCGCCGTGGCCGATGAAGCAGCCGGCCACGCCGGTCCGGATGATCCAGTCAAGGGTGGATCCGGTCGTGGCTCCGCTGACGCGGGATGCGCTGGCTGCGATCATGCGAGAATGGCTGCGCCGGCCGGCTTTATTTCAGCGGCAGCAGGGCGTTCGCGAGCGTCCACTCGGCGATCTTCACGCCCGCGGCCTGGGCCTCGAGATTGTCCGCCATGGTGTGGATGCCGCCCACGACGCGGCTCATGCCGGCCTCCTTCTGGGCGTCGGACAGCTTCTTGAACGTGCGCACGGATCCCGGCAGGGCGTCGGAGGTCACGGAGAACTCGATGTCATCCGAGCCGAAGAAAACCGCGAGGAGCCGGGCGCCTGCGGCAGAGAACGTGCTGTGCCCCGAGGTGTAGGAGGGGAAAGGCGGCGAGGGCATGTTGGGGATGAAGTCCGGGATGGCCTCGGCCTTCGGGTTGAGCTGCGGGTTGATCTCGCGCAGCGCCGTCTCGGGCCGCCAGACGTTGTAGAAATATTTCGTCTCCCAGCACGAGATGGCGGCGTCGGCCTGCGCGAAGTTGAGCAGGGCGAAGAGCCGCGCCGCGTCCGGCACGGAGAGGTTCCGGCGCCGCGCGAGGTCCTCCGCGATCAGGTTCCAGTGGCCCGGCGGGGTGCAGGTACCAAGGTCGTCATTCCAGAAGGGCGTGCTCAGCGTCTCGTATTCGGTGCGGTCGGCGTTGTCGCGCCCCCCGTGCTTGGCGACGAAGGCGAGTTCCTGGGCGTAAACCTCGGAGCCGAGGGACTCCGGCGGCGGCGCACGGAACTGTTCCTGCGTGGCCATGACGAAAGGCGTCACCCGGCCCCAGAATGGCAGCAGCGGCGGGCGGAACTGGGACGGGGTCTCGCGCCACTTGCCGGGCTCGGTGCTCGAGTATTTCCCGGGGACGGGCTTGTTGTAGCCGGAGGTCGCGATCTTCGCCAGGATGAGCTGGCCGACGTGTTCGCCCCATGCGAGGCCGGCGGCCTTGCCCGGGCCCTCGGGGATCGCGGCGAGCGCCTTCTCGTAGGCCGCCTGCAGGTTGTGCGGATTGGAGGTCGCGCTCCAGAGGGCGATCATCACGGTGTGGGCCGCGCCGGCGATGGCGGCGTCCTGGTCGGCGCCCGCGGGGGCCGGCTCGTTGACGAGCCAGCCGTGGTGGGTGCGGGTGATGCCGTTGACCGCGTCAAAGATGGCGGCGTGGAACGTGGCGAAAAAGAAGGAGGACATCGGCGGCGGGTTGCGGGCCAGCCGGGTGGCGTCGAGCGCCTGGTTGTTCCAGTAGAGGACGGCGTTGTCGCCGAAGGCGAACGGTCCGGAGAGGGCAAGGGCGACCAGCGCCGACACGAGGATGCGGGGAAGTTTCATGCTTGGGGTGGGAGGTGCGGGTGGTCCGCCAGCGTGCGGCGGACCGGAACGGGCGGAAATTGGTCGGTCGCCCGCGGGTTGAAAACACCGCAGGGACGAACGGCCGGCACTTTGGGGCGAAGCGCCAGACCCGTCCCGGCCGCCGGCGCGGCGCGGGTCAGTGCGGGTCGCCGCCCACCTCGTGCAGCGTGAGGTAGAAGATGAGCGGGAGGCCGCGGTCCACGCCGCGCGGCCATTCGTTGTCGCCGAACGACAGGGCGGGCGGCAGGACCAGCACGGCCTTGCTCTCGACCGTCATCATCTGCAGGCCCTCCATGAATCCGGGCAACAACCCCGCCAGCTTCACACGGACGTGGTCGCTCGAGAGCTGGGGCAGGCGCGTCGTGCCGTCGGCGGCATAGGCGACGTAGGAGATGACCACGGTGTCGCCGGGGCGGGGACGGACCCCCGATCCGCCGGACTGGATGTTGTAGCCCAGGCCGCTGTCGGAGAGCTGCAGGCCGAAACGCTTGCGCATTTCCTTCATGTACTGGGCGAGCCGCCCGGGCTGCGCCAGCGCCGCGGCCGTCTGCTGCAGCTTGTGCGCCTCGAGGTCCTGCACCCGCTGCGCGATCTCCCCGCTGGCCCGCCGCGCCGCTTCGTCGAAGGCGAGGGCCTTGCCCTGGAAAGCGGCGCGCATCCCGTCGAGAAAGGCCGCGACCTGCGCGTCGGTCCACCCGAGTTCGTCGAGGTGGTTGCCCTGGGCGAAGGAAGAGCCCAGGGCCGCATACACCGTGGGCGGATAGGCCGGCGGGGCGGCCGGGGCTGGCTCGGCCGCGCCGGCCCCGGCGCCCGCCAACGCGCACCAAACCAGGAGGAGCGGAAGGGGGCGGGGAAGCTTCATGACGGGCGGGCGCGGTTCAGGGCGGGAAGAACAGGAGCTTCAGCGCGGGCCCGGCGCGGCGGGCACCGCCGGCCACTTGAAGCTCTTGAGTTCGAGCGGGACCGGGGCCGCGTCGCCTTCGCGGATCCGGTAGAACCGGTTGATCTCGAGCCCGGTCACCACCTGGGTGAGGCCCGTGACCGGCCAGAAGACCTCGACGCGCTTGATGACCCGGGCCGAGCCGAGGCCGATTTCCTGCCGCAGGGGTGAGGCCCCGAAACTGCCGCCGCTGCCGACGGTGCGGTGGATGGCGCGCTCGCCGTCCTCGTTCTGCACGACGACCTTGATCCGCGCGCCGATCGCGGCCCGGTTGGTCTGCACGCCCTCGAGCTGCAGCTTGAGCCAGTTGTTGCCGTGGCCGGGGTTCGCGAAAATCTGGCTGTGGCCGGTGTCCGCCTCGGCGGCGCCCCCGATCACGGAGACGATGTCCTGCTCGCCGTCGTTGTTGAGGTCGGCGAAGGCGATGGCATGGCCCTTCTGCAGGTTGCCGAAGCCGCCGGAGGAGGTCACCTCCTGGAAGCGCTTCCCGCCGTCGTTGCGGAACATCCGGTTGGGGACGAGCGTGGCGAAACCCGGGTTGCCCGTGCCGACATAGAAGTCGAGCCAGCCGTCGTTGTCGAGGTCGCCGAAGTTGGCGCCCATGGCGTGCAGCAGCTTGTTCACGCCGGTCTCCCGGCTGACGTCGGTGAAGGTGCCGTCGCCGTTGTTGTGGTAGAGCCGCGCCCGCTGGCCGGAATGGGGCAGGTGGAGGTAGTCCGCGGCGATGTCCCCGACGTCCGAGATCGAGTAGCCGGTGACCATGATGTCCGGCCAGCCGTCGTTGTCATAGTCCCAGAACCAGCAGGGAAAGCTGCAGGGCGGATCGGTCACGCCGGCGTCGTCGGCGACGTCGGTGAAATGCCAGCGCGCGCGGGGCGACCGGTCGGGGCCGGCGGGACCGTCGTTGCGGAGGAGCAGCTTCGGCCCGTCGAGGCGCGAGAGGAAGAGGTCCGGGCGGCCGTCGTGGTTGTAGTCGGCGCTGATGACGCCCTTGAAGAAGCCGACGAAGTCCACGCCGTTCTCCGCGGCGCACTCGGTGAAGGTGCCGTCGCCGTTGTTGCGGAAGAGCTCGCAGGGGTTCGCGTCGCGGCCGACGGTCTCGTTGGCGATGAAGAGGTCGAGCCAGCCGTCGTTGTTGTAGTCGAACCACACCGCCGTCTGGGTCGGATGGAACCGGAGCAGCCCCGCCTCCACGGTCACGTCGGTGAAGGTGCCGTCGCCGTTGTTGCGCAGGAGGGAGACCGGGTAATGGCCCTCGGTGTTGAGCCAGGCGCCGCGCAGGACGAGCACGTCCGTCCAGCCGTCGTTGTTGTAATCGCACTGGATCAGGTTGAGGCCGCCGACCTCGCCGACGAGCCAGGCCTGCTCCGTGCGCTCGGTGAAGGTGCCGTCGCCGTTGTTGTGGAAGAGCCGCAGCTGGTCGTCCAGGCCCCACCCCGAGATCATGATGTCGAGGAACCCGTCGTGGTCGAAGTCCTCCACGATCACGCCGCCCGCGCGGCCCTCGCGGTCCAGCCCCACCTGCGCGGCGACGTCGGGGAAGCGCTTGATGTCGTAGTCCGAGGCGAAGAGCCGCGGGTCGATCAGCCACGGCGGCGGCACCTTCGCCGGATACTCGCCGAGGGTCATGCAGGCGATGTTCAGCAGCCAGCGCGCCCGGAGGTCGCCGGGATATTTCCCGAGCAGCTCCGTGAGCACGGCGACGGCGCCGCGCGAGCCGCGCTGGAGGGTGTGCACGCCGCCGCCCTGGATCGGGAAGAGGCAGGAATCGGCATTGTGGTTGAGGAGGCAGTTCTCCTGCTCGCCCATCCGGAGGTAGCACAGGGCGCTCGTCGTCAGCAGCTGCGGCAGGAACTTGTCCTCCTGCCCGCTGCCCGCCTGCTTCATCACCCGCAGCAGGTCCTCGTTTTCCCGCAGCGCCTCGTCCGGCTGGCCCGCCTGCAGCAGGTGCTGGACGAGCTGCATCCGGAGATCCATGAGCGGACCGAACTCCGTCGTCCGGGCGATCTGCGCGCGGAGCAGCGGCAGCTGCTCGATGGAACGGTAGGGGTTGCGCAGCGGGTCGGCGTCGCGGGTGATCTGCTGGAGCAGTGCGGCCATCCGCTGGGTGCTCGCCGGTTCGCGCTGCAAGGCCGCAGCCCGCCGCGCCGCCTGCGCCGGGTCCGGGTTGGTCCCGGGGGCGCAATATTCCGGATTCGGCGTGGGTCCGGCCCGCAGGCACACGGGCCCGCCCCCGCCCGCGGCGAGGATCAGGGCGGCGGCCAGCAGCCGGCGCGCGCCCGGGAGGCGCAAGCAGACGAGGTGATTTAGACCGGCGTGGACGGACATCGGCGGCAATGTGTGCACAATGGCCGCGAGGGGAACCGTGGCGGGATCATCCGCCGGAATTCCAGGGTGACCGGCGGGCCCGCGGGGGTGAAGCCGGCGGAAGCCCGGGCCAAGCCGCCTACCAGCCGTCGGGGGCGAATTTTTCCAACCGGCCGTGCAGGCTGCGGCTGAGCGGCAGCCGGAGGCCGTTCCGCAGCACGACCACGTAGTCGCCGTACCGGGCCAGCTGCAGCTCCTGCACCTGGCCGGCCTGCACCAGGGCCGAGCGGTTGATGCGCACGAAATTCTCCCCGCCCAGGCGCCGCTCGACCGTGGCCAGGGTCTCGCGCCACATCAGCCGCTTGCCGTCGGCCAGATGCAGGACGGAATAATTGTTCGCCGCCTCCACCCACACGATCTCGCCGGGGCGGACAAACACCACCCGCCCGTCGGTCTTGACCGCCAGGCGCCCGGGTTTGCGCTCCTCGGCGGCCGCCAGGAGATTTTCCACCCGCGTCCCGAGATCCTCGGTGTGCCGGGCCCGGATGTGCTCGCCGGCGCGCCGCAGCGCCAGCTGGAGGCGCTCGCGGTCGAACGGCTTGAGCAGGAAGTCGACGGCCTGGACGGCAAAGGCCTCCACCGCGAACCGTTCGTGCGCGGTGACGAAGACGACAGCCGGTCGCCGGCCCGCCGGCAGCCCCGCGACCACGGCCAGGCCGTCGCAGCCGGGCATCTCCACGTCGAGGAACACCACGTCGGGAGGCTGGCGGCGGATCGCCGCCACGGCCGCGAGCCCGTCGCCGCACTCGCCGGCGATTTCCACCGCCGGCTCCCGCGCCAAAAAAGTATGCAGCCGTTCCCGCGCGAGGGGTTCGTCGTCCACGATCAGGATGCGCAGTTTCTTCATGGCCGCCCGACTCCTGGCCGGGACCGGCGAGCACGGCCGCCGGGCGCACGGGCGATGGGACGTGGTGGGTTCATGCGGGAGCGGAGGGGAAAATCGGACCGGTGCGGCGTCACCTGCGTGCGGTGAAGGACCGGCCGGGAAACTGGGCGGCCGGGCGCGGTTTGAAAACACCGCAGGGACGAACGACCCGCCGACGGGGGCGAAACGCCGACCCGCTCCCGGGCGTGCCGCCGTGGCCCAAATCAAAGCCCCGGGGAGTGCTTTCACCCACCGGGGCCAGATCCCTAATTGACTATGATGCGGGGAAGGTAAGCCCGCGCCCGGCCCGGAGTAAATCCATCTGGGGCCAAAGCCGGAGGGTATGTGGCGAAGTGCGGCAAAACCCGGGTGAAGCGGGGCTGCCCGGCAACCGGCCCCCGGCGGCGGGGCCAGCCGGGCCGGGGATCATCGGGCCCCTTCGGCGAATTTCCCCAGCTGGCCGCGCAGGCTGCGGCTGAGCGGCAGCTTCGTGCCGTCGCGCAGCAGCACCGTGTAATCCCCGTGCAGGCCCGGCTGCAGCTCCTTGATCTGGTCCCGGTGCACAAGGGCGGACCGGTTGATGCGCACAAAGCTGTCCGTCCCCAGCCGCGCCTCCAGCGCCGCCATGGTCTCGCGCACCATCAGCCGGCCCGTGGTCAGATGCAGGACGACGTAGTTGTCGGCCGCCTCGACCCAGACGATCTCGCCGGCCTTCAGGAAAACGAGCCGGCCGTCGGTCTTCACCGTCAGGCGCTCGTTCCGGTGCTCCGCCGGCGCGCCGGCCGCGGCGGCCGGCAGCCGGCCCGGATCGCGGGTCCGGAGATATTCGTGCACGCGGCGGAGGGCCGTCTGGAACCGCTCGCGGTCAAACGGCTTCAGCAGGTAGTCGACCGCCTGC
>CAYRDN010000011.1:0-5040 GCA_964423065.1 uncultured Oleiharenicola sp. | reverse complement strand
GGCCGTCTGGAACCGCTCGCGGTCAAACGGCTTCAGCAGGTAGTCGACCGCCTGCACGTCGAAGGCGTCGAGCGCGAAGCGCTCGTGGGCGGTGACGAAGATGACCGCGGGTCGGTTCTCCGCCGGGATCGACGCCAGCACCTGCAGCCCGTCGCAGCCCGGCATCTGCATGTCGAGGAACAGGAGATCGGGCGGCGAGCCCCTGATGGCGGCGATCGCGTCGGTGCCGCTGCCGCATTCGCCGGCGATCTCGATCCCGGCCTCGCCCCGCAGCAGGCTGCGCAGGCGTTCGCGGGCCAGCGGTTCATCATCCACGATGAGGGCGCGGAGCTTGTTCATGGCGGCGGATCAGGCAGGGACACCCGCACGATGAATCCGCCGTCGGGATGGTTGGCCAGCTCGAAACGGTGGGCCGCGCCGTAAAGTTCGCGGAGCCGGGCGCGGGTGTTGCCCAGGCCGATGCCCTCGCGGGTGAAGCCGCCGGGCGGCTGCCCCGCGCCGTTGTCCCGCACCTCCAGCTCGAGGAAGCCGGGCGTGCGGCGCGCCGAGACCACCAGGCGGCCGGGCCGGGCGTGCGGCTCGATGCCGTGGCGGATGGCATTCTCCACCAGGGGCTGGAGGATCAGGCTCGGCACCTCGGCCTCCAGCACCGCCGGATCGATGGTGATCTCCACCGCCAGGCGGTCGCGGAAGCGGATGCGCTCGATCTCGAGGTATTTCTCGATGAAGGCGACCTCCTCGTGCAGCCGGGAGAGCGGCTGGCCGGGATGGCTCATGGTCAGCCGCAGCAATTCACCCAGGCGGACCAGCATGCGGTCGGCCGCCTCGACGTCGCTGTGCATGAGGGAGGCGATGCCGTTGAGCGTGTTGAAGAGGAAATGCGGCTTGAGCTGGCGCAGCAGGGCCTGCAGCCGGGCCTCGGCGAGGTGCTTCTCCAGCTCCAGCGTGTGCACCGTGCGCTCGTGGTACTTGCGGTAATAGTCGACGGCGTGGCTGACGGAGATGATCACGCCGTAGACCAGCAGGTTGAACGGGAACGTCTTCACCAGCAGCGGGCGGAAGACCTCGGCGAAGGTCACCGGCTCGTCGATCAGCAGGCTGTGCACCTGGCCCACCAGCGCCCGCACCACCACATAGGTGAGCGAGGCGACCAGGGCCGCCACCAGGTGGATCCCCGCGGTGCGCCACGGCGTGGCGCCATCGGGCGGAAACCGCCGCGCCAGCATCAGGATCGGCACGGAGAGAAAGGCCCACACATACCAGTCCCCCAGCGAATAGCTGATCGCCTGCCCCCAGGTGACCGACCGGCCGAGCAGCGTGCTCGACAGGTAGAACTGGCTCGCAAACGCCAGCCCGACCAGCGTCCAGAAAACCAGGGCGCCCCCCAGGCGGGGCAGCGAGCGGAAAATCGGGCGGGCGGCGGTCATCACGCAAAATGAGTTGCGGTAGATGTAGGATGGGGAAGCAATGGTGTCGACGCCCCTTTCGCGTTTCTCCGATGCCCCCCGCCGCCCCGCCCCTGCGCGACCGCCCCGCCCCAGTCCCCGCCGGCCTGCCGGTGCGGACCGCCGTGCCGCCGCTGCTGCCCGTGGTGCTGACGCTCGTGATCGCCGCCATCGTGCTGAGCGTGGTCCTGGCGTGGCTTTTCCCCGCCATCGGGCCGGTGCAATCCCTCCCGACCGCCCGCTTCACCAACATCACCGCGGAGGCGGGGATCCGGTTCGTCCCGTATCACGACCCGCAGGAGTCGCCCACCACGCTGGGCGGCGCCGTGGCCGTGCTGGACTACGACGGCGACGGCCATCCGGACCTGCTGTTTGTCACCGGGGGACCGTGGCCGTGGGAGGAGGAGCTGGCGAAAACCGTCAGCCGCAGCAGCCTCGCCTTGTACCACAACGACGGCCACGGCCATTTCACCGATGTCACCGCCAGCGCGGGCCTGAATGTGGAACTGCAGGGCATGGGGGTGGCCGTGGGCGATTACGACAACGACGGCCGCCCCGACATCTTCATCACCTGCGTCGGCACCAACCACCTGTTCCACAATCTCGGCCATGGCCGGTTCGAGGATGTGACCGAGCAGGCCGGCGTGGGGGGCGACGACAACACCTGGAGCACCGGCGCCACCTGGATCGACTGCGACGGCGACGGGCGGCTCGACCTGGTGGTCGCGCATTACGCCCGCTGGCCGCGCGAGGTGGGTCTCGCGACCGCCTTTGTCATCGCCGATGTGGGCCGTTCGTACGGCGCCCCGACCGGATTCGTCGGCGACTTCCCCTCGGTCTATCACAACCTGGGCAACGGCCGGTTTGCCCTCGTGCCCGGGTCCGCCGGCCTGCGCCCCGTCGACCCCGCGACCGGCCTGCCCGCCGCCAAGGCCCTCGCCGTCGTGCCCGTCGACGCCAACGGCGACGGGAAACTCGACCTGCTTTTCACGTACCACACCCTGGACAGCATGCTGTTCATCAACCAGGGCGACGGCACCTTCCGGAAATGGACCGCGGGATCGGACAACCGCCACGAGGGCGCCTCCACCGGCTTCGCCTCGGCGGGCCTCCTGCCCTTCGCTTCGGCCCCGGACGCCGGCGAGCGGCTGGCCGCGCTGCAGTCCCTCGGGTCCTCCGACGCCCGCCACCGCGACGAACCCCGGCTCCGCCTGTCCGGCAAACTGGGCGGCGCCCTGCTCGACTACGACTTCGCCGGCCGCCTCGCGTGGTTTTCCGGCAACGGCCGGGCGGAGCCCGACGTGAACAAATTCGAGGCGGGCCGGGAGTTTGCCGCGCCGCCGCAGCTGTTGTTTGAGCAGGGCGGCGGCTGGGTGCCCGCGCCCCTGGCCCCGGGCGACGGCGGGGCCTGGGCCCGGCCGGTGGTGGCCCGCGGCGTCGCGGTGGCGGACGTCGACGGCGACGGCGACAGCGATGTCATCATCGCCCAGCACGACGGCCCGCCGCTGCTCCTGCGCAACGACCAGCACCGCGGGCTGCCCTGGCTGCGCCTCTCGCTCGTCGCCACCCGCAGCCAGCCCGAGGCGGGCGGCGCCCGCGTCGAGGTGCACACGCCCCGCCGCATCCTCGTGCAGACGGTGGCGCCGGCCATGGGCTTCATGGCGCAATCGGAAACGACCCTGACGTTCGGCCTGGGCGAGGACGCGCGCGTCCGGAAAATCGTGATCGTCTGGCCCTCGGGCCAGCGGCAGGAACTCCGGCCCGAAGCCATCAACCGCACCCTGGTCATTCGCGAACCCTGAACTCCGCCCCGGCCTCGGCCTGAACCACTCCCATGTCCATCCCCACCCTCCCCTCCGTGCTCGACCTGGCCAGGATGATCGACCACTCGCTGCTGCATCCGACCATGACCGACGCGCAACTCGGCGCCGGACTCGCGATCGCCCGCCGCTGCGGGTGCGCCACCGCGTGCGTGAAACCCTATGCCGTGCCCCAGTCCGCCGCGGCGCTCGCCGGCTCCCCCACGGCCGTGTGCGCCGTGGCGGGATTTCCCCACGGCAACAGCCACGTGGCGGTCAAGGTCGCCGAAGCTGAACGGGCCATCCACGAGGGCGCGACGGAAATCGATGTCGTCGTCAACGCCGGCAAGGTCCTCGGCGGCGACTGGGCGTACGTTACCAACGAGCTGAAAGCCGTGAACGCCGCGTGCACCGCGCACGGCGCCATCCTCAAGGTCATTTTTGAGAACGACTACCTGCAGGACGAACAGATCGTCCGGCTCTGCGAACTGTGCACGGAACTCGGCGTGGCCTTCGTCAAGACCTCCACCGGCTACGGCTTTGCCAAGCAGCCCAACGGCGACTACAACTACCGCGGCGCGACCGACCATCAACTCCGGCTGATGCGGCAGCACAGCGGCCCCGGGGTGCAGATCAAGGCCGCCGGCGGCGTCCGTTCACTGGATGATGTGCTGCGCGTCCGGGCCCTCGGGGTCACGCGCATCGGCGCAACCGCCACCGAGGCGATTCTCGCCGAAGCGGTGCGCCGCGGCCTGCCCGGACCCGTCCCGCCGGGACTCGGGACGGGCCCTGGAATCGCGGCGCCGGCCCCGGGCTACTGAGCCGGAAGTTTCGCGCCGGATCATCCGCCCGCTGGCGTATCCAGCAATCAACGGTCGGGTCAGGCACTTCGCCCCCGGGTTGCGGCGACTCGTCCCCGATTAGTTGAACAAATCCAAGAGGCCACGGATAAACAGGTTTTCTAATCCTCGAATCCGCGATGATTCCCCTTCCATCCAGTAGCACCACGACGCTATGGCCACGGCCATCCTAGGCGTCGTCCATGAATTCAAAGCGCGCGGCATGGATCTTCATCGGGATGGTCGGCGTGGGCGGAATGCTTTTCGCGGGCTGGCAGTTGCGGTCGCGGCCTGAGTCCACCCCCGCCCTGCGCGGCGAGAAAATAGCGCGGACGCAGGGCTGCTTTGCCTGCCACGGCACCGACGGCCGCGGGGGCGTCGCCGACCCCGGCGCACGCGGCGGGGTCGTGCCGGGCTGGGACGGACCGGCCGTCGCCACCTATGCCCGCGATGAAGCGGAGGTCAGCGAGTGGATCCTCGACGGCCGGACGGCCCGGTTGAAAAACACGGACCTGGCCCTGGGCCGCCAGCCGCTCCTGCCCATGCCCGCGTATCGGGGCCGGCTGTCATCGGCGGAGCTGTCCGACCTGATGGTTTACTTCCGCGCGGTGTCGGCCTTCGACACCAACATCACCGCCATCGCGTACGAGGGCCTGCACGAGGCGCAAAAATTGGGCTGCTTCGCGTGCCACGGCCCCGGCGGCATCGGCGGCGCGCCAAATCCCGGCAGCTTCAAGGGCCACATCCCCGCGTGGGACGGTGCGGAATACGCGGAAATCGTCGGCAGCGACGGCGAACTGCGCGAATGGATCCTCGACGGCCATCCGGACCGGCTGTGGCAGAACCCGGCGGCCCGGCATTTCCTCGACGGCCAGGTCGTGCGGATGCCGCCCTACCGTCGCGTCATCGCCGACGACCAGCTGGCGAAGATCATGGGCTACATCCAGTGGCGCCGGA
>CAYRDN010000010.1:0-85046 GCA_964423065.1 uncultured Oleiharenicola sp. | reverse complement strand
CGGTAAGTTTGCTCGCCTGCAGTGAGTTGGCCATGATAAACGCACAATAGATATTATGTCTCATATATATTTAGTGTGTTGCCCAACGGTTTTCCTCACCTGATAAGCAGGCTTGCCCGGCTGCTTATTGGCAGTACTCCAGTTCAGTTCCGAGCGTGTGCCCTGCCGCGGCGCTGTCTCCGGTATCCGATAGCGCAAAGTGCAAGGAAAGCCGTTATGAACCAGGGTTCGATGGCACCCCCCCCACCGCTAACGGGGAGTCCTGTATTGGGGTCAATGGTGGTCGTAGTACTAGTACTCGTGCTGCTGGGCGTCACCGAGGTGCTGGTCGGGTTTTTCAAGCCCAATGTGGAGACGTCGTATGCGCCGTCCATCACCCGGATCACGGAATTTCCGGTGTCGGCGACGACCACGGTGCCGGTGACAAGCAATGCCTGGGGCTGGTTGTACAATGCCGATGCACTCGGTCCATCCCGGTGTCCGGAAAATCCCGTCATGCCGGATATCGTCTTGACCGTCCCTTGCGAAGTGATGACCCGGATGCAGTTGTTGCCGGTGTCGGCAACATAGGTATTGCCGCTGCCGTCCACAGCGACGCCCTGGGGCAGATTGAAAAGCGCATAGATGCCGGTGCCGTCAAACACGCCGCTGATGCCCGCCGAGCCGGCGATGGTCGTGACTTGCCCCGCGGGCACCGTGACCATGGTGACCCCTGCCCCGGTGGAGTCCACCTGCTGCACGCCGGTGGTCGGGTCGATCACCGGCACCGTGACATTCGCCGTGTTGATCTTGCGGATGACGTTGTTATAGGTGTCGGCGATGAAGAGATTGTCGTTGGCATCGATCGCCAGGCCCGTCGGGTTGTTGAAGAGCGCGTTGGCCACGGTGCCATCCTGGTAGCCGGACTTTTTGGCCGTGCCGGCATAGGTCGTGACCACCCCCGCGCTGGTGATCATGCGGATGGTGGAGTTGATGGAATCGGTGACGTAGAGATTACCCGCTGAATCCACCACAATGCCGGTGGGGCTGGAAAACAATGCGGCGCTGCCCGTGCCATCCTGGGTGCCGCGGCTGCCCGGGGAGCCGGCCAGTGTGGTGACCACGCCGGTCGAGGTGATCTTGCGGATCGTGGCGTTGCCGGTATCGCAGACATACACCGAATTCGAGGCATCCCGGGCCAGGCCGATGGGACCATTGAACGTGGCGCTGGTGCCGGTGCCATCGGCCGAGCCGGCGGCTCCACTTTTCCCGGCAAAGACGCTGATCGTGCTGTCTGAGGCGATCACCTTGACGCAATTGTTTGCCGTGTCAGAAACGTAGGTGAAACCGATCGAATCGAGCGCGAGTCCGCTCGGATGCAGGAGAAAACCCACCCCGGCCGGGTTGTTGGAATTGGTCGCCCCGATCGCGCCCACGCTGGGGCTGCTGCCGCCGGTGCCCCCGGAATCGCCGGCGCTGACGGTACTGCCGCTGCCTCCGGTCCCGCCGGTCCCGCCACTGCCACCGCCCGATCCGCCCGTGCCGCCCGGCAGAACGCCCACCCGGATCGTTTGGTTGCGGGTGTCGGCGATGCAAAGTGCGCCGTTGGGCGCCACCGCAATTCCGGTCAGATTGTTGAACCGGGAAGCAGTGCCGGCCGCGTCGGTGTTTCCGACGACGCCCGCCATGCCCCCGATCGTCGTCACGACGCCCGCGGGCGTGATTTTCCGGATGGTGCTGCTGTTCGTGTCTGCGACGAATATATTGCCGGCCTGGTCCGCGGCCAGGCCACTCGGGCCGTTGAACCGGGCGATGTTGCCGGCACCGTCCGCGTTGCCGGCACTGCCGGCGGATCCGGCCAGGGTCATGACCAGTCCGCCCGGCGTGATCTTGCGTATGGTGTGATTGCCCGTGTCGGCGACATAGACATTGCCGGCCGAATCGACGGTGACGGCCCGCGGATAGCTGAAGCTCGCGGCGGCGCCCAACCCGTCGGCATGTCCGATGATCCCCGCAGTGCCGGCCAGCGTCGTCACTTGCCCGGCAGGGGTGATCTTCCGGATCGTATGGTTGTCATAGTCGGCCACGTAGACGTTGCCCGCGCTGTCCGCGGCGACGCCGCTGGGGTAGTTGAAGGTGGCGCTCGTGCCGCTGCCATCGGCCGCTCCCGCGGTACCGGCGGTGCCGGCCAGGGTGGTCACGACGCCGGCGGATGTGATCATGCGAATCGTGTGATTGCCCGTGTCGGCCACGTAAACATTGCCGGCACTGTCGAGGGCCACACCGGCGGGACTGGTGAAGGAGGCGGCACTGCCCGTGCCATCCAGCCGCCCGTAGGCCAGCGGGCTGCCGGCAAAGGTGGTGACGACGCCGGTCGGGGTGACCATCCGGATCGTGTTGTTGCCCATGTCCGCCACATAGATATTGCCTGCGGCGTCGGTCGCCGTGCTCGCCGGCAGGTAAAAGAGCCCCGGGTTGTTGTAGTAGCCGTTGCCGTCGAGCGTGCCCGAGTTGCCGCTGACACCGGCGACCGTGGTCACGACACCGGTCGGAGAAATTTTCCGGATCTGCTGGTTGTCATCATCCGCGACATACACATTGCCCGCCGGGTCGACGGCGACCCCGGTCGGCTTGGCGAAGCGGGCGACATTGCCTGCGCCGTCAACCCGGCCCGCGGGGGCTCCGGCGAGGCCCGCGAGCGTGGTCACGCTGCCATTGGGCGTCACCTTGCGGATGGCATTGTTGATCGCATCGGCGACGTAGATGTTGCCGGCGCCGTCCACGGACACGCCGTTGGGAAAATTGAAGCGCGCGGCGGTGCCCTGCCCGTCGGCGGCGCCGTACTGGCCCGCCGCACCCGCGACGGTGGTGACGACGCCCGCGGATGTGATCTTCCGGATGGTGTCGTTGCCGGTGTCGGCGATGTAAAGGGTGCCGGCGCTGTCGATCGCGATGCCGCGCGGGAGCGAGAAACGGGCCGCGGTGCCCGTGCCGTCCGCGCTGCCGGTCAGACCGGCGGTCCCGGCAAAGGTCGTCACGACGCCTGCGGGCGTGACTTTCCGGATGACGTTGTTGCCGGAATCGGCCACATAAACATTGCCCGCACTGTCAACGGCCGTGCCGGTGGGCTGGTTGAACCGGGCGGCGGTGCCCGTGTCATCGGTGCTGCCGACATTTCCCGCGAGCCCGGCGAGCGTCGTCACCACCCCCGCCGGGGTGATTTTGCGGATGGTGTAGTTGTAGTATTCTGCGACGTAGATGTTGCCGGCGCTGTCCACCGAGGGACCCTGGGGCGAAAAAAACTTGGCGCCGGTGTCCACCCCGGTGCCGTCCGCCGACCCCGACTGTTCCGGTGAGCCGGCGAGCGTCGTCACCGCCCCGGCGGGCGTGACCACGCGGATCAGGGCGTTGCCGGAATCGGTGACATAAAGGTTGCCGGAGGAGTTGAGCACCAGTCCCGTGGGACGGTTGAAAAGCGGCAGGTTGGTCGCGCCACCAATGCCATCGGCGCTGCCGCCGCGCGAGCCGACCCCCGCCAGGGTCGTGAACGTGTAATTCGTCGTCTGGCCGGCCAGGTGGCCCGGGACGGCCGCCCAGGCCGTCAGCAGCAGCGCCATGCCAGTGAAAGACAGGCGGGGCAGGAATCGAGCTGAACCCGCGCGCGGCGGGACATTTTCAATGGAAATCGGCTGAATAATTTCAGTGGGGTTCATGTAAAGTTAAGTGTGCGATGAGACCATCGTTTTGGGGCGGCGTTCCAACCGACAGCACAGGCACTCTTCAATCTAGAATGTTACCCTCAACGTCAACATAGACTCTGCGATATTTACTTGCGGAAAAACCACCCCCAAACCGGCCAAAATCGCCCCGTTCAGGCCACGAAATGCCGGGCAATCACGGCCAGACAATGTGCCGGGGCATCTTCCAGCAGATAATGTCCTGCAGCGGGCAGATAATCCGCCGTCGACCCCGGCAAAAGTCCCTGCCAACGCTCGAAATAATGCCGGTTGAAGCAGAAATCCCTTCCCCCCCAGAGCAGGCTGACAGGCCGCTCGCGCAGCAGGGGCAGTCCCCTCTCCACCTCGGCCAGGGCCCGGTCACTGGCCCGACCCGCACCCGTGGGAATGTCCACCACGAAGCGATGCGTCGCGATCCGGTGGGCCCAATTGTCATAGGGAAAAAGATACCCGTTTTTCACCGCCTCCGGCATCGGCCGGGCCACGGCCATCCAGGTGGCGGGCCAGGCGAAGCCGTTCAACCCGCGGACGAGGCATTCGCCGAGCACCGGCACCCGGCAGAGCCGGATCCGGAGCGGAACCACGGTGTCGGCAAACGCCGCCGTATTCATGATCACCACGCGGCCCAGTTGATCGGGCTGGCGGAAAGCCGCACCCAGGCCGATCGGCCCGCCCCAATCGTGCACCAGCAGGTGGATTTTCCTGAGCTGCAGGCGGTCAAGCAGGGCGCGCAAATTCCGGATGTGCTCGGCCAAGGTATAGTCGAAACCAGGGGGCTTGTCCGACAGGCCGCAACCGAGGTGATCCGGCACGATGCACCGCACCTTTCCCCGCAGGCCCAGGACGATGTTGCGGTAGAAAAACGACCAGGTGGGGTTGCCATGCACCATGACGACGGCCTCATCCCCCTGCCCTTCGTCGAGGTAACTCATAACGCCGCGTCCCGTGTCGAACCGTTGCGGATCGAACGGATAAAGGGTGTGCAACCAGTCTGGCAGCGGGTCGCTCATCACCACTCGACCGCGAGCATCAGGCTGTTGATCCCGCTGCCGATGCCGAGCAGTGCGACCTTGTCCCCCGGCTTCACGGCCCCCTGCTCCACCGCCCGCGCCAGCGTGGCCGGCAACGCCACCGAGCCGGTGTTGCCGAGGGTTTCGAAGGTGGAAAAATCCCGGGCGGGATCCAGCCCCACCGTTTCGTATAGCCGGCGCCGGTGGGTGCTGCCGACCTGGTGGCAGATGAAACGGTCGGGCGTGTCGCGCGACCAGCCGGTCTCCCGCTCGAAAAGCTCCCAGGTCTGCCGGGCGACCTCGACCCCGGCCAGCAGGAGCTGCTCCGAGTCGGTTTGCATCGCCAGGCCGTCGCCGGCCGTGTCGCCGAGGCAAAGTTCGCTGTGCTGGGTGGCGGCTAGGCAGGCGCCCGCGAGCAGCCGGTGCTTCGGGCCGGCCGGCAGCAGATCCTCGTGGCAGACCACCGCCGCCACGGCACCCGAGCCGATGGTGAGGTTGGCAAAGAACGGCTTGATCCCGTTCCGGTTCAGCGGCGCGGCCAGCAGGTGCCGGATGGTCTGCTCGACCAGGGGCCGGCCGTTCTCGCCCGCGACCACCAGGCCGCAGCGGATCTGGCCCGCGTCGATCATCGCGCCGAGCGTCACCAGGCCGTTGAGAAAGCCGAGACAGGCGTTGGAAAGGTCGAAAACCTGCGTGCCCGCGCCCAGCCCGATCTTGTGGTGGGCGAACGAGGCCGTCGCCGGCTCGAGCATGTCCCGCGACACCGCGCAATGGATGAAGGCCTCGATCTGCGCGGCCGGCACGGCCGACTGCCGCAGAACCCTCCGGCCGGCCGCGGCGCTGGCGTCGGAAGGACGGGTGCCCGGGGGCCACATGCGCCGCTCGCGGATGCCGGTCATCAGCTCGAGCCGGCCGGCCGGCAGCTTCAGCCGCGCATAGAGCGGCTGCAGCTGTGCCTCGATTCCGGCGGAGGTCCAGATCTCTTCCGGCAGCACGGCGGCCAGGGACTCGATGCAAACATGGGCGAATTTCATCCGCAAAATTCCAGCGGCTGATGGTAAGACCGTAATGGGAACCCACGCTGCGCCGGTTTCACTTTGGCGTCTGGGTTTTGGCGCTTGGTGTATGCCCCGGCGCAGCCGGGGTCTCCGGCCGCATCGCCAGCCGGATGAGGTCCTGGTCGAAAAAGTTCAGACCCAGGCCGGCGTCGACGACGAGCGTCGTGCCGTTCAGGCCGCTGCTCCGCTCACTGAGCAGGAAGAGCGTGGCGTCGGCCACCTCCTGCGTCTCGAGGTTGCGCTTCCGGAAGGTCAGCTTCTCGGCGTAAAGGTAGCTTTCGATGTAGCCCGGGATCCCGGCCGAGGCGCTCGTCTTCAGCGGGCCGGCCCCGACGACGTTGAACCGGACCTCGGAGTCGGCGCTGAAGGACTTGGCGAGGAACCGGCTGCAGGACTCGAGCGCGGCCTTGATCGGCCCCATGTAGCCGTAGTTGTCCGGCGTGACCCGGAGGGAGGAGATGCCGATGGTGACGACCGAGGCGCGCGGGGCCAGGTGCGGCTTGAGCGCGCGGGCCAGCTCCACGAGCGAAAAGGCCGTGATGGCGCTCGCCTGCAGGAAATCCTTCCGCCGGGTCTCATGAAACGCCTTGAAGCCCTCGCTGTAGTTGGCGAACGCGATCGAATGCACCACGCCGTGGAGCGGCGCCAGGCCCGCAGCCGCGATTTCCGCGGCCAGGCGTTCGCAGGCGCCGTCCGCCTCGACGTCGCAGACCAACACCGGCCGGTCCGCCAGCAGCGCGGCGAGGGACTGTTTCCGCGCCGCGGAGCGCACGCTGTAGACGACGCGGGCCCCCTGCCCTTCCAGCGCGCGCGCGATGTGCCAGGCGACACTCTTCTTGTTGGCCACCCCCATCACGAGGATGTGCTTGCCGGCCAGCTGGAGGAAATCGCTCATGCGCCGGCCGCCCCTCCCGGGGATTTCCAGACCACGGAAAATTCCACGTGCATCACCCGCTGGTCGCCGTTTCTCATCGTGCCGGTCAGGAAATGAAAGTCCCCCATGGTCTCCTTGCGCCGGACCTCGACGGTCGTCGTGTCCCCGGGATACACGGGCAGCCGGAACCGCACGTCCGTCACCTTGGTGAGCAGCGGCACGCCGTGCTGGCTGCCGGCCCCTTGCATCAGCTTGGCCATGAGCAGCGCGCCCGTCTGGAACACCGACTCGCAGAGCAGCACTCCCGGGGTGATCGGGGCGCCGGGATAGTGGCCCCGGTAGAAATCCTCGTCCGCGCGCCAGGTGCGGCGGGCCGTCAGGCTCTCCCCGTCGTGGGCGATGATCTCGTCCACGAACAGGAACGGCGGGCGATGGGGGATGAGTTTTTCGACTTCGTTCACAGGGGGGCTCCGGCCGGCACGGCGGCGGACCGCTTCAGGGCGGCGAGGAATTTGTCCATCTCATTGGCCACGATGACGCCGTAGTTGATCGTGCCGAGCCAGCCCGACATGATGATCCCGACCGAGCCGGCGTGATGGAGGCCGGGCAGTTCCTTGGGCAGGTCCATCGAGACCTTCAGGCCCTCGAACTTCGTCCCGAACGAGGTGCCGGCCCAGTGACGGGTGAAGTGCTCGATGGTGCGGGGCGTCGCCGCCTCGGTCCAGTCGATCTTGGCGCGGACGTCCGGGATGTGGCGCTCGAGCGCGGCGATCGACTCCTCGACCAGCCGGGCCTTCTCCGCCTGGTATTCCTCGTCCGTGAGGCCTTTCCAGGCGTCGTAGGTCGAGTTGAGCGAACAGACCACCGTATAACGGTCGGAACCGGGGCGGGTGTCCGGGTAATACACCGAGAAGGTCCGGCTCGTCGTGTGTCGGTCGACCAGCTCGGCGCTGGTGAACTTTTCCGCTGCGGAGGTGAAGACCAGGTCGCCGATGTGCGGGATCGACTCGCCCTTCCGGATGCCGAGGTAGACCTGGCAGGAGCTGGTGTTGATGCGCACGGCCCTGGTCTGCGCCACGAACTCCGGCGTGAAATTCTCCTCCCCGGCGATCCGGAGCACGGTGTTCTTGATGTTGGCGTTCGACAGCACCGCGTCGCACCGGATGGCGCGGCCGTTGGCCACGACGCCGGAGACGCGGCGGCGACCGTCCACCTCCTCGGTCAGGATCTTCTCCACGACGACGTGCTTGCGGATCTCCACGCCGTGCTTCTTCAGCTCCGCCGTCATCTTGCGGATCAGCAGGTCGGATCCGCCGCGGAAGGTGTAGACGCCCTTGCTCATGAAGTTGGAGAAGACGATGCCGTAGGTGATGGCCGGATCCTCCAGCGTGGAGCCGTTGGCGTAGGCGATGGGCTCCATCAGCAGCCGCTTCACGTCGTCCCGGCCCGGGAAATACCGGTCGAACATAGCCCCCGTGGTCTCGGTGCTGTTGTCGTAGAAGTTCATCGCCCGGAGGTCGGTGAAGAAGCGCTCGACCGTTTCCGCCGGGACCCGGAACTGCCCGGTCAGGATCCGGGTGAAATCCTCGCGGTCGAACGTCGTGTCGACCGTGAACTGCGGGTTGATGAACCGGATGCCCTTCAGCTGCACGATGGCGTCGGCGATGTCCTGGCTCCAGTATTTCCGCACGGACTTGATCATGCCGATGGGAAAGCCGTGCAGCGAGATGTCGAAGATGTGCCCGCCCTTGCGCGTGAACCAGGTCGCGAGGCCGCCCAGCTGGTAATGGTGCTCGAGCAGCAGCACCTTGTGGCCGCACTTGGCCAGCGCGTTGGCCCCGGTCAGGCCGGCGAGGCCGCTGCCGATCACGATCACGTCATAGTGGTCGGAAATACCCTTGAGCCAGTCGTATGCCATGCGAACGGACGAGGTAAGTTTGCCGCCCCGCAAAGCGCAACTTGGAAGTTGGCGCTCAGGCCCCGCGGGCGGCCGGGCCCTGCAGGACGTGGTAGTTCGCCATCGAGATGCCGCTGAGCATGGCGCCCACGATGCCGAGGAACCCCTGGTCGGTGCCGCACAGGTGGAGGTTGTCCAGGTGGGTGCGGCCGTCGCGGACCTTGTGCGGCGCGCCGTAGATCGCGCCGTTGAGGTGGCCGGTGAATTTCCGGATCGTGCGCGGGGTGAACATGTCGGTGGCCACCTGCGCCCCGGCCAGCACGGCGTCGTCGACCGCCGGCAGGAAGCGGCGCGCACTGCGCGTGGCGGCGGCAAACCCGCGCAGCTTGTCGGCCCGGTACGTCTCCTCCGGCAGGTGCGCCCAGCGCTCATAGCTGGCCAGGCAGGTGACGCGGAAGATGCCCTCCGGCAGGCCGGTTTCCCCGTAGGCGAAATTGTTCGGCAGGCAGATGACGCCGCTGCGCAGGTCGACCTGCTCCCGGGCCGCCGCGTACTCGAACCGGTCCGAGTCGTTGAAGAAGACGATCGTGTCGTCGCCCCACCCCCACGCCGCCGGCGGGCGGTCGAACACCGTGATCGTCTCCACGAAGGTCAGGGCGCCGGTGTTGGCCGCCGCGGCCGCGGCCTGCGGCGGATCGCACAGCCGCATGGTCTCGGCGTAGCCGGCGGAGGACAGCACCTGCCCGGCCGTGATCTCCTCGCCGCTGTCGAGGACGAGGCGCGCCGCCCGGCTCCCCTGGGCGACGATGCGTGCGACGCCGCATTTCATCCGGCGCTCGCCGCCGGCCAGCCGGAATTTCTCCAGCAACACGCGGAGGATGACCCGCACGCCGTCGCGCGGCCGGGCGAAGCCCTCGAGGTAGAGCGCCTTGAACATGATGACGAACTGGCCGAAATCCATGTCGCGCTCCTGCGCGCTGCCGTAGTACATCACCGGGCAGAACAGCATGTCGGTCAGCAGCGGATCGGTGAGGTGCCGGCCGACGATCTCGCGTGCGGACACCGGCCGGGCGTCGAGCGCCACGTCGTCGTAGGCGCGCACCGCCCGCACCAGCGCGCGCCAGCCCTCCGCCTGGCCGGGGAATCTCGCCACCACGTCCGCGTCCAGCACGGCGAAGTCATTGGTGAAGGTGAGGCCGCAGTCGCGGAAGGCGATACGGGACCGCTTCTGCGGGCACAGCGCAAATTCCTCCCGCTCGATGCGGAGCTGCCGCAGGAGCTTGCCGAGCGGTGTGCCCTTCACCCCCGGGGCCACGTAGTTGGTCAGGGCGTGCAAACCGACGTCGTACTTGCGGCCGGCGAAGCTGTAGAAGCTGTTCAGGCCGCCGGGCGAGTTGTGCCGTTCGAAGATGCACACTTTTTTCCCGAAATGGGCCAGCCGGATGCCGGCGGCCAGGCCGGACATGCCGGCGCCGATGATCGCCACGTCATAATGGGAGTCTTTCATGCGGCGGTACCCGCGGACTCCCGGTCACCCGTCCGGGGCTGGTTCAAGCCTTCGGGGCCGGGAATTTCGGGGTCAGGTATTCCGCGCAGCTCTCGAGCGACGCCAGCTGCGTGTAATCCGCCTCGGGCACCTCGATGCCGTGGCGCTTGCGGAGTTCCATCACGATGTCGAGGAAGTCCATCGAATCGAGCTGCAGCTGGTCGCGCAGGCGGATGTCAGGCTTGATCGCGCTGAGATCCTCGTCCGGGGCAATGTCGGAAATGATGTCGATAACCAGCTTCTTGCAGTTGTCTTTCGTCATGGTGGGTCCGGTCAGTTAGGCTACGAAACGTTTGATAATCAATGTAGAATTGATGCCCAGCATGCCAAAGGAATTGTTCAGGATCGTGTCGATCCGTTGCGCCTTTTGGGGTTGGTTGATGACCAGGCCCGGTATATCGCACTGGGGGTCAAGTTCATCGACGTTTATGGTCGGGTGGACCATGAGGTCATCGAAGCTGGGGAGGTTGCCCGCCAGCTCAAGGGCGCCGGCCGCGCCCATGGCGTGGCCGATGAAACTCTTGGTGTTGTTGATGTGCGGCGGCGTGCTCCGACTCCTGAAAACCTCCGCAATGGCGATGCACTCCTGGATGTCGCCCTGGGGGGTCGAGGTGGCGTGGGTGTTCACGAGGTCGATGTCCTCCACGGTCAGGCCGGCGCTGGCGATGGCCCCGCGGACGCACTCGGCCTGACGCTCGGGGTTGGGCAGCACGTAGTCCGTGGCGTCGGAGTTGACGCAATAGCCCGCGATCTCGCCGTAGATTTTCGCCCCGCGCGCGCGGGCGTCGTCGAGCCGCTCGAGGGTGTAGATGCAGCCGCCCTCGGAGATGACGATGCCGTTGCGCGCCTTGTCGAAGGGCCGGCTGGCCTTCGTCGGGTCCTCGTGGGTTGCGAGCGCGTTCTGGCTCTTGAAGCCGGCGAAGATGCCGAAGGTCTGCGGACTCTCGCTGACCCCGCCGCCGAGGCCGAAATCGATCTCGCCGAGCCGCAGCATCTGCGCGGCATGGATGAGGCCCATGTTGCCGGCCGCGCAGGCGGCGCCGATGGTGTAGGCGGGACCGGTGATGCCGAGGTTCAGCGAAACCTCGCCCGCGGGGTTGTTGGCCACGGTGCGGGGGTTGTGGTGGTGCGTCCAGAACTTCGTGTCGTACTTGAACTGGGAGATGTTGAAGACCTCGTTCTCGGTCTCGACGTTGCCGTGCTCGGTGATGCCCAGGTAGACGCCGACCCGGCTGCGGTCGCAGGTCGCGAGATCCACCCCGCTGTCGGCCAGGGCCTCCCGGGCGCAATAGATGCTGATGCCGCCCACCCGCGTGCCGATGCGGACATCCTTTTTCTTCTGGTACTTCAGCGGATCGAAGGTGCACATGCCCGCGGGATGCCGGCCCATGTAGCGGACGTCGATCGTCGTGATGCCGGAGACGCCGTGCAGGAGATTGTGGCGGAATTCCGCCAGCGTGTTCCCGTTCGGGGCGGTGAGCCCGAGGCCCGTGATGACGATGCGGGTTTGCTTCATGCGGATGGGGTGAGGAGCGGATTTGCCTAGCCATCGGAATTCGAAACGCAATACAAGTCTGGGACATGAAAGTGCTCGTCGCCGGCGGAGCCGGATACATCGGGAGTCATTGCGTGCGCCAGTTGCTGGCGGCGGGCCACGAGCCCGTCGTCCTCGACAACTTCGTCTACGGCCACCGCGGCGCGCTGCCCGCGGGCGTGCGCCTGCACGAGGCCGGACTGGCGGACGCCGCGGCGCTCGACCGCCTCTTCGCCGCCGAGCCCATCGACGTGGTGATGCACTTCGCCGCCTACTGCTACGTCGGCGAGTCGGTCACCGCGCCGCTGAAGTATTACCAGAACAACTTCGCCGCCACGCTGACCCTCCTCGAGGCGATGCTGAGGCACGGGGTCAGGAAATTCGTCTTCTCCTCCACCTGCGCGACCTATGGCGTGCCGGAGAAGATGCCGATGACGGAGGCCATGCCCCAGGCCCCGATCAATCCCTATGGCCAGACCAAGCTCGACGTGGAAAACATGCTCAAGGCCTTCGCCCGCGCCTATGGGCTGAGGGTCGCCGTCTTCCGCTACTTCAACGCCGCCGGCGCCGCCGAGGACGGCAGCATCGGCGAGGACCATGATCCTGAGACCCATCTCATCCCGCTGGCCATCTGGGCTGCGCAGGGGCAGCGCCCCGCGCTGCAGGTCTTCGGCACCGACTATCCCACGCCGGACGGCACGTGCCAGCGCGATTATGTCCATGTGGACGACCTCAGCCGCGCGCACATCGCGGTCTTCGGCAAGCTCGACCGGCCCGGCACCGCACTTTTCTACAACCTGGGAACCGGCACTCCGACTTCCGTGCTGGAGGTCATCCGGGCGGTCGAGAAAGTCACCGGCCTCAAGGTGCCGGTGCAGTTCTCCCCGCGGCGCGAGGGCGATCCTCCCGCCCTGTATGCTGATTCCACCAAGGTGCAGACCGAACTCGGCTGGAAGCCCAAGTTCGGCTCCATCGAGCCCATCGTCGAGACGGCCTGGCGCTGGCACTCGCGGCACCCGCGCGGCTACGCGGACCGCTGAAGGTAAGGCGGCGTGACAGGCCCATCGGGTCCGCCCGCGCGCGGGGCGCCCTACTTCTTTTTTGCGGCCGGCTTCTTGGCCTTCGGCGCCAGCGCCTTCGCAGCGCGCACCGGCCTGGCGCCGCGGGCCTCCAGTGCCGTCGTCACGACGGCTAGCATGTCGTCCGGGTGCGTGGCCTTGAGCTGGTCATAGAGCTGGTCGAACAGCGCCTCCAATCCCGCGGGCCGGGTCTCCGCCGCGGTGCTCAGCCTGACCTCCTCGGGGAGGTCCTTGGGCAGGATGGCGTCGCCCTGGGCGATGACGGCGCTGCGGTAGACCATGTTCTCGAGCTCGCGCACGTTGCCGGGCCAGTTGTGCCGGCAGAGGATGGCGAGGGCCTCGGGCGAGACCTTGCGGGCCTTCGTCTTCTTGGCCTTGGCCAGGTTCTGCAGGAAGAAATCCACGATCTGCGGCACGTCCTCCACCCGCTCGCGCAGCGGCGGCAGCCGCAGCCGCACGACGTTGAGCCGGTAATAGAGGTCCTCCCGGAAATCCTTGTCCTTCACCAGGGTCTCCAGGTCCTTGTTCGTCGCGGCGATGACGCGCACGTTGACCTTCAGCGTCTCGGAGCTGCCGACGCGCTGGATCTCGCCCTCCTGCAGCACGCGCAGGATCTTCGTCTGCGTGGTGGCGGTCATGTCGCCGATCTCGTCGAGGAAGATGGTGCCGCCGTCGCAGACCTCGAACTTGCCCAGCCGCTGGGCCGTGGCGCCGGTGAACGCGCCCCGCTCGTGGCCGAAGAGTTCGCTCTCGATCAGGTTTTCCGGAATGGCCGAGCAGTTGACCGCGACGAACGGCTTGCCGTTGCGGTGGCTGTGCCGGTGGATGCTGCGGGCGACGAGTTCCTTGCCGGTGCCGCTTTCGCCCGTGATCATCACCGTCACGTCGCTGGCCGCGACCTGGCCGATGATCTTGAAGACCTGCTGCATCGGCCCGGAGGTGCCGACGATGCCCTCCTTGTGGTCCTCGGAATTGATGACCGGCAGCACCCCGCCCGCGGAGCGGATGTCGGCCTGCGTGCTCAGGGCGCTCTCGACCAGGGCGATGACCTTGGCGGGGTCGAATGGCTTCACCACATAGTCGAAGGCCCCGAACTTCATCGCCTCGATGGCGGTCTGGGCCGTGCCGTAGGCCGTCATGAGGATCACCAGCTGCTTCGGGTTGGCGGCGCGGATGTGCTGCAGCGTCTCGAGCCCGGTCATGCCGGTCATGCGGTTGTCCAGCAGCACGACGTCGGGCGGCTGGCGCTTGACCGCCGCCACGCCCTCCTCCCCGCTGGCCGCCTCGAGGACCTTGAAATTCCGCGAGGAGAGCACCCGGTTCAGCGAATAACGCACCTCCGTGTCGTCGTCGACGACGAGAATCTGCGGAACGGGGAGCGACTCGGCCATGACTTAGGGTTGCAAAATGATTAGCGTCTTGTGCAAAGCTCGTTCTACTTACCGCCCATGCTAGGCTGGTCAATTAACTTGTTTAGGGTTTTCGGCATCCAGCTCGCGGTCCACGCGAGCTTTCTGCTGCTGCTCGCCTATGTCGGCTATGAAGGTTGGGTTGAGGGAAGCCTGCCCGGCCTGCTCTGGAGCGTCGGCCTGATCATCCTCTTTTTCGTCTGCGTCATACTGCACGAACTCGGGCATTCGCTCACCGCCCGGCGCTATGGCGTGCGCGTGCCGCGCATCCTGCTGCTGCCGATCGGCGGCATGGCGGAGTTCGACCGCATCCCGCGCAAACCCTCGGAGGAACTCCTCATCACGGTGGCCGGGCCGGCGGTGAATTTCGTTCTCGCCGCCCTGTTGTTCGCACTGATTTGGGGCGGTTTGATCAATGTGAAGGGTGCTCCGACCTACTCGTTCGCCAGCCTGCTCGACACGCTCTGGCTCTGGAACCTGATCATGGGTATTTTCAATCTGCTGCCCGTTTTCCCCATGGATGGAGGGCGCATTCTCCGGGCATTGCTGGCGCTGAAGTTGCCCTACCTCCGCGCCACCTGGTGGGCGGTGATGGTCACCAGGATTCTTGCCCCGGTCTTTGCTTACATCGCGTTTTTTCGGCTGGAGCACGCCGAGATGCTCGGGGCCCTCTTCATCTTCATTTTTTTTGTGTGCAACGCCGAGTACCGCCAGACGCTCCGCCGCGACCAGGAGGAGCGGTATTGGGCGGAACTCGCGCGGCAGTTGCCCGCGACCGGCCCGGCGCCTTCGGCCAACGAGCCCCCACTCCTCCGGCACGGGCCGAACTGAGTTCAGGGTTTGGCGGCCGGCGGCGCTGGGGGCACAAAGTCAATGGGAACCACCACCGTGGTGTCGATCGGTTGGCCGTGCTTCATCCGGGGCATGAACCGCCACAACCTGACGGCTGCGAGCGCGGCTTCCCCGAAGGCCGGGTCGGTCGCGCTCTGGAGCGCCGGATCATAGACCCGCCCGTTGGCGCCGATGCGCAGGGTGAGCATTGTCCGCCCCGTGACCCTGGCCTTCAGCAAGGCGGGCGGGTACACCGGTTCCGGGCCGATGAATATCCGCGGGGCCGCCTCCGGCCCGGCCGGCAGCCGGGCCGCGATCATCCGGTCCACGGCCGCGTCGCGTTCCATGTCCGGGATCTCGGATTGGAGCACCTCCACGCCCTGCGAAAACAGGTGGAAAATATAGCTTCCGGAGCCCAGCTTGGCCGTGACCGGAATGCCGATCTCAATGGTCCGGGGCTCATGGGGGGACAGGTCGCCCACCTCCTGGAGAAACAGCAGCTTGCCGGCGGATTCCAGATCCAATTCCAGCACGACAAAGACGTCCTTCAGCCGGTACGGCGTTTCCAGCGTGGCGCGGAAGTCGAACTCGTTGTTGAGCGCCGCCCCGGTCACGTCGAGGTAACGGGTGTGCACGTCGATGTCCCGCACCGCGACGAACACCGGCAGGTACTCCTTCGCCGGTTCGAGCGCGAAGCGGCGGCCGCTGGCGACGACCAGCTTGTCCCCCACCTTCACGCAGGCCTTGTTGCCCCGGGCGCGGAGCACGGCGAAATACTGGTCGTTGTGTTCGGCAAAAAGCACATGCTGCGCGGCGAGCGGCGCGGCCGTGCCGATGGCCATGACCAGCAGGCACCAGGGACCGCGAATCAGGGGGAGATAATTCACCCGTCCAGCCTGCCTGCCGCCCCCGGCACCGCAAGTCCATCGTGCGGCGGTGGCTGCCGGGAAAAGATTGATGGACCCTCGGGGGTTCGGGCTTCCCGCTCAAAAGATCAGGTTGCTTGTCTGTTCGTTGGCCGTTTGCCGGGAAAAGAACAGGCCCATTCGTCGGGGAGGCCATCGGCGCAGAACTAAGCGTGCGCTTCGCCACTCTTGTCTGGCGACGCCCATGCTTCACCGATCAACGCAAAAAATTCCGGGCGATCGATATAATCAACGCCAGCACCGCCATGAAGATCGACCATTTCGCAAGTCGATGCGCGCCACGGGCGATTCGAATCACTTCATCCTGTCTCACGTCTTCTTCACCGCTCTTCGACAGCGACAGTGCGGTCTGCTTCTCGGTTATCAGCCTGATGGCCGCGGTGTGTTGCGGACTCCCGACGATGCTCTGCAGTCTTCTCTGTTCGAGCTCAGGAAGGCCATAACCCGCGCATCTATATTGCTTAACTAAGTCATCCGAGGGTGTCATGATTTATTTGCGGACGAAGCGTTGAGCCGCCATAATCTAGCAACGCTACTAAATGCGATTCTAGACCTGCACCCCGATGACCGCAATGGGGTGTTCACAGCTGATGAGGCCGACCCTTCGCTTTGCGAAGGCTGGTGGACCCTAGCGGGTTCGAACCGCTGACCTCCTCAATGCCATTGAGGCGCTCTACCAACTGAGCTAAGAGCCCGTAAACCAACAATCGGAAGGCCTAAAAGTAAGTTTTGGCCCGCGAATGCAAGGACTTTTTATCCCACGGCCCAAGCCCGGTCAAGTTAACCGCAGATGGCACGGTGGGCCACGGATATGGGGGGCGGACGGCTCCGGCTGAACGCGTTCAGCTCTCGTCCTTCATCTTGAAGGTCACGGTCCATGTGTCCGCCTTGCCGTCGGGCGTGGGCCCGATCGATTTCACGCGCCGGAAGGCCTCCAGCACCGACTGGTCGAAGGCGCGGTCGCCGGACGACTTCGAGATCCGCGGATACAGGATCGCCCCGCCGGCCGTGATGTCGAACGTCACCTTGGCCTCCAGCGTGTCGCTCACGCCGGGGGGCGGCTCGTGGGCCTCCTTGAGTGCGTTCAGGAGGAAGGAAATGTAGGTGTTGAGCTCGCTCTGCTCCTCGCGGGTCAGCGCCTTGCCGCCGCCGCCGCCGCGCGTGTTGGCCGTCGAGCCGCCGCGCACGCCGTTCGCGATGCCTTGGGAGTCGACATGCGGCACGGCTCCGGCCTTGGGCGCCGTCGCGGCCGGGGCCGGCTTGGGGGTCGGGTGCTTTTTCAGATAATCCTTGTACGAGGTCTTCTCCGCCTTCTTCAGCTCCTTGGCGATCGAGGCGTCGGCCTTGACGGGCACCGGCTTGCTCGCGGGCGGCTCGGGCACCGGGGGCGCGACTTCCTGAGGCTGTGGCTTTTCCGGGGGCGCCACCACGGGAGGCGGGTTCGGCTTGGCCGGCGCGGCGGTGTTGCCCAGCGCGGGCGCGACCAGTTCGTCGGGCGCCGTCGGGGGTCCCGTCACCAGCTCGAAGATGACCGGCGGCTTCTCCTGCTGCGCGACATAGACCGTCGACACGAAGATCACCGCGGCAACGAAGGCATGCAGGATCAGGGAGACGAAGATCGAATTGGGCGAACTCGCGCGCATCGCGTCACTTGGTCTCGGTATCGAAGGTGATCTTGGAAAGGTTGTTCTTCTTCAACGCGTCGATCACGGTGATGAACTGCTGCGCCGTGGCCCGGGCGTCCATCCGGATGCGGAAGATTGGCGGCCTGGCCGCGGCTGCGTACCCGGCGAGGGCGGCGCCCATCTGGTTGAGCGCCACCGCCCGCGTGCCCAGCAGGCAGGTGCCGTCGGCCTTGATGACGATCGTCTCATAGCGCGCCTCCGGGTCGGGCTTGGCCTGCTCGCTCTTCGCCTCCACCGGCAGGTTGACCGGAATCGTCTGCTCCGACTGGATCAGCGGCGTCGTGATCATGAAGATGATCAGCAGGGTGAAGCCCAGGTCCACCATGTTGGTGACGTTGAGCTCCGCGATGGGATGCAGCTGCCGGGGTCTGCGGAAAATTCTCGCCATGGTCGTGCCTTACTTGGCCTCCAGTTCGATGCGGTCCGCGAGATTGCTCGCGTAGTTTTCGAGCTCCGTGATCATGATCTTCACCTGGCCGAGCAGGATGTTGTAGCCGAAGACCGACGGAATCGCCACGATCAGGCCGGAGATCGTGGTCAGCAGCGCCGCGGACACGCCCGGGGCGAGCGTCTGGATGCTGGCGCTCTGCATGACCGACACCGCGCTGAACGCCTCCATGATGCCCCACACCGTGCCGAACAGGCCCATGAAGGGCGCGCCCGACACCAGCGAGGCGAGGATGATCATGCTCGACTCGTAGCGCAACGACTGGCGGGCCAGGGCGCGCTGGATGGCGTTCTCGGCGTGCTCCAGCCGCGAGCGCATCTGGTCGTCGCCCTTCTCCTTGCCGATGGCCGCGGCGCGCCAGTAGCCCTCAAGGGCGTCGGCGAGCAGGTCGGCGTACGGGATGTCGCGGCGGTTGCGCAGGTTCTCCGGCAGGTCGAGGATGTGCGCCTCCTGGCCGAGCTTGCGCTCGAACAGCAGGTTCAGCTGCCGCATTTTCTTCAGGTCGGAATATTTGCCGATCATGACCGCCCAGGCGAAGATGCTGAACACGGCGAGCAGCGCGATGACGGCCTGCCCGACCGGGTCGGTCGTGAGGAAGACGTGCCAGACGTTGACGGTGGAGGCGGCGAACTGGGTGGGCAAGAGGCTGGGCATGCGGCTGGAGTGTTGGAGCGTTTGCGCGGGGCAATCAATGGAAATTGCGGCGCGCCCCGCGGCTGAATCTGGTTGCGCGGGCGCGGCAAACTTTGTTGCCTGCCTTCCCTCCCTTCCGATGCCCAACAAACCGAAGCCGGCCGGCAGACTCATCTCCTTCGAAGGTTCCGAAGGCAGCGGCAAGTCCACCCAGATCACCCGCCTGGCCGACCAGCTCCAGCGGAGCGGCCGCGAGGTGGTCGCCACCCGCGAGCCCGGCGGCACGGAGATCGGCGAGCAGATCCGGAACATCATCGTCCACAATTCCAAGGGTGACGAGATGTGCCCCGAGACCGAGCTGCTCCTCTTCACCGCCGCCCGCGCCCAGCTCGTGCGCGAGGTCATCGTCCCCGCCCTCCGGCGCGGCGCCGTCGTGCTGAGCGACCGCTACCTCGACTCCTCCACCGTCTACCAGGGCATCGCCCGGAACCTCGCCCCCGGCCCCGTCAGCGAGATCAACCGCTTCGCCGTCGGCGAGGTCATGCCCCACCTCACCATCGTCATCGACGTGCCCACCGAGGTCAGCCTCGCCCGCATCCGCCATCGCGCCTCCGACCTGCCCGACCGGATGGAGCGGCAGAACATTTCCTTCTACACCAAGGTCCGCGAAGGCTACCTGCTCCTGGCCCGGCAATGGCCCGCGCGCGTCGTCGTGGTCGACGGCACCCTGTCGCCCGACGCCCTCGACCAGAAAATCTGGTCGGAGGTCCAGCGCCGCCTGGGATGAAATCATTCTCCCGGCTCCGCGCTTCCCGCTCCCTGCTTTAGCGCATGTCCGCCGCCCCCCTGCCCTGGCCTCCCGCCCTCGACGGCACCCCGACCGTCGCCGTCCTCGAGCGTGCCCTCGAGCGCCGCCGGCTGGCGCACAGCCTCCTGCTCCACGGCGAGAACCTCGGGACGCTTGCCACCGTCGCCCACGCCATCGCCGACCGGCTGCTGAACGATCCGCGCCAGCCCAGCCAGTATTTTTCCCCGAAGCAGCACCCCGACTTCCACGCGCTGCGGCCGGCCGGCAAGATGCGGCAGATCGGAGCCGACGCCACCCGCGAGCTCATCGGCAAAATCCAGATCTCCGCCAACGTCTCCCCCCGCAAGGTCGCCGTCATCTACGAGGCCGACCGGATGAACACCGCCGCGGCGAACATCTTCCTCAAGACCCTCGAGGAACCGACGCCGAGCACGACCATCCTCCTGCTCACGACGCGCCCTTACTCGCTCCTCGCCACCATCCGCAGCCGGTGCCTGCACTTCCGCTTCACCGACGCCGGCAGCGAGGCCCTGGCCGACGCCGACGAGCCGACCCGTGAACTCTGGCGGGCCACCCGGGCCGATTACACCGCCTGGCTCGGGCAACTCTCGGCCGGTGTGACGGAAAAGCGCGCGATCGCCGACCAGGTGCTGGGCGTCTACGGACTGGTCAGCCGTTTCAATGCCGTGCTCGCCGCCGCCACCGACACCATCTGGAAGGCGCAGAAGGCCAAGCTGCCCGCCGACCTCGACGACGAGGAGGAGGCCGCGATCGAGACCGGCATCGCCAACGGCATCCGGCAGAAACTCTTCATCGAGCTCGAGCACACCACCCGCGCCTTCGCCCAGGAACGCCTCCAGGCCGGGGACGAGTCCACGCGCCGCGCGCTGACCGCCGCCATCGAAAAGCTCGAGCACAACGCCGGCCTCCTCCGCCTGAACCTGAACGAGGCCGTCGCGTTCGAGGATTTCCTGCTGGCCTCGCTGCGGCTCTGGGCCAGGCGGTAGTTGCAGCGCGTGGGCGGGGCGGCGCCCTGGTGCAGCCGCATCTTCGCCCACTTTGACGCGTTCGCGGCTGGACCAAGGTCCAGCCCTCCCCATGATTCTCACCCGCCTGCAATTCGGCTTTACTCGCCCACCGGTTGCCTGTGTCTGGTCGGATTGCGCGGATGAAACCTGCCACCTCAGTCAAGCCGACTCTCCTGGCGATCGCCTGGCCGATCTTCGTCGAGCAGAGCCTGCGCATCCTCATCGGCACGGTGGACACCTTCATGGTCAGCCACGTGTCGGACGGCGCCGTGGCCGCGCTGGGCGTCTCCAACCGGCTGATCGTGCTGGCGTTGATCTGCTTCAACTTCATCGGCGTCGGCACCAGCGTCGTGATCACCCACCATCTCGGCGCCGGCGACCGCAAGGGCGCGGAGGGCATCGCGACCGCCGCCATCGGGGTCAACACCTGGATCGGCCTGATCGCCAGCCTCGTGGTCTATCTTTTTGCCGTGCCGCTCCTGCACATGATGCAGCTGCCGGAAGCGCTCATGGTGTATGCCCTGCCCTTCCTCACGCTGATGGGCGGCAGCCTCTTTCTCGAGGCGATCAACACCGCCCTGGGCGCCACCCTGCGCGCGCACGCCCGCACGCGCGACGTCATGTTTGTCACCGTCGGGCAGAACCTGCTCAACATTGCGGGCAACTGCCTGCTCCTGTTCGGCCTGTTCGGCCTGCCGAAGCTGGGCGTCGAGGGCGTGGCCTTGTCGAGCGTGTTCAGCCGCGTGGCCGCGAACATCGCGCTGCATTGCCTGCTGCGCTACCGCCTGGGTCTCCGGCTGCGGGCGGGCGATTTCTTCCGCCTGCCCGTCGACCGCATCCGGCGGATCCTGCACATCGGGCTGCCGGCGGCCGGCGAAAACATGAGCTATTGGATCGCCCTGCTGTTCGTCACCAGCTTTGCCGCGCGCCTGGGCCCGGCGAGCCTCGCGACGATGGCCTATTGCCAGCAGATCCAGGCGCTCGTCATCCTCTTCAGCCTGTCACTGGGGCTGGGCACGGAGATCATGGTCGGCCGGCTCATCGGCGCCGGCGCCTTCGAGGAGGCCTACGAGCAGTTGCTCCGCAGCCTGCGCACCGGCCTGATGCTTTGCGCCGGAGGCGTGACCCTCATCGCGCTCGCCGCCCCCCACCTCATCGGCCTGTTCTCCCGCGACCCGGTGATCATCCGGGGCGGCACGGTGCTGTTGCGCCTCTGCGTCGTCCTCGAGCTCGGGCGGGTCTTCAACATCATCGTCATCAATTCGCTGCGCGCCACCGGCGACGTGCGTTTCCCGGTGCAGACCGGCGCCGTCTGCATCTGGCTGCTCTGGGTGCCCAACGCCTGGTTCCTCGGCCTGCACCTCGGCTGGGGCCTGGTGGGCATCTGGATTGCCATGACGATGGACGAATGGCTCCGCGGCATCCTCATGTACCGTCGGTGGAAGCTGCGCCGGTGGCTGCCCGCCGCCGAGCGCAGCCGCGCGAATGCGATGCGCAACAACGTGCCGCTGGTCGCGGAGACGTGAGCTGTCGGGCGAGATGGACCGCCCTACACATGGCTCCGCAGCAGCCGCACGAACTCCTCCCGCCGGTCCATGTGCGGGTTGTGGCCGGAGTCGGCGATGACCTCGATCCGCGCGGCGGGAAAGTGCCGCCGGATGGCATCGTGGTCGCCCGCCTGCACGTATTGCGACCGCCCGCCCGCGATGAACAGGGCCGGCCCGGCATAGCGATCCCCCGGGGCCAGGCTGTTCTGCTCCAAGGCCGGCAGCGCCGCCGTCAGCACCGGCAGATTGACCGCCCAGCGCCAGTGGCCGGCTTCATCACGCTCCAGGTTGTTCGTCAGGAATTTTCGCATCCCCAGGCCGGGCACGCGCGCTTCAAAGCGCATTTCCGCCTCATGGCGCGATCGCAGGCCGGCCAGGTCCAGTTCGTTCATGGCGGCGAACTCCGCCCGGTGGGCGACCCAGAAATAATCCTTGGGCGCGATGTCCACCACCACCAGCCGCTCCACCCGTTCCGGGTGCCGGCAGGCCAGCAGCATCGCCGTCTTCCCGCCCATGCTGTGGCCGACAATCACGGCCTTCGCCAGACCCTGTCGGTCCATCCACGCGATGACATCGCCAGCCATGGCCGCGTAGGTCATCTCCGCCGCATGGGGCGACCGGCCATGGTTGCGGGCGTCGAGCGCGAACACGTGGAAGGCAGCCGTCAGGTCTCGCCCGGTCGTCTGCCAGTTGCGCGCCGAGCCCAGCATGCCATGCAGGACGAGCAGCGGCGGCTGGCCCGCCCCGCCCAGGTCCGTGTGATGGAGAATGACAGGCATCAGCAGTCAGATGTCAGAGATTTGTGGCGGCAAGCCAGTCATTTCGGGAGATGTTGCCGGGCTGGCCGCTGCGGTCAGACCTCTGACTTCTCCCTGCAGGCCGAGCGGCCCGCGCGGCACAGGCCGCCGCCCGATGGCCTGCCGCGCACACGGTTTCAATTCCGCCAGCCGGGGTGTATCTGCATGGGGCCTGGCCATGCCGACCTCGGGCGCCAGACTGGAGCGGCCGGACCGGTCACCCAGGCCACGCACCTGTCCGACGCAGGCGGTTGCTCCCTGAACGAATTGTCAGGGAGGGGCCGTTGCACCCCGGCCCAGGCAACCTGAAAATCCTGCTCTCCCCCCGGGCAGAAGGCCCGCGCGGGAACATTCCATCATGACTTTATCCTCGCTCAATCTCAACAGTCCGCTGCCCCGCATCGGCATGGTTTCCACCCACGGTTATGTCGCCGCCGAACCACCCCTCGGCGCCGCCGACACCGGCGGGCAGGTCGTCTACGTGATCGAACTTTCCAAGAAGCTCGCCCAACTCGGCTTCGAGGTCGACATCTGGACCCGCCAGTTCGAGGACCAGCCCCAGATCGACGTGGTCAATGAGCGCGTGCGCGTCATGCGCGTGCCGTGCGGCAGCCGCAACTTTCTCGACAAGGAATACCTGGTCCGCCACCTCGGCGAATGGTCGGAAAACGCCCTGCGCTTCATCAAGAAACACGGCCTCAAGTACCAGTTTTTCAACAGCCACTACTGGGACGCCGGCTTCGCCACGACCCGGCTGGCCGAGGCGCTCGACGTGCCGCACGTCCACACGCCGCACTCGCTCGGCCTCTGGAAAAAGCAGCTGATGGAAAAGGATTTCCCGGACGCCGCCGCCGACTTTGAAAAGAAGTACAACTTCGCCCAGCGCATCAATGAAGAGATCCTGCTCTACCGCCATTGCGACGAGGTCATCGCCACCACTCCGCCGCAGGTGGACATGATCGTGGGCGACTACGGCGCGCCCCCGGAGCAGGTGCACATGATCCCCCCCGGCTATGACGACAACCGCTTCTTTCCGATCAGCGGCGCCTCGCGCCAGGCCATCCGCCAGCGCCTGGGCTTCGAGGGCAAGGTCGTGCTGGCCATCGGCCGGCTCGCCCGGAACAAAGGTTATGACCTGCTGATCGACGCCTTCTCCCTCGCGGCCGCGCGGCTCCCCGCTGCCGTGCTGCATCTCGCGGTCGGCGGCACGGCCCTGAACGCCACCGAGCACAAGATCCTCGACGACCTCAAGGCCCAGGCCGGCGCCCTCGGGCTCGACGGGCGCGTGAAGTTCTCCGGCTTCGTCGCCGACGCCGACCTCGCCGACCATTACCGCGCCGCCGACGTGTTTGTGCTGAGCAGCCGCTACGAGCCGTTCGGCATGACGGCCATCGAAGCCATGGCCTGCGGCACTCCGACCGTCATCACCACGCACGGCGGGCTTTACCGGGCGGTGACCTTCGGCCGGCACGCCCTCTATGCCGACCCCTTCGACAAGGAGGATCTGGGCATCTCCATCGTGAAGGTGCTGAAGCACCCGCGCCTTTCCACCCGGCTCGCGCGCATGGGCGCACACAAGGCCCGCAGTCTCTTCACCTGGACCGGCATCGCCCAGCAGTTGATCAGCCTGATCGAGGAACGCGCCACCGCGCTGGCCTTCACCGACAACGAGTGGGACGAGCCCTGGAACGACGGGGACTGAATGATGCCAGCCCCCTCCACCCCCCTCCGCCTTTTTTCGACGGACCTCGACGGCACGCTGCTCGGCAACCCCGAGTCGACCGCCCGCTTCAAGACGGCGTGGGAGGCGTTGTCACCGGCGGTCCGGCCGCTGCTGGTCTACAACAGCGGGCGGCTGGTGGATGATCTGCGCCGCTTCGTGGACAACGGCACGCTGCCCGCGGCCGACTACTACATCGGCGGGGTCGGCACGCAGGTCTTCGACGTGAAGTCCGGCCGGATGCTCGACGAGCTGCGCGCGCACCTCACCGACGGCTGGGACGGGGCCAGGGTGCGGGAACTCGTCGCGAAATTCCCCGGCATCCGGCCGCAGCCCGACGAGTTCCAGCACGAGTTCAAGTCGAGCTGGTTCCTCGACCAGGCGACGCCCGGCACCATCCGCGAACTCAAGCGCCGGTTCGCCGAGGCGGAGCTGGGCGTGAACCTCGTCTATTCCAGCGCGCGTGACCTCGACGTGCTGCCCCGCCACGCCACGAAAGGAGGGGCCCTGGTCTGGCTGGGCGCGCGGCTCGGCCTGCCGCCCGACACCGTGCTGGTCGCCGGCGACACCGGCAACGACGCCAGCATGTTCCGCCTGCCCGGGGTGCGCGGCATCATCGTGGAAAACGCCCTCCCGGAGCTCTTCGCGGCCACCGTGGACGTGCCCACCTTCAGCTCGCGCCAGATCATCGCCGACGGGGTCCTCGACGGCCTCTGCCACTACGGCGTCATCTGCGTCCTGCCGACGAAGGAGAAGACCCGGCTGACCCGGGCGAAGATGGAACCCGGCTTCCGGATGCTTTTCACCGGCACCAAGCTCGGATCGCTCAATGACAAGGAGCGGGCCTTCCTCGCCACCGCCCACGAGCAGGCGCTCGTCGCCCTCAGGAAGAACATCACCCCGCTCGGCTTTTCCGCCTGTTCCCTCGCGGACAACACCGTGACCGGCACCGACGCCAACTACCGGAGCGTCTGGGCCCGGGACGGCGCGATCACCGTCTGGAACACCCTGCACCTCGACGACGACGAGATCCGCGCCGCCCAGGTCAACACGCTGGAGACCCTGCTCAACGCCACGACGCCGAACGGGCAGATTCCCGCCAACGTCCGCCTCGAGGACGGCCGGCCCGACTACTCCGGCGTCGGCAACATCGCGTCCATCGACAGCGGCCTCTGGGTCATCATCGCCCTCTACAACCACGCCCACCGCACCGGCGACCACTCCCTGCTCTACCGGCATGCCGACCGCCTGCAGACGATCATGAACTGGCTCAGTGCGCAGGACTCCAACAACGACGGCCTGCTCGAGATCCCCGAGGCCGGCGACTGGACCGACCTGTTCGGCCGCAGCTACAACGTTCTCTACGACGAGGTCCTCTGGTTCCGCACCAACGTCTGCTATGGCCGGATCCTCGAGTTCATGGGCCAGTTCGACCGCGCCGCCGACTACCTGCGCTGGTCGCAGAAGATCCGCAGCCGGCTGCTCGACCTCTTCTGGCCGACGACCCGGCCCGACGATGCGGCGCCGCGGCAAAACCGTTTCGCCGACCGCCAGTCGGGACTCGGCGACGCCCAATATCTCCTCGCGGAGATCACCCCCTTCGCCTTCAACTGGCGCTGCGACCCCTATGGCAACATCCTCGCCTTCCTGATGAACGTGCTCGACATCGACCGGGCGCGCATCGCGTTTCGCTTCATGTGGGGCGTGGGCGTCAACCAGCCCTGGCCGGTCGCCAACCTCTATCCCGTCTTGCAGGCCGGCGATCCCGACTGGCGCGCCTACTACACGGTCAACCTGCTCAACCTGCCGCACCACTACCACAACGGCGGGATCTGGCCCATGATCGGCGGCCTGTGGGTGCGTTTCATCCACCGGCTCGGCCTGCATGAGGTCGCCTGCCGGGAGCTCGTCCGCCTCGCCCAGCTGAACCAACTCGGTCGCGACCAGGAATGGGAGTTCAACGAGTGGGTCCACGGCCAGACCGGCCGCCCGATGGGCAAGGCCTATCAGGCCTGGTCCGCCGCCTCCTTCCTCCGCGCCTGCCACGAACTCGAGGCGGACCCCAAGAGCCTCGCGAATGAATGAGAAGGATCGCGGTCGGCATGATCGGGGACTTGCGCCAGCCGCCCGGTCTCCGGTTGCCATTGGGCAGTCACCTGTTTCTCTGAGCGGAATGCCGAAAACCGCCCTCACCGGACTGACCGCACTGGCCGCGGCCCTCCAGGCCGGTGCGGCCGGGCCGGGAGTCATGCCCGCGCTTCTGCCCATTCCGCTTGACCAGTATCACGATCCCGCGGGTGCGGGCCTGGGGGAGGTCCTCGCCCACCGGGCCGCCGTCGATCCCTTCAACGTTGTGGCGCTCGTCATTTTCATCTGCGCGATCCTGCACACGTTTCTGACCGCGAGAATCAGGCATTGGGCGCATGTCGTCGAGCAGCGCCATGCCGCCAGGATCGACCGCCAAAAGGCCGCCGGGCCCGCCGGCGCCGAGGATGACGGCCAGCCTGACGAAGTGAGTTTTTTCGGCCAGGGGCTGCATTTTTTTGGCGAGATCGAGGCGGTGTTCGGCATTTGGGTGATCGTGCTGGCGGGGGCGATCACCTGGTTCAAGGGCTGGAACTCGGTGGTGGACTACATCAGCGGCCATGTCAGTTACACGGAGCCTTTGTTTGTCGTGATTGTCATGGCGCTGGCCGCGACGCACCCCGTGCTGGCGCTGGCCGAGCGGTGCCTGAGCACGGTGGCGCGGCTGGGGCGCGGCACCCCGGGCGCCTGGTGGCTCGCCCTCCTCATCATCGCCCCGCTGCTCGGTTCCCTGATCACCGAGCCGGCGGCGATGACCATCGCGGCGTTGCTGCTGGCACGGCAGTTTTACGACCTGAAACCGGGCCCCCGGCTGGCCTATGCCACGCTTGGCCTGCTGTTCGTCAACATATCGGTCGGCGGCACGCTCACGCATTTTGCCGCGCCACCCGTGATCATGGTCGCACATGCGTGGAACTGGGGCTTGCTCCACATGCTCACCTTTTTCGGCTGGCGCGCGGTCGTCGGCATCGTCGCCTCGACTTTGATTTATTACGCGGTCTTCCGGCGTGAACTCGCCGCGCTCGCGGCGCGCGCCGCCGGTCACAAAGCACCCGTGCGCCGCGGGGCGGTCCCGGCGTGGATCACGGCGGTGCAGCTTGGCTTTCTGGCGTTTACCGTCTGGCAGGCGCACCACCCGGTGATGTTCATCGGCGCATTTTTGTTTTTCCTGGCCTTCACGCAGGCCACGGCGCACCACCAGAGTCCGGTTGACCTGAAATCACCGATCCTCGTCGGATTTTTCCTCGCCGGACTCGTGATCCATGGCGGGCTGCAGGCGTGGTGGATCGAGCCGATCCTGACGCGACTGCGCGCCGGGCCGCTTTTCCTGGGTGCGACCGTTCTGACCGCATTCAATGACAACGCCGCCATCACTTTTCTCGCCTCCCTGGTGCCCGGATTCACCGATCCGCTGAAATACGCCGTCGTGGCCGGGGCGGTGGCCGGCGGCGGCCTGACCGTGATCGCCAATGCGCCCAATCCCGCGGGGCAGGCGATCCTCGCGCGCTATTTCCCCGAAGGCGTGGCGCCGCTCCATCTCATCGCCGCCGCGCTGGTTCCGACCGTAATCATGGCGGTGTGTTTCCTGTCATTCACCTAGCGGGATCCTGGCTGCCACCGGCACCGGTTCCCCCGGCTCCTGCGGTCAGGCCGCGTCGACATGCGGCAGAATGAGGCTGAAGCAACTGCCCCTGGGTTCGCCGGGGCTGCACTCAAGGCGGCCACCCAGGACGCGCATGTAAGCCTTGGTGATGGCCAGCCCCAGGCCAAAGCCGCCGGGGCCGCGCCCCCGTGAATCCTCCACCCGGTAAAACCGGTCTGCCAGCCGCGTGAGGTGCTCGGGCGGGATGCCCGGACCCTCGTCGGTGACGGACACGCGGCACTCCGCACCCTGCACCGCGATCCCAATCCGGATGGTCGCGCCGGCCGGGCTGTATTTCATGGCATTGTCGATCAGGTTCTGCAGCGCCTGCCGCAGGAGCACCGGGTCGGTCCGGACGCTGCATTCGGCCGCCGAAATTGCGATTTGCTGATGCTTGGATTCCGCCAGGATGCCGATCTCGTTGACGCAGGCCGTGACGAACTGAGCCAGCGGGAACTGCTCCGCATGCGCGTTCTTGGCCCCGCCTTCCGCGCTGGCCAGCTCGAGCAGGCGCTCGACGAGCCGGTGCAGGCGCTGGGCCTCCTCCAGCATGCTGCCGATGATCTCCCGGTATTCCTCCACCGTGCGGCTGCGGCGCAGGCCGACCTCGCCCACGCTCCGCAGCGTGGTCAGCGGCGTGCGCAGCTCGTGCGACGCGTTGGCGACAAACCGGTCGAGCGTGTTGAAGGAGTCCTCGAGTCTTCCCAGCGTGCGGTTGAAGGCCGCCGCCAGCCGGCCCAGCTCGTCCTCGCCGGCCACCACGGACAGCCGCTGGCCGAGCTTGTCGGCGGTGATCGCCTCGGCCTGGCCCACCATCAGTTCCAGCGGCTTGAGCCAGTGCCGCGTGATCTGGTAACCGCCGACCACCAGCAGGGCCACGACCAGCGGCAGCGAGATCAGGATGATGCTCAGCAAGGCCGTCAGGGCGTCCGCCGCCGGCTCATGGATGCGCATCACGCGGATCATCCAGTCCCCGTCCGGCCCCGGCGCGCGAAACGGGGTGGAAAAGGTGCGCAGGGGAATGTCGGCCGCGATGCGGAAGACGGACAGGGTGTCGGACCCGCGCACGGGGGCCGCCGGCACGCGATCCAGCCGGTTCTCGCTGAAGGGCCACAGCCGGCGCACCAGCCGGCCCTGGGGGTCCCAGAGTTCGAACCAGGGATCCTGCACATCCCAGGTGGCGCCCGCCGGAACCTCCGCGCTGTCCCAATAAATCCGCCGGTCCGCCCCGACCTTGAGACGGGCCTGGATCTCAACCAGGTCCTGGCGCAGGTAATGGTTGAGCGGCCGCGCCATGCGTTCCGCCACGAAACCGTAGAGGGTGGCGCTGAATGCGGCCAGTAGCACCGTGCCGCCCAGCGCATACCACAGGGCGAGCCGGAAGCGCAGCGTGCGGTGCTTCCACCAGCTCTTCACGCGGGCTCCTGGCCCAGGCGGTAGCCGATGCCCCGCACGGTGTGGATGAGCGGCTCCGCCCCCTCGGCATCGATCTTGCGCCGCAGCCGCATCATCTGGACGTCGATCACGTTGTCGAGCGAGGTGAACCGGCGGGCCTGCTTCCAGACATCGCGTTCCAGCATCTCGCGGGAGACGTTCTGCCCCTGGTAGCGCATCAGGTATTCCAGAATGTCCACCTCGCGCGGCGTGAGCGCAATCTCCACGCCGGCGCGGCAGGCGGACCGGGTGCGCGTGTCCAGCGCAAGGTCACCGCAGGAATGGTCGGCCCCGCTGCTCAGCACGGGGCGGCGCAGGAGCGCGCGGCAGCGCGCCAGGAGCTCGGCAAAGGCAAAGGGCTTCGGCAGGTAATCATCCGCGCCACCCTCCAGCCCGGCGACCCGGTCGTCGAGTGAGCGGCGGGCCGTGAGCAGCAGCACGGGCGCCTGATTGCCCCGCGCGCGGGCAAACTGGAGCACCTCCAGTCCATCGTGACCGGGCAGCATCCAATCCAGCACCAGGAGATCAAACGTGGCCTGCTCCAACCCGGCGATGGCCTCGGTCCCCGAGACCGCGGTGGTCACCTGCCAGCCTTCAAGTCGCAAACCCTCGGCGACGGATTCGCGGGTCTTCTGCTCGTCCTCGACGACGAGGACATGGGGAATGGCGGTGGCAGCGGACATGACGCCCCCGGTGTTGGGATCGGGGCCAGCAATGGATTCCATTTTAGCAGGACTGACAACGCAGAAGCGGAATCAGCCTAGGCCAAGGCCCGGTGCTGACGGCGCCAGAGCAGCAGTCCAGCCGCCAGCAGGACCAGCCCGGCTCCATAGAACCGGGGTTCGGGCACCGGGGTGATTTGGTGGTCATACGCCTGCCATTTGGTATCGGCGCCGGTCCAGCCGGTGAAGGTCACCTGGTTGAGCGGCGCACTGCCCTGCCCGTATCCGGTCTGGCTGTAAAAATAGTCGGCGGCATCCGCCCAGTTCTTCACCGTCAGCCCGATCCCGGTGTTGCCGAAGCCAAGCGAGGTCGTCGAGAGGACCGAGTTCCCGCCCGAGGCAAAATCGATGATGGCGTTGCCGGTGATGTGGAGCGCCCCCAGGGTCAGGCTGTGCCCGGACAGGTTCAGCGTGCCGCCCGCGAGCGTGATGGTGAGGTTTGAGTTGGTGAAATCCGCCCCCAAGGTGAGGCTCGCCCCCGCGCCGACGACCAGTTCGCCGGTGCCGGCAAACGAGCCGCTGAACGTGCTCACGCCCGCGCCCAGCGTCAGCTGGCCGGTGCCGCCGGATCCAAAATCGATCACGCCCGCGCCACTGATGCCGCCGAGGGTGTCGGTCAGGTTGTTCAGGCTCAATGCGGCGCCGGAGGCAACACTGACCCTGTCCGTGTTGGCGAAGACATTCGCGGCCTGCAACACGATGGCCCCCGCACTGATGGTGGTCAGGCCCGTGTAGGTGTTGGATCCGGCCAGGTTCAGGCTGCCGGCCCCTTGCTTGGTGAGGGTTCCGCCGGTGGTCGCGATGTTGCCGCTGACGTTGATGTCGGCCGCGGCGTCGAAAGTGAGGTTGCGGTTGTTGCCGGTGAGATTGGAACTGATGCTCAGCATCCCGGTGCCGGTGGTGCTGATGGTCGAATTGCTTTGGAACTGCAGGGTCGCGATGCTGATGAGTTGGTCGCTGCCCGAGAGGTTCTCGATGAATCCCGACGTGCCGTTGCCGATCTTGAGCGTGCGGGCGCCGTTGTCATCCCCGACGTCGTAGCCCGCGGCGCCCGCGCTGAACCGGAGGCCCCGCACGACGTAGTTGTTGGCGTTAAGCTGGGGGTTCAACTGCGTGCCGGTTCCGAACTGGGCGATCTCGGTGTTGGAACTCGGCACGTTGCCGCCCGACCAATTGGCGCCGCGGCTCCACCGTTGGTCCGAGTTGCTCGTCCAATCGCGCACGGTCTGGCCGGAAACGACCCCGGCCAGACCTGCACAACACACAAGTGAGGTGAGCAACAACTTTTGCACGACCAGAATCCTGAGGCCCGCCGGGCGGGAAAACCACGCCATCAACCTGACGTTTCGGACAGGTTTGGAGGCGCTTTCTGATTGAACCCCGCCTTCACGCCGGCGCTAGACGCGATTCCTGACCGGCAGTCGAAGACTGACGGGGTTGGCTGAGGCGTGTCTGCAAACTGGCTTTGTGGGCCAGCGAGCTTGCTCGCGCTGCATCCGCGCCCGCAAGCGGGCTGCCTGCCGTGGCTTGATCGGGCCAGTGGCTTGTTTAAGCCACGCCGTGGGTGCGTATCGGGGACTTTTATCAACACGGCCGGCATGCGGCCAAGATCCCCGGCGGATTTTCGGCGCGCCACCGGGAATCTTTCAGCAAGATGTTGATTTGGACGGCTGCAGGCTCCTGAATCCCCTCCCCTTTCCCATGGCCCAAAAACTCACCCCGATGATGGAGCAGTATTTCGAGGTCAAGCGCGGCCTCCCGGCGAACACGCTGTTGCTCTTCCGGCTCGGGGATTTCTACGAGATGTTCTTCGCGGACGCCGAGATCGGTTCCCGCCTGCTCGGCATCACCCTGACCAAGCGCCAGGACACCCCGATGGCGGGCATCCCACATCACGCCGCTGACAACTACGTGGCCAAGCTCCTCGCCGCGGGCAAGAAGGTCGCCATCTGCGACCAGGCCGAGCCCGCCCAGACCGGCAAGCTCGTCAAGCGCCGGCTCACGCGCATCCTCTCGCCCGGCACCACCCTGTCCGCCAACCAGCTGGACGCGGCCCGGAACCACTACCTCTGCGCCCTGGCGCTCGACCCGGCCGGGTTGCACGCCGCGTGGCTTGATCTTTCCACCGGGGAATTCCGCCTCGCCTCCGACGCCCGCCCGGAAAACCTGCTGCCCGTCCTCACCGCGCTCGATCCCGCCGAACTCGTGCTGATCGAGGGCGACCTGGCCCGCTGGCAGGCCGCCCCGCACGAGCAGCACGCCGTCCACGCGCTGCACCAGTTCTGCGCCCCGCGCCTGTGCTCCGAGCTGCCGGGCTACCACTTCGACGTCGCCGGCGGCGCCAGGACCGTCATGGACGCGCTCGGCGTCCTCAACCTCGAGGGTTTCGGCCTCTCGCACCGGCACCCGGCCCTCGGCGCGGCCGGCGCGCTGGTCTATTACGCGACGGAAAACCTGTGCGCCAAACCGGAAAACCTCCGCTCGCTGCAGGAATACCGCAGCACGCGCACCCTCCTGCTCGACCCGGCCACGCTGCGCAACCTGGAGATCTTCTCGTCCACCCGCGGCACGCGCGCGGCCTCGCTGCTCGGCGCGATCGACCGCAGCACCACGGCCGCGGGCTCGCGCCTGCTCGAGCGCTGGCTGGCCGCCCCGACCCTGGACCTGCCCGAGATCGGGCGTCGGCAGGCCGCCGTGGGCGAGCTGCTGGCGCAGCCGGGCGATCTCGCCCAGCTCCGCGAGCTGCTCAACAAGGTGCGTGACATCCCCCGCATCCTCGGCCGGCTGCAGAACCGGCTGCGCAACCCGCGCGAACTCGGCGGCGTGAAGGACACCCTCGCCCAGCTCCCGGCCATCATGTCCTGCCTCGACCTCCTCGACGCACACCTCGTCGGCCGCCATCACGGCGAGATCGCGGCCCTGCGCCAGCGGCTGACCGACCTCCCCGCGCTGCGCGAGCTGCTGGCGAAAGCCCTCGCCGACGAGCTGCCCAACGACCTGCAGGACGGAAACTACATCCGCGCCGGCCATGACGCCGAACTCGACCGGCTGCGCGGCCTCACCACCGACAACAAGTCCTGGCTGGCCGACCTCGAGCGCAAGGAGCAGGAGCGATCCGGCATCCGGAGCCTGAAGGTGCGCTACACCTCCGTCTTCGGCTACTACATCGAGGTGACCAAGGCCAACCTCGCCAGCGTGCCCGCCGACTACATCCGCAAGCAGACGACCGTCGGCGGCGAACGCTACGTGACCGAGGAACTCAAGCTGAAGGAGAAGGAGATCTTCTCCGCCGAGGAATTGTCGCTCGCCCGCGAGCTCGAGCTGTTCACCGGCCTCGTGGCCGCCGTGCTCGACGAATCCGTCGCCCTGACCCGCACGGCCGACGCCCTGGCGGAGCTCGATGTGCTCGCCGGCTGGGCCGTGCTCGCGCGCGAGTGGGACTATTGCCGGCCGGAGCTCGACGAGGACGACGTCCTCGCCATCACCGACGGCCGCCATCCGGTCGTGGAGCAGATGCTGAAGTCGGAGCGGCTCGGTCTGGCGGGCAGCCACACCTTTGTGCCGAATGACACCGAGCTGTCCGCCACCGACGCCCAGATCCTGCTGCTGACCGGCCCGAACATGGCCGGCAAATCGACCTACATCCGGCAGGTGGCGCTGATCACCCTCATGGCGCAGATCGGCTGCTGGGTGCCCGCCAAGGCCTGCCGCCTCGGGCTGGTCGACCGGATCTTCTCCCGCGTCGGGGCCAGCGACGACCTCGCCCGCGGCAACTCGACCTTCATGGTCGAGATGAACGAGACCGCCAACATCCTCAACAACGCCACCGACCGCTCGCTCCTCATCCTCGACGAGATCGGCCGCGGGACCTCGACCTACGACGGCCTGAGCATCGCCTGGGCGGTGGTCGAGCACCTGCACCGGTCGCCCGAGCGGGGCCCGCGCACGCTCTTCGCCACGCATTACCAGGAACTGACCCAGCTCGAGAAGCACCTGTCGCGCCTGAAAAACTACTCGGTCGCCGTCAAGGAATGGAACGACGACATCGTCTTCGTCCGCCGCGTGGTGCCCGGCGCCGCCGACCGCAGCTATGGCATCCAGGTCGCGCGGCTCGCGGGCCTGCCGCTGGCGGTCATCGACCGGGCCAAGGTCATCCTGGCGCAGCTGGAGTCGGACGACGTCTCCGTCACCCTCCCCTCGCCCCAGGCCCGGCCGAAGAAGAAGATCAGCGTGAGCCCGACGGACGATTCTCAGCTGAACCTGCTTTAGCTTTGAGGCTGGCGGAGGCGAGAGCCGGCACTTTCGGTTTTTCCCTTGGAGGGCCCAGCTCCAGCTGAGCCGCCGCCTCAATACACCGCCAGGAAATCCGGCGGGAGCGGCGCGGCGGCCTGGAAGGCGTTGGCCTGGCCGGCGAACTCGTAGGTGAACCGGGTCTCGAGCGAATGCAGGAAGAGCCGCTTGTTCTTCGTCGCCTTGGCGAAGGAGCGGTTGAGGGAGAAATCGCCGTAGGTCTGGTCGCCGACGATCGGCAGGTGGCGCTTGGCGCACTGCACGCGCAGCTGGTGGCTGCGGCCGGTGCGCGGCTCGAGCTTGATCAGGGCCGTTGAAAACGCCTTCTGCGTGTGCTTGATGAGCTGAAAGCGGGTCTCGGCCGGGACGTTGCCGACCAGCGAGGTGCGGATCTGGCCGCGGACGTTTCGCACCGCGAGCAGGTCGCGCCACGTTTCGTTCCCGAGGTGCGGCTGGCCGAAGACCAGCGCCTGGTAGGTCTTGTGCACCTGCTTCTTGGCGTAATGGCCGCGGACGGCCAGCGCGAGTTTCTCCGAGGCGGCCGTGAGGATCACCCCCGAGGTGGCGGAGTCGAGCCGGTTGAGCAGCCACAGCTGGCGGTCGCCGCCGTCCGCCGCCTTCCAGCGGAAGCACTGCGCCTCCTTGTCGTAGCGGCAGGTCAGCAGCGAGCGGGGCTCATCCTGCGAGGCGTTGGGGTGCGAGAGCACGCCGAAGGGCTTGTCGAAGGCGGCGAGGCCGTGCGCATCGCGCGTGAGCAGCTGCACCCCGTGGCCCAGCGGCAGTGTCGCCCAGAAGTCGCCGGGCAGGGCGCTCACTGGTAATAGAAGCCGAAGGTGAGCGTCTGGTCGTCCCCGAGCACGGCGATCATCTGATCGCTCCACTTGCGGTAGGGCTGCCGGGCCTGGATCGCGTTCTGGCAGGACCACACGCCCTGCTTGCCGCTGTCGGCGTCCTCGACCTTGATGATGTCCGTCTCGCCCTTGGAGTTGATCTTGAAGGTGATGGTGACATGCGAGCCGTGCGGCGGCGACACGCGGCTTTCCTCGAGGATGCGGTACCACTGCTGCACGATGATCTCCTCCATCTCGTGGAGGTATTCGCCGTATTCGCTCCAGCGGGCGTCGCGGCCGAGGATGCCCGCGTTGGTGCTGCCGCTGGTGCGCGTGGTCAGGATCGAGGGCATCGCGGCCGTCAGGCGCGGGCGCTGCTTGGGCACGGCCCGGCTGAGGTGCGGCGTGGCGACAAGGGCGCCGTTGGGATCCGTGGCGTTGGCCGCACCCTCGAATTCCTTGTCGGCGTGGTTGGTGGGCGTATTGCTTTTGGCGACGTTCATGGCGATGCCGTCCTCTGACTTGCCCTCGACCTTTTCGAATCCGCTCAGCGGGATCTGCGCGGCCCGGGCCTTCTGCTCCTCCTGGTTCGAGGTGTCCTTCTGGGCCTCGTCGGGGGTGCGGGCGCCCCCGTTCTGCGGCTTGGACATGTCGCCGGCGACGATCGCGCTGTCATTGATGATCTTGTCCTGGCCCTTGACGCTCGGGCGGTTCTCGGCGTCCTTCACCTTGGCCGGGTCGGGCTGGGCCGACTGCTGGTTGCGGTTGCTGAAATTCGCGGTCTTGTCCGGCGTGTTCTCGGGCGCGTCGGGGTTGGTCTCGACGTATTTGAAGGGGTTTTTCTCCTCCGGCGGGGTCACCGGCTGAGCCAGCTCGAAATCGAAGCTCTTGCCGGGCTTGTTGTGGGTGACGTTGATGCCGCTGTGCACCCCGGAGAACCGGTTGAAGGAGAACTGCGGCGACAGCAGCACCAGCAGCAGGTGGAAAAGCAGCGTGCAGCCGATGCCGATGAGGATGGAACGACCGGTCGAGTCGTCCTCCTGCAGGTCCAGAGGACGCTCATTTAACTGTGGTGACTGGGCTAGCACTGATGGAAATCAACCGCTCAGACCCGCCAGAGTCAAAATTTGTTTCATTTCTTCCACGGGCAACCCCACAATATTCGTCAGCGAGCCGGTGTAGCCCGCCACGATCAGCTCCCCCGACTCCTGGATCGCGTAGCCGCCGGCCTTGTCGAGGGTGTGCACGCGGCTGAGATAGAGCTCGAGGGTGGCATCGTCAAAGGCCTTGAGGGTCACCTCGCTGGCCACGCCGCGGTCGAGCTGCAGGCCGGCGCGGGGCCGGCGCAGGGCCAAGCCGGTGAACACCGTATGGGTGCGGCCGCGCAGCAGGCGGAGCATCGCCCGGGCCTCGGCGGCGTCCCGGGGCTTGTTGAGCACGATGCGGTCGATAAACACGGTCGTGTCCGCGCCGATCACCGTGGCGTCGGGATGGCGCGCCGCGACCCAGTCGGCCTTGAGCGCGGCATTGTGCCGGACCATCTCGCGGGGGTCGGCGTCCGGCGCCTCGTGCTCGGTCACCTCGGCCGGGATGACCTCGAAGGGCAGGCCCAGTTGCGCGAGCAACTCCTTCCGGCGCGGCGAGGCGGAGGCGAGGATCAGGCGGTGGTTGGGGGCGGACGGCATATCAATTGGTGGAGCCTGTTTACAGGCGACAGGGAAAGGCATTTCGCGCAACCCTGAATCGCCTGCCGGCAGGCTCCCACATTCGCAGGCAAAACACACGGCTTGGGGTTGCAGTCCAGCGCTTTGCCCTCAACTTGGGCTTTTCATCCATGCGCATCGGTCTGGCCCAGATCAACACCATCGTCGGCGACCTCGCCGGCAACAGCCGGCGGATTGCCGACGCCTATCGCGCCCTGGTCGCGCAGGGCGCGGAACTGGTGCTTTTCCCGGAGCTCGCCGTCTGCGGCTACCCGCCCCGCGACCTGCTCTTCAAGAAGCGCTTCATCTCCGACGTCGAACAGGCCACCGGCGAACTCGCCCGACAGATCGGCGCCGTCCCCGCCGTCATCGGCTACACCGAGCCCAACCCCACCGGCACGGGCCGGTCCGCCTTCAACGCCGCCGCCTTCTGCCACGAGGGCAAAATCCTCGTCTCCGCCCGCAAATGCCTCCTGCCGACCTATGATGTCTTTGACGACGACCGCTACTTCGAGCCCGCGCTCGAGCCCACTGTCGTCGAATTCGGCGGGCGGCGCATCGGCCTCACCATCTGCGAGGACATCTGGACCCATGAGATCATCCAGACGCGCCGCTTCTACGATCTCGACCCGGTCAAGGTCCTGAGCACCCGCCGACTCGACGTGATGCTCAATCTCTCCGCCAGTCCCTGGCACAGCACCAAGGAAAATCTCCGCCTCACCCTCGTGCAGGACGCCGCCCGCGCCTGCGGCTGCCCGGTCGCCTACTGCAATTCCGTCGGGGGCAACGACGAGCTGGTCTTCGACGGCCGCACCATGGTCAGTGATGCGCAGGGCCGGCTGATCGCCGGTCTGGCGGCGTTTCGGGAGGAACTCCGGGTCGTGGACACGGGGACCACCTTTCCGGCCGTCGCCCCGAGCTTCGCCCAGGACGAGATGCGCGACCTCTTCGACGCGCTCGTGCTCGGCGTGCGCGACTACGCCCAGAAGACGGGCTTCAAGAAGGCCCTGCTCGGCCTCTCCGGCGGGATCGACTCGGCCCTGACCGCCGTCATCGCCGCCGAGGCGCTCGGCCCGGCGAATGTCATCGGCGTCAGCCTGCCGTCGGTCATCTCCAGCCAGCACAGCAAGGACGACGCCGCCACGGTCGCGCGCCACCTCGGCCTGGTCTATCACACGCTTTCCATCGCGGAGGTTGTCGCCGCCGCCGAGCAGTCCCTCGCGCCGGTCTTCGCCGGGCGGCCGCGCGACATCGCCGAGGAGAACATCCAGGCCCGCGCCCGCGGCCTGCTCCTCATGGCCATCTCGAACAAATTTGGCGCCCTGCTCCTCACCACCGGCAACAAGAGCGAGCTCGCCGTCGGCTACTGCACGCTGTACGGCGACATGTGCGGCGGCCTCGCGGTCATCTCGGACGTGTTCAAGATGCAGGTCTACGCCCTCGCCCGCTGGATCAACCGCGACCGGGAGATCATCCCGCGCTCCAGCCTCGACAAGCCGCCGAGCGCCGAGCTGCGGCCCAACCAGACCGACCAGGACAGCCTGCCGCCGTACGAGGTGCTCGACGCCATCCTCAAGGGCTATGTCGAGGAGGGCCTGGCGCGTGCCGACCTCGTCGCCGCGGGCTTCGACCAGGCCGTTGTCAACGACGTGATCCGCAAGGTCGACCTCAACGAGTACAAGCGCAAGCAGGCCGCCCCGGGCCTGAAGATCACCCCCCTCGCCTTCGGTGTCGGCCGCCGGATCCCGATCGTGCAGAAATACGTGAGCTGATTTGGTCACCACTAATCCACACTATTGGGCCACTTAATGGAGACCAAACATGAGTGAGGTCGCGGGACTGTACCAGCAACCGGGCTATGATTTCATGGCCGCTGTTTTTGACGTGTATGACGAAATGGGCAGTGGATGCCTGGAGGAAGTTTACTACGAGAGCTTGGAACTGGAGCTTGCAAGCCGGACGATGCCATTCATTTCCAAACCCAAACTGCCGCTCTTCTACAAAGGCCGTCAGTTTCGGCCCCTTCCCGAAACTTGGTTGGAAGCGTTTTGTGCTCTGAATTAGTGATCCATTAGTGTGCATTAGTGGTTAAAAATGTCCTCTCCCCTCTCCGATCAACTTTTCGAACGCGCCAAGAAACTAATTCCCGGCGGTGTGAACTCCCCCGTCCGGGCCTTCCGCTCCGTCGGCGGCACGCCGTTCTTCACCCGGTCCGCCCGCGGCGCCACGCTCACCACGGCCGACGGCCGCGAGCTGATCGACTTTGTCTGTACCTGGGGCCCGGCCATCCACGGGCACAACCACCCGGCCATCCGGTCCGCCATCGCCGCCGCGCTCGAGCAGGGCACGTCGTTCGGCACGCCGAATCCCTACGAGGTCGAGATGGCGGAGCTGATCGTGACGTTTTTCCCCTCGATCCAGAAGGTCCGCATGTGCAATAGCGGCACCGAGGCGACCATGTCGGCCATCCGGCTGGCGCGGGGGTTCACGCATCGCGACAAGATCATCAAGTTCGCGGGCTGCTACCACGGCCACTCCGACTCGCTCCTGATCAAGGCCGGCTCCGGCGCACTGACGCACGGCCATCCCGACAGCGCCGGCATTCCCGCGGCGTTCGCCCGGGAGACCGTCGTGCTGCCCTACAATGACGCCGTCGCGCTCGAGGCCGCCTTTGCCGCCAATCCGGGCCAGATCGCCTGCGTCATCGTCGAGCCATACTGCGGCAACGTCGGCTTCATCCGGCCCGATGCCGGCTATCTTCAGTCCCTCCGCCAGATCACCGCGCAGCACGGCGCGCTGCTCATCTTCGACGAGGTGATGACCGGCTTCCGGCTCGCCCGCGGTGGGGTGCAGGAAATCGAGCAGATCGTCCCCGACCTCACCTGCCTCGGCAAGATCATCGGGGGCGGGCTGCCCGTCGGGGCGTTCGGCGGCCGCGCGGACATCATGGACCTCATCGCCCCGCTCGGCCCGGTCTACCAGGCCGGCACCCTCAGCGGCAACCCGCTGGCCATGGCCGCCGGCATCGCGGGCCTGCGGCTGCTCGACGAGCTTAAGCCCTACGCCCGGCTCGACGCCCTCGGCCGGCAGATCTGCTCCGCGGCACTGGCCGCCGCCCGGACCAAGGGCCTCGCGCTCCAGGCCCCGCAGGCCGGTTCGATGTTCAGCCTTTTCTTCACCCCGACCCCGGTCCGCGATTACGCCACCGCTCTGACCTCCGACGCCAAGCTTTTCGGCCGCTTCTTCCACGCCTGCCTCGCGGACGGCGTCTATCTCCCGCCCAGCGCGTACGAGGCATGGTTCCTCAGTACCGCCCACGAGGGTGCGGCCGTCGACCGTACTTGCGAAGTCATCGCCAAGGCCATTAAGTCCCTCTAAGATCGAGCCGAGTGAAACGTATCACCTCAACGCCACCCAGCCTCCCCTCCACCCGATGAACCTCAGGCTGAAATTGCTGCTCTGCGTGCTCTGCGCCTCGCTCGGCCACCCGGTCCGGGCCCAGCCGGCGTACGCGCCGCTCCTGCCGCTCGCCGACCTGCAGCCGGGCATGACGGGGGAGGTCTGGACCGTGTTCAAGGGCAGCACGCCCGAGCCGTTCACGGTGCAGGTGACCGGCATCCTGCGCAACGCCCTCGGCCCCGGCAAAAGCATGATCCTGTGCGAGCTCACGGACTCCCGCGTGCAGCTGATGGGCGCCGTGGCGGGCATGAGCGGCAGCCCGCTCTACATCGGCGGCAAGCTCGCGGGCGTCCTTTCCTACCAGATCCAGCATTTCGAAACCGTGCGCTACGCGGGGTTCACGCCGATCGGCGACATGATCGAGGTCAGCTCGCTGCCGCCCGGCAAGGACAACTCCCTGCCCACCCCCATCCCCGTCCGCGGCGAGCGCACCGGGCGCGCAGCCGGGACGCCGCCCATGCAGTTCACGCCCATGACCCCGGCCTTTTCGCTCGGCGGGCTCGCCCCGAACGTCGCCTCCGCGCTCGAACCGGAATTCGACGCCCTCGGCCTGAATGTCACCGCCCTCGGCGGCAATGCCGGCGGCGGCGAGGCCGCGGGTGAGATTCCCGCGCCGAAGGCCCTGCACCCGGGCGACGTCGTGGCCGTGGCCCTCGCGGTCGGCGACATCAGCCTCTCCGGCACGGGCACCGTGTCGCACGTGGACGGCAACCGCATTCTCGCCTTCGGCCACCCGATGCTGTCGCTCGGCGCCGCCGAACTGCCCATGGCGTCCGCCGAGATTGTCACCATCCTCCCCAGCCAGTACAGCTCCGTCAAGATCAGCAACACGGGCGGCATCATCGGCACGTTCAGCCAGGACCGGCTCTCCGGCATTTACGGCGAGCTCGGCCGCGCGCCGCAAATGGTGCCGGTCGAGGTCGACTTTCCCTCCCGGGCCAACCGCAAGACGCTGCATTTTTCCGTGGTGCGCAACGAGCAGGTCCTGCCGCTCATCGCCGCCTCCGGGCTCACCCAGGCCGTGATGGGCTCGAACGAGTCGGGCTTCGCCCGGGGCTTCAAGGTGACGACGACGGTCGATTTTCCCGGCACGGCGCCCGTGGAACTGGCGCAGCTCTACCCCGGCCCACAGGGATTCCGGCAGGGCCTCGGGGATTTCGTCAGCAACCTCTCCCTCTGGCTGTTCAATCCCTACGCGCGCGTCTTCCCGGACCGCATCCGCTTCAGCGTGGAGGACACCCCGGAGAACCCGCAGGCGTCGGTGGAGCAGATGCTGGTCTCGCGGGCCGAGGCCGCGCCGGGCGAGCGCGTGGCGCTCACCGTCGGCTGGCGCGGCTACCAGAGTGATTCGGCGAGCGAAAACGTCAGCCTGGAAGTCCCGCGCGAGTGGGCGGGCAAGCAGCTGGAAGTCATCCTCACCACCGGCCCGGCCCTGGATGAACTGACCGGCCGCTCCCATGCGGTGCCGGTGGCCCAGCTGCGCAGCTTCGAGGAATATATTTCCGCCCTGCGCGATTTCCGCGCGTCCGACGGCCTCTACCTCGCGGTGGTCGAGAAGACCCGGCTGCTCACCGACCAGCGTGCCACCACGCCGGAGATGCCCGGTTCCCTCGCCCGGATCGCCAGCGGCGCCGACGAGGCGCGCTTCCAGCGCCGGGAGGCCCTGGCCACGCTCTGGGAAAAGCACCTGCTGCCCGGCCGGCTCTTCAACATCCTGGTCCGCCGGCCCTTCGCCATCACGGACTGACCACCCCCTTCGATGACCCATTCCGCCCGCTGCCTCGTTCGCTGTCTGGTTGTTTTCCTCGCCGGCCTCGCCGGCCGGCTGCCGGCCGACCCGCTGACACGGCAGCTGGAGATCGACTTCGGCCGCGACGTGGCCAGCCGCAACCTCAAGGGCCTGGCCACCCGTTCCGACGGCCGCGTACTGCCGGGTCCGGTCTTCACCGACCTCGAGGGGCCCCGGATTGGCGACATCCTCTGGACGCTCAAGCCGGCCGGCCCCGACCGGTTCGTCGTCGGCACCGGCCCCGAAGGCAAGGTCCAGGAAGTCACCTTCAATCCCGCCGACAACACCTACAAGGTGCGCGAAATCGCGGCCGTATCCGAGACCCATGCCCTCGCCGTCCAGCCGCTGCCCGACGGCAGCCTGCTCGTCGGCACCTCGCCCACCGCCGCCGTCTATCTGTTCCGGGACGGCAGGAGCGTGGCCCGGGTGCCGCTCCCCGCCGACTCGGTCTTCGATTTCCTGCCGCTGCCCGACGGCTCGGTGCTCGCGGCCACCGGCAATCCCGGGAAGATCTACCGCCTCGACCTCGCCCGCCTGGCCAAGGCCGGGCTGATCGCAGGCAAGGTGTCCGACGCCAAGGCGGTCGCGGACAAGGGCGTGACGCTGTTCGGCGAAATCCGCGACCGCAACGTCCGGAAGCTCGCGCGACTCGCCGACGGCCGCATCATCGCCGGTTCCTCGCCCAAGGGGAATGTCTACGCTTTCACCGCGACGGGCGGACCGCCGCTCATCCTGCAGGAAAACCACGACTCCGAGGTGGTCGACCTGCTGCCGATGGAGGACGGCGGATTCTACGCCGGCATCGTCTACACCGCCGGCGACACGAACCGCATCGCCAAGCCGGGGGACTCCAAGGCCGAGGGCAAGGAAAAGGAGGAGAAGCCGGGCTTCACCGGCCGCACCAATGTGGTGCATTTTCCCGCCGACGGTTTTCCCGAGAGCGTCATGGCCAAGACCAACATCGCGCTCTACCGGCTGGCCCGGCACGGCCGCTGGCTGCTGCTGACCGCGGGCGAGCAGGGCGATGCCTTCGGCTATGATCCGGAGGCGCGCCGCGCCCTCACCTTTGCCGGCAGCGCCTCGGCCCAGCTCAACGACATCGCGCCGCTCGGCGAGGACCGGTTCCTGCTGCTGCGGAACAACGCCCCCGGCCTGGCGGTGATGACCTTCGGCCCGGCCCCGGTCCGCGAGCTGGAGACGCGGCGGCTCGACCTCGGCCAGCCTGGCGAGCTCGGCGGGCTCCGCTTCGCCCGCCTGCGCGGCGCCGACCACGTGGCGCTCAAGGTCGAGGTGCGCACCAATTTCGGCAGCGATGAAATCGAGGGCTGGACCCCGTGGACGGAGATGAAGCCGCGCGACGGCGGGTTCTACGCCGACGGGCTCCGCGGCCGGTATGCCCGGTTCCGGATCCAGGCCACCGGCGACGCCGCGGATTTCCAGCTCGACAAGGCCACGCTCTATCATCTGCCCCAGAACCGCCGCCCGGTGCTCTCCGATTTCCGGATCTTCTCGCCCAATCTCGGCCTGATTCCCGCGAACGACCCGCCGCCCAGCGCGATCACCACGCTCGGCCAGATGCTCTACCCGCCGGGGCGCGACCCGAGGGATGAACAGGCGGAGAAACACAAGGGCGCCTTCATGGGCAGCCAGCTCATCCCCCAGACCGGCGCGCAGCTGGTCTACTGGACGGTCGTGGACGCCGACGGCGACAACCTGGCGTTCACCTTCTCCATCCGGGCGGAAAACGCGGAGACCTGGACCGATCTGGCCGTCAACACCCCGGACAACTACGTGCAATTTGACACCAGTGGCCTGGCCGAGGGCCTCTACTTCACGCGGCTCCACGTGGCCGAGCAGGCCCCGCGGCCGGCCGCGCAGCGGCTGAGCTACACCTTCGAGACCGACAGCCTGCTGGTCGACCGCACGCCCCCCGTCATCGCCGCTTCGCAGGTGCAGCGGGCGGACGGCCTGGTGATCATCTCCGTCGAGGGCACCGATGCCCTCTCCCTGCTCGAGGGGGCGGACTTCACCCTCAACAACGGCGAGCATGAGTCCGTGAGCCATCCGGCCGACGGGATTCTCGACGGTCGGCACGAGCGTTTTGTCGCGGAGATCCCGGAGGCGCGGGCCTCCGGCGCGACCGCCGTGGAGATCCTGCTCTACGACCAGGCGGGGAACAGTGCCGCGGTGCGGCTGCCCCTCAGGTAAGGCGGCCCCCGCTCTCCGGGACGGGGCTATGGCTCCCGGCCGGCGCTGACCGGCCCGCGGGCGCCAGCACCGCGCGCACGATCCGCAGCATGCGGTGCGCCGAGATGCGGATCCGGAGGCGCCGCCGCAGGAAGTTCCGGTTCGACGGATGCTCGACAAAGCCGCCCAGCACCAGGGAAAAATCCTGCAAGCTCCGGAGGCAGCCGACATCCTCGACGAATTCCCTGTCGGCGAGGAAAAGCCCGGGCAGGTGGCGGAACCCCAGCCCAGCGATCAGCCGCGCATGGGGATAAAGGGTCCGCTGCAGGAGCGTTTCCCGCAACGCAGCCGGCGACACGCCCTCGCGTTCGCAGTAGATCTCGGCAAAAGTCCTGGTCTTCATGGCACAGCACCCGGCGCCGCGGCTAGCTGGCCGCCGGCGGACCCGGGTCGGCATAGGCCGGGAGAGTGACAAGGCAGGTCGTGCCGCTGCCGTGGAGGCTGTGGAGGTGCAGTTCACCGCCGAGCCGGCGGAGGATCTGGCGGACAATGAACAGACCCAGGCCCAGGCCCTGTTGTTCGAAGGTCTTGCGCTCAAACTGGCGGAAGGCGCTGAAATCCTTGAGCTGTTGGGCGGTCATGCCCCGGCCGGCGTCGCTGATGGTCAGCTGCAGGTTCGCGCCGACCCGCTGCGCGGTCACGCGCACCGGCGTCCCGGGCTTGGAAAAACTGAAGGCGTTGTCGGTCAGTTCCTCGATCAGGAGCGAAAACTCCTGCGCCCCGGCGGAGAGCGGCGTGGTGGCGAGTTCCAGGCTGAGGTCGTTCTGCCGGGCCTTGTACCGGGCCGCGGCCGCCCGGGCCCCGCGCTCGCAGAGCTGGGCCACGGTCGCGGCCGAGAGCACCGGGAACGGCGTCTCCGAATCCGGATTCAGCCGGTCCAGGGTAAACAGGTAGTTGCGCAGGGTGCGGTGAAGCCGATGCCCGGAACTCAGGATGCCGTGCAAGGCCTCCCGGATTTCCACCGGCTCGAGACTGGTGAATTCCTGCTCCAGCAGCTCCGCGAACCCGAGGATGCCGGTGAGCGGGGTGAAGAACTCATGGGGCATCCACTTGTGCAGGTTCGCCCGCAGTTCGCTGATCACCGCCGCCTCCGTCTGCCGGTTGGTTTCCTTGCGCCGGAGCCGGGCCGACACGCAGGACACCAGGGTTTCGAGCGTGAACGGCTTCAGGAGGAAGTCGTCCGCCCCCAGGTCCATGCCGATCCGGGGATGGGCAAAGACCGAGTTGCCGGTCATGAAGACAAACTGGCAGTTGGCCAGGGCCGGATCCGCGCGGATCTCCTCCAGGAGGCGGTGGCCGTTTTTCCCCGGCATGTTGATGTCGCAGAGGATCAGGTCGGGTGGTTGCGAGTGGGCAGCCGTCCAGCCCGCCGTGGCGCTGGAGGAAAACACCGCCCGGTAGCCGAAGGCCTCGAGGCCGGCGGACAAGGCGGCCCCGAGCGGGGCATCATCGTCGATGATGTGGATGGAATGCAGCCCGTCGACGGTGCCGGTCTGGTCGGTGGTGCTGTCACCGGCGGGACCGAAACGGGGGGACGGGCCCAGGGATTTGATGAAGGGAGCGCGCACGGTTGGATCAGGGTTGCGCCGGATGATCAGGCTGGTTGGTGACATCGCCGGGAAGGGACTCCCCCTCCGGAAGGTTGGGAACCGGAAACTGCAGGTGGACGCAGGTGCCCCGTCCGACCCGGCTGGTCAGCCTGATGCTGCCACCCATCCCGTGCAGCATTCGCTGGACCGTGACCAAGCCCAGCCCGGTGCCCTGACCGGGTGGCTTGGTGGTGAAAAAGGACTTGAACAACTGCCGCTTCACCTCCGCGGTCATGCCCGAACCATTGTCCGCCACCTCGATGAAGCCGGCCCCCTTGGGGCCGCGCCCAACCCGGACGGAAATCCGGCCGGCCTCGTCGGGCGTCGCGTCCCGGGCGTTGAGCACCAGGTTGACCAGCATCTGGTCGATCTGCGCCGGATCGGCGTAGATGAAGACGGGGCCGCCCGCCGGCGCGGAAAAGGTCAGTTCCCGCGTCATGATCTGCTCCAGCAGGCGGAAGGTGCCCCGCGCGGTCTCGGCCAGGTCGATGACCTGCGACCGGGCCGCGGTCGGCCGCGAGAGATTGCGCAATTGGCTGCACAGGGTCGCGATCAGGGTGGAGGCGTGCAGCATGGGCTCGATGTACTTGAGCTCGCCAGCCACGCCCTTGTGGCGCTCGCGGAGCAGACCGGCGTTGAAGAGGACGATGGTCAGCAGATTGCTGATCTCATGCACGGCGGTGGCGGCGAGTTCACCCTGCATGACCAGGCGCTGAAACTGGCGGAGATGCTCCTCCAACTCGGCGGCGGAGACGGCGGGCCCATGGACGGTCCGGACCGCGGCCGCCGGCCGGGACTTTGGCGCCGGCAACCGGCGGGGGGATGTAATCGGGCGGAGCGTCATGTCATCAGCGCGTACGGGGGGGCATCGCGGAAAAACCGAGCAGGCCCCGCCGCACCGCGTAGAGCGACAGCTGGGCGGCCCGGTGCAGGCCGGTTTTCTTCATCAACCGGCTGCGGTGGTTGGCAACGGTGTAGACACTGACCCCCAGGGTGGACGCGATTTCCTTGGAGCTCAGGCCCTGGGCGAGATAGCACAGCACGGCTTCCTCACGACGGGTCAGCTTGGATTGGCCCGGCCGGGCCGGTGACGACGGATCGACCACCAGGCCCTTGATCGTGCCGGACACATCGGGACTGAAATAGGTCCGGCCGGCCGCCACCGCGAGCAACGCGAACCGAAACTCGCCCAGCGTGGCGCTCTTGCTGATCAGGCTGTACGTGCCGGCGGCCAGCACCTGCTTGATGATGTCCGGGGTCAGGTTGCCCGAAAAGATCACGACCCGCGCGCCTACACAAAGCCGGCTGATTTTTTCCAGCAGCGTGAGATCGAAGGTGGAGGACAGGACCAGGTCGAGGATCACCAGATCCGGCTGCACCCGCGCGCACAGTTGCAACGCCTCCCCCTCGGTTTGCGCCGTGCCGGCGACACGAAAGCCCTTCATGGAATCAACCACGCTCGTGATCAATTCACTGAGCAGGATGTGATCGTCGATGATGACGACGCGTGTTTTGACTCCCCAGTGTGGTTGAACTTCCATTCTGGGTATTCTTGTTGCTCCATTCTTTCTATATATCTATAAAATAATGTGTTAGGCGGCTAAAATGAGGAGAAAGCCTATGAATAAGTTAGCTTGTTTGAGTCACATCTCGGGAGGAATATACCGTGTTTTCGTAGATGCCGAAGGATTCAAGCGCTACGGATTGAACCTGAAGCAATGGGCCTCTTTGAGTGGAACGGAGTTTTGAGCACCCCATTGGAAGGACACAATTTTGCAGTGCGAACCATTTGAAATGCCCGGAGATTGATTCGCGTCTCCCACTGCGGTCCGTCCGGGCATGCCGCCGACCATCGAGCTTTAAGGCGGGCCCGCGCGCCCTTCCGGCAAATTGTCACCAGCCGGGATGGGCCGAGCCGACGGGCTCATTGATCAAGCCCATCCGGGCCGCATACAGGGAGAGATGCACCGCGCGATGCAGGCCGGTCTTCTTGCTCAGCTTGGCGCGGAAATTGTTCACGGTATAGCAACTCAAGCCGAGCTTCGCGGCGATTTCCTTGGAACTCAGCCCGGCGGCAATGTGGCGCAGCACGGTTTGCTCGCGCTTGCTGAGCACCGGTTTGCTCGCGGGCGGCTCCGTCGGGGATCGCACCATCAGCCGGACGGCTTCGCTGGTCTGGGCGCAAAGATAAGTCCGGCCCGTGCTCACGGAGAGGATGGCGGCTTTTAATTCCGCGGTGGCCGATGCCTTGCTGATGATGCCGTCAACCCCGGCAGTCAGCGCGGCCCGGATATGCGTGTCACTCAGGTTGCCGGAAAAAATCAGCACGTGCACGTTCGGGAACAGGGCCTTGATCTGCTTGAAGGCGTCCAGCCCCGAGGCATCGGGCAGCCCGATGTCGAGAATGACGAAATCCGGTTTTTCCCTTTTGCAGATCGCCTGGGCGTCACGGCAGTTCGCGGCGTGGCCGACGACCTTGTATCCCTTCCACTGGCCGAAAATTTCCGTGATGAGCTCGACGATCATGGCGTGGTCATCAATAATGACCACCTTCAGTTGCTTCTCTGCTTCAGCGGTGGTTTGCATGGTGCTGCTTGTAGTTGAAATTTAATTCTCTTTGGTTTGCGCCCCTCGTGCGGCGTTCAAGTGGACTGTGCTGTATAACCTTAGTTAGAAACCGTAATACACCCTACCTGAATAGGTAATAGCACTCATATTTTTGGCAATGTCCAGCCTGTATTTGCAATTTATTGTAATAAGCAAAAAATGCCAGATTATCCACCAAGTCCCTTAACTTGCCGGAGCTCAGGCACGTGGATGCGCCTTGGCGTAGATCTCTTTCAAGCGCGCGACACTGGTATGGGTATAGATCTGGGTGGTCGTGAGATTCGCATGGCCGAGCAGTTCTTGGACGGCGCGCAGATCGGCCCCGGAATTGAGCAGGTGCGTCGCATAAGAGTGTCGCAATTTGTGCGGCGAGAGATCGCGCGGCAGTCCCGCGAGGGCCAAGTATTTTTTCAGGAGCAACTGGACCGCGCGCACGGTGAGCGGGGTGTGTCGTTTCGTGATGAGGATCCGATCTTCGGGACCGGTCCGTCGCGCATGCTCCCTGCGGAATGATTTCAACCCGGCGAGCGCCACCGTCCCGAGCGGGCAAAGGCGTTCCTTGCCGCCCTTGCCCAGCACCCGCGCGCTGCCCGTGCTGGAATCGATGGCACCATACTTCAGCGCCACGAGTTCGCTGACGCGCAATCCGCCGCCATAAAGCAGTTCGAGCACCAGCCGGTCGCGCGCCGCGCTGAAGGCGTCGAGCGATCCGTTCGCCCGCATTTTTTGCGGGCCGCCGAGGAGGAGGTTCATTTGGGTCTCGGTCAGGAATTTCGGCAGCGCCCGCTCCAGTTTCGGCAGCGGCATCCCGGCGAACGGATTGTGGCGCACCCGGCCCTGCCGCATCCAGTAGCGAAAAAAGGTCCGCAGGCCCGAGACGTGATTGTGCAGGGTCCGCCGGCTGAAGCGCCGCTGCGCCTCGATGACAAAATCGCGGGCCTCGCGCGCCGTGAGGGCGTCCAGCCCGGGGTTCCCGCCGGCATTCGCCTGCAGCCAGGAATGGAAATCAACGAAGGCCTGCCGGTAATTGCGGACCGTGTACGCGGAATAGCGCCTTTCCTTCGCCAGATGGTCGGTGAACGGCAGCAACCACCCGGCGGCCACCGCCGGCGGCAGGCCGGTCCCGGACTCGCTCGCGGGTTTGGGCTTCATGTCAGTGGCTTTGGCGGCGCCGCAGGCTCATGATCGCGGCGGGATCGCGGCTCCCGCCCTGGCCGCAACCTCGCTCATCACTCGTCCGCTCTCCCGCCGCAAGGCACCCTCGGGATCAAGGCCGCGGGCGTGCGCCGCCGCGGTAAGCTCAAACAACACCCGGCCAAGACTGCCGTCGTCCAGTTGTTCCGCGCGGGCCGCCACCCGGGCCTGGTCCACCACGCCGGCGACCGGGAGCTGTTTTTTCGCAATCTGCTTCCAGACGGCCTCCGCAAACATCAGGGCGGGCAGACGCGGGGGCAATTCCTTGAAAAAAGCCGGATCAACCTTGCCGGCGGCCGCCTTCTCCCCCGCCTTGACCTTCTCCCAGACCTCGATGACCTGCGCCGGGGTGTCGGCGCGCCCCGTGCCGAAGACATGGGGGTGACGCCGGATGAGCTTTTCATTGATTTCACGGGCCACATCATCGAAGTCGAAATCCCCGCGTTCGGCGGCGAGCTGGGCATGAAAAACCACCTGGATGAGCACGTCACCGAGTTCCTCCCGCATGTGCGGCAGGTCGTTCCGGTCGATGGTGTCGAGCAGCTCGCTGCACTCGTCGATCAGACAGCGGGCGAGGGTCTGGTGGGTCTGCTCCCGGTCCCAGGGGCAGCCGTCGGGGGCGCGCAGGCGGGCCATGGTGCGGCGGAGGTCGTCAATTGCAGGCATGGGGTCAAACTGCCGGCGGCAGGCCCGGAACACACGGAAAAAACCATGAACTTTCAGCTTTGTCTTCCCGGGGATCCGTGTGTTCCGTGGGCTCCCGCATGGACAAGCTCACAGAAATCATCGCCCACAAGCGGCGGGAGATCGCCCCGCTCTTGCGCCCGGTCTTCGTGGAGGAGCTGGCCGCGCTCCACCGTGAGCTGCCCAAGCCCCCGTCCTTCCTGCAGGCCCTCCGGCGGACCGATGGCCGGCTGGCGGTGATCGCCGAGATCAAGCGCCGCTCGCCCTCCGCCGGGGCCATCCGCGAAAATGCCTCCGCCCTCGATCAGGCGCAACGCTACCAGGCGGCCGGGGCCAGCGCCCTTTCCATCCTGACGGACGAGAAATATTTCGGCGGCAGCCTGGCCGACCTGCAGGAAATCACGACCCGGTTTGCCCAGTGTCCGCCGGCCCTGCCCTGCCTGCGCAAGGATTTCATGGTGCATCCGATCCAGGTGCAGCAGGCGCGCGCGGCCGGGGCCAGCGCCATCCTCATCATCGTGCGGGCGCTGTCCGACGAGGAAATCACGGCCCTGCAGCACGCCGCCACCGCCGCCGGACTCGACGTGCTCTATGAGATCCACGACGACGCGGAGCTGAAGCGCGCGGTGCAGCACAAGGCGAAGATCATCGGGGTCAACAACCGCGACCTCGCGCTCTTCCACACCGACCTCACCCTGAGCGAGCGGCTCCTGCCCCGGATTCCCCGGCACATCGTGGCCGTGAGCGAGAGCGGCATCGCCACGGCCGCCGACGCCGCGCGGGCCCGGGCCGCCGGGGCGCACGCCGTGCTCGTCGGCGAGGCGCTGATGCGCGCCGCCGATCCCGCTGCCCTGATCGCAGATTTCCGCCATGTATGAGCATCACAAGGACCAGCTCCTGCCGCGGCGCGAATTCGCCCTCCGGCTCGGCTGGAGTATCGCCGCCGGCGGCGGGCTGATCCTGTTTTCCCTCAGCCTGGGCATGATCGGCTACCATGCCCTGGCCGGCCTGCCCTGGATCGACGCCTTCCTGGATGCCGCGATGATCCTCTCCGGGATGGGCCCCATCTCCCCGCTGCACAGCGGCGCGGCGAAACTGTTCGCCGGCTGCTATGCGATCTACTGCGGCATCGCCCTCCTCGCCACGACCGGCGTCATCCTCGCCCCGGTGATCCACCGCTCCCTGCACAAATTCCACCTGGAGTGGGACGGCGACAAATAGGCCATGCCGCTCTCGCCCAGCGCCACGCGCGAACTGCTCGCGCGGCTCAACCACCAGCCCAAGCGGTTTCTCGGGCAGAATTTCCTCGTCGACGGCAACATCGTGCGCAAGTCGCTCGAACTGGCCGGCGTGCAGCCGGGCGATGCCGTGGTGGAGATCGGGCCCGGGCTCGGCACGCTGACCGCCGCACTGCTGGCCGCCGGCGCCGAGGTCTGGGCGGTGGAAAAGGACCGCACGCTGCACGCGCACCTCGCCAGCTCGCTGGCGCCCGCCCAACCCTTGCTGCACCTCCTGGAAAGCGACGCCATGACACAGCCGCTGGCGGGTTTCTCCCCGGCCATCTCCCATCCGGCGCGCCCCTTCAAGATCGTCGCCAACCTGCCGTACGCCATCTCGACCCCGTGGATGGACGCCGTGCTGGGCGGCCCGCTGCCCGACCGCATGGTCCTCATGCTCCAGCAGGAGGCGGCGCAGCGCTATGTGATCGCGCCGGGTTCGAAGCAATTCGGCGCCATCTCCATCTTCGTGCAGTCCGCCTATGAGCCGGCCAGCGGCCACAAGGTCGCCCCCGGCTGCTTTTACCCCAAGCCCGAGGTTGATTCCTACCTGCTCAACCTCGTGCGCCGTCCCGTCCCGTTTGTCTTCCGCCCCGAAACCAAGGCGCTCATCCGGGCCTGCTTTCAGCAGCGGCGAAAACAGATCGGCGCGCTGCTCCGGGGCCGGATCACGCCCGGACCGGCCGCCGCCTGGCTGGACCGGCTGACCGCTGCCGGCCTGGGCCCGACCGCCCGCCCGGAGCAGATTACCGTGGCACTGTGGCAGCAACTGGTGGTCTGAACACGCAACGCTTGAATTTTCTCGCCGGCTGATTTATCTGCCCAACCCATGCTCCCCCGCCTGATTCCGGTCCTCGCCGCCTGTACCCTGCTGGGCTCCGTCGCCTCCGCGCAGACGGCCGGCCTCGTCGGCAAGATGGAGGGCGGCACCTACGTTTCCGCGACGGGGGAATTCAAGATCCCCTCCCCCGTGCTGCCGGAACTGGGCGGGACGATCACCGACACGCCCAATGTCGTCACCTTCACCGACAGCTACAACGTCCAGATCAGCATCGCCTGCTTCCCCCAGGATGCGGAACAAAAATGGGAGTTCGAGACCCGCGGCCGCCGCGACTACCTGCTGTATTTCTTCACCACTTTCGTGCTGGGGGATTTCCAGGGCCGTTTTCCCGGCTCGAAGATCGAGAGCGCGCGCTTTGTGCCCGAGCTGATGGACGGGGCGCTGATCGCCTACGCCCTGCTGCCGGGCGGTTCCTTCTTCGAGGGCAAGAACAGCGTCGGGCCCAATTCCGCCCCGCCCGTCACCGCCAAGCGGGGCACGCTCGTTTTTGCGCGCGCGGGCCATGTCTTCGTGATCAGCTCCGAGCTGGCCGAGCGCGCGACCGAAAGGAACACCTACCAGCTGTCCGTGGAGAAGGAGGACGCCATCCTCAACGACCGGCTGATCACCCTCGCCGGACGCCTGATTTTTCCCGCGCCCAAACCGCGCAGCCCGTGACCCTCGGGGTACAATCAGGCTCGTCTTTGCCGTCCGCCCGGCTTGGCTGACGGGCTTGTGAACAAACCGGCCGTGCTCGCCCAGATTCTCCGCCAGCTCGAAGCGGAGCTGGCGCTCTTCACCGCCACGGCCCAGGCGACCCACGCCGAGGCGACCCACGAGGAAAACAAGGCCGAGGACAAATACGACACGCGCGGCCTCGAAGCTTCCTACCTCGCCATGGGCCAGCTGAAACAGGCCGGGGAGGCCCGGCAGGCGGTGGAGGCCTTCGCCGCCCTGAACCCGCGCGCCTTTGGCCCGGGTGAGGCCATCGGCCTGGGCGCCCTCGTTGTGCTTGAGGGCCGGGGCCGGAACTGCTACTTCATCGGCCCGCGGGCCGGCGGCACCGAGGTGGAGACCGCCGGTCAGACCGTGCTCGTCATCACGCCGCAGTCGCCGCTCGGCCGCCAGCTCATCGGCCGGAAACAGGACGACACCCTGCAGCTCGAACTCGGCGGCCGGCGCGGCCCCGCGCGCATTGCCGCGGTTTCCTAAGCGGGGATTGCACTTCTCCCTGGCTTGATTTTCAGTCTCCCTGCTCCCGGCCCGCGCCCGGCTCCTCCCATGCCCACCACCTACGAACGACTCCGCGCCGACATTGTCACGGCCATGAAGGCCCGCGACCCCGTCACGACCACCGCCCTCCGCACCATGGACGCCGCCATCCAGCGCGCCGCCATGGACACGGCCAGGCCCATCGACGAGGCCCTGGTCACCGCCGCCTTCCGCAAGGCGGTCAAGAACCTTGCCGACGCGCGCACCGAGTTCGAGCAGGGCGGCCGCGCCGACCTGGTCGCGGTCAACTCCGCCGAGATCGCCATCCTGGAAAAATACCTGCCCGCCGGCCTCGACGCCGCGCGGCTCGAGGCCCTCGTCAAAGAGGTCATCGCCGCCACCGGCGCCACCTCGAAGAAGGAAATGGGCAAGGTCATCGGAGCGCTCAAGCAGCGCCCCGAGGCCGGGCTCATCGACTTCGGCGCCGTCAGCAAGCTTGTCCAGTCGAAGCTGGCCTGAGACCGGAGCAAGGATTCGGCGGTACGCTTCAGTCCGGCGTTGCAGCGATGGGTGGTGTGCCACACCATTGCCCCCATGCCCCACCCCGCGCATTCATTCCGTCGTCCGGTCCTCCTCACCTGCCTGTGCGCCCTGCTGCTGCCGTTGCTGCTGGTCACGGGCTGTGTTTCCGGGAGTGACCAGGGCGCGCGCTTCGAGGTGCCCGCCACCGATGCGGGCCTCCCGGGCGCCGGCCCGATCCGGCGCGCGGACTGGTTCCTCAAGAACTGGCGGGAACGCCGCCAGGCCTTCGCGGCGGCCGGGCGGCGCGATCAGGGTGCCATCGTCTTTCTCGGCGACTCGATCACCCAGGGCTGGGGCGATGATCTCGGCCGCAGTTTTCCCGGCCTGAAGGTCGCCAACCGCGGCATCGGGGGCGATACGAGCCGCGGGGTGCTCGTCCGCCTGCCGGAAGATGTCCTCGCCCTCCACCCGCGCGCCGTCGTCCTCCTCATCGGCACCAACGACCTCGAGGACGCCGCCGACCCCGCGGTCATCACCGCAAACCTGCGGCTCATCCTTGCCGCCCTCCGCCAGCAGGATCCGGCCATGCCTGTCGTCCTGTGCGCCGTCTTCCCCAGCTCCGCCGCCAAGAAACGGCCGGCGGATCGCATCCAGCTGCTCAACAAGCTCTACAAGGCGGCGGTGAAGGACGAGCCGCAGGTCACCTTCCTCAACACCTGGAAGCTGTTCGCCGACGCGCAGGGCGACGCCCCGGCCGGCGAGTTTCCCGACCTCCTGCACCCCAACGCCGCCGGCTACGCGAAATTCGCCGGGGCGCTGCGGCCGGTGTTCGCCACGCTCGGCTTCAGCGAGACGGAGCCGGACGATTTTGCCCCCGAGCCCGGATTCACCAGCCTTTTCAACGGCCACGACCTGACCGCCTGGGGCTATCGCGCGGAAAAAGGACTGACGCCGGTGGAGGATTTCGCCGGCCGCACGCTCAGCCCGGACGGCCGCTTTCTCGCCCGGAACGGACGGCTGGTGGTGATCGCCTCGCGCGAGGGCCGCGAGATCAGGAAACTCTGGACCGCCGCGGAATTCCCCCGTGACTTCGAGCTCCGGCTTGAGTTTCGCGCCACCCCCAACGCCGACAGCGGCATCTTTCTGCGCGGCCCGCAGCTCCAGTGCCGCGACTACCTCATCGCCGGACCCTACAAGTCGCTGCAGCATTACCGCGCCCTCGACTGGAATGAGATCATCGTGACCGTGAAGGACGGAGTCGCCCGTTCCACCTGCAACGGCGAGGTCCTCGAGGCGGCCCAAAAGCTGCCGGCGAGCGGCCCGATCGGCTTCGAGAGCGATCACGACCAGATGGAATACCGCCGCATCCGGATTCGCGAGCTGCCCTGAGCCCCTCCCGGCGTGCCCCTGATCGACCACCTGCTCTCCATCGGGGTCCTCCGCACTGCCGTCTGGCGACTGTGGTATCCCTACCTGACCCGCCGCCTGCGCGGCGAGGACGTGCTGTTCCTGAACTACGCCTTTGAGACCGCCCCGCCGCTCGGCCTCACCCTCACCCCCGCCGATGCACCCAACCGCGCGTGCATCCAGCTCTATCATCATGTCGCCACCCAGGTTGAATTGCGGGGCCGGAAGGTCCTCGAGGTCAGCTGCGGCCACGGGGGCGGAGCGTCGTACCTGACGCGCACGCTGCAGCCGGCACATTACACCGGCATCGACCTCAACCGCACCGGCATCGCCTTCTGCCGGCAGCGCCACCCGCTGGCCGCGCTTGATTTCCTGGAGGGCGACGCCCGGCACCTGATGTTCGCCGACCACACCTTCGACGCCGTCATCAACGTCGAGGCCTCGCATTGCTATCCGGACTTTCCCGGTTTTCTCGCCGAGGTCTCGCGGGTACTGCGCCCGGGCGGCCACTTCCTCTATGCGGATTTCCGCTTCCGCAACGGAATCACCGCGTGGGAACAAGCGCTGGCCGCCGCCCCGCTGCACCGGGAGCAATCGCGGGTGATCAACGCCGGGGTCCTGCGCGGCCTCGACCTCAACTCGGCCCGTTCGGAAGACCTGGTCCGGCGGCATCTGCCCGGGTTTCTGCACGCGCTCGGCCGGGACTTCGCCGGGATCCGCGGTTCACGCATCTACGACGCCCTCCAGGAGGGCTCGCTCTCGTACCGGTCGTATTGTTTCTCAAAACCGTAGCCGACGCGCCGGCCGCGCGAGGGCATGCGTCCCATTGGCCAAGAAATGCGCAGCTCCTGTCGTCGACAGTCCCCGCCGGCCGGTCCAAGCTCACGTCATGACAATCCGCATCGGCATCCTCACGGGCGGCGGGGACTGCCCCGGCCTGAACGCGGTCATCCGCGCCGTGGTCAAGTCTGCCACCAAGCGCGGCTGGGAAACACTCGGCATCCTCGGCGGCTTCGAGGGCCTGCTCCAGCCGACCAGCACCCGGGCGCTCAACTACCATGAGATGGACGGCCTGCTCTATCTCGGCGGCACCATCCTCGGCACGTCGAACAAGGGCCACTTTGCCGGCAAGGCCGGCCATGGCGCAGCCCGCCGCATCGACCCGGCCGTGCTCGCCGCCGCCCGCGCGGGGTTCGAGTCGCTCGGCCTGCGCGCCCTTGTGGTGGTGGGCGGCGACGGCTCCCTGAGCATCGCACAGCAATGCCTCGAGGCCGGCATCCCCCTGGTGGGCGTGCCGAAGACCATCGACAACGACATTGCGGGCACCGACGTCACCTTCGGCTTCGACAGCGCCGTGGCCTTCGCCACCGACGCGCTCGACCGCCTGCGCTCGACGGCGCAAAGCCATGATCGCGTCATGGTCGGCGAAGTCATGGGCCGCTACGCCGGCTGGATCGCCACGCACGCGGGCATCGCCGGCGGGGCGGATGTGATTCTCATCCCCGAATTGCCTTTTGGCTACGACTCCATCTGCCGCGTCATCGCCGGCCGCGAGGCCCAGAACAAGCGCTTCACCCTCGTCGTCGTGGCCGAGGGCGCGCGCGAGTCCGGCCAGGACTTTGTCACCTTGGGCGAGACCGGTTCCATCCGCGAGGCCCGGCTGGGGGGCATCGGGGCGGTCGTGGCCGACGAGATCGGCCGGCGCACCGGCAAGGAGACGCGGGTCTGCGTGCTCGGCCATCTGCAGCGCGGCGGCGCGCCCACGACGTTCGACCGGCTGCTGTGCACGCGATTCGGCGCCGGCGCCGTGCGCCTGATCGCCGAGGAACGGTACGGCTACATGGTCGTCCACCGTCCGCCCGACAACCGGGCGATCCCCCTCCCGGAGGCCATCGGCCGCCTGAAGACCGTGCCGCTCGAGGGCGAGACCATCCGCACCGCGCGCGACCTGGGCATCGGCTTCGGCGACTGAGCCCGCGGGCGCGGGCCACATTCACGGACCCGGGGGGGATGGCGCCGCCGGCTGGCGGAGGAAGTTGTCCCGTTTCGAGCCGCGCGAGCGCGTCCGCTCCGCGGGCTGGCTGTAGGGCTGGCGGCGGTAGCCTGGGCGTGCCGGATCGGCGGCGCAGCGCAGCTGGAAATCCTGCATCCGCTGGAAAATCCCCAGCAGCTGGTCAGGCTGCGGATAACGGTCGAGCCCGGCGCGCTCGAGCACGAGCAGCAGCTCATGGACCGCCTCGAGCGTGGACAGGCAGCCGGCCTGCGGCTGCTGCTTGATGACATAACGGCTCGGGGCGGAGGGTGTGAACATGATCCGCGGCAGCCGCTGCAGGCTCGGGCTCAGCCGGAGCATTTTCCGTGCACCGCTCCAGGTCGCATCGAGCAGGATCACGACCAGGCGGCGGTGGGCGAGCCGGGCTGCCAGGACCGGGAACTCCGCGCCGGTCGGGTCCGAGAGGTTCACCGCGGTGACGCCCGGGTAGAGCAGCATGCAATGGTTCTGCGGGTCGCGCAGCAAGGCCTGGACGGATTCGTGTTCATCGAACCCCTTCCCCATGTGGAGTTCGCTGTTCGGCAGGCAGAGCTGGGTGAGCCGGCCCGTGCCGGCCTTCTCCTCCTTGAATTCCTTCGGGTGCATCAGGAACACGAACCGCGTCCGGGTAGCCAGGGGCAGCAGCGAGGGACACCAGCAAAGGGCCTGCGGCCAGAAACAGCGGTAGCACATCGTGCGGCTCATCGCCGTGGAGCCAACACATGGTTCCGGCGGTTGGAATCATAAAGCGGCGGCCGGGCGAGGACACGCCGGCTCGCCGCTTGCGTGCCGTCGCGACCGGCGTAAGCTGGCGACATGCCCATGACGCCACACATCGAAAAGCACTTCACCGCCGGGAACATGGTCCGCGATATCGTCATCGGCATGTCCGACGGCCTGACTGTGCCGTTCGCCCTGGCGGCGGGCCTGACCGGCGCGATTTCGCAGACGCACCTGATCGTCACAGCCGGCTTCGCCGAGATCGCCGCGGGCTCGATCGCGATGGGGCTGGGCGGCTACCTCGCGGCGCGGGGCGATGCCGAGCATTACGTCCACGAAAAGGCCCGCGAGGAGGAGGAGATCCTCCGGCTGCCCGAGGCGGAGGCGCAGGAGGTGCGCGACATCTTCCGGAGCTACGGCCTCTCGGCGGAGGAGTGCGCCACGGTCGTCGAGTCCCTGCGCCAGCGCCCGAAGGACTGGGTGACATTCATGATGCGTTTCGAGCTCGGCCTGGAGGAACCCGAGCCCAGCCGCGCCTGGAAAAGCGCGCTCACAATCGCCCTCGCCTACATCGTCGGGGGCATCATTCCCCTCAGCGCCTATCTGGTTTTGGACGATGCGCACCGCGCGCTCATCGTCTCCGCGTCCGTGACGCTGGCCGCCCTCGCCCTCTTCGGCGGCGTGAAGGGCCGCTTCACCGGCGTGCCGGTCATCCGCAGCGCCCTCCAGACCGCCCTGATCGGCAGCCTGGCCGCCGCCGCCGCCTTTGGCATCGCCCGCTGGATCGCGTGATGCGTCACACCCGCCTCAATGCTCGCCTCTGGCCGCGGGCGGGGCGATGCCCGGCCGGATGTCCCGGGTCACGTTTTCGAACGTGGGCGTCCCGGCGTCCTTGATCACAAAATCCTTCTCGGCGGAGAGCGCGACGTTCCGGAGGACCAGGTTCGCGATGGGACTGTCGGGCAGGCCGATGATCCTGCCCGCATGCCGGGCATTCTCGATCACGACGTCGTCGATCAGGATGTCGCGGATGGCCGGCACCTTGGCCGGGTCGCCCTTGAAGTCGGGGCGGTTGTTGTCGACATAATCGAGCTGCAGGATGATGGCGTCCCCCACGTTCTTCATCCGGAGGCCGGTGTAGCGGACATGCTGGACGAGGCCGCCGGCCCCGCGCATGGATTTTATCCGGATGCCGTTGTCGCCGCCCTCGAAGGTGCACTGGCGCACGAGCATGCGGTCCACGCCGGCGATGGTCTCGGAGCCGATCGAAATGCCGTGGCCGTGCCGGATGGCGCAGCGCTCGATCAGGATGTTGGTGCCGCCGGACTTGATGCAGATGTCATCGTCCCCCGTGTCGATGTCGCAATCACGGATGAGGAAATTGGTCCCGGGACCCGGGTCGATGGCGTCGGTGTTCGGCGCGTTGAAGGGCGCGCGGACCTTCACGCGCTCGATCGTCAGGTCGGTGATGTTGCCGGTCCGGAGGTGAAACATGGGTGAGTTGACCAGGGTGAGGTCGGCGACCCGCAGGCGCTCGCAGCCGGTGATGACCACCAGGTTCGGCCGGCCGTAGACAATCCGGCCCGGGACGGCGGCGGCGCGGGCCGACCGTTCCGACCAGGGCCACCAGAGCGACCCGTTGCCGTCGATCGTGCCGGGGCCGGTCAGGGCGACATCCTGGAGGTTTTTGCCGGAGATCAGCGGCGCGGGGGTCTTGACCCTGGCCTTGACCTCGGACTGTGACTTGAGCGTGGCCGGATCCGGCAGCCCATAGTCGGCGAAGCTGTCCGGTGCCTGGATGACGGCGCCCTCATCCAGATGGAGCTCGAGCCGGGAGCACAGGACGAACGGCAGTGTCCGGTAAACGCCCTTGGGCACGATCAGCCGGCCGCCCCCCGCCTGTTTCACGGCGGCGATGGCCCGGGCGAATGCCGCGGTGTTCAGCGTGGCGCCATCCCCCACCGCCCCGAAATCGGTGAGCTGGAAGATCCGGTCGGGAATGGCCGGGAGCGCCGGCTGGAAGTTGTCGGGAAATGTCAGGTCGGCCGCGCCCTGCACCCGCGGGGCGGGTCCGCCAGTCAGGAAAACAAGGGCGGCGGCAATCGGGAAGGGAGAAAGGTATCGGTGCATGCCTGGACAGGGTTGGAGGAAGCGGGTACAGCCCGGAGCCCGGGGAAGATCTCACTTCCCGCGGGCAAAGTCGAGGCGCGCCTGCTGCGCGGCTCAGATGCGGCCGGCAACCCGGAGAGCCCCGGCGACGAGCGCCAGCCACACCGGCAGGGCGAGGCCAAACTTGAGTTGAAAGGACGGTTTCGCCGATTTGTGCCGGAACACCATCATCCCCAGCAAGCCGCCCGGCCAGCCGCCCAGGGCGCAGGCGAGCAGCAGCGACGACTCGGCCGTGCGCCGACCCGCGCGGCGGCCGGCCCGCCATTTGTCGAGACCGAACAGGGCGAAGGTCCAGCCTCCGGTGACGGCCAGCCACGTCAGGATGATCTTGTCGGCCATCCGCTCAGGCCGCCCTCGGCCGCGGGGACAGCCAGATCAGGCCCACGATCATGAAATCCAACAACGCCGTCACCAGCATGCCGAGGATGGCCTGCCACTCCGTGTATCGTTCGGCGTAGATGTAGATGGCCAGGTTGGCGAAGCCGAACAGGAGCCAGGTCAGGGAGTTGGCGCTGCCGGCGGTGCCTTTGCGGGCCAGCCGGACGAGGTGCAACAGGGTGGCGGCGGGAAATACCACGGCGGGAAGGATGCCGACAAGATGCGGGAAATTCATGGGGAGGGATCAGGATTGGTCCGCGGCGCCGCGGCGTCAAATTCGAACCGGGGAGGGAGCTCAACCGTCCTGGTGCCGTCCCGCATTCGCGGCCGGCCGGATCTGTCAGTAGGCCACGTCGCGGCAGAGAGCCTCGAGCTTCACGGCGATGGCGGTGATTTGCGCCGGGTTGAGGACGACCGCCCCACCCGGCAGGAATTTGTCCAGACCCTGAGGATTGGTGACCCGGCACGCGCGCGGATCCTGCGCGGGCTTCATCTCCACGGACCAGCCGGGCAGAGTGAGGAAAGGCGTGACCGGCACCGTTTCCCGGAGCTCCGCCTGGAGCAGCCGCGCCAGCCAGAGCGCATTGTGTTCCGCCTGCTCGAGCCCGTGGTTGTCCTCGCCCCACGGCCACACCAGCGAGTGACCGTCGAAATACACCTTGTGGGCCTCAAACCCCGGCCGGGCGCGGCCTTTCCGGCGCGTCTTGGTCTCGATGACAAACACGCCGGTGGGGCCGACCGCGATGTGGTCGAGGTTGAATTTCAGGCCCTCGTCCGCGCCCGGCACATCATGAAAGATCCGCCAGCCCTGGCCCTTCAGGGCATCGAGGTGTTCACCGACCATCCGCTCGCCAAAGTAGCCGAGATAGCGGTTGTGACTCTCGGTGGTCTTGCCGGCAAACCAGCCGGCGGAAAGGATGAAGGTCACGACAAACAGCACCGCGGAAAAGGCCACACCCGCCCACTGCAGCGTGGGCGGCAATTGCGTCGTGGCCATGATCCCCAGCAGGGCAAACACCACCGGCACGCTGCCGGCCATCACCATCCAGAGGATCGCGTCCTCATCGAGCTTGAGCACGTGTCTGAGCTGCGATTCGCCGGCGGTCCGCAGCAGCCGGATGTCGTCGCCGAAGGGCCGGCGCGTCTTGCGCTGGCGCTTCTGCCACCAGAGCATCACCGCCATGCTGGCGATGAAGCCCGCGACGAAACCAAACAGGAGAAGATAGGTTCTTGCATTCATGGGTAATCAGTCACCGAGGCTGACCGGTGTTGCTAGCACGGATGTTCGCGAATGTCACGAGGCCCCTGCCCGCCGCTGCGGTCGCGGTCCGTCCGCTGCGGCCGGCCATTTCCCGTGGTTCAAAAGCTGACCGGCAACGGCGGATTGGCCGGGACCAAGGCGCGGCCCGAGCGCAGCTCGCCTTCGGCTTCCAGCCAGATGAGCTGGTCGCGATCCTGCGGCTGCCCGCGGTCGCTCCACAGTTCGTGGGCGCGGCGGGCGATGTCCTCATGCGAGGGCGCCGGGACCGCGGCCGGATGGATGGGACTGCCGTGGTGGTGGTTTTTCATGGGTAGATGGCGGTGGGGAGGAATTCGTTGGTCGGCCGCATCATCATCGCGGCCACCCGCACCGTCGGCCTGGCTTGCACCCTCCAGCCGTAATTGTAGTGGTAGACACACAGCTCGCGATTGCCGCTGTAGTAGAGTTCGTACTCGGGAAAATAGGTGGCATCGTCCCGCTCGCCGCGGATGGCCTGCAGTTGGACCGCGCTCGGCTGCACCGTCAGGGTGTGCCCGCCGGGGATCCCCGCGCAGCCGGCCAGCGCCAGGGCCCACACGGCCAGCGACAGCACCCCGGTGATATAGACGGTTCTTCGGCTCATGTGAGCTTGGACACCCCCGCGCGGGTCCGGGTTGCAGGATAATTCCAACCGGCGTGCGCCAGACCGGCCGCCGGGCATGGTCCGCCCGAACCCGGGCCCCCGTGTTCCGCCCTCACTCCTCCACCACGTCCACTCCGTCGATCCGGCCGTCGGTGATCTGCACGCTGACCTGCATGGGTCGGCAGCAGACTTCGCAATCGACCGTGAACCCGGCGCTGCCCTCGCTGATGTCCAGGGCGAGGCTGAATGACTCCCCGCAGTGCGGGCACGAGATGCTCAGCGCGTCATGCATCGGCGGCTGTGCCCCCCTCACTTGATCCTGACCTTCGCCAGCCCCTTCGCCAGCTTGGGCCAGCGCAGGTGCAGCTTCTCCAGCGCCCGGACGAGCGTGTCGGCCACCACGTAGTCGCGGTACCAGTTGTGGTCGGAGGGCACCACATGCCAGCGGGCCGCCGCATGGCTGGTGGCGTTGATCATGTCCTCGTAGGCGGCATGATAGTCGTCCCAGAGCTGGCGGGTCGTGAGATCCGCGTGGGAGAATTTCCAGTATTTCTTCGGGTTGGCGAGCCGCTCCCGGAACCGCACCGCCTGCTCGTCGCGGCTGATGAGCAGGTGGAACTTCAGCACCACCAGATCGTTTTCCACCAACATCCGCTCAAAATCCACGATCTGCCGGTAGCGCCGCCGCCAGACCTTCCGCGGGACGATGCCCAGCACGCGCTCCGCCAGCACCGCCTCGTAATGTGAGCGGTTGAAGACCCCGATGTAGCCGAACCGCGGCACGGCCTGGTGGATCCGCCACAAAAAATCGTGCGCGCGCTCGAGGTCGGTGGGCACCTTGAAATTGGCGATCGTCACGCCCGCGGGATTCACGTGCTGGAAGACGCTGCGCACCGCGCCGTCCTTGCCGCTGGCGTCCATGCCCTGGAAAATGAGCAGCACGGCGCAGTTCGCGTTGGCGTAAAGCCGCGCCTGCAGTTTGCCGATCCGCCGCCCGAGCCGGCCGAGCAGCACCTTGGTCTTCCGCTTGTCGAGGCCGTCGCAATATCCCGGATCAAAATCCTGCAACCTGATCCTGCCCTTGATGATGGTGGGCTGTTTGGCCATGGCCGAACGTAGCATGACCGGCCGCCCCGCGCCAGCGCCATGGCGGATGCCCGGTTAATATTTTTGCGCGCGCGCCGATATACGGGCCATGGCCCGCCGCTTTCCCTGGCAGATCGCCCTCCTGTCCCTCCTCGCCCCCGGTTTGATCCGCGGGGCGGAGGCCTGGACGCGGCTCAAGCTCGGCATGAGCGCCGACGAGGCGGCGACAGTCCTCGGTGAGCCGCTCATCCGGGCCACGGGCAAGGGCTTCGAGCTCTGGATCTACGACCATGACGCAGAAGCCCTCTTTTATGGTCCGCTCATCGGCTGGACCACCCCGGCCGGGGGAGAAAACCCGGTCCGCTCGGTCGACGTCTGGCAGCCAACCAGACCGGGGGCCGATCAGCCGGTCTACTTTCTGCCGCGCCCCGTTCTGTCGAGGAATCCGGTCCTCCGCCGCACGGCCCCCGCCGAGGGCGAAAACAAGCTGCCTTTCTACCGGGTGCGCCGGTGAATTGACGCTTCGCCCGCCGAAGCGAAACCGGCCGCCGACGGCGCTCTCGTTCACCGGACGCCGATCTCGCACGTCATCGCCCAGCCCGAGACACGGTCGACCAGTGCCAGCGCATAACTCGCCGCCGCTCCCGTGGATTCCAGCGGGATTACGATCCGCTGTCCCCGGTCCCCCCGCCAGTGATCGTCGCATCGCCACGCCAACGGCACGGCTTCCCCTGAAAGCAGCTTCCACTCGAAACGGCTGTCCCCGTTTGCCGGTCCGGTGTCATCCGCGGACGCCCGCTCCACGCCCACCCAGTACCAGCCATGAACGTTTTTTTCAGTTTTCAGGACGGGCGCGCCATCCGGACCGGCACTGATCTGCGCGAGTTCCCGGCCATCGGCGTATCCGAGATGATACTCCTGCCCGCGCAGGGGAACCGGCCCGGCCCAGTCGAGTTCCGCCCGGTTTTCCTGCACGGTCGCGCTCGCGGGCTCGGCCCCACTGGCATCCCGCCAGCGCGGCCGGTCTGATTCCCCGCCGGCCGCCGGGGCGAATTCCAGGGCAAAGCCGCTGCGCGTCGCCGCTGCGCGAAAAGTCCGCGGCATATTCTCCCGCTGTCTGCTCACGATGCTGTCGCGTGTCTCGGTCAAAGTCTCCCGCTGCCCGGCCGCCACCGGGACCGTCGGCACGGTGGCGTCCCGAACCAGTCGGGCTTTCCAGGCCGAGGCCCTGATCCGGCCCCGCTGGACCAGGCCCGGGTGGTTTGATCCCGCATCACCCGATGATCTGCCGGTGCCGGTTGCGATTGCCTCCGGTGGCCGCACCCCAGGACTGGCCGCCATCGTCACCGCCGGCGGCGACGGAGTTTTTTGCGCTTCATCCGCCATCGCCGCGTGCCCGGCTGGAGCCACCTTTGCCGCCATCGTTGCTTCCGTCTTGGTCGGGGAAATTTTTGCATTCGCCGGCAGCCGGGTTTCCACTTCGCCCTTGTCCACCGCCGGTCCGGCCTGCACCGCGGCCGGCGCGCTCTTGGTTTCCTGTCCAGCGTCCTTTGCGGTCAACGCGACTTCCGTTCCATTCCCGTTGGCTCCTCCCGTTCGCTCGTGCCGCGGCACGCCCAGGCTGGCTGTCACGTGGCCGCTGGACTCGGCGTTCGGCCCAGACCCAGGCGATGACTGCAGCCCCGCGGCCGCCATCGCCCCGCCGCCTGTCACGGCCGAGGTTGACGCCATCCCTCCACGTTTGCCCGCAGCCACACCGGGTACAGCTGTGTCCGTCGCGATGGAAACTTTCGCCGCCATGCCACCCGCGGCCCGAAGTGTCGCGCCGCCAGAACGGTCTTCGCTATCAGCCGTGTCCACCGTGGCCTGGCTGGAACCCATGATGGCCCGGCGTTTTTTCCCGGATGCTGATGGCCCGGGCTCCATCTCGGTTGAATCCGGCGGTGCTGGCGCTGCGTCCGCCGGGTCTGACCCGGGATGATTTTCCGAATTGCTGGTGTCATGCCGGGATTCACCAGCATGCGAACCTGTCGATGCCTGGTCTTCCCGTCCCGATTCCGGGTGCACCGGCCGGGACGGACTTTCCGCCGTGGCGGCCGACGACGGTTCCGTACGCCGCCGGCCATCACCCATGCCCGACCGGGCACCGGCATCCCTTGGTTCCGCCGATTCACCGGCAACCGCCCTTGATCCGGACGAATGAATTTTGGGCTCCCGGGGAGCCGGCAACGTGCGGGACAATTCCGACCAGCCGGCCCCGCCGGCCAACCGTGGCCCGTCCGGCGCCGGATCCGCGTCGGTCGAAACCGCCAGGTTTCCGCGGGCGGATTGCCAGCCCGAGTCCGGCCTCTCATCCGCGGTCCGGGTCACCGTCGGGCGCACATAATGCCAAAGACCGGCCCCGGCGGCCACCCACACGAGGATGCCCGGCAGTACCCGGCGCGGCCAGCGGCGCGGCTTCGCTACCGGTTGCTCCGCCCGGTTTGCGCTCACCGGCCGGGCTGACCCGCCCCGCAATTCCAAACCGGCCAGCGCGGCTCGCTCCAGCTGGATAGGCAGCCCATCGGCGGGAAAGTCCGCCCGGTCCGCCACACGCAGCCGGTAGTGGCCGGGCCCGGCGCCTTGAATATGAAAACCTCCGTCCGGGCTTGATTTCGTGCGCGCCACGCCCAGGCCGGAGGAATTCTCCAGCACGACACTTGCTCCTGCGACCGGAGCGCCGTCCGCCAGCACCCGGCCGCTGATCTCGCCCTGTTGTTCGTCCGGGTGGCTTGGTTGCACGGGTGTCGCCGCACCCCAGCTGTGCAGCATCAGGCCGGATTCGGTGCGGCAGGCATACCCGGCGAGGGCTGCGTCCGGTTTCCCCATGAGCGCCGCCGTCATCCGTTCCACCCGGCTTTGCACCTGCGCCTCGAGGCTGCCGGGTTCCCCGTCATCCGCTCCCGCGGCCGCGAACGACCGGCTGGCGTTGGCCAGCCGGAGCCGCAACTCACCCAGTTCCGACGCGGTCGGGACCGGGCCAGCAGCCACCTCCTGCCACACCCAGGCGACATTGCCGCTGTCGGCGCGACGGCGCGGTGCGAGCAGCACGCCGCGGAAATGGGAGCCAAACAGATGCCAGAACTGGTGGATCGACCGGTTGCCGATTCCCGCGCAGCCCGTTTGCGCGGCGGTGGCATCCAATTCCGCCGCGGCCCGGCGCAGGGTGGGTGCGAAGCTCATGGCTGCGACCCCGCGTCGTCCGACAACAGCGTGGCCAGCCGCCAATGATAGGTCTGCCCGGCCTCCAGCCGGCAGGCAAAGCGCCGGGCCAGTGCCGGATTCGCCGGCACCACGTCTTGTTCGATGGCATAGTCGCCGCCCACTACCTCGACGCTGCACCGGGCGCGCGCCGGCAGCTCCTCGCTCCGCGACGCGCCGCCGGCGACCGGGGTCAGGGTGACGCGCCAGGTGTAATCGGTGCCGTTGATCACCCCCAGCATGGCGGCAGCCGGGCCGGGGGGAACCGGCGCCGGGGTGGCGCAGCCGGACGCCGCCAGCAGGCCGGCCAGCAGCCACGTGCGGAACAGCTCCCGCCGTCCTACGGCAATTGTTTCCAGGCATGAATGAACCACGGCGTTAACCAATCGGCACCCTGGCTCGGAACTGTAGGCCGGGGCCACGGATCCCTGCCTGGCCACGCCCCTTTGCTCCGGCCGGGCGCTTTCGCCGCGTTTTCATCCTTCCTCCATCCACCTACTTTCTTCCATACTGGCACTCATGGATCTAACCGCCAGGCTGGACGGAGAGCCGGACCCCAGCACCGCCCTGGTGCGGAGGCTCGCCGAGCTCAACCAGATCGGCATTGCACTGTCGCAGGAGAAGGACCTCGACCGGCTGCTCGAGACCATCCTCGTCGCCGCCAAGCAGATCACGGGCGCCGATGGCGGCACGCTCTACCGGATCCACGCCAGCGACCGCAACGCCCTGCGCTTCGAGATCATCCGCACCGACTCCCTCGGCATCGCCATGGGGGGCACCACCGGCACCACCGTGCCCTTCGCCCCGGTCCTCCTGCGCGATGACGCCGGCCGCGAGAACACTTCCATGGTCGCCGCCTATGCCGTGCTGAAGGACAGCACCGTCAACATCGCCGACGCCTACCGCGAGAAGGGGTTCGACTTCTCCGGCACCAAGGCCTTTGACGCCCGCACCGGCTACCGCTCGCAGTCCTTCCTCACCGTGCCGATGAAGAACCACGACGGCGAGATCATCGGCGTGCTCCAGCTCATCAATGCCCGCGACTCGAGCGGCCGCATCGTGCCCTTCAACGACACCGACCAGCGCCTCGCCGAGTCCCTCGCCTCCCAGGCCGCCGTCGCCCTCACCAACCGCCTGCTCATCCTCCAGCTCGAAAGCCTCTTCGAGGGCTTCATCAACCTCATCAACGACGCCATCGACGACAAGTCGCCCTACACCGGCGGCCACTGCAAGCGGGTGCCCGTTCTCACCATGATGCTCGCCGAGGCCGCCCACCGCACCCGGCGCGGGCCGCTGGCGCCCTGGACGATGACCGACAAGGACCGCTACGAACTCAAGATCGCCGGCCTTCTCCACGACTGCGGCAAGGTCACGACCCCGGTCCACGTCGTCGACAAGGGCAGCAAGCTCCAAACCATCCACGACCGCATCGACCTCGTCGACACCCGCTTCGAGATCGTCCGGCGCGACGCCGAGATCGCGTTCCTCCGGGCCGCCGCCCTCCCCGGCGCCGACCGCGCCGCGTTGGCGAAGGCTTTCCAGGCGCGCCTGGACGAGATCGACGCCGACCAGCAATTCCTCCGCGCCTGCAACACCGGCAGCGAAGCCATGCGCCCCGCCGACCAGGATCGCGTCCACGCCATCGCCGGGAAATACCCCGTCCGCCCCACCCGCGGCGAACCGGTGGACTTCCTCACGCCGGACGAGCTCAAGAACCTCACCATCCGCGCCGGCACCCTGACCGCGGAGGAGCGGCAGATCATCAACCACCACATCAGCGTCACCATCAAGATGCTCGAGTCGCTCCCCTGGCCGCGGCACCTGAAGAACGTCCCCGAATACGCCGGCGGCCACCACGAGCGCATGGACGGCAAGGGTTATCCCCGCGGCCTCACCCGGGAGCAGATGTCGGTCCCGGCGCGCATCATGGGCATCGCGGACATCTTCGAGGCGCTCACCGCCCGCGATCGGCCGTACAAGAAGGGCCAGTCCCTCACCGAGTCGCTGCACATCCTCGGGCGGCTCCGGCTTGACGGACACGTCGATCCCGACCTCTTCGACATCTTTGTCCGCGAACGCGTCTACCTGGCCTATGCCCGGCAGTTCCTCCCGCCTGAGCAGATCGACGAGGTCGACGTGGCAAAAATCCCGGGTTACTCCGGCGATTGAGGGACGGCCCGCTTAGCCATTCACCGCGGGAGCCGCCGCCGCGGTTCCCGCCGCATCCGTCGCGCGCCGCTTTTTCGGCTCCGTGATCCCCGGCACCGGCAGCGCCGGCCCCTCGACCCCCGGCACCTTCCGCGTGCGGTAGCCATCATAATCGGGGACCAGCCGGTCGTAGGCCTTGTCCATCAGCGGCGAGGAAATGACAAAATCGGCTGTCGCGCGGTCGCAGGCGGTGGGGATGTTCCAGACCACGGCCATGCGCAGCAGCGCCTTGACGTCGGGATCATGGGCCTGCTGCTCCAGCGGATCCCAGAAGAAGATCAGGAAATCGATCTCATTGCTCACGATCTTGGCCCCGATCTGCTGGTCGCCGCCCAGCGGACCGCTGTGGAGCTTGGTGATCGGGAAGCCCAGCTCGCGCTCGAGCAGCGTCCCGGTCGTGCCCGTGGCAAAGACCTGGTGGTGCGCAAGGAGGTCGCGGTTGAACATCGCCCATTCGACCAGGTCGCGCTTCTTGTTGTCGTGCGCGACCAGGGCGATCTTCTTGTTCGGTTCCATCCTGATCTTGTTGTAGGCCATGATTGAAGCCGACCCTCGCACGCTCAGCGCCCGGACGCGAGACCGGAACGCCGCGCCGCGTCAGGTCCCGGGGTTCAGCCCACCGGTTTCTCCCGTCAGCCGCTCCAGCCCCACGATCTTGTGGTTCGCGTCACTGGTCAGCATGAACCGCCCGCGAATGCCCTCCGCGGTCACGAACGGCTGCAGCAGGGAAGCCGGAAACTGGACGGTCTGCCCTGTGGTGCAGCGCACCACCACCTGCCGGATTCTGCCCCGATAATAATCAAGGTATTTCCCCGGTGGCACCCGCAGTGAGAATTCATGGCGGTTCATCAGCCGCCAGCATCTACCAACGCCCCGGTCCGGTTGAAAGCCGGGATTTGGCGCCGCACCTTCACGGCTGACGCAGTTACCCTGCGCCGTTCGGGTTGCAAGGCCCAAGTCCGGGGTTTCCAGCGCGGTTTCCCGCGCTTGCCTGCCGCCCCGGAACCCTCCACGGTCGCTGTGAAGCTCAACCCTGTTTTCTCCCCGCGGAGAAGCGGCCAATGGGGAACAAGATCAAATGCGACAAGTGCGGACTGCTCCTCGCCACCTTCAGTGGCGAGCTCGGGCTGCATCGGCGGCTGAAATTCGCCAAGAACGTGCGCGTGCTGGTGGAGAAGAATGCCCTGGGCGAGGACCTCGGCTGGGCCCGCTGCCCCAAATGCCGCAGCCAGTCCCGCGTCGACGCGGCCTATCTGCCGGGCAACGGGTAGCCCGGCGCGGCCGCCGCCCAGCGGCCGCTACTTGGCCGCCCGCAACCGCAGCCGGCTGACAAAGCTCCAGTCGCCGGTCGCGTTTTGGATCTTGATCAGCAGCCGGTTCCTGCCCGCCCGCAGGTTGAGCGGGACGATGTCGTCGTCGATCCGGCTGTTGCGGCGCACCCAGCGGTCATGCACGAGCTCGCCATTGAGCCAGATCTTCAAGCCGTCGTCGCTGCCGATGCCCAGCCAGCCGGTGAGGGCCTGGGGAATGTCGATCTCGGTCCACGCGTATCCCACGCAATAATCATTGCCCGCCGCCTGCAGCAGGTCGACGAAGCCGTCATGGGCAACCACCTTCTGCCAGGTCAGCTCGAGGCCGTCGACCTTCTGGCGTTCGCCCTCGACCGGCGCGACCTGCCCTGCGCCGGTGTCCTTGAACCAGTCGGTGTTGAAGGCGTTCAACTGCGACCGGTGGCTGATTTTTTCCGTGCCCACCTCCAGCCTGGTGTAGACGGCGGTTCCGTTCGCCTCGACATGATCGAAGCTGGAGAACGCCGCCGGGGGCACCGGGATGGGCCGGAGCACGAGCCATTCGTTGAGATCCACCTCGATCCGGGCCACACCGCGCAGCCAGGCAAGCTCCGCCGGCGTCGCCGGATCTTCCGCGGACACGGGAAAGACATAGTCATAGCCGGCCGCCACCGGCTGGCCGTGGTCGATCGCGGGGCTGAACAGGGCGCCCTTGTGCAAGGCGTCAGCCAGGGACGCCGCCAGGACCGCCGTCACCCCGCCTGTCGGGGCGACGGTCACCGTCGTCGCGTGGCCGTCGGCGCCCACCTCCAGCCGGGCCTGCACCTGCGTGACTCCGCGCTGCCGGAGGCCGTCGGCGCGCAGCGGGTTGCCGACCAGCACGGGTCCGGCCCGCTCGCGGGCGAACTGCCCCGGGCGCACTTCGTCGAGATAATGCAGCCGGTCACGCCGGGTTGACGGATTGGCGGGATCGAGCTGCCGGAACAGATCCGTGAGGTCGTCGATGAAGCGCTTGATCGACTCGATGCTGTCCGCCCGCGCCGAGAGCAGCGGCGAGCCGTCGCGCGAGAGGGCGAGCATCAGGATGCCGTCGGCCGGGGCATAGCTTCCGATCCGGCGCATGCCCTCCTCATCGCGGTAGCCGGCCACGAGCCACGGCATGGCGGAATCGACGGCGATCTGGCGGAGCTCATCCGCCTTCTCGCGCACGCCGAAGAAGACCGTCTCCATCTGCCCCGGGTAGACCTGCTGGAGGCGCCCGTAGGTGGGGGTGAAATTCTGCACCATGCGCCAGGACTCGCCGTCATTGTGGGAGCCGTACAGCACCACGATGATCTCCGGTTCCGGCCGGCCGGCCAGGCTGGCGGCCACCAGTTCCTTGCCCTGCACCCGCTGCACCTGGTCGCGCAGCTCGCCCGTGATGCTGCCCCGGGCCTGGCTCCAGTCGGCCGCCCGGGGCGGCCGCTCCGCCGTCTCCCGGGCAAAGCGCCGGCAATCCTCCCCGGCGAGACCGCGCAACAGGACCCGGCGGCCGCGGTTCGCCGAGGGGTTGAACAGGGCAAACGGTCCGAGCACCTCGATGGGCTCCGCGCGGAAAGCCGGCTCGTTGGCCACCGCCCAGGTGGAGAATTTCGCCGCGAGCGGCAAAGGGGCGAACGCCACGATCGCGGCCATCAGCGCGGGATGACGGAGGAACGGCATGGGGTACAGCGGGGGTGACGGGTGAATCCATCACCGATTTTTCCCCATAGCCAAGGTCAAAACGCTCAGCCCTCCCGGGCAAGTCCGGCCAATGCAGGCCGCCGGCCGCAGGTTTCGGGTTTGTCCCTGAATCCCCGTCCGATTGCGCCAATCAAACAATGATCCAACCGCCATGATCCCGGAATAATGACCGCCCGGGCCCGTGTTGTGCTTTGTTTCCCCGACTCGCTTCACCCATCACCTCCATGAAAGTCATGCTGCTTTCGCTGGCGCTTCTGGCCCCGCTCCTGCCGGTGCCGGCGGAGGCTTCGTTCTTCAACTATCTCCAGGTCTCGGCCGGCCAGGGTGAGGCGGAATCCCAGTTCATTCTCGGCGTGGCCTATTGTGATGGCTGGGATGGGACGATCCGGGCCGGCTCGTCCGCCGCCAAATGGCGTGAACTGGCCTCAGAACTGGGCGATCTGCGCCCCCTGCTCGTGACCGGCCTCCTGCGGAACGAGAAAGCCCGGGTCGAGCAGGACCGCGCCGCCGCCGTCAAATGGCTTGGCCTCGCCGCCGAGCGTGGCGACAATTACGCCCGGGTGATCCTCGGTGACATGCTCCTGGAAGGCGACGGCGTGCCCGCCGACTGGCGCCGCGGCAAGGAATGGATCCTGCAGTCGGCCCGCGCCGGCTTTGCCCCCGCCCAGTTTCGGCTGGGCGTCATCTACAAGGTCGGGGACCGGACCACGCCCCACGACGATGTCGAGGCGCTCGCCTGGTTCATCGTCGCGGCCGAATCGGGCTCCAAGGCCGCCCGCGAGTACCGCGACGAGCGCACCCGCGAGCTCGGCCGCGAAGTCGCCCGCCAGGCCATCAGGCGCAGCCGCGCCCTGCTGGCCAAGGGCTAGCTGCCCCCCGCGCTGCGCATATCTTGTCCTCCGGCTACTCCATTTGGCTTAAATGCGGGCCGGTTGGGCGGCATGGTCCTTTGAATACCGGGAGGCATGACGTATACTGTCCCTAACAAAACATACCCCATGAAACCTGCCATCACCGCCATCACCGCCGCCATTCTCTTCGGGTTGGTCTTCGCCTTCAGCGGTCACCCCTTGGAAATCACCGATTATGTCGTCATCGTCTTCGCCACAAGCATCGTGATGTGGACCTTCGAGCAGTACGACCATCACCGGGCGCATTGACGAGTCCGGCGCGAAATCGCCCGGTCCGGGCGCCTGCCGGCATTCTCGCGCGGTGGCCGACGGTAACATCATCTGCGTTTGCTGCGGGTGGGGGGCCGCGGATCCGTCCCGGGCCAACGGTCCCGGCGGCGCGGCCGAGACGAACAAACCTGTCCCGAAGTTTCAGGCCCAAGGCTTGGGCTTGCTAGTTTTCCAGCCCCGCACATTTGACGGCACAAACTTTTCAGGGTATTGTCCCAGCAGTCAGGCCAGGACTTGCCATCAGGTTTCAGGCCTCACGTCTCAGGTTTCCGATTCCCACGCTTCCCACCATGAAAACATTCAACCTCTCCGCCCTTATTCTAGCCGCCGCCCTGCCGGGTGCGGCTATTTTTGCGCAGGACAAGGCCGCGCCGGTCCCGGTTCCGGCCGCCGTCAGCCCGGCCGCCGTGCCGATCAACGGGTTCGTCTATGTGGAAAAACTGCCGAGCCCCACCCAGCTGATGTCCGAGGCTGAGGCCGAGCATCTGACCATCCTCCGCATGGATCAGTCGGCCAGCCGGATCGTGGTCGTCTATCAGTACACGAACGGCACCACCCGTGCCTTCGCCTACACGACCTCCACGCCCACCAGCAACGACCAGGTCCAGATGGTGGCACCCGCCTCCACCGCCAGCTACATGATCAGCTCGCCCTCGACGCCTCCACCGACCGTCGTCTATGCCCAGCCCAACGTTGTCTATTACGACAGTTACCCTCGTTATGTGCAGTATTATGATCCCGCATGGGATTTCTGGGCACCCCTGGCGGTCGGTGTCGGCCTCGGCTGGGGCTTCGGCTGGCACGGCGGCTATTACGGCGGCCATGGTGGCGGGCATGGCGGGCACCACTGAGAGAGGGGAGTCAAGAGCCCGGTGCTCCCGGCAAAATCATCAAGGCGCCGTTCGCGGCGCCTTTTTTCGTAGATTCACCCTACCTGGTCAGCCGGTAGAGCAGGACCGCCGTCCGTTTCACCAGCTCGGGGGCGCGGACCAGGTCGCTGGATTCGTTGGCCGTGTGCTCACCCTGCCCACCCAGGCCGAGTCCATCGATCGCGGGGAGCGGCGGCGACACGAACGCCACGTCGCCCGCGCCGCGTCCGCGCGGATCGAAGGCCGTGATCTCCCCATAGCCGAGGTCGCGGCTGACCTGGTCGAGCTGCCGCAGAAGGGCGTAATTCTCGGGCGAATCCGGCATGGCCGGATAACCGTCGTCCAGGAACCGCAGCTCGGCTGAGGTGCGCGGCAGATGTTTCGCCACGACGGCCTCCATCCGCGCCCGGGCCTCGGCCAGCTGTCCGGCGCTGAGGTAGCGCAGGTCGCCGTGCACCAGCGTGCGCTGGGCGATGATGTTGCTCTTGCCGCTCACGGTGCCGCCCGTGCGCGTCAGTTCCGCCTGCGTGCCGCCGGCCACCAGCGCCGGGTTGCAGGTGATGCCGTCCATCGGGCGCAGCTGCTCATAAAAGCCGCTGAGAATGCGGGCGGTCTCGAAGACCGCGCCGCTGCCGACCGCGGCGGAGAAGATGCCCGAGGAGTGTCCGGTTGCACCCTGCACCTCGAGTTCCCAGCCGACATAGCCCCGGCGGGCGACCGTGCCGGTGTGGTCGATGGCGGACTCGAACGCCAGCGCGAGATCGCTGCGCCCGGCGGCCGCGAGCAGGTCGCGGCGCACGACCGCCAGCGGCGTGCCCGGCGCCTCCTCGTCGCCGCTCATGACCACGATGATCCTCGCCTCGGCCAGCAGCCCGGCCGTCTGCAGCGCGCGCAGGGCGTGGATCATGACCACATCCCCGCCCTTCATGTCGCCGGTGCCGGCGCCATGGACGATGTCGCCCTCGCGCCGGTAGTTGGCGCCGGGAAACACGGTGTCGAGATGGCCGATGAGGAGAATCCGCTGGCCCCGTGTCCCCCGGTGCTCGGCGACCAGATGACCGGCCCGGCCGGTCGAGGCGGGCAGTACAATAAAGCGGCTCTCGAAGCCCAGGGCGGCCAACTGGTGGCCGAAGAGCTCGCCCACCTGGCGGACACCCGCGAGATTTTCCGTGGCGCTGTCGATCGCGACGGCCTGCTCCAGGTCGCGGGCAAAATCGTCACGGTGCGCGTCAACGACGGCGATGATTTTCTGCTCGTCCGACGAGAGGGCGGCAGCGGTGGCGGCGGGCGCAGCCAGGAGAAAGCTCGCCAGGAGAAGGGAAACTCTCATGGCCGGACAGCTGAGCATAAAGGGACGAAATTGCAAAGGCCGGGTTTGATCGCGCGGTTCCACGGCGGGATCGCCGTGGCTCCAGGAGGGTGAACACCGGCGGGCAGGACCTGATGCGTCCCTCCCGCCTGCGGAAACACTCCCTTCCGGGTATGCCGGGTGCTGGCGGGTGACCGCCTCACGGCGCCGCCCATTTCAGGAGGGCAATGAAGATGCCGACGATCGCCGCGGACAAGGTGCAGCAGATGAGAAAACCGATCGTGTCCACGCGGTCCCATTTGGAGAATTCCCAGTTGGAGGAAACAAGCAGCTTGGTGTGGTCGAAGCGCGTCGGGTTGCTCAGCGTTTCCCCCATCGCGGCGGCCTCGAGCTCGGGTGTATCACCCACCGGGGTCTTCATTTTGCCGTAGAATTGTGCAACGAGCTGCGGGTCGGTCGGTCGCGTCACCAGACTGACGAGGATGAGCACGACGAACGGAAAAAGCCCGTCGAAGAAAAACTGGAGGGTGAAACGCTGGGTTGGCGCCAGGCCCACGACATCGACCCCGGCCTGGCCGAGCAGCCAGGCCTCGAAGTTGAACTCGTTGCTCATGAAGCCCGGTTTCGCCATGAGCGGGGACGTGACATCGTCGGCGCGCTGGTGGACCACGTCCTCGAAATAGACGCCGACGCCGGGTTTCGAGCTCATCTGGGCGAGCACCGGGTTCATCGCCAGGGCCGGGATGGCCGAGGCGACCCGGGGAATGACGAGGATGGTGAGGGTGGAGAGCACGACGCAGCACCAGACCGCCTTGGCGGTCACGCGGCGCCACCAAAAGGTCAGCAGCACGGCGGCGCCGAAAGGGATGTTGACCTTGAGCACGATCTTCACGATCGAGAAAAAACTGCCCATCGTCAGGGCCGCGAGCATGCCCAGCACCAGCACGGCCACGATCGTGCAGCGCGCGTAGAAGACGCCCTCCTTTTGCGTGATGTCGGGCCAGATCTGGCGGTAGACGTTGCGCACGAAGAGCGAGGAGATGGCGAGGGCCTTGGCGGCAAGCGTGGACATGGTGCCCGCCAGGACGCCCGCCAGCATGAGACCGACGAGGCCCGGTCCGAGCAGCCTGTTGGACATGGCGCCCCAGGTGGCATCGGGATCGGCCAGGCCACCGACGCCGAACATGGCGATCGCGATCAGCCCGGCGAAGGACCACAGGATGATCATGAAGCGCTTGAGGTAGGTGCCCGAGACGCCCGAACGCGCGGCAAATTCATTCTTCGCCGATCCACAGATGCCCATGTTGTGGCTGAGGCCCGCGTTCTGGACGATGCTCACCAGCAAAATGCCGCAGAGACTGAATACCGAGAACTGCTCGGTGTTGCCCGAGCCCACGAGATCGAACATCCGCGCCGGCACCTTCGCCGCGAGGGCGTGCCAGCCGCCGATGGCATGGAGTCCGGTCGGGATCAGCAGCAGGGAAAAGACAATGATCAGGACGCTCTGCAGCCCTTCGTTGATGGCCGCGGCGGCCATGCCGCCCATGACAATGTAGGCGCCGACGATCAGGGTGAAGACGGAGTAGAACAGCACGTCGTCCAGCTCGGTGATGTAGCTGTGCAGCTCGCCCCGGGCATTCCGGTCGCGCAGCACGGCGAGCCGCACCTTCTCCCCGGCCGCCAGCGGGGCGGCGGCGTTCTGCTTCTCCATCCGCTTGAGTTCGCGGAAGCCCTCGACCGACGAGCGGTCCGCCGCCGTCCACTGTGTCTCCTGCTTCACCACCAGCGAGGAGGCGATCTTGTAGGCGGTGACGTTGCCGAAGCCGAGGAAGACGCAGGCGACGAGGATCTGGAAGAGGGCGTAGAACAGGCTGAGACCCTTGCTGGCGTAACGGTTCTCGAACAGATCGGACAGGGTGGTGAGACGCACCCGGCGGAACCAGACGTTCATGAACCAGAAATACGGGTTCATGAACACGGTCTGGAAGGACAGCCATGCGCCGGGTGCGCCCTGCTGGTAGACGAAGCTGGCGGTGCTGACGGCCCCTTGGGGCTCCGTGGCGTTGCCGAAGTTGAGGAAGAACTGGTAGAGCTTGCCCAGCTTGCGGCCGGCGAGAAAGAAGCCGTCCTCACTCTTGGTCGCCGCCACCGCCCGCTTGCCGATGTAGACGACGGCGACAAGATAAAGGACGACAATGAAGAGATCGAGGGGGTGCAGGCTGCCGATCATAATGACAAGGAGGGGCTGGGTAACGGGGTGAAGTTCCAATCCAACGCGGCGGCGGAATCCTGGCAGGGTATTATCGTGTGGACAGTAAGAATGTAGGCCTGCTTTCCGCGCGGCGGCGAGGAGAATGGGACGGGGGAACGAGCGGAAGGACGCGATGCCAACCACACCCCAGGACCAGGAAAGCGTCCGCGGCGCCGTGAACTGCACTCCCGCCGGAGTCACAAACGCGTCAACTCCGGTTTCGCGCTTGCTGGGAATCGGGGGAGCCCAAAGGTACGGCCATGCCGCGTCAGCCCGAACCGCCACGCTTCATGGTGAAAATGCACTTGCTGGCCGCGGCGCTGGCGTGCGGCGCGGTGCTGCCGGCGGCCTGGGCCACGATCGTCGGGTTGAACCAGATCGTCACGCCGGACATCCAGCCGCCCGGCCTGCTGGCCCTGAGTGCGCAGGTGCAACACCCGGACATTGGCAACAGCCGGCAGCTCCAGTTCGAACTCGGGATCACGCCCCGGTTTGAGCTCGGTTGGTTTCAGGGTTTCAAGCCCCGCGAGGGTTTCCTCGATGCCGAGCTGAACCTGGTCCAAGCCGGTCCGCACCTCCTGTCGGTGGGCGCCATCAACTGGTCCACGCGCGGCGAGCCGGCCCAGCCGGTGATCGAGTACGGCTATTACACCGCTACCGACCACTTTGTCCTCGGGGGCATCCGCGTGCACGGCCAGGATGAGTTGCTGCTCGGCTACAAGCGCCAGTTCTCCGACCGGATCCAGTTCGCCGCCGACTTCCAGTCCGGCCCGGGCAACTCCACCACGGTGGGCTTCACCTGCAACTTCACCCCGACCCTCTCCATCAATCCCGCCCTCTACTGGACCAACGCGTCGCCGCATCATTTCCTCGGTTATGTGGTCCTGACCTGGAACCTCACGGTCTGGAAGTAAAGCTCCTCGGGGCAAGCCCCGGGGCATTTGCCGAGAACCCGCGGGACTGATAGTCCCGCCCCCAAACAAGCCGGAGCAAGCTCCGAAGTTTTGACCCACAGGGAATAACCGCGCGCGCTTATCCCGCTTGTCTCGTGGCGGGTGAACCGTCGTTGTGGGGCGATGTCCGCGCCGCCCGCCCCCCTCGCCCCCCTGCCGGGATCGCCCGGACCCGACGCGGTGCTGGATGCGTTCCTGCGGGCGATGGCGGCGCGCGGGCTGACCCTCTATCCGGAGCAGGAGGAGGCCATCCTCGAGCTGTTCGCCGGCCGCAATGTCATCCTCAACACCCCCACCGGCTCCGGCAAGTCCCTGGTCGCGGCGGCGCTGCACTTCCAGGCGCTCTGCGCCGGCCGGCGTTCCATCTATACCTGCCCGATCAAGGCGCTGGTGAACGAGAAGTTCCTCGCCCTGTGCCGCGACTTCGGGCCGGAAAATGTCGGGATGATGACCGGCGACGCCGCCGTCAATCCGCGCGCCCCGGTGCTGTGCTGCACGGCGGAGATCCTGGCCAACATCGCCCTGACCCGCGGCGACCGGGCGGAGGTCGGCGCGGTGATCATGGACGAGTTCCACTACTACGCGGACGACGAGCGCGGGTACGCCTGGCAGGTGCCGCTGCTCACCCTGCCCCGGGCGCGCTTCCTGCTGATGTCGGCCACGCTGGGGTCCACGGGCTTCTTCGAGCGCGAGCTGACCCGCCTGACCGGCGCGCCGAGCCTGACCGTGCGCAGCGACCGTCGCCCGGTGCCGCTCGAGTTCGAATACTCGGAGACCCCGCTGCCCGAGCGCGTCGCCCGGCTGCTGGCGGAGCAGCGCGCGCCGGTCTACCTGGTGCATTTCACCCAGCGCGCGGCGGCCGAGGCGGCGCAGGACCTGATGAGCCTCAACCTCTGCACCCGGGAGGAGAAGGCCGCCCTCGCCACCGCGCTCGAGCGCGTGAAATTCAACAGCCCCTACGGCGCGGACATGAGGCGCTGGCTGCGGCACGGCATCGGCGTGCATCACGCGGGCCTGCTGCCCAAGTACCGCATCCTCGTCGAACAGCTCGCGCAGCAGGGCCTGCTCAAGCTGATCTGCGGCACCGACACCCTCGGCGTCGGCATCAACGTGCCGATCCGCACCGTGGTGTTCACCCAGCTCTGGAAATACGACGGCAGGAAGGCGGCGATCCTGAGCGTGCGCGACTTCCGCCAGGTCGCGGGCCGGGCCGGCCGCGCGGGCTTCGACGACCGGGGCTATGTCATCGTCCAGGCGCCGGAACACATGATCGCGAACCTGCGCGCCGAGGAGAAGGCGGCGGCGGACCCGGCGAAGAAAAAGAAACTCGTGAAGCAGCGCGCGCCCGAGGGCGCCGTCGGCTGGGACGTGAAGACCTTCGACCGGCTGCGGACCGCCGCGCCGGAGGAGTTGGCCTCCCGCTTCTCGGTCTCGCACGGCATGCTGCTGCTCGTGCTCAGCCGGGACAGCGATGGGTGCCGGGCGATGCGGCAGCTGATCGCCGACTGCCACGAGACCCCAGTGAAGAAGCGGGCGCTGCGCCAGCGCGCGTGGCAGCTGTTCCGCGCGCTGCTCGACCGCCAGATCGTCGAGTTCATCCCCCGCGAGTCCTCCGGCCGGCGGCTGCGCGTCAACGTGGAGCTGCAGGACGATTTTTCCCTGCACCAGGCGCTCTCCCTCTACCTGATCGACACCCTGCCCCGGCTGGACCGCGCGGCGCCGGACTATCCTTTCGACGTGCTGACGCTGTGCGAGGCCATCGTCGAGGATCCCGACCAGATCCTCCGCCGGCAGGTGGACAGGCAAAAGGGCCTCAAGATCGAGGAATGGAAGGCGGCGGGCATCCCCTACGAGGAGCGCATGGCCCGGCTCGACGAGGTTGAACACCCGAAGCCGCTGCGCGAATTTCTCTATGAAACCTTCAACGCCTTCGCCGCGGCCCACCCCTGGGTCGGGGAGGATAACGTCCGGCCCAAGTCGATCGCCCGGGAAATGTTCGAGCGCTATCAGTCCTTCTCCGCGTATGTGCGCGAATACGGGCTCGAGCGCAGCGAGGGCCTGCTGCTCCGCCACCTCATGCAGGTGTGGAAGGTGCTCGCGCAGACCGTCCCCGACTCGGCCAAAACCCCGGAGGTGGTCGAGATGGAGGACTATTTCCGCGAACTGATCCGCGGCATCGATTCCAGCCTGCTCGACGAGTGGGAGCGGCTGCGGAATCCGGATTTCATCGCGGCCGAGACCGCCGACCGGCCGGCCCGGCCGGCCAGCTTCGACCTCACGCGCGACGCCGACGCGTTCCGCCGGCTGGTGCGCACCGCGGTGCTCGGGTTTCTGCAGGATGTCGCCGCCCGCGACTGGGAGGGAGCCCGGCTGCGCTTCGCCCCGGAAGCCGCGCCGGAAGCCGGCACCGAGGCCCTTCGCGTGGCAGAGGCGCGGAGGATCGAGCAGGAGTTCGCGCCCTATTTCGAACAACGCGGCCGCTTCCGCCTCGATCCCGAGGGCCGCGCCGCGAAGCACACGCACTTTGGCGTGGAGCCGGGAGCGGGAAGCTTGGAGTTGGGGGCTGAAACCGGGGCAAAGGAGAGCGGAGTGGTCTGGCGGATCGCCCAGGTGCTGGCCGACTATGAGGAATTGAACGATTGGGAGGCACGGTTCACGGTCTCGCTGACCGAATCCCGGGCCGGGAACCGGGTGGTGGCGCGTTTCGAGTCCGTGGGGCCGGTAGGCGAATAGACCGGTACGAACGGGTATCCGTCTGCCATGGCACTTGCCCCCGCTGCGCGGCTTGAATTCACCGCCCGACTCGTCTACACGCAGGCATGCTTTTCTTCACGCGCATCCTGAAATTCAAGCATGACCTGCTCGCCAAGCTGCGCGATCAGCGCAAACAGACGCGCTACCACGTGGGTGCGGCCTTTCCGCTCAAGGCGGTCGTCTCGCTGGTCGGCGATGCCGGTCCGGCCGTGAAGGGCAAGGCGGCGCGCCCCCCTGGCTGCGACTGGAGCGGCCGGGTGAGCGATGTTTCCGCCAACGGGCTCAGCGTGTTGTTGCCCCCGGCCGCAGCCACCGCCCGCAGCGAGACCACCACCGTCCGGCTCTCCCTGGAGGGACGCAACCTGGAGATTCCCTGCACCGTTGCCCACTTCAAGAGCCAGAACACCCATGCGACCTGTGGGATCCGGCTCGAGTTCTCCGACTTCCCGTCGCAGAAGGCGTACTGCCAGATCGTCGAGGCCGTCAGCCTCGGGGCCTCCTTCGCCCCGGCTGGCGGCAACCGCGACGGTCGGGTTTCGCTCGGGCTGGCCCGCCGCCAGTGGCACTCGCTCAAGGGCTCGCGACTCACCGAGTGGCGCGAGACCGGCAGCCACAAGCTCGACCGCTTTGAGCTGATCATCGAGGGCCACGTCATCGGCGGCCGCGCCGAGGAACCCGGCCTCGAAATCCTTTCGGAATCCCGGCGCACGGCCGTTGCCCCGGCCATGGAGGCCGAGATTCGCCAGCTTTTTTGCTGGGTCACGGCCAACCTGCCCGCCGGCGTGCCCGCCGACCTGCGGGAATTCATGCTGCACACGGCCGCCACTCCGGTGGCCCCGGTCAAATCCGGCACTTCGCCGCAGGTTGCCACCGCCTCCAGCCCGTCCGAGTGGCAGCCGCCCAAGCGCACCTCCCGGAGCACCGCCCGGGTCAATTGACCATCCCGGCTGTAGCTATGTGGAACGATGGCAATCCTCGCCTCCCCGCCGCAGGCAAATAGCTTTTGACCGGGCCCCGGGTGGCCGCTTAGTTGACTGGCTGCTTCTCGCGTTTCCGGTTCCATTCTTCCCGCTCCAAGCTCTCCGCTTCCTCTCATGCCTGCCCAACCTACGATCATCTATACCAAGACCGACGAAGCCCCGGCTCTTGCCACCTATTCCCTCCTGCCGATCATCCAGGCGTTCACCAAGCACTCGGGCATCGCGGTGGAGACTCGCGACATCTCCCTCGCCGGCCGCATCCTCGCCAATTTCCCGGAAGTCCTGACGCCCGCGCAGCGGATCCCCGACGCCCTCGCCGAGCTCGGCGCCCTGACCCTCCGGCCCGAGGCCAACATCATCAAGCTGCCCAACATCAGCGCCTCCGTCCCCCAGCTGAAGGAGGCCATCGCCGAGCTGCAGGCCAAGGGCTGCCGGATCCCGGACTTCCCGGATAACCCGCAGACCGACGCCGAGAAGGACGCCCGCGCGCGCTACGACCGGATTAAGGGCAGCGCCGTCAACCCCGTGCTGCGCGAGGGCAACTCCGACCGCCGCGCCCCCAAGGCCGTCAAGGATTACGCCCGGAAGCACCCCCACTCCATGGGCCAATGGTCGCCGGACTCCAAGACCTCCGTCGCCACCATGGGCCGCCACGATTTCTTCGCCAACGAGAAGTCGGTCACCGTGCCCGCCGCCACCACCGTGCGGATCGAGTTTGTCGGCGCCGACGGCTCCACCAGGATCCTGAAGGAGAAGACGCCGCTCCTGGCCGGCGAGATCTTCGACGCGACGGTCATGAACCGGTGGGCCCTCGTCACGTTCTTCGGCGACCAGATCGCCAAGGCCAAGGCGGACGGCGTCCTCTTCTCGCTTCACCTCAAGGCCACGATGATGAAGGTCTCCGACCCGATCATCTTCGGCCACGCCGTCCGCGTCTTCTTCAAGGACCTCTTCGCCAAGCACGGGGTGCTCTTCGCCGGGCTCGGCGTCGACCTGAAGAACGGCTTCGGCGACCTGCTGGATAAAATCCAGAAGCTCCCCGCCGCGCAGCAGGCGGAGATCGAGGCCGACATCGCCGCCGCCTATGCCAACGGCCCGGCCCTCGCGATGGTGAACTCCGACAAGGGCATCACCAACCTGAACGTGCCGAGCGACGTCATCGTCGACGCCTCGATGCCCGCCATGATCCGCACCTCCGGCCAGATGTGGAACGCGCAGGGCAAGGCGCAGGACACCCTCGCCGTCATCCCCGACAGCAGCTACGCCGGCGTCTACCAGACTGTGATTGAGTTCTGCAAAAAGCACGGCGCCTTCGACCCGAAGACCATGGGCTCCGTCCCCAACGTCGGCCTCATGGCCCAGGCCGCCGAGGAATACGGCTCGCACAACAAGACCTTCGAGATCGCCGCCAAGGGCACGGTCCGGGTCGTCACCATTCCGGCCAACGAATCTCAGGTTTCAGGTTTCAAGTCTCAGGTTTTGCTTGAGCACTCCGTCGAGCCCGGCGACATCTGGCGCGGCTGCCAGGCCAAGGACCTCCCGATCCAGGACTGGGTGAAGCTCGCCGTCAAACGCGCCCGTCTGAGCCGCACGCCCGCCATCTTCTGGCTCGACCAGGCCCGCGCGCACGACGCCCAGGTCATCGCCAAGGTCGAGAAATACCTCAAGGACCACGACACCACCGGCCTCGACATCAGGATCCTGCCGCCCGCCGCCGCCTGCCTCGCCACCCTTGTCCGCCTCAAGGCCGGGCAGGACACGATCTCCGTCACCGGCAACGTCCTTCGCGACTACCTAACCGATCTCTTCCCGATCCTCGAAGTCGGCACCAGCGCCAAGATGCTATCCATCGTCCCGCTCATGAACGGCGGCGGCCTGTTTGAGACCGGCGCCGGCGGCTCCGCCCCCAAGCATGTCGAGCAGTTCATCCACGAGAACTTCCTCCGCTGGGACAGCCTCGGCG